>NZ_JAIUHA010000014.1:0-143845 GCF_020164885.1 Mesorhizobium sp. CO1-1-7 | reverse complement strand
CCTTCTCCCCGTGAACGGGGAGAAGGAAGAAGGGCTCGCCTCACGCATTCCACAGACCCTTCTTCTTCATCTCCTCCATCTCACGCGCCGCGCGTTCGCGCAGCCTTGCGTCGCGCAGCAGCTTCTCCACCGCGGCATCGTCGGATTTGTCGGAATAGCGGAACTCGGAATCGGCGTAGCGGTTGATCTCCTGCATGACCATGGCAAGCGAGAACGGCCCGCGCAATTCCTCGATCATCGCTTTCTTGTCGTCGTAGCTCTTGTGCATGAAGGCTTCCGGCTTTTCGAACCAGTCGTCGGGAAGCTCGATGTCCATGGCACGCATCTTGATGGCGTCGGTGACGTTCTTGACGGCGCGGCCGGTGAAGCGCGGCTCGGCGTCCTTGATCAGGTGCAGGTAGGTGCCGATGTCGGCCATGGTCCTGGGCGCGCCATTTTCCTTCATGTAGCGCTCGTAGACCCGCACCAGTCCGTCCTCCCGCGGCTTTTCATGCTCTTCATAGGCCTCGGTCACGGCGCGCTGGACCTCCTGCGCGGCGTAGAGTTCGTGCTTGCCCAGGGGGATTTCGTGGTTCTTGCCGGCGAGCAGTACGAAGATGTCGATATAGTCATCGCGGGTCTGCGGCCCGTCGACCAGCCAGCGGGCGCCGGCGCGCTGGCGCAGCGCATCGTCGACATTTTCGGGATAGTTGGAAAACATGCCGAACGAGCAATTGCCACGCACCACGGTGGCAGCACCGGCGAAGGCGTCCATCAGCACGCCGGTGATCTCCTGCTGGCCGGCCGATGCGCGGTCGTCGGAACGGCGGGCGGCCACCTGGTCGATGTCGTCGATGGTGCCGAAGCCGATGACGCGCGGGTTCAAGACATTGTTGATGAACTGGCGGCAGTTCTGGCCAGACTTGCCTTGGTAGGACGAAATCTGGTCGACGCCGAAATTTTCATAGGCAAAGGGATAGCCGGCGACCTGGCAATAGCCGTTGACAAGGCCGGCGATCATCTGGATCAGCGTCGTCTTGCCGGTGCCGGGCGCGCCGTCGCCGATGAAGGTGAACAGGAAGCCGCCGAGCTCGACGAACGGGTTCAGTTCACGCTCGAAATCATAGGCCATCAGCATCTTGGCGAGCTTGACCGACTGGTATTTGGCGATGTGGTTGCCGACGACCTCTTCCGGTTTCTTGAAGGTCATCACCAGCGGCTTGGAGCGCTTGCCGGGCGCGACGTCGAAGCCGTCGAGGGTGAAGTCGTCGGCGTCGATGCGGATATGGGCGTTCTCGAACGGGCCGATGCCGTCGAAGCGGCTTTTGCGCGCCAAAAGCCCGTCGATGGCGACGCGGGCGAAGGCGCGCGCCCTGGTCGTCAGGTCGCCGTCGTCCGTCGAGCCCGCTATCGCCTTGTCGATGCCGGCCAGGATCGATTTCACCGCATCCTGGGGCGTGTCGAACAGGAAGTCCGGCTCGGGGATATCGTTCGGCGCCTCGCCGTCGCTGTCGATGAGCTGGAACAGATACGAGGCGAGGCTGAAGGCCGAAATATAGGCCGAAGCCGACAGCAGTTTCTTGAAGGTGGACGCCTCGTCGCCTTCGAGCGGCGCGCGGGTGTTCCTGGCCTGCAGGCTTTCGAGATCGGAGCCTTCGGCGAAGACGTCCGATACCGCCAGCGCGATCGCCGTGCCGCGGCGGGCGCGAAAGAGCAGCGTGTGCTGCGGGATGGTCAGCAACTGGTCGTCGGGATGAACGGCGCCGACCGTCTTCGACAGCTCGACCTCGCGGGTGCGGCGCACCGAACCGACCGAGACGGTGGAGACGAAGCGGCGGTTGGTGCCGGCCAATGCCGTACCGGATTCGCGCGATGGATCCTCCAGCACGACGATGCGGGTGATGAAGCTCTGCGCGGTGGCGCGGTGTTTTTCGATAGCCGCTTCCGGGATGGTGGTCAGGCCGGTGTCCATGAAGGGTGCTCCGCGGTGTGACGGTCAGACGTCTGAGATGACCTGCCCATTCGACAGGATGTGAACCTTGTAGCCGCCAAAGATCTTCTGTGCTTCGCCGGCCGCGTAAAGCGCCTGGTAGGCTTCGTGCGGGATCAGCGCGTGGTTTTCGTAGCTCGACACGCCTTGGCGGGCGGCTTCCAGGTCGTCGGTGTTGATGAAGAATTCCTGCGTCGTCTTCTCGCTGGAGAACAGGCCCTTGCGGCCGGGCTTCTCGCCCTTGGAATAGACTTCCTGGATGGTCCAGGTCAAAAGCCAGGCATTTTCGGGCTTGCGCACCTTGGCCAGCACTTCCGTCACCGTCGAGTTGTTGTCGGTGATGCCTGCCGAGTAGAAGGGGCCAAGCACCACCCGCCTCAGCTGCTTGGGGTGCAATGGCTCGAAATCCTTGTCGAGATTGACCGCGATGGTCGCCGGCGACAGCGTATAGGCCGAATTCTTCTCGGTGAAATCGTCGAAGCGGTGGGCAAGCTCGGGGTTGAGCAGGCCGTCGACGGGCAGCGGAATGTCGACCTTGTCGTTGAGCTTGCCGCTCCGGTCGACAAGCTGGCGGACCATGCTTTCCGAGGAATCCTCCACCGTCACCATGTAGACCAGAGGCAGGTTGGCGCTGCCGTCGAAGCTTGCCCAGTGGACGAGGTAATAAGGCCGCGCCGTCTTCGGATTGACCGACACCTTGGCCGTCTGCGCCAGCGTGAACGGACCGAAGGTCTGCTCGCTCTTGACGTCTTCGAGATAGAGCCGCTCGGCCATCGATTTCTGCAGCGCCTCGGGAAACTCCTTGTGGCGCAGGATGAAGTCGGCCATCTCCTCGCGCAGCTCGCCGGCCTGCGGGATGTTGGCGAGCCGCGCGTCGGCCTGCAGGCGGTCGTTTTCCAGTTCAAGCAGGTTCTGGAACACCGGGTAGCCGCTCTCGGCGCGCGAAATGCGGAACGTGTCCATGAAGCCCAGCCGGTTGCGCCAGCAGGAAAAGGACTTGTCGAGCCGAGCGATGTACTCGGCAACGATCTTGGCGACGATGCCGTGTCGGTAAAGCGGCGAGCGGTCGTCGCGCATGAACACTTCAAGGCCGCTGAGCGCGGCCGTGATTGCCGAGAAATACCGCGCCGCGGCGTCGTTTTCGGGGGTCATGCTGTCAGTCCTGGGATTGTCGCACCGATGCGCGCGGCAATTATGACTGCACGTAGTTGGCCGAATTGTGCTTCTTCAGCACCTCGTCGAAGCGGCGGGCAAAGGCATCGTCGGCCAGCTTCTTGCGGCGCTGGATGTCGGCGCTGGCGACCATGTTCTTCTCGTGCATCTCCAAGAGATCGCCGATGTGCTTCTGCGAGGCGGCGCCGATGCCGGCCATGGTTTCCTCGGCCGTGTTGTCGACCTGGCTGCCCAGCGTGTTGATCTTGTGGGCGACGTCCTGCTGGGCGGCGGTCTTCAGCGAGTCCTCGAGCGCCTTGTAGAGCACGATGCGCTGTTCGGTATCGATGGTCAGCTTGTTGATCAGCGTCGACTGCGCGGCGATCTGGTTGTTGAGCGAATCGACGAAGGTCTGGAACATCGAGGTATAGCGCTCCAGCGTCTGGCTTTCGGCCAGCAGCTCCTGCTCCTTCGCCTGCTTTTCATTGTATTCGGTGGCGAGCTTGGAACGCTCGCCCTCGAGCTGCGTGCGGTCTTTCTGGCTGGTCGAGGCGGCGATCCTGTTTTCGATGTCGAGCAGCATCGGATTGAGCTCCTCGATGCGCTTCTGCACGGTTTCGAGGTTGGTCATGGTGATCTTGCGGCGCTCGATAACCTGCGACAGGCTGGCCTCGGAGGTCTTGTAGCGCTGGTCGAGAATTTCCTTCTGCGCCTTCAATATGCCGACGATGGTATCGGACTTGGCCAGCAGCTCCTGCAGGTTGCCGGCGAGCGACATGTTGCGGACGCGATCGGTGCGCATGCGCTGCTTGCGCTGTGCCGAAAAAACGCCGACGAAGTTTTCCCAGCCGGTATAGTTCTTCATGCTCTCGAACTCGGCGCCGAAGACATTGGTGGCGTCCTCCAGCCCGATGATCAGGTCGGCGATGTTGCCTTCCATCACCTTCTGCTGCTTCAGCACATCCTCGATGCGGGCGTTCTCGATGTCGAAATTGGCGTCGCCGATCTTCTTGTCGGCGGTTGCGAGTGTGTCGAGCACGGTGCCGGATTGCTCGATCTTGGTGCGCATGTCCTGGACGACCTGCTTGGTCTTGGCAATTTCGGCATCGAAATTCTGCAATGTCGCCATAGGGGCCTCCCGCTTCGGCTTCCGCTCGCTGGTTGCGAACAGCGGCGAATATATGTGGGGTATCAGGGGATTGAAAGACGTGAAGACAGTGCATGGCGCGAAAACAAATATCCGGCCGAACCCTTGAAAGCCAATGGAGCCGTGGTCATGGCGTGATCAACTGGCAGGCCAAGCCTTGTTCAGCTGGTTTTGAACTTTGATGCCGGCAAAGCAATCAATCCACGCGGAAGCGAATGGCTCCTAAACTCGACAACAACTGGCCATTTGCAGCCCCACACGGCGGCACAAGTCGGCCGTCCGACGACGAACGGCGTCTGCTCAGGGTTTGGGGTCGGCCTTCAGATAGGCGATGACGTTGGCGATGTCGTCGTCATTGCTGAGGCCGCCAAAGGCCATCCTGTTGCCGGGCACCTTCAGCTTGGGCGATCTGAGGTATTCGGCAAGATTTGCCTCGTCCCAGACGAGGCCGGCAGCACCCGCGCTCTTCATGGCGTCCGAATAATGGCCGAGGAAGCTTTCGGCGGTTCCCGCCTTGCGGCCGACGACGCCCATCAGATGCGGGCCGACCTTGTCGCGGTCGGACGCCGCCTCATGGCAGGCCATGCATCGGTTGAAAACATGTTTGCCCAGCACAGGATCGCCCCCGGCCCGGGCGGTAACTGAGGTGGCAAGCAAAAGAAGGCTGGCGGACAAGGCGGCTCGAAGCATGGCTGACCCCGGGAGGCTCTGGCTGAGGGTGGGAAAATAGGGCGCTGGCCTTAACAAAGGCACCATAGAACGGCGCGGCCGACAAGAGGTGGCAGCCAGCTACCCACGCCGACGCCCCAGCGAGCCACATTCAGCGGCTGATAAAGCCGATGAAGTCGTCAGGTGCCGCGCGGCCCATTTCCTCTTCCCAATGCCGGCGGCAGAGCGAGACGTAGACGTCCTTGCCGATCGCCACCTGTTCGCCCTGCCTGGCCACCTTGCCGTCGGGACCGAGGCGCACGACCATTGTCGCCTTGCGGCCGCAGCGGCAGATGGTGCGCACTTCGCGCAGATCGTCGGCGATCGCCAGCAGCGCGCGCGAGCCGGGAAACAGCTTTCCCTGGAAATCGGTGCGCAGGCCATAGCACATGACCGGGATGTTGAGCCGGTCGGCGATGCGGGCAAGCTGCCAGACCTGCTCCTCCTCCAGGAACTGCGCCTCGTCGACAAAGATGCAATGCACCGCCGTGTGCTGGTGATGCTCGGCGACGCGGGCGAACAGGTCGTCGCCGTCGCGGAACATCTCGGCTTCCGTTTCCAGCCCGATGCGCGACGAGATCAGGCCGGTGTCACCCTTGCGGTAGTGGCCGGCGACGAACAGCATCGTCGTCATGCCGCGCTCGCGGTAATTGTACGACGCCTGCAACAGCATGGTCGTCTTGCCGGCATTCATCGTCGCGTAATGGAAGTAAAGCTTGGCCATGCCGCTCTTTTAAGCCGACTTGCCAGGCCTCGGGGAGGGGCAGGCGCCGCATTCCCCTGAAAAAGCCGCCATTGCCGAGGCAGATTGCGCTTGGGCTCGGCGCGGAAAGCGTCAGCTGTGTCGCTGATGGGCCAGCCAGCGCCGTTGATCGTGATTGTCTTAGCGCTTGAAACCACTCCAGAATGGTGTTTGGCTGACGAAACAAGGCGGGCACAAAAACCGTAACTTCGCTTCGCCAAAGAATCGAAATGGGAGAATACAGATGTCGCGCATGAATTCCTTCGTCGCCGGCCTGGGCCTGGCGGCTTTCCTGTCCACGAGCGCCGCCTTCGCCGGCGATCCGGCAAGCTGCAAGGCGGTTCGCCTCTCCGATGTCGGCTGGACCGACATCCAGGCCACCACCGGGCTGGCCTCGGTGCTGCTCACCGCGCTCGGCTACGAGCCGCAGGTGATCCAGCTCTCGGTTCCGGTGACCTATGCGTCGCTGAAGAACAAGGACCTCGACGTCTTCCTCGGCAACTGGATGCCGTCGATGACCAATGACATCAAGGATTATACGGCCGACGGTTCGGTCGAGACCGTCAGCCAGAACCTGGCCGGCGCCGGTTACGGCATCGTCGTGCCGACCTATGTCGCGGATGCCGGCGTCAAGTCGCTGACCGACCTCGGCAAGTTCAAGGACAAGTTCAACGGCAAGATCTACGGCATCGAGGCCGGCAATGACGGCAATCGCATCATCCTCGACATGATCAAGAACCCGAAGGACAATCTCGACGGGTTCGAACTGGTCGAATCCTCGGAGGCCGGCATGCTGACGCAAGCCGAGCAGTCGATGAAGAGCAATGAGTGGATCGCCTTCCTCGGCTGGACGCCGCATCCGGTGATGGGCGCCATGAAGATCACCTATCTCGACGGCATGGGCGACAGCGGTTTCGGCGCGGCCACCGTCTCGACCAATGTGCGCAAGGGCTACATGAGCGAGTGCCCGAATGTCGGCAAGTTCATCGCCAACCTGAAGTTCAATCTGGATATGGAAGGCCAGATGATGGACGCCATCCTGAAGGGCAGCGATGCCAACAAGGTGGCAACCGACTGGTTGAAGAAAAACCCGGATGCGGTCAAGCCGTGGATCGCCGGCGTGACCACCTTCGACGGCGGCGACGCTGCGGCGGCGGTCAAGACCGCGCTCGGAAGCTGAGCCGACTTTGATTTCGGCGTGACCGAAACAGAGGGCAGTCTTTGTGGAAAAGGCTGCCCTTTTTCGTATCCTGTGACAAGATGACGTCGCGACAGTACGGGGCCGAAGGCAGAGCTCTGGCAAACGAGGGGTGAGATGGATCCGATTTCCAAGTTCATGGTCGATCACAAGATCCCGATCGGCGCCTGGGGAAAGGCGTTCTTCGGTTTCCTTACCGACAATTTCGACACCGTCTTCAGGGCGTTCTCGAATGGCCTCAATTTTCTGCTCGACGGGCTGGTCAACATCCTGCTGATGGTGCCGCCGGTGCTGCTCGCTTTGGTGATTGCCGTCATCGCCTGGCTGCTGCAGCGTTCGCGGCCGCTCGCCATTGGCGTTTTCATCGGGCTGATCTTCATCATCAACCAGAACCTTTGGAAACAGACGGTGCAGACGCTGGTGCTGGTTGTCGCGGCGGCGGCGGCGGCGATGGCGATCGGCGTGCCGCTCGGCATCTGGGCCGCGCACAAGCCGAAGGTCTATCGCATCATGCTGCCGGTGCTCGACCTGATGCAGACGCTGCCGACCTTCGTCTACCTGATCCCGGTGCTGACCCTGTTCGGCCTTGGCAACGCGCCCGGCCTGATCGTCACCATCATCTTCGTCATCCCGACCGCGGTCCGGCTCACCCATCTCGGCGTCGTCTCGGTACCGAAGTCGATCATCGAGGCCGGCGAGGCCTTCGGCGCCACCAAGAGCCAGCTGTTGTGGAAGGTCGAGCTGCCCTCGGCGCTGCCCACCATCATGGCCGGTCTGACGCAGTCGATCATGCTGTCGCTGTCGATGGTGGTGTTCGCGGCCCTGATTGGCGCCGGCGGGCTCGGCACGGAAATCAACCGGGCGCTCGGTTCGCGCCGCATCGATCTGGGCCTTGAGGCCGGTCTCGCCATCGTCGTGCTCGCCATCGTGCTCGACCGGATGACCCGCATTGGCGTTGGAGGCAAGAAATGACCGTCGCCGTCGATTTCAGGAATGTCGATATCGTCTTCGGCGCCGACCAGGCCGGCTCGCTGGCGATGATCGACAAGGGCGCCACCCGGGCCGAAATCCTCGAGAAGACCGGCAATGTGCTCGGCTGCGCCGGCGCCAGCCTCACCGTGCATGAAGGCGAGATCTCGGTGCTGATGGGCCTGTCCGGTTCGGGCAAGTCGACGCTGCTTCGCGCGGTCAACCGGCTCAACGTGGTGTCGCGCGGCCAGGTGCTGGTGAAGGACGGTGACCGCACGGTCGATGTCGTCACCTGCGACGAGCCGACCCTGCGGCGGCTGCGCCAGAAGCAGGTGGCGATGGTGTTCCAGCAGTTCGGCCTGCTGCCATGGCGCACGGTGGAAGAAAATGTCGGGCTCGGCCTCGAACTCGCCGGCGTGCCGGACGCCGAGCGCAAGGAGCGGGTGCATCGCCAGCTCAAGCTGGTCAATCTCGACCAATGGTCGAACAAATACGCCCATGAGCTGTCGGGCGGCATGCAGCAGCGCGTCGGCCTGGCGCGTGCCTTCGCCACCGAGGCGCCTATCTTGTTGATGGACGAGCCGTTCTCGGCCCTCGACCCGCTGATCCGCACCAAGCTGCAGGACGAACTTCTGCAGCTGCAGGCGGAATTGAAGAAGACCATCATCTTCGTCAGCCACGATCTCGAGGAGGCACTGAAGATCGGCAGCCACATCACTATCATGGAGGGCGGCCGTATCGTCCAGACCGGCGCGCCGGAAGACATCGTGCTGCGCCCCGCCAACGATTATGTCCGCGACTTCATCGCCAATGTGAACCCGCTCTCGGTGCTGACCGCCTGGAACGTGATGCGCGACCGCCGCGATCTCGAACAGGGCAAGGACGGCTGGGTGTGGCTCGACCGGCGCAAGACGACGCGCTTCAAGATCGACGAGCACGGGCTGGTGGCGGCGGCCGAGCGCGACGGCAAGCCGGCCGTATGGGTGTCCTGCGCCGATGTCGAGGGCCAGCCGGAGGAGTTGGCGCAAGTGTTCTGGGCCAATCCCGGCACCTCGCTGAAGACCGTGATGCTGGCCATGCACCGGTCGCAGACCGCACCCGTGGCGCTGTTCGACGACCAGTCGCGCTTCGTCGGCGCGATCGGCATCCGCGACGTGCTGAGCGCGGTGCTGCGGCGCTGATGCATGTCGCCCAAAAGTGACCTCGGTTTTGGGAAGACGACATGCACAAAAACGAAGACTGAAGCGCGGCGCCTGATCCGCTTCGGCGCGACGCGCTTCAGGCGGCTATGTCCTAAGCCGCCATCGGCAGGCGCAACTCGGTCAGCAGGCCGCCGTCTGGATGGTTGGATAGGCGCACTTCGCCGCCCGCCGCGCGCGCGATGTTGCGGGCAATGGTCAGCCCCAGCCCGAGACCGCCGGTCTGGCGGTTGCGGGACTGTTCGAGACGCACGAAGGAGCCGAAGACGGCGTCGATCTGGGCCTGGGGAATGCCCGGTCCCTCGTCACGGATGGCGAGCGTGATCGTGCCGTCCAAGCGGCTGAGGCTGAGATGCGCTTGCTTGCCGTAGGTGACGGCGTTCTGCACCAGATTGGTGACGCAGCGCTTGAGAGCCACCGGCCGCGCCATGCAGATCAGGCCTCGCGAACGGACGTCGTCATTGTCGAAGGACACGGTCTCGTAGCTGTCGGCGACCGATTCGACGAGCGACCAGAAATCGATCCGTTCGGCCTTCTCTTCCGTGACCTCGAATTTGGCGAAGTCTATCACGGAACTCGCGATGCTTTCGATGTCGGCGAGATCGTGGGCGAGCGCCTGGCGCGCCGGTGATCTGCGCAACAGCTCCAGGCGCAGCCGCATCCTGGTCATCGGCGTGCGCAGGTCGTGCGCGAGGGCCGCCGCCAGGTGCTCACGATCCTCGACATATTCGCGCAGCCTCGCCTGCATGGCGTTGATCGCCTTGGCGGCGGCGCGTACCTCGCGGCTGCCGCTCTCGGCGATCGGCGGGCTCTTGAGGTCGTTGCCGATCCGGTTTACGGCGGTTTCCATCATCCGGTAGGGCGCGGTCAGCCGGCGCAGCGACCAGATCGACATGATCACCACCAGCCCCGCGATCAGCGAATAGAGCGGCAGGCTATCGACGCTCAGGATCGGGCCGACGGGCGTGATCGGTTCGGTGAAATTCAGCCATTGGCCGTCGGCGAAGCGCAGCGAAGCCGTCAGCTTGTCGCTCTGGGCGAAATCGGCGGCCAGCACCAGAAGATCTCGCTCCACCTGGCCGATCTCGGGTCCCGGTGCCGCGCCGCCGGCATCGTCGGCTTCGCGCGTCGCCGGATCGCGCCGCACGCGCGCGTCGGTGATACCGAACTTGGACAATCGGCCGACGAGAATGTCTTCCAGTTCGGCCAGTTCGTCGTCGCCGGCGATCGAGGAGGTGACGGCGGGCGTGTCCGAGACGGTGAGCGCGTAGGTGGAGTTGAACAGCCCGGTCGCCGTCGCCTTGCGCTCCTCCGGCGTGGCGTCGTGCATCAACTGCACGAGCGAGAAGGCGCGGTCGTTGAGGCGGTAGAGGTCGACCACGTCATTGGCGGCGGCGCGGTCGCGCGATACGATATAAAGCGTCGCGACCTGACTGATCAGCAGGCCGGCAATGACGATCAGCAGCACCCAGACAGGCAAGGTCTGCGGCAGGAAACGTCTCATTCGGATGTCGTCTCGGGCAGGAACTGGTAGCCGCCGCTGCGCACGGTGAGGATCAGTTTGGGCGTCTTGGGATCATCTTCCATCTTGCGCCGCAGCCTGGAGACAAGGATGTCGATGCTGCGGTCGAAGGAATAGTCGCTGTCGCCGCCGGACAGTTCGATGAGCTGATCGCGGGTCAGCACGCGCTGGGCGCTCTTGACGAAGGTCTGCAGGAGGTTGAACTCAGCCATGGTCAGTTCGACCCTGACGTCGTCGGGCGCGGTCAGCCGCCGCCGCGAGCAGTCCATCGTCCAGCCGGCGAAGTGGTAAATCTGCTTGGTGGTGGCGCGCTTGGGCTCGGCGGCGCCATTGCGCCGCAGCACGGCGCGGATGCGGGCCAGCAATTCGCGCGGGTCGAAGGGTTTGGGCACATAGTCGTCGGCGCCCATCTCGAGCCCGACGACGCGGTCGGTCGTCTCGGTGACGGCGGTCAGCATGATGATCGGCGTCGTATACTGGGCGCGGATGTCGCGGCACAGTTCCAGCCCACTCCTGCCGGGCAGCATCACGTCAAGCACGATCAGATCCACCTGCGTGCGGCGCAGGATGGTTTCCATCTCGGTGCCGTCGGCGGCAACCGAGGTGTGCAGGCCCCGCTTCTGGAAGAACTCCTGAAGCAGGTCGCGAATGCCCTTGTCGTCGTCGACGATCAGTATGTGTGTCTCGGATTTCACAGCTGCCCTGTCTGGTTTGCCGGCCACGCCATTCTTGGCTCGTGAGCCACACGATAGAATTCGGGCCGTATGTTGGCCAGTGCCTTGCTTTTCAAGGAAAAATGAATTCCGCCGTCTCCACATGAAGCAACGGCCAGCTTGGCGTGGCCTGGCCAGACACAATTCAGAAACAAAATTCTACAATCGGGAAAAACTCCTGAAAAGGTAGGCCGGCATAACGGTGCCGTGGCGGTCAGGTCATCGGCTGCGACGCTAGTCTCCGGGTTCACGGATAAACCGATGCCAAGATTGTCGATCAGTTTGTTGGGAGTTTTGCTGGGCCTTGGCCTGCTCACTGCCGCTGTCGACCAATCAGACGCAAAGGCGCCGCTGACCCGGAGCGAACGGTGCGCCAATCTCAGCCACCAATTTGATGAAGCCCTCGAAACCCATGCCACGGCAACGCAGGTCACCGCGGCAAAGGCACTTCAGAGAAAGGGCAACCGGTACTGCGCCGCCAAGAAACAGGCGCAGGGCATCCGGATGCTCGCCAATGCTTTGAAGCTGCTTGGAGTGACACCGAACGACCCGGTCCAGTGACACTCAAAACGACCCGCACAAAAAAGGAAAACGAAGCCATGAAAAAATCCCTCCTGTCCGCCCTTGGTCTCGCCGTCGCTCTCGCCTTCTCGATGCCCGTTCTCGGCAACGCTGCCGCGACCACGACCGCTGCCCCGGCCGCTGCCACCACGACCACCGCTCCGGCTGCCGCCGCGACGACCACTGCTCCGGCCAAGGCCGCTCCGAAGAAGGTCGCCAAGAAGACCGTTTGCAAGGTGACCAAGAAGCACAAGTGCCCGGTCAAGAAGGCCCCCGCGATGGCGGCTCCCGCGAAGGCGGCCCCTGCGAAGGCTGCTCCCAAGAAGCCCTGATCAGCTTCGAGGTTAGTCTAGCAAGGCCGCCCCGCCGCAAACCGGCTGGGGCGGCCTTCTGGCAAGGGCATGGTCGAAGAGCTGGACGCCGGCGGCTTTCAGCCACGCATCTCGATCGTGCTTAACCCGTTTGCAATGCCGGCCCTGTAGGACAATCCGCATGAAGAAGCGGCTTTCGTCCATTTTTCGCTCCATGGTGATCGGCGGCCTGGTTGCCACCGGCGTCGCCAGGGTGCTGATTCTGCTCACCGCCAGCCCCGTGCCGGACCCTGCAAGCGGGCGCACCGAGCCTTCGCTGTTCGCACCGGCGATTTCCAGCAACTGGGATTACATCACGCCGGTGCAGGCATGGCTTTTGATCGTGCTCGCCGGCGTGACGCTGATCTGTGTTGCCGGATGGCCGATCGCGGCATGGCTGGAACGCCGGGCGGATGCCGACCCAACGCGCCGCGTCTTCGGCCGTCAGGGCCGTTGAACCGCGACCGACAATTCCCCACATGACCCCGGAGGACCGGGCCCGCCCGCCGACGGTCCGTAAATGGACGATCACTGCCGCCCGTGGCAAAATGCGGACTTAAGCTGATCGCGAAAACAGTCGGTTCGAATGCCTGAAATCACCACAAAACCGCGCACCAAGGTCAAGCCGCAGACAGAGCGGCCGAAGCTCTACAAGGTCATCCTCGTCAACGACGATTTCACGCCGCGCGAATTCGTGGTCACGGTGCTGAAGGGCGAGTTCAAGCTCTCGGAGGACCAGGCGCACCGGGTCATGATCACCGCGCACCAGCGTGGCGTCTGCGTGGTCGCGGTCTTCACCAGGGATGTCGCCGAGACCAAGGCGACGCGGGCGACCGACGCCGGCAAGGCCAAGGGCTACCCACTGCTGTTCACGACGGAACCGGAGGAGTGAGGAGGGGCTCGTCATAGCCTTGGTTTCGACGATTGGCGAAACCACTCGCGATAGCGTCGCTCTCCGCGTCACTACACGGGGAGAAAGTAGGAGCGCACCGCTCTATCGTCCCTCGCGGTACCACATCGAACCCATCGCCAGGAGCAACAGGCCCAGGCCAAGGAAGCCGCCGAACAGCGGCACGCGCGACACGGCCTTGAGCACACTGTCGTCGGTGGTGCGCAGGCCGATCCAGTCGCTGCCCGACGCCTCGCCGGCCGAGCGCACCGGCACGATGGAAGGCAGCGTCACGTCGCTGCCCGCGGCAGACGCCAACCGGCGCACGCTGCCGCCGGTGGCTTCCGCCGGCGCCTTCAGCCGCTCCTGCGTGGAGACGACGTCGGCGAATTCCGGAGCGTTGACCGGTCCGACATGGGCAAGCGCGGTGAGATCGCCATTGGCGACCTGGAAGAGGCCGATTTCGCTGGTCTGGACGCTGCCGAGGAAGACGCCGGGCTCGGACTTGTCGAGCTTGACGGCGAGCGTCTTGCCGGAGGGGGTGATGATCTGCGCCGGGCCGGGATCGTCGGCCATGGTCTGGCGGCGGATCTCCAGCACCATGCCGCGTCCCTCGGCGGTCAGCCGCTCTTCCTCGAGTTCGGGCTCCTTCATCAGCCAGTGGGCGATGCGCCGGTAGAGCTGGACATGCGGGCCGCCGCCCTCGAAGCCGCGCGCCCACAGCCAGCCCTGGTCGGACAGAAGCATGCCGACGCGGCCTTCGCCCTTGCGGTCGAGCAGCAGCAGCGGCCGGTTGTCGGCGCCCTTCATCACCACTTCACCCTGCGGATTCTGCACACCGATGGTGCGGAACCAGCGGCTCCAGTGCGGCGGCTCGGTGGCCGAACCGTCGAGGCCGCGCGTCACCGGGTGACGCTGACCGAGTTCGGTGAGGCGGGGATAAAAGGCCTTGTCGACGACCTCGCCGGTCGGCATGGCCGGCAGCGCCGACATCAGCGGCGTGCGTGCGATCGAAGCCTCGCCGGCATATTCGGGACCGGCGGCGATCAGCAGCGCGCCGCCCTTTTCGACATATTCGGAGATGTAGTCGTAATAGAGGATCGGCAGCACGTCGCGGTGCTGGTAGCGGTCGAAGATGATGAGGTCGAAATCCTTGATCTTTTCGACGAACAGCTCGCGGGTCGGGAAGGCAATCAGCGACAATTCGTTGATCGGCGTGCCGTCCTGCTTTTCCGGCGGCCGCAGGATTGTGAAATGGACGAGATCGACCGAGGCGTCGGATTTCAACAGATTGCGCCAGGTGCGCTCGCCCGCATGCGGTTCGCCCGAAACGAGCAGAACGCGCAGGTTCTCGCGGATGCCGTCGACCAGCGCGATGGCGCGGTTGTTGGTGTCGGTCAGTTCGCCCGGCTCACGGTCGATGGCAAGTTCGATGATGTTGCGGCCAGCACCCGGGATGGTCACCTGCAGCGGCATGGCCTGGCCGACCGTGGCATGCTCGACCGAAACCTGCTCGCCATTGACCGAGACCCGCACATCGACCGGTCCGGTCTCGTTTTCGGTCGAGATGACGCGATAGCTCATGTCGAGCGGCTTGCCGACGAGGCCGAAACGCGGCGCGTTCTCGAAACGTATACGGCGGTCCTTCTCATGGTCGTTGCCGGTGATCAGGGCATGCAGCGGGGCGTTGAACTCGGGCGTGCCCGACGGCGTGTCATGCACCTCGCCGTCGGTGACCATGATGGCGCCGCCGATGCGCGAGGGCGGCACGTCGCGGAAGGCGCCTTCCAGCGCTCCGAACAGCCGCGTTTCCGTGCGCTCCTCGGCGGCGTCGGATTTGCCGGCCTCGACGACACGGACGTCGAACTGCTTGAAGCGGCCAAGACGCTGCTGCAACCCGGCCACGGCCTCGTCGGTCTGCCTGGTACGGTCGCCAATGTCCTGGCTCTGGCTGCGGTCGACGACCAGCGCGACGACGCTTTTCAGCGGCTCGCGCTCCTCGTTGAGGAATACGGGGTTGAAGATGGCGGCGGCGAGCGCCAGCAGGGCGACCAGGCGCAGGACCGCGCCGCGCTGGCGAAACCAAAGGCCGACGAGCGCCAGCAGCGCCAACGGTACCAGCACCAGGGCCAGCAGCGGCCAGGATAGAAGCGGTTCGAAGGAGATAGACCAGTTCATGCTTCATCCTCTCCGTTGTGGAGAGAGTTGACCCGCCGTGGAGGGTAAGAACGTCATCCTACTGCCCCAGACGTTCGAGCAGGATGGGAACATGCACCTGGTCGGATTTGTAGTTGCCGGTCAGCATGTACATCATGATGTTGACGCCGGCGCGCAGCGCGTAGACCCGCTGCATCGGATCGTTCGGTACGGTCGGCAGCAGCGGATCGCCATTCTCGTCAACCGCCCAGGCGCCGGCGAAATCATTGGCGGTGATCATGATCGGCGATACGCCGTCGCCGGTGCGCACCGGTCGGTTGTCGGCATTGCTGGCATCGAGCGATGCCTCGACCCAGAGCGGGCTGCCGGCAAAGCGGCCGGGAAACTCGGGCAGGATGAAGAAGGATTTGGTCAGCACATGGTCCGACGGCACCGGCTCCAGTGGCGGCACGTTCAAGTTGCCGAGGATGTCGCGCAGCCGCTCGGTCGCCGGGCTGGTGGAATCGGCACCGATGCCGTTGGCGAACTGGTCGCGGGTGTCGAACAGCACGGTGCCGCCCTGCTGCATATAGGCGTCGATGCGGGCGATCGCGGCCTGGCTCGGCATCGGTGCCGCCGGATCGATCGGCCAGTAAATCAGGGGATAGAAGGACAGTTCGTCCTTCGAGATATCGACGCCGGCCGGCGCCCCCGGCTCCAAGGCGGTCTTCTCGATCAGGAAGCGGGTCAGACCCTCGAGCCCGGCGCGGCTGATCGAATCGACACCCGGGACGCCTGTCAGCACATAGGCGATGCGGGTTTTCGAAATCGCCTCGATAGCGACCTGATCGCCCGGCTTGGCATCGTCGGCGCGCGCGACATCGGCATGGCCGAACAGTGCGCCAAGCGCGATCAGCACGGCGGCTGTGGTCGCGGCCGCACCGGCACGGCGCGGCCGGCGCGAAAAGAGGCCGCCCATCCACAACACCGCCAGCGTGTCGAGCAGCATCAGCAGCAGAGCCGCCGCGACCAGCGTGCCCTTCAGGTTGCGCGATTCATCGAAGGCGTACTGGACGGTGGTAACAGGCACCGTCACTTGCGGGCGCGCCAGCGGGGCAAAGGTGCTTGAGGCGTCGAGCAGATTGTGGGCGAAGACGCCGGTCTCCGAGCCGTAGAGGCCAGGCGGGTTCTCGAAGGTGACCGGCAGTGGTCCTGCGCCCGGCACCAGCGGCCGTGCATCCGGTGTCGGCGGCACCAGCGAGCCGTCTGCCGCGATCATCCGATAGGGCGCCAGCGACGTGGCGGCGGCTTCGGCATTGGCGATCGCCGCGCCCTGGTTGCGCGACAATTGCACGATGCGGCGCAGCATCTCCACGAAACTGCCCGATATGGGCAGGTTCGACCACGTCGCCTCGGGCGTGACATGGAACAGCACCAGCGTGCCCTTGCCCTTCTTCAGCCCGGTCACCAGCGGCGTGCCGTCGGCAAGAGCCGCCCAGGTGCGCTCGACGATGTCGGGTGTCGGTTCGGCCAGCACCTGCCTGGTCACCGTGACCTCGGTCGGCGGCGCCAGGTCGGCGAAGGGGCCGGCCTTGGGAAATTCGGTGACCGGCTGCGGCGAGGTCCATGACAGCGCGCCGCCGAGCGAACGCTCGCCGGTGCGCAGGCGGACCGGCAGCAAATCGTCGTCATTGCCGGCAGCGGCCAGCCGCGAGCCGGCGAAACGCACGAGCGTGCCGCCATTGTCGACCCAGTCGACCAGTCTTTGCCGGACCTGTGCGGGAATGGTGCCGATATCGGCCATGACGATCATCGCCGGCTTCTGGTCGAGGATCTGCGGGATGGCGTCGGCGAGATCGGCGCTGGAGGGCTCGACCAGATCGGCGAAGGGCTGCAGCGCGCGCCTGATGTAGTAGAGCGGCGACAGAAGCGGCTGCGCCTGGTCGGACTCGGCTTGCGACAACAGCCCGACGCGGCGGCGTTTGGAGCTTTCGTCGAGCACGCGCACGGCACCTGCATGCCGTTCGCCATCGAGCGCGATCGAGGCGAAGTCGTTGCGCAATTCGAACGGCACCGCCATGGTGCCGGTGGCCGTGGCTTCGCCCGGCGCGAAGGTCAGGGTCGCATCGGCGATGCGGCGGCCCTTGTCGTCGAATGCGCCGGCGGTGACCTGCGCCGGGGCGGGATCGCCGGGCGCGCGGATGGCGGTCAAACCAAAGCCATCAACCTGGTTTTCGGCTGATGTCAGGCCAGTCAGCGACAGCCGGTCGGCCACCGCCCAGACGATGCGGGCGGCATTTTTCGAAAACAGCGTGTTGAAGGCGGCCTCGTCGCCCTTTGCCCCCAGGCCATCGGCCAGCACGGCGACGCTGGCGCCTGGCAAGGTTTCCAGCATGCCGGCGACGCGCGCATAGACGGCGGGCCGGTCGGTCGGGATCGGCCGCGGCTTGGCGGCGCGCAGCCGGTCGAGCGCGGCGGCGGCATCGAAGGGGCCGATCTCGGCATTGGGCTTTTCGGCGGTGAAGGCGATGATAACAGGCACGCCGTTCGAGCCGGCGTCCTTGATCAGCCGCTCGGCGGTGGCGACGCGCTTGTTCCAGTCGGCGGCACTCGCCCAATCATTGTCGATGACCAGGGCAAGCGCGGCACCCTCGGCCGGCAGCTTTTCGCGCGGGTTGAACACCGGTTCGGCCAATGCCGCGACGACGAGGGCGGCCATCAGCAGCCTGAGCAGCGTCAGCCACCAGGGGCTGCGCTGCGGGGTTTCCTCACGCCTCAGCACACGGGCCAGGATCTTCAGCGGCGGGAACACCTCGGTCTGCGGCTTGGGCGGGGTGAGCCTGAGCAGCCACCAGATCACCGGTAGCGCCAGCAGGCCCCACAGCACCATCGGAGCGCCGAAGGAGAGCGGCAGCCAGCTCATGCGACCGCCTTTCCAGGCTGATCGCCCTTGGCGATCAGCCTGGGCTGATCGCCGGCAATGATACCGGCATGCCCGCCATCGGCGGTCATCGCCATGTGCAGGCGCACCAGCGCGTCGGACGCGAGCCGGTCGGTGTGGTTCACGGTAAAGCTCCAGCCAAGCCGCTTGCACCAGCCGGCCAACTCCTGGCGGCGAGCGGTGTAGAGCAGGCGGTATTCATCGGCCAGCATCTCGGCGCGGCCGGCGGTCAGCTTGTCGCCGGTCTCGGGATCGGTGAACTCGGTGCGGCCGGCATAGGGGAAGGTTTCCTCGGCCGGGTCGGCAACCTCGATCAGATGGGCGCGCACGCCATGGCGGGCGAGCACGTCGAGCCAGGCCATGGTCTCCTCGACGGGGTCGAGGAAATCGCTGGCGATGACGATGTCGCAGAAGCGCCTGATGTTGGAGAGATCGGGTTTTGCCGGCAGTTCGCCGGCATGCATGAGCTGGGCGGCGATGCGCTCGGCGCCGTTGCGGGCGGTGAATGGATCGGTCAGATCAGGCCAGGCGATGCGTTCGCCGCTGCGTGACAAAAGCTCGGCTATGGCCAAGGTCAGCACCAGCGCGCGCGATTGCTTGGAAACGCCGGCTCCCGTCGATTTGTATAGCATGGATGGCGAGGGGTCGGCCCACAGCCAGACGGTGTGGGCGGCTTCCCATTCGCGGTCGCGCACATAGGTGTGGTCGTCGCGGGCCGAGCGGCGCCAGTCGATGCGCGAGGCGTCGCCTTCGACATAAGGCCGGAACTGCCAGAAATTCTCGCCTATGCCGCGCTTGCGGCGGCCATGCCAGCCGGCGATCACGGTGTTGACGATACGGCGTGCCTCGACCAGCAGGTCGGGAACCAGCGAAGCCCGCAACCGGCCTCGGGCGAGCGCATCGCGCGTCGCTGCCGGGGCCTGGACTTCGCCGATACGCGCCATCAAATGCCTTTCACAAGCTTCGCCACCACGTCGCGCACGCTGGTGCCCTCCGCGCGGGCGGCGAAGGTCAGCGCCATGCGATGCTGCAGCACCGGTTCGGCCAGCGCCCTGACATCGTCGACCGAAGGCGCCAGGCGTCCGTCGTAGAGCGCGCGGGCCCTGGTGCACAGCATCAGCGCCTGGCTGGCGCGCGGGCCCGGGCCCCAGGCGACATGCTTGTCCGTGTCGGCATTGCCCTGGCCCGGACGCGCCGAGCGCACCAGGGTAAGGATCGCCTCGACGACGCTTTCGGGTACCGGCATGCGGCGGATCAGTGTCTGGATCTCCTTCAGCCGCGCCGGCTGCAGCACGTTCTGGGCTTTCGCGTCCTCGACGCCGGTGGTTTCCAACAGGATGCGGCGCTCGGCCTCGATTTCGGGGTACAAGATGTCGACCTGCATCAGGAAGCGGTCGAGCTGGGCTTCGGGCAGCGGATAGGTGCCTTCCTGCTCCAGCGGGTTCTGCGTCGCCAGCACATGGAAGGGGGAAGGCAGGTCGTAGCGCGCGCCGGCAATGGTGACATGATATTCCTGCATCGCCTGCAGCAGCGCCGACTGCGTGCGCGGCGAGGCGCGGTTGATCTCGTCGGCCATCAGCAGCTGGGCGAAGATCGGCCCGGAAATGAAGCGGAACGAGCGCTTGCCGGTCTCGTCCTGCTCCATGACCTCCGAGCCAAGGATGTCGGACGGCATCAGGTCGGGCGTGAACTGGATGCGGCGCGAATCGAGCCCCAGCACGACGCCCAGCGTCTCCACCAGCTTGGTCTTGGCGAGGCCCGGCACACCGACCAGAAGCGCATGGCCGCCGGCAAGCAGCGCCACCAGCGTACGCTCGACGACGTTCTCCTGGCCGAAGATCACCCGGCCAACCCCGTCACGGATCCTGGAGATGTCGGCAAGTGCCTTCTCGGCCTCGGCGACCATGTCCGTTTCGCTGATCGGGCTTTCCTTGACCATCACGCTCATGCCGCATCGATCCCTTTGGTTGGAAATGCCATGGTTTGGAAATGCTGGCCCGCACCATACCATAGACTGCCGCGATTCGGCCTCGCGGAGCGCCTATGGTTGAACTTAAATCACAGACTTAGGCTGACAAGCGGAACAACAGTGACTATTTCGTGACGATGAGCGAACACCACGAACATCGCCAACAAAGCCTTACGCAGGCCACCGAGGCTCGGGGCCTCGAGGCGCTGATCTCGCGCGCGGCCCGCGCAGGCAAGGGCGCGGCGCCGGTCGAGCGCTGGAATCCCGACTTTTGCGGCGATCTCGACATGGAAATCAAGGCCGACGGCACCTGGTTCTACCTGGGCACGCCGATCGGCCGCATGCCGCTGGTGCAGCTTTTCTCCTCCGTGCTGCGCAAGGACGCCGACGGCAGGACCTATCTGGTGACGCCGGTGGAAAAAGTCGGCATCCGCGTCGCCGATGCGCCTTTCGTCGCCGTCGAGATGGATGTTTCGGGCGAAGGCGAGGATCAGGTCATCACCTTCCGCACCAATGTCGGCGACGTGATCGAGGCCGGACCGGAGCGGCCGCTGCGCTTCGTCGACGAGAACGGGACCGGCGGTTTGAAGCCGTATCTGCTGGTGCGCGGCAGGCTGGAGGCGCTTGTGGCGCGGCCGGTCATGTACGAACTGGTCGGGCATGGCGAGGAGATCGAAATCGACGGCAGGACGATGTTTTCGGTGCGCTCCAAGAACGCCGTGTTTCCGATCATGCCGGCCGATCAGTTGAAGCGGTTGAGCGAATGATGGACCAGGTATCGCCGGCGCCGTTTTCGTCGGCGGATTTTCGCGCGCGCTTTGCCGCGCAGCCGGAGGCGCATGCCGGCGGCGACTATGGCGATCACCGCTTCAATCCCGGCCATCCACGCCTCAACCCTGGCAAGCCGCTGCGCAACGCCGCGGTGCTGATCCCGGTGGTCGACCATGACGGCGAGGCGACGGTTCTGCTGACCAAACGGGCCGAAAAACTCCGCAATCATTCCGGGCAAGTGGCTTTCCCGGGCGGCACGATCGATGCGACCGACACAAGCCCGGAGGCGGCGGCACTGCGCGAGACCTTCGAGGAGATCGGCCTTGGCCAGGATCGCATCGAGATCATCGGCCGGATGCCCGATTACGTCGCCGGCAGCGGCTATCGCATCGCGCCGGTGCTTGGCATCGTGCGGCCACATTTCCAGCTGACCCTGAACGCGGATGAGGTCGACGCCGCCTTCGAAGTGCCGCTGCGCTTCCTGATGGACGCGGCCAACCACAAGCGCGACAGCCGCATCTGGAACGATCTCGAATGGTTCTTCTACGACATGCCCTATGGCGACCGGCGCATCTGGGGTGTCACCGCCGGGATCATCCGCACACTGTATGAAAGGCTCTATGCGTGAGTGTTTCGATCGCGGGCAGGGCGGACTGGCTCTTCGACAAGCATCTGCAGCGCCTGCTTGGCGCGCTCACCGAAGGCGGTGAAGAGGCGCGCATCGCCGGCGGCGCCGTACGCAACGTGCTGATGGGCCAGCCTGTCACCGACATCGACATAGCAACCTCTTGCCTGCCGCGGGAAACCATTCGCCGCGCCGAGGCGGAAGGCTTCAAAGCGGTGCCGACCGGTATCGAGCACGGCACCATCACGGTGGTCGCCGATGGCAAACCTTATGAAATCACCACCTTGCGCGCCGATGTCGAGACCGATGGCCGTCGCGCCAAGGTGTCGTTCGGGCGCGACTGGAAGCTCGACGCCGAGCGGCGCGACTTCACCATCAACGCGCTCTATGCGGAGGCCGACGGCAGCGTTGTCGACCTTGTCGGCGGCATCGCCGACATCGAGGCGCGCCGGCTGCGCTTCATCGGCGACCCGGAGGCACGCATCCGTGAGGATTATCTGCGCATCCTGCGCTTCTTCCGCTTCTTCGCCTGGTATGGCGAAGGCCGGCCCGACGCCGAGGGGCTGAAGGCCTGCGCCCGGTTGAAGGAAGGCCTCGCCCAACTCTCGGCGGAGCGCATCTGGTCCGAACTGAAAAAGCTCTTGTCCGCACCCGATCCCTCGCGGGCGCTGCTCTGGATGCGGCAGGCCGGTGTCTTGACCGCCGCGCTGTCGGAAAGCGAGAAATGGGGCATCGATGCGATCCACGGATTGACCAGGGCCGAGAAGGACCTGGGCTGGGCGGTGGATCCGATGCTGCGGCTGGAGGCGATGGTGCCGCCGGATACGGCGCGCATGAAGACGCTTGCGGAGCGGCTGAAATTCTCGACCGCCGAAGCGGATCGCCTGCGCCATTGGTCGATGGCAACCGCGGTCGAACCGAAGACGACCGAGGGCGAATTGGCGAAACGGCTCTATCGCGGCGACCGCCAAGGATTTGTCGACCGCCTGCGGCTTTCGCTTGCGGCGGCGCGGGTGCGGGCCGTCGAAGACAATGAAGCGCTGCTCGAAGCCGGCGGCTTTTCGCGCCTGCTTTCCTTTGCGCTCAAATGGAAAAGGCCCGAATTTCCGCTGCGAGGCGCCGATCTGACCGCGCTCGGCGCAACCCCGGGGCCGAAGCTCGGCGAGATCCTCAAGAACCTGGAAGCGGAATGGATCGATGCGAGTTTCACGCCCGATCGCGACGCACTGATCAAGCGCGCCGCGGAGGCACTTGAAGGCTGATGAGGATCATGCCGCGTCGCGGACCTTCTCAATTCGGGAGCGGATAGCCTCGATCATCGTCTCGCGGATGGTCGTTTCGCCATGTGTCTCACGCATATGCTCGACGGCACGGCGCATCACTTCGGCCTCCTCGCCGGCACGAGTATGCCACTCACAGCCGGGAACCAGCGACCCGCAGTGAAATTCCTTCATCGGATTTCTCCTTTTCCTCCGTGGAGCCTGCGAGGCTCCGGTACTTTTTTGGCTCATGATCCGACTTTTCCGATCATGGGCGGGGGTGAGAACCATAACACAGATGGTGTGATATTGGTTGCGGTCAACGGTGAAAGGGCGGAGCAGCGCTGCTCCGCCCTCTTACGCTAGCCCGGCGGGCAGGCCGTCACTTCACGATCTTGACTGCCTCGGCAACTTTGTCCTTGCCGCTCATGTCCCACGAAATTCTGACCTTCTCGCCGACCTTCAGGCCAGGATCCTTGAAGGTTTGGGGAAGCGTAAAAGACGATCCATTGTCGAGAACCAGGCTCTTGGCCGTCGCATCGAAGCTCTTGACCGTTCCGGTGGTGTGCTTGACGGCGGCGAACGCCACCGAACCGGAAGCAAGAAAGGCAGCCGCGGCAGCGGAAACAATGATCTTTCTCATGCTGATATACTCCTGGGAAAGCGGCCATCCTTTGACGAAGATGATCCGCATCGTCTTCGGGCCGTCCGGTCGCGTCGAGTCGCGGTTCGCCTGTTCCGACGCAATTCCGAAGGGAAAACCGCATTTTCCTGGAATTGCCCTCAGGCAAACCACCGGCGCTTCCCGACCCGAATGCGATAACTAACCCAGCTTTTTCAGATGGATATTAGACGAAAAAGATATTCATTGCGTCACATTCCGCGCCCAGATTCGAACAATGGGACATCAATGCGGCCTCACATCGCGCTCACAATTTTTTTATGGCCAGCGCACCTCCGGCGGCAGGCTGGACAGGATCGAGGCGACATTGCCGCCGGTCTTGAGCCCGAAGATGGTGCCGCGATCGTGAAGAAGGTTGAATTCGACATAGCGGCCGCGGCGAACGAGCTGTTCGTCGCGGTCGCCATCGGTCCAGTTCTCGTTGAAGTTGGCGCGCACGAGGTGGCCGTAGACCACGAGAAAAGAGCGCCCGACATCCTGGACGAAGTTGAAATTGGCATTCCAGCCGCCCTTCTCTTCTTCCGGATGCAGGTAGTCGAAGAAGATGCCGCCGGTGCCGCGCGGCTCGTTGCGGTGCGGCAGGAAGAAGTACTCGTCGCACCAAGCCTTGAATTTCGGATAGTCGGCGACGGCGGCATTCTTCTCGCAAGCGAATTGCATGGCACGCTGGAAGGCTATCGTGTCGGGATCATCCTGGGTGCGGCGGCGGTCGAGCACCGGCGTCAGGTCGGCGCCGCCGCCGAACCACTGGCGCGAGGTCACCACCATGCGGGTGTTCATATGCACGGCCGGAACGTTGGGGTTCCAGGGGTGCGCGATCAGTGAAATGCCCGATGCCCAGAAGCGCGGGTCTTCCTCGGCGCCTGGCATCTGCTTCCTGAACTCGGGCGAGAACTCGCCATGAACAGTCGAAGTGTGGACGCCGACCTTCTCGAAGACGCGGCCGTGCATCATCGACATGGTGCCGCCACCGCCCTTGCCGTGATCGCGCTCCCAGGGCGTCTTTTCGAAACGGCCCGGTGACCACGAAGCCAGCGGCCCGCCGAGATCCTGCTCGATCTGCTCGAAAGCGCCGCAGATGCGCTCGCGCAGCGCCTCGAACCAAAGCCGGGCCTTCATCTTCTTTTCTTCGATGTCGACAGGCAGCCCCGCCGGTATTTCAGGTCGTTCCAAGTGCCGTCTCCGGTTGCGGGGCGGTGAGTCGACAAAAGACTCGTCTTTTCCGGGCGCGATCCCTAATCTCTTAAGGGACAGGGTCAAGTCACTTTGGTTTCGCGCATGATCCTTTCCGAAACCCGATTCCGATTTCGGGGTCATGCGCCAGGTGCAAGGAGTTGTTTCGTGCGCACCCCGGCAAGACCGCCGCTGGATGGCCTGAAGAAAAGGCTCGATCAAAGCCGGGCCGAGCGCGCACGCATGCCGCGCGACGGTTTTTTGCGCGAGACCTTCGTGCTGCCGCGTTCGGACGCGCGCCTCAAGGCCAAGGAGTGGTTCGAGCGTTTCCCCAAGCAGGCCTACTGGACCGAGATCGAAAGCTGGTTCGAACGCCCGGGCGATCTGATCGAGTTCACGATAAGGCGGCTGCCAGCCGCGGATTAGCGCTCGGCCAGCAGGCGCCTCGCGCCCGTTCCCTCCCTTGCCAGCCGATCCCCCTTATTGCGAAGCGGGCATTTGTCGATCGACATGCAGCCGCAGCCTATGCAGTCGGTCAAGCCGTCGCGCAGCTTCCTTAGCTGGCTGATTTTCTGGTCGAGGCTATCGCGCCAAGCCGTTGAAAGCAGATTCCAATCCTCGCGCGTCGGCGTGCGGCCTTCAGGTAATGATTCAAGCGCGGCACCGATTTCCGCCAGCGAGATTCCGACCTCCTGGGCAATCCGGATGATGGCCACCCGGCGCAGCACGTCACGGCCGTAGCGCCGCTGGTTGCCTGCCGTACGATGGCTGCGGATCAGACCGCGGGCCTCGTAGAAATGCAGTGCCGACACAGCCACGCCGCTGCGCGCGGCCACCTGGCCGACCGTCAATTCCGTTACCGGCGCCATTTTCGCACTTTCCGCTTGACCTCAAGTTAAGTTGAGCTTGTAGCCAAGAAAGCCTGACTGTGCAAACCAAAGGAGAAGGCGGATGTGCGCCTGGGCAAAAATCACCGCTGACGGCGCTGCCGGCGATCCCCTATCGGAGTTGCCGGACGGCTTCGCCCGCCACCATGGCGACGGAAAGGGCGACGTTGATGCTGCGCGCACCGGGCTGCATCGGGATGGTCAGCCGCGCATCCGCCGCCTGATGGACTGGATCCGGCACGCCCGCGGATTCGCGACCGAACAGGAGGATGTCGCGGTCGGTGAAGCTGAAGTCGGTGTAGGGGGTCGTAGCCTTGGTCGACAGCAGCACCATGCGATCCGCGCGGGCCTTGCGCCACTCCTCGAAGGCGTCCCAGTCGACATGCCGGGTCAGGGCAGCCATTTCGAGGTAGTCCATGCCGGCGCGCTTGAGCGCTTTGTCGGAGAGCGGAAAGCCGGCCGGCTCAATGATGTCGACGCCGAGGCCGAGGCAAGCGGCGAAGCGCAGGATTGTCCCGGTATTGCCGGCAATGTCAGGCTGGTAGAGCGCGATGCGGAGACCAGGGTTCACTTCCGCGTCCTTCTAATAAGTGGCAGATCGGCCACAGCAGCTTCCTGGTTTTGGAAATTCCTGGACCTGCGGGTGGCCATTTTTTTCGAAGTCGGGTATATGACCGGCATTGTCAACCCGAACCGATGGAGGGGTAATTCATGATGGCCATGTACATCCAGCGCCCCACCTGTGGGCTTATTTGCGCCCTGGCGGTTTCGGTACGACGTTTCTCCTGATCTTTTAGACACTTCCGCACCGATTTCCGCCGAAACCATACCCTGGTCTTCGAAGGAAACCCGCGATGTTTTTCAAGCTGCCGAAGGGGCCGATGGCCCCGTCCCAACGCGTTCCGACTGATCCGCCGCCGATCCCGCGGCACGACGTCGATCATCCTTTTTATCTCTATTTCAACACGGAGGACGGACCGATGTTCGATCCCTACAGAATACCGGGCTCGAGGAGCCTGCAACACCCGAAGGTGGTGGCTTGGGCGCTGTTGATCGGCGACACCTATTCGTCGGCGGTTCATGCCGAAGTACGCCGGCGTCCACATCGCGGCATGCTGCCGGATGTCGATTTCTCGCGCGCGGTACCCGATCCGAGCCGTCCGTCGCTGGTGCGCCGGATCATCCGGCTGATCCGGCCAGGCGCGAAAAACCGGACTGGTGGCGCCATGTCGTCAGGATCGACAAAGGTGGCTGTCGGCGAAAAGCCGGCGAACCCCTATATAGCGCGAAGCAGGGCCGACGCTCCGGATGATTCCGGAGCGTCGGCCCTCGATGCCATGCGGTCCGAGGACTTCGTACGCCGCCAAGCCGCGTAAGCGGAAAACAGATCTCACAGGCGTGACCTATGTTGTTGTTTAGCTGGTTTGAAAGAAAGCTCGATCCGTTCCCGGCCGCGGAACCGGTCGAGCCGCCCAAGACGCTTGTTGCCTTCTGCCTGCATTATACGCGCGGGGCATGGCCCTATATTCTTGTCGATGCGGTGCTGGTCGCGGCCATCGCCATCGCGGAAGTGTGGATGTTCGGCTTCCTCGGCCGCATCGTCGACTGGCTGTCGGGGCAGAACCGCGAAACCTTCCTGCAGACGGAGGGCTGGAAACTCGCCGGCATGGCCTTCATCGTATTGTTTGCGCTGCCCGGCACGGTCTGGCTGCATTCCCTGCTCAACCAGCAGACGCTGATGGGCAATTACCCCATGCGCATCCGCTGGCAGGTGCACCGCTACCTGCTCAAGCAATCGATGAGCTTCTACCAGGACGAGTTCGCCGGCCGCATCGCCACCAAGCTGATGCAGACCGCGCTTGCCGTGCGCGAATGCGTCATCAAGGTGATCGACGTCCTGAACTACGTCGTCGTCTATTTCCTCGGCATGCTGTTGATCGTCGGTTCGGCCGACTGGCGGCTGGCCGCGCCGCTCGGCGTCTGGATGGTCGGCTACATCCTGCTGCTGCGCTTCTTCATCCCGCGCCTGGGCAAGGTCGGCGAGGAGCAGGCCAATGCGCGCTCGACCATGACCGGTCGCGTCGTCGACAGCTACACCAACATCCAGACGGTCAAGCTGTTTTCCCATTCACGCCGCGAGGCCGCCTTCGCCAGGGAAGGCATGATGGGCTTCCTCGACACGGTCTACCGGTCGATGCGGCTGGTGACACTGCTGTTCGGCTCGCTCTACATACTGAACGCGCTGCTGCTGTTCTCGGTCACCGCCATCTCGCTGTGGCTGTGGATGGGGCAAGTGGTGACGATCGGTGCGGTCGCGGTGGTCATCGGCCTGGTGCTCCGGATGTGGGGCATGTCGCAGTGGATCATGTGGGAAATGTCGAGCCTGTTCGAGAATATCGGCACGGTGCAGGACGGCATTGCCTCGATTTCGTTGCCGCGCCTTGTCGAGGACAGGCCGGATGCCAAGGAGATCATCGTTTCCAAAGGCGATATCCGCTTCGAGGATATCCGCTTCCACTACGGCAAGCAGAAGGGCGTCATCGAAAACCTGTCGCTGGCGGTGAAGCCGGGCGAGAAGGTCGGCATTGTCGGCCGCTCGGGCGCCGGCAAGTCGACGCTGGTCAATCTCCTCCTGCGCTTCTACGACCTGGAAAGCGGCCGGATCCTGATCGACGGCCAGGAGATCGCCGGCATGAAACAGGATTCGCTGCGCGCCCAGATCGGGATGGTCACGCAGGACACCTCGCTGCTGCATCGTTCGGTGCGGGAGAACATCCTCTACGGCCGGCCCGATGCCACCGACGAGATGCTGCTCGAGGCGGCGCGGCGGGCCGAGGCGATGGATTTCATATCAGGACTTTCGGACCATCATGGACGCAAGGGGTTCGACGCCTATGTAGGCGACCGCGGCGTCAAACTGTCCGGCGGTCAGCGGCAACGCATCGCCATTGCTCGCGTTATGTTGAAGGATGCGCCCATACTTATCCTTGACGAGGCGACGTCGGCGCTCGATTCCGAGGCGGAAGCCGCCATCCAGGAGAACCTCTACAAGCTCATGCAAGGCAAGACCGTCATCGCCATCGCGCACCGGCTGTCGACCATCGCGGCGATGGACAGGCTCGTCGTGATGGACCAGGGTCGCGTCATCGAGGAGGGCTCGCACGAGGAACTGGTCGCCAGAGGCGGGCTCTACGCGCAACTCTGGCAGCGCCAGTCGGGTGGGTTCCTGCTCGATGACGTCCCAGTCGAAGCCGCCAATGACGCAATAGCAAAGGGGCAAGCCGCAGAATGATGGCCGCCGCATGATGACAGCCGTCTACCGCTGGTTCGAGACCTGGGTCTACCCGTTCAGGGAGCCGGCGAATCTTCGGCCACCGGCCAGCGTTACGGGCTTCCTCTGGCACTATGTCGGGCAAGCGAAGTTCGCCTTCTTCGCGATGCTGGTCATCGGCGGCATCGCGCCGCTGGTCGAGGCCGGCCTGTTCTATTTCGTCGGACGGCTGGTCGATATTCTCGACCAATTGCCCGGCGAACGGAGCTGGCACGCGCTGTGGACCGCCGCCGGCCCCGAACTGGTGTTCATGGTCGCGGTGGTGCTGATCATCCGCACCGTGGTCGTCGCCTTGTCGGCGCTGGTCGACGAACAGACGATCACGCCCGGCTTCTACAATCTGGTGCGTTGGCAGGCGCACCGGCACGTCTCGCGCCAATCCTACGCCTTCTTCCAGAACGATTTTGCCGGCCGCATCGCGACGAAAGTCTGGCAAGCCGGGCAGGCGACGGGCGACCTGATGGAAAGCTTCATCGAGGTCGTCTGGTTCATGGTCGTCTATACGGTGACGACGCTGGCGCTGGTCGCCGGGCTTGACCTCAGGCTGGCGGCACTCGTGGTGGTCTGGATCACCGCCTTCGGCTTTCTGGCGAAGCGCTATTTGCCGGCAATCCGCAAGCACGCCGAAGCGACGGCGGAGGCGGGCTCCATGATCAATGGCCGCATTGTCGATTCCTACTCCAACGTGCAGACGCTGAAACTGTTCGCGGCCGACGGCGACGATCGCTACATCAGGAACGGCTTCGACATCTATCTCGACGCATTGCGGCCCTTCACCCGCCGCTTGACCGGCGTGCGCATGGCGCTGACGACGCTGTCGGGCATCATGATCACGGCGATCGGCTGCTTTGCCGTTTATCTCTGGGTCGAGGGCTCGATCACGGTCGGGGCGGTCGCCTTCACGCTCAGCCTGGTGCTGCGGCTCAACATGCTGCTCGGCCGGTTGATGATGCAGATGAACGGCATCTTGCGGAATCTCGGCGTGCTGGAGAACTCCAAGGCGCTGATCTCGCAGCCGCTCGGCCTGACCGATGCACCGGACGCCGGGGAACTGGTCGTGGCGGGCGGGCGCATCGACGTAAAAAATGTCGAGTTCCACTACGGCAAGGGGTTTGGGGTGCTGAACGGCATCAACCTTATCGTCAAGCCGGGTGAGAAGGTCGGGCTGGTCGGGCCTTCGGGCGCCGGCAAGACGACGCTGGCGAACCTTATCCTGCGCCTCTACGATCTCGAAAGCGGCCAGATCACCATCGATGGCCAGGACGTCTCTGGTGTAACGCAGGATTCGTTGCGCGCCAATATCGGCGTCGTCAGCCAGGATACGGCCCTGTTCCACCGTTCGCTGCGTGACAACATCAAGCTCGGCATGCCCGACGCAACCGATGCGCAGGTCGTCGCGGCGGCGAAAAAAGCCGAGGCCCATGAATTCATCCTGACTTTGCGCGACAACAGGGACCGCCAGGGCTACGAAGCCTTTGTCGGCGAGCGCGGCGTGAAACTGTCGGGCGGTCAGCGTCAGCGCGTGGCGATCGCCCGCGTCTTCCTCAAGGACGCGCCGGTCCTGATCCTCGACGAGGCGACGTCGGCGCTCGATTCCGACATCGAGGCGGCGATCCAGGAGAATCTGACGCGGCTGATGGAGAACAAGACCGTGATCGCGATTGCCCACCGGCTGTCGACGATCGCGGCACTTGACCGCCTGGTGGTGCTCGACGGCGGCCGCATCGTCGAGCAAGGCACGCATGACGAGCTGGTGGCGCTCGACGGGCTTTATGCCCGGCTGTGGAAGCGCCAGTCCGGCGGGTTCCTCTATCACGAGGAAAGCGTGCTGGAAGAGACGCGGCCGGCGGAGTAGGCGCGTGGGTGGATCGGCAGAGCTCAGTCCGGAGATCGGCCCAGAGATCGGCTACACGCTCAAGCGTTTGCGGCCAACCGTGGCGGCCTTCGACATGCTGAAGGAAGAGAGCCGGCTGGAAGGCTACTGGATGCTGGTGCGTCTGGGCGATGGCTGGGCAAGCGGCCGCAACAAGTTCCTGAAGCGGGGCGAGGCGCTGTTCGGAGCCTGGCATGGGGCCGAACTCGCCGGTGTCTGCGGGCTGAACATCGATCCCTATTTCGAGGGCAGGGACCACGGCCGGGTCCGCCACCTGTTCGTCAGCGCGCGTCACCGTCGCGCCGGCCTTGGCCGAACGTTGGTCGAGATCGTGATCGACCGAGCCCGCCAGTATTTCACCGTGTTGAACACCCGCGCGCCGCCAGAAGCCTTCGCTTTCTATGAACGGCTTGGTTTTCAGCGCGTGGAGGGCGAAGAATTCGTCACCCTTCGCATGGTGTTCAGGAAAGGGAACTGAAATGTCCTTGCGTCCGCCATCCCATCTTGCCGGCACGTCGGCCGCCGACGCGGCCTTCGACGCGCTTGGCCATGAAATCCTGGCAGAGAAGGCGGCGGCGCTCGGGCGGGCCGGCCAGCGCGTGGAAGAAACCTTGGCGCGGTTGCGCGATAACGGGGACGATGAGTTGCGCCCCCGTCTGCTCAAGGAGGCTGCCGTGGCCGTTCACGCCTATTTCATCCAGCGCGAACTGTGCGGCGTTCGCAAGCATGACGCCGTGATCCGCGAATACAATATCCCCAGGGCGGTTCTAGTGAGGCTGGGCGCCGCGTAAAATCAGTTTTTAGGAATCACTCCAGCCATTCGGTGATGAAGCTGCCGTTTTCGTGAATGTCGGTCGTTTCCAGCGGACCGGGACCGAGATTGGTGAATTTGTGCGGCGTGTTGGGCGGCACGATCAGGATCTGCCCCGCCGAAGCCTCGATTTCCTGGTCACCGACCGTGAAGAGGCCGGTTCCCTGGCGGATGATGAAGATCTCCGCATAGGGATGGGCGTGCAGCCGCGGGCCGCCGCCGACGTCGGGCAGGTGATTGAAGATCAGGCAGGAGTTTGAGCCGTAGGCACCGCACTGCAGTTCGCCCTTCCAGTGGTCGGAACGAACAGCCCATTGCTCGCGATCGATGACGTGCGCCATGCGAAGGAGGATAGATCACACCGGCGCCGTGTGTCGAGGCAAGCCGGAGCCTTGGATTTTGCTGATATTCCCGGTTGTTTAGCCGCCCTTTGCAGCCATGCGCCGTCCCGCCGGACACGAGGGGATTTTGTCCCCGCGACAATCTGCCCTTGTGCCTTCACCCGTCTGGACAAAAACGGGCTTCACGCATAAACCGAAGTCCAAATGCCGGAGGAATTCGCTAGCCTGTTCGCCATGCGCTGTCGGGTTGGCGTGATTGAGCGGGGAACAAGGCTCGGCCACCGGCGCGGAAGAGGCGAAAGGATCAGGCACCCGTGAGCGCAACCGACATCCACGATCCCAATCGTCGAGATTTTCTCTACGTCGCCACCGGCATGGCCGCCGTGGTTGGCGCCGGTGCCGTGGCCTGGCCGTTCATCGACCAGATGCGCCCTGATGCCTCGACGCTGGCGCTCGCTTCGGTCGAGGTCGATGTCTCCTCGCTGGCGCCTGGCAGCTCGCTGATCGTCAAGTGGCGCGGCAAGCCGGTCGTGGTGCGCAACCGCACCGAGAAGGAAATGAAGGACGGCGAGGCCGTCAGCCTCTCCGATCTCAAGGATCCGATCGCCCGCAACGCCAATTTGCCGTCCGATGCGCCGGCGACCGACGCCAACCGCACCACGCCCGGCAAGGAGGCCTGGATGGTGATGGTTCAGGTCTGCACCCATCTAGGCTGCATCCCGTTAGGTCAGGAAGGCGATTTCGGCGGCTGGTTCTGCCCGTGCCACGGTTCGCAATACGACACGGCCGGCCGCATCCGTAAAGGCCCGGCGCCGGAGAACATGGCGATTCCGGTATTCAAATTCGTTTCCGACACCAAACTCCTTATCGGTTGAGGCAGGGGATATTTCGATGAGCGAGGGACACTCGACCTACACGCCGAAGACCGGTATCGAACGCTGGTTCGACGCCCGCATGCCGCTGCCCAGGATGGTCTATGACAGCTTCATCGCCTATCCGGTGCCGCGCAACCTGAACTATATGTGGACCTTCGGCGGCATCCTGGCGATCATGCTGGTGGCGCAGATCCTGACCGGCATCGTGCTGGCCATGCACTATACGGCCGACACCAATCTCGCCTTCGGTTCGGTCGAAAAGATCATGCGCGACGTGAATTCCGGATGGCTGCTGCGCTACATGCACGCCAACGGCGCCTCGTTCTTCTTCATCGCCGTCTATTTGCATATCTTCCGCGGCCTCTATTACGGCTCCTACAAGGCGCCGCGCGAGCTGCTGTGGATCCTCGGCTGCATCATCTACCTCCTGATGATGGCGACCGGTTTCATGGGCTATGTGCTGCCATGGGGGCAGATGAGCTTCTGGGGCGCCACTGTCATCACCGGCTTCTTCAGCGCCATTCCTCTGGTTGGCGACTGGATCCAGCAGCTCCTGCTCGGCGGCTTCGCCGTCGACAATCCGACGCTGAACCGCTTCTTCGCCCTGCATTACCTGCTGCCTTTCATGATTGCCGGCGTCGTCGTTCTGCATGTCTGGGCGCTGCATGTCGTCGGCCAGTCGAACCCGACCGGCATCGAGGTCAAGTCGAAGACAGATACCGTGGCCTTCACGCCCTACGCGACCATCAAGGACGCGTTCGGCATGATCGTGTTCCTGTTCGTCTTCGCCTACTTCGTCTTCTACCTGCCGAACTATCTCGGCCATCCGGACAACTACACGGTCGCCAACCCGCTTAAGACGCCGGCCCATATCGTCCCGGAATGGTACTTCCTGCCATTCTACGCGATCCTGCGCGCCATCACCTTCAACATCGGGCCGATCAATTCCAAGCTCGGCGGCGTGCTGTGCATGTTCGGCGCCATCGTCATGCTGTTCCTGGTGCCGTGGCTCGACACCTCCAAGGTGCGCTCGGCGGTCTACCGGCCCTGGTACAAGCTGTTTTTCTGGCTGTTCGTGGCCGATGCCATCCTGCTGGGCTGGCTGGGCTCGCAGCCGGCGGAAGGCAGCTATGTGTTCATGGCGCAGATGGCGACGCTGTTCTACTTCGCCTTCTTCCTGATCGCGCTGCCGGTGCTCGGCTTGATCGAGACACCCCGCAGGCTGCCGAACTCGATCACCGAGGCGGTGCTCGAAAAGAACAAGGGTGGCAGCGGGCATCCGGCGGGCGCCACGGCAGCACCTGAGACCAAGGGCTGAGCGGTAGAGAATCTAAGGGGATTTGGCATGAAAAAGATTCTCACCTCGCTTGCGCTGGTCGGCCTCGTGGCCGCCGGCACCGGAGTTGCAGGCACTTGGGCGTTCGCGGCCGAAGAGGCGCACAACGCGGCGGCACCGACGCATTTCCCGATCAACGAGCCGAAGGAAATGAGCTGGAGCTTCACCGGCCCGTTCGGCACCTATGACAAGGCGCAGTTGCAGCGCGGGCTGAAGGTCTACAAGGAAGTCTGCTCGGCCTGCCATTCGATGAACCTGGTGGCGTTCCGCACGCTTTCGGACCTCGGTTACAGCGACGCGCAGATCAAGACGCTGTCAGCCGAATACACAATCCATGATGGCCCCAACGATGCCGGCGACATGTTCGACCGTCCCGGCAAGCCGTCCGACCATTTCCCGGCCCCATTCGCCAATGAGGAAGCCGCCGCTGCCTCCAATGGCGGTGCGGCGCCGCCGGATATGTCGTTGCTGGCCAAGGCGCGCGGCGTCGAGCGCGGCTTCCCGCAGTTCGTCTTCGATATCTTCACCCAGTATGATGCCGGTGGTCCCGACTACATCCATTCGCTCTTGACCGGCTACGACCAGACCCCGCCCGCCGGCATGGTCATCCCCGAAGGCACACACTACAACCCGTACTTCATGTCCGGCGTGTCGCTGAAGATGCCCAAGCCGCTCTCCGACGGCCAGGTCACCTATGACGACGGTTCGCCGCAGACCATCGACCAGTATTCCCGCGACGTGGCTGCCTTCCTGACATGGGCTGCCGAGCCGCACATGGAAGACCGCAAGAAGATGGGCTTCCGCGTGCTGGTGTTCCTGCTTCTGTTCGGCGCCCTGGTCTACCTGACCAAGCGCAAGGTGTGGGAAGCCGTCGCGCACTAGGCCTGTTGATCTTCAGGTGAGGCCGGTCTGCAAACGATGGCTTCCTGCGCTTCCGGTGCTCACGTACTTCAAGTACGCTCCGCTCCGGTTCTCGGAAACCATCGTTTTCGATTCGGCCTGACCTGAATCTCAAAGGCCCTGGGCCGTTCAGTGTACAACATGGGGCGCCGCGAGGTGCCCTTTCTGCTTTTTGAGTGGATTGCGCCTCCACGTCTCGGCGGTGTCACATGGCCGTCACCACACATCGCGATCCTGCGGCGCTCTCATCAAAGGATCACGCCCATGAAAAGATACGCATCGCTTGCGGCAGGCCTGCTGCTGCTCGTCGTAGGTTCCGCGGCCCGCGCCGAAGACGCAAAACCATTCATCACCAACAAGGATGTCGACCTGACGATGATCCTGCCGCCGCCGCCGGCCAATGATTCGGCTGAGACCAAGGCCGAGCTTGGCGAAGTGCTGACCATGCAGGTCACGCGCACACCCGAGATGGAAGCCCGCGCCATCGCCGACGCCGAGGAAAACGTCTGGCGTTTCGCCGATGTCATGGGGCCGAATTTCAACAAGGACAAGCTGCCGAAATTCAGCGCCTTCTTCGATCGCGTGGTGGAGACCGAAGGCGCCGTCGTCGATCCGGCCAAGGATGTCTGGAAGCGCCCGCGTCCGCACCAGCTCAGCGATCTCGTCAAGCCGGTGGTCAAGCTGTCGAGCTCCGGTTCCTGGCCGTCCGGCCATGCGACCGTCGGCACGATGATGGGCATCATCCTGTCCGACATGGTTCCGGAAAGGCGTGCTGAGATCATGGCGCGCGCGGCTGAGTTCGCCCACAACCGCATCGTCGGCGGCATCCACTATCCGTCCGACGTCGAGATGGGCAAGATTTCCGGCAGCGTCATCGCCGCCGTCCTGCTCAACCGGGATGACTTCAAGGCCGAGTACGACGTGGCCAGGGCGGAGCTTCGTTCCGATCTCGGCATGTAGGATTTGGCCGATAGCCATCCGTTCGAGCGGGGCGCCTTCGGGCGCCCCTTTTTCGTGGCTGCGCCCAACAGGAGGAAAATCGCCTGGTGGTTGCTCCCAGCCCGTAGTCAATTCCTTTGCCGGATGCGCTTGTCTCGGTCGCCACATCGCGCTAGCCGTTGTCGGTCGCGCCGGGTTACGATCGGCCCCGCGCCGTTTCACTTTGTCAGCCGGATCATTCGGAGCCGCTTCATGAAACCTTCTCTCGAAGACACGCTGCTGGCCTCGATCCGTACCATCCCGGACTATCCCAAGCCCGGCATCCTGTTTCGCGACATCACCACGCTGCTCGGCAATGCGCGCGCCTTCCGCCGCGCCATCGACGAGCTGGTGCATCCCTATGCCGGGCAGAAGATCGACAAGATCGCCGGCATCGAAGCGCGCGGCTTCATCCTGGGCGGCGCCGTTGCTCACCAGCTCTCGGCCGGCTTCGTGCCGATCCGCAAGAAGGGCAAGCTGCCTTATGAGACCGTGCGCGTCGCCTACAGCCTGGAATACGGGCTGGACGAGATGGAGATGCACAAGGACGGCGTCGCGCCCGGCGAGAAGGTGATCCTGGTCGACGATCTGATCGCCACCGGCGGCACGGCTGAAGCGGCGGTCAAGCTGCTGCGCCAGATCGGCGCCGACATTCTCGCCGCCTGTTTCGTCATCGACCTGCCGGATTTGGGCGGGCGCGCCAAGCTCGAAGCGCTCGGCGTGCCGGTGCGAACGCTGATCGGGTTCGAGGGGGTTTGAGACCGGTTTGCCGAAGGCAAATTGAAAGGTCCAGTGGACCTTTCAAAGATCTCGAACGCCCGGAGCGATAGCGAAGGGCAGGGAGGCAACACGATAACCAGCGCGGGTGCCGCCCTCATCCGCCCTTCGGCCACGCCGTAAACGGGGCGAAGGAAGAAACTACTCCACCTTCACCAGCACCGCGCTTTCGAACTCCAGCACCTTGCCGCCGGTCGAATCAGTGGCCTCGCAGAGCAGCGCCAGCAACCGCCAGCCGGGGCGGGACGCGATGGGGCGGTGGGACAGCGCCGTGCGCGTGAAGGTGATGGTTTGCCCGGCAAAGACGGGCTTCAGCCACTTCAGGTTCTTGAATCCGGGCGAGGGGCCGAATTCGGGCACCGGGCCGTCCCAGCCTTCGGCGTCCAGGCGGCTCTCCAGGTTCAGCTTCATCCAGGTGGCGGCGGTATGCCAGCCGGAGGCGCAGAGGCCGCCGAGCACGCTCTTCTTCGCGGCCTCTTCGTCGATGTGAAAGATCTGCGGGTCGTATTTGCGGGCGAACGCTTTGATCGCCTCGGGCTCGAATCTGTGCGAGCCCAGCGTCACCGTGGTGCCGATGCGGAAGAATTCGTCGAGCGTCATGCCGCATCCCCCGCGTCGCGCGTCAGGAACATGACGGAGTTCTCGAGCTCGAAGACGCTTTCGCCGCGCTGGTTGACCAGTTCGCTGCGCATGGTCACGAAGCCGAGTTGCGGCTTCGATTTCGACAGGCGCCTGGCCAGAACCACCAGGCTGCCCCGCAGCGTATCGCCGGCGAGCACCGGCTTCTTCCATTTGACCTGATCGACTCCTGGTGCGCCCTGGCAGGTGGAGTCCAGCAGGAAGGCATCGCACAGCATGCGCATGAACATGGCGCAGGTGTGCCAGCCTGAAGCCGAGAGGCCGCCCAGGATACTCACCTTGCCGGCCTCCTCGTCGAGATGCATCGGCTGTGCATCGAATTCGCTGGCGAACTCGATGATTTCGGCCGCGCTCACCTGTTTGGTGCCGAGATCGAACGAGATCCCCTCGACGAAGTCCTCATAGGCCCATGTCTTGCCGGTCATGGTCTGGCATCCCTGCAGAACGCGCGATCCGTATGGATCGGCAAACCCGGATGCAGGCCGCGGGCGATTTGGTCAAGCCCTTTCTGGTGAGCCCGCCGGCGCGATCGGGCCCGCGGCGGCCGTAGGGGCCAGCCGCGGCGCCTCCGATCGCCTAGCGGGCGTTCGGCAGGATCTGGTGCAGGACGATCGCCCAGACGGCGCCGAAGGCGATGGATGAGCCCAGAATGTACTGCACGATATCGGGCAGCGTCTTGACGAAATCCGGCGGTACCAGCGTGGCGAACAGCGCCATCAGGATGGGCAGGCCGATGACCAGCATGTTGCGTTCGGTCAGCGGCGTCCCGCGCACCACCCGAAAACCGTTCATGGCGATGACGACGCAAAGCACTCCGAAGACGCCGCCGATGACCGGCCCCGGGATTGAGGCGATGACCGCCGAAAGCTTGCCGATCAGCCCGAACAGCACCAGGAAGATGCCGGCCGCCCCGAAGGCGGCACGGCTGGCGATGCCGGTGATGGCGATGATGCCGGCGTTGGACGAATAGCCGGTGACCGGCGTGCTGCACAGCAGCGCGCTGATCAGGCAGCCGAGGCCTTCGCCGGTGGCGCCCCGGTCGAGCTGCTCGTCCGAGAGCGGCTTGTCGATGACGGCACCGACCGCGAACCAGGTGCCGGTGGTTTCGGCCAGGACGACGATGTAGACGATCAGCATGGTCAGCGTCGCCGACCAGGAGAAGGTGACATCGAGATTGAGGAAGGCGATGCGCGGCATGGAAAACCAGGTCGCGGCGGAAACGCCCGTCATGTCGAGCTGGCCCATGAAGGCGGCGGCCACGCTGCCAGCCACAAGCGCGATGATCACGGACAGCAGGCGCAGCCATGCGCCTTTCGCGCCAAGCGCCATGCCGATCAGCATGCAGCCGACAAGCACCGCCGCGGCGACGAAGGCGAGGACGATGTTGCCGCCGACGGTGGCGGTGCCGTGGACAGCGAAGACGCTCTCCTTCAGTGCCACCGGCATCAGCGCGACGCCGACGACGATGATGATGGCGCCGCCGACGATGGACGGCACGAAGCGGTTGACGAGGCGGTGGAAGAGCTTTGTCGGCGATCCCAGAAGCATGACCAGTATGGCGCCCGGAATGAGTGCGCCGATCACGGCCGACAGGCCCGGCAGGCCGCCGCCGGCGCCAAAGGCAATCGCCAGCACCGCGCCGATCGGGACGAAGGACGGTCCCTGGACGACGGGCAGCCGCATCAGCAACTGCGACTGGATCAGGGTTGCGATGCCTGCCGCCACGAAGGCCGACTGGATGAAGGCGCCGGCGTCGCCGACGCTGAAGGCAAGCACCGACGCGATGATGAACGGCACGATATAGACGTCCATCGCCAGCACGTGCTGGAGGCCGAGCAGGGCGGCCTTGCCCAGGGGCAATGGATCGTCCGGCTGGGCGATCAAACTGATTTCTGGCGCAACGCGTTCCATGATGTCCCCTCTGGAAATCCCCGGCCGATCATGGGATCAGTCGGCGGCAAAGGACAGCGGCGGAAATGTTTGCCAACTGTTTTCTTCTAGGCCACGCATTGGCAGCCCCGCCCGCCAGCAGCACCGGAGCGACGATATGACGGCAGATCCTTTCATGCTGCTCGGCACCGCCTTCCATACGCCTGAGCGCGGCAGGCTGGAGGTGCTGGAGGAGCACCTGTTCTGCGTCGACGCACAGGGGCGCATCGCCGAGATCCTGGCGCCCGGCCACCCGGAATACACGGCCACGATAAGCGATGCCCGCCGGGCGGGCAGGCTGGTGGAACTTGGCGAGGGGCAGTTCCTGCTGCCGGGGCTCGTCGACCTGCACATCCATGCGCCGCAATGGCCGCAGATGGGCAAGGCGCTGGACGTGCCGCTCGAAGTCTGGCTGCGGAAATACACTTTTCCGCTCGAGGCCCGCTATGCGGATTTGGACTATGCTCGCGCGGTCTATGCCGATCTGGTCGACAATCTGCTCGCCAACGGCACCACCACCGCGCTCTATTTCGCCACCGTCCATGTCGAGGCCAGCGTGGCGCTCGCCGAGACATGTCTTGAGAAAGGCCAGCGTGCCCTGGTCGGCAAGGTGGTGATGGACGACCCCGAACAGTGTCCGCCCTTCTATCGCGATGCCGATGCGGCAAGCGCTGTTTCGGATACCAGGCGCTTCATCGAGGCCGTCATGTCATTGAATCCGGGCGAGAGGCCGCTTGTCCAGCCGGTGATCACGCCGCGCTTCATTCCAAGCTGCACCGACGCGGCCTTGCAGGGGCTGGGCGAACTCGCGGAAGAGTTCGGTTGCCACGTGCAGACCCATTGCTCCGAAAGCGATTGGGCAAAGCAGTTCGTGGAAGCGCGCTTCGGCCAAACGGATGCGGCAAGCCTCGATGGTTTCGGCCTGCTCACCCGTCATACGATCCTGGCGCATTCGAACTTCATCGATGGGCAGGACATGGACCTGATCAAGGAGAAGGGCGCCGGCGTCGCTCATTGCCCGCTGTCCAACGTCTACTTCGCCAATGCAGTGTTTCCGCTTCGCGAGGCGCTCGACCGGCACATGCATGTCGGGCTCGGCACCGATATTTCAGGCGGCTACAGCCCATCGCTGTTCGACGGTTGCCGGCACGCGCTGTCGGCCTCGAGAACATTGCAGAGCGGCGTGCATGCCGGCCTGCCGGCAAAGGAGCGCGGCGCGCCCGGCGAGCCGATCACGCATCAGGAAGCGTTCTGGCTGGCGACCGCGGGAGGCGCGGAAGCGCTCGACCTACCGACAGGCAGTTTTCGCGTCGGACACGAATTCGACGCGCTGCTGATCGACACCGAAGCGAGCGCCTCGAACATCCATGTCAACGGCGCCGACGATACGCTCGACGACGTCTTTCAGAAGATCGTGCTCGATGCGGCACGGGCCAATATTGCCAAGGTGTGGGTGAACGGTCGGATGGTGGCCGGTAGCTGAACCGGCTTATGGCAGCACCGAGAGAGCGAACTTCACGGCACCGTGGGCGGCGTGACTTCCGTCACATCAGGTGTTGAACTTGAACAGCATGATGTCCTGCACGACGTACTCCTTGCCTTCGTCGCGTGTATCGGCTTGTTGCATTTGCTCCAGATACTATTCTGGAAGAGATAGAAGGCAGTTTTCAGGTTTGAGCTGCTCGTTCCCTGTGTGTCAAATTATCTAGACACTTTTCTATTTTCCAGGTTGGATAAAGCCTTGGAGCGGGGATGTTGAAATTGGCAAAGCATGTCTTTGGAGGACCTGACACGTCGAGAAAGTTGAGATGTCTCCAAGAGTATCTGCAGGCGTTCTCGATCGCCCTTCGAAATCAGGAGTTTGCTTGCATCTACATTGACGCCTTTGCTGGTTCTGGCACGCGCACCGAAGTACGTCCCGGTTTGCCGCTGTTCGGACCTGATTTTGCTGAGCCAGAAGAAATTACGACACCAGGATCGGCCCGCATCGCGATCGAAATCGATCCACCAATGCACTCAATTGTTCTCATTGAACAAGACACGTCTCGGTTCTCGGAACTTCAAATTCTGGTTAATGAGTATTCAGATCGTAAAATCATCGTGCGAAATGGGGACGCCAATAAACTCGTGCAGCGTCTATGCACTAATACCCCCTGGCGAGGCTCCGAAATAGTTGGCCGTGGAATACGAGGAGTTATTTTTCTAGATCCGTACGGCATGGAGGTGTCCTGGCAGACGGTGGAAGCAATTGCCAAGACCAAGGCGCTGGATTGTTGGTATTTCTTCCCGCTGTCCGGCCTCTACAGGAATGCCCCGCACGATCCGGCAAAACTCGATCCAGGCAAGCAAGCAAGTATAGATAGGGTCCTAGGTGCCACCGACTGGCGCTCTCGCTGGTATAATCACGAAGTTTCGCCCAAAGATATTTTCGAAACGCAAGGGCAGGCAGTGCGCCGAGCCGATGTAAACGCGATTGAAGCCTATGTAAAAGAACGTCTCGAAACCACTTTCAAGGGTGCAGTCCTTGATCCGGTTCGGCTTCATCATAAAAACGGTGCGCCGCTTGCGTCCCTTTTCTTTGCAGTCTCGAATACTAGCTCGGCAGCCGTGAATCTAGCAACCAAGATGGCATCTCACATTCTCAATTCTGGTAGATCATCCCACAAGCGCTCGCGATAGATACGCCCCGTCGCTTTCTTATTTTTCCCGCCCCATTGTTTGAAAAAGAATGCTGCGTCAGCATCAGTACATTGATCGAAAATCTCATCGATCCAAACTGGGTCCATCGGTCGGGCATTGGGACCACTCTCTCCGCCGACGATCGCCCAATGAATACCCGCCAGGCTTCCACCTGCTACCGAGCCTATCAATGGCTCGTAGGACACGAATCTGATAACCGCTGGGACAGATCGGAGGTCATCCAATCTGTAAAGTACACGGCTGTCCTCTATGCTGGTTCCGAGCCAGACGTTTGGTAGCACTTTGAAACTGTCTCTCGATAGGATTTCAGCCATCCTATCCGGCCTCTTGGTAAGGATCTGATAGGTGTGGCGCGGGGTGATTTCCATGATGCGCCAAACCTCGCAAATGAAGTCCTTAGGTACATCTGGATGGAAAAGGTCCGACATCGAATTGACGAAAACCCGTCGTGGCTTCTTCCATGAAATCGGAATATCGAGAGATGGATGGTCAAGTTTGATCTTGCCTGTCCACTTCACTTTTCCACCGCTTTTCCGAGTTAGGCCCGCGTACTTTTCCGTTCCCATCGCTTCGAGGCGCGAAGCCATGCGCATCGCATAACAGTTGGTGCACCCTGCTGTGAGGATTGTGCATCCTGCGACAGGGTTCCACGTCGCGTCAGTCCACTCGATAGATGTCTCAGCCATTATAAGCTCTTCTCTAAGTCGGCTTTAGACTGCCCGAAGGTTGTAAACACCTATATAAATTGCTCTAGGAATTTGTTCATATCAAGTGCTCAGCCGGCGTCGAATTCACGCAGATGCGAGCGGTAAGCGCATCAGGTATTGAACTTGAACAGCATGATGTCGCCGTCCTGGACGACGTACTCCTTGCCTTCGTCGCGTGCCTTGCCGGCTTCCTTGGCCGCCACTTCGCCGCCCAGCGTGACGAAGTCGTTGTAGGCGATGGTCTGGGCGCGGATGAAGCCGCGCTCGAAATCGGTGTGGATGACGCCGGCGGCCTGCGGCGCCTTGGCGCCCTTGTGCACGGTCCAGGCGCGCGTCTCCTTCGGCCCAACGGTGAAATAGGTGATGAGCTGCAACAATTCGTAGCCGGCACGGATCACCTTGTTCAGGCCTGGCTCGTCGAGGCCGAGCGAGGACAGGAATTCCATCTCTTCCTCGTCGGAGAGCTGCGCAACCTCGGCTTCGATCGCGGCCGAAATGACGACAGTGCGGGCGCCCTGCGCTGCGGCCATCTGCTCCACGGCCCTGGTGTGCTCGTTGCCGGTGGCCGCGTCCGCCTCGGCGACGTTGCAGACGTAGAGCACGGGATGTGAGGTCAGAAGGTTCAAGCCCTGCAAGATGTGCAGATCTTCCGCCGAGATGCCGTCGAGCAGGATGCGGGTCGGCTTGCCTGCCTGCAGCAGCTCGAGCGCGGCCTCCATCATCGGCAGCACGGTTGTCGCTTCCTTGTCCTTGCTGCCGGCGCGCTTGCGGAACTGGACGATGCGGCGCTCGAGGCTGTCGAGGTCGGCGAGCATCAGCTCGGTCTCGACCGTCTCGGCGTCGGCGACGGGGTCGATGCGGCCCTCGACATGGGTGATGTCGTCATCCTCGAAGCAGCGCAGCACATGCACGATGGCGTCGACCTCGCGGATGTTGGCGAGGAACTGGTTGCCCAGGCCTTCGCCCTTGGAGGCGCCGCGGACCAGGCCGGCGATGTCGACAAAGGAGATGCGGGTCGGGATGATCTCCTTCGACTTGCCGATCGCCGCGATCTTCTGCAGGCGCGGATCGGGCACCGCCACCTCGCCGGTGTTCGGTTCGATGGTGCAGAACGGGTAGTTGGCGGCCTGCGCGGCGGCCGTCCTCGTCAGCGCGTTGAAAAGCGTCGACTTGCCGACATTGGGCAAGCCAACGATGCCGCATTTGAAACCCATTTTATCTAGTCCTATCGGGAAAAGCGAAATTTGATGAGGCTATGGGCGATAGGGGTTGGGAACGTCAAGTCCCGTGACGCCGCATGCGCCTACGCCTCAGTCCTTGTTGCCGAAGAGTTTCTTCAGCATGGCGGCCATGGGGCCGCTTTCCGGCAGCTTGGCGACCGGCTGCTGAGGGCGGGCCTGGCGGACATGACTTTGCTGTTTCGGGCTCGACTGCTTCCGCGCCGGGTTTTCCGGTTCGGCGCCAGTCTTGCCCTGGACGGCGAGGGCGACCTTGTTCATGAAACCGGATTCGTCGCCCTTGACGATCATCGCCGCATTGTCGGCGATCGCGTCGAGCAGCGGGTCGAGCCAGTCGCGGTCGGCCTTGGCGAAATCACCGAGCACATGATGCTGGACCATTTCCTTGACGCCGGGATGGCCGACGCCGATGCGCACACGGCGGTACGCATTGCCGACATGGCCGTCGATCGAGCGGATGCCGTTGTGGCCGCCGGCGCCGCCGCCGGTCTTGATGCGCAGCTTGCCTTCGGCAAGGTCGATCTCGTCATAGAAGACGGTGAGGGCGGAAAGGTCGAGCTTGTAGAAACGCAGCGCTTCGCCGACCGACTGGCCGGACAGGTTCATGAAGGTCTGCGGCTTGATCAGGATGATCTTTTCGCCGCCGAGCGTGCCCTCGGAAATCAGGCCCTGGAACTTCTTCGACCAGGGTGAAAAGGAATGGCGGCGGGCGATAGCGTCCGCCGCCATGAAGCCGACATTGTGCCGGTTTTCAGCGTATTTCGCGCCCGGATTGCCGAGGCCGGCAAAGACAAGCGCTGTCTTTTCTGGCATCGTCGCCTCCGGGCGCGAAAAGAGTTACTTCTCTTCGGCGGCGGGAGCCGCTTCGGGAGCCGCGGCCTCAGCTGTCTCTTCGGTCTCCGGCTTCATCGCCGACGAACCGGCAACGGTCGCGATGGTGAAGTCGCGGTCGGAGATGACCGGCTTGACGCCGGCCGGCAGCTTAACCGACGAGATGTGGATCGAATCGCCAATGTCGGCGCCGGTGAGATCGACGGTGATGAATTCCGGGATCGCATTGGCCGGGCAGTGGAACTCGACTTCGTGACGCACGATGTTGAGCACGCCGCCCCGCTTGATGCCGGGTGACTTGTCTTCATTGATGAAGTGCACGGGAACATCGACGTTGACTTCGGTGTCCTTGCCGATGCGCAGGAAGTCGACATGGACAGGGAAATCCTTGACCGGGTCGAGCTGGAAGTCCTTCGGCAGGACCTGGATCTTCTTGCCGTCGACATCGATCGTGGCGATCGTGGTCAGGAACCCGCCGCCGTGGATCTTGTAGTAGATGTCCTTGTAGGTGAGCGCGATCGCCAGGGGAGGCTGTCTGTCACCATAGATTACTGCAGGCACTTTACCGTTGCGGCGAACTGCACGGGCGGACCCCTTACCGACCTGTTCGCGCGCTTCGGCCTTGAGCTCGTAAGTATCGTGGCTCATGGCTTTCCTTTCGCGTGTTATGGAGCGCCTACGGTTGGCAATGTACCAGGCCGTAAACGTCGAAAGCCGCCAGACCTCGATGTCCGAAAGCCGGAAACCGCAGCGAGCGGATCTTTGTTCGGGATCACAAGGGGAAGGCAGCCTTCCGCCGCGTTGCCTCCAAGGGTGTCTACGCGGGTGGCGGCTCTATAGCGGAAGGCGGGCAGGCGTGCAAGCGGCGGGTGGGAAGGCCGTTGCTACCGGTCGCCGCTCAACGCGTCGCGCAACGCCTGGACCTGCCGGTTCAGCGTGTCGAGTTCGGCCAGCGTCATGCCCGAGCGTTCGACCAGGGTCGCGTTCAGGCAGTTGCACTGGACGAGCAGCTTGCGGCCGGCCGGTGTCAGGTCGACCTGTACCTGGCGCTCGTCGGTCTGGCTGCGCTGGCGGGTAACCAGGCCGGCCTGCTCCATCCGCTTCACCAGCGGCGTGACCGTGCTCGATTCCAGAGCGAGCCTGTGCGCGATCGTGCCGACAGACATGCCGTCGGCCTCTCCCAGCGCGTTGAGCACGAGATATTGCGGATAGGTGATCCCCATCTCGTCCAACATCGGCTTGTAGGTGCGATTGATCGCCATGCTGGTGGCGTAGAGCGTGAAGCAGAGCTGATTGTCCAGCGGGAGAGGCACGGTGGATTCCTTTGCCGATTAAGCGCACGCATTATGTACCACGGGAAAAGATATCGCGATACATATTTCCATGGACAAGAACCTCGAGCTGGGTTAGCGATATTGATATCGCGATATTGTTTATCGCGACAGAAATAAAACGGAGATTGATATGACTTCGCAGACCAAACCAGGCTCAGGCAGCGGCACGATCACCACCAAGGACGGCACGCAGATCTATTACAAGGACTGGGGAACCGGTCAGCCCATCGTGTTCCATCACGGCTGGCCGCTGAGCAGCGACGACTGGGATGCACAGATGCTGTTCTTCCTTGGCCAAGGCTACCGGGTCATCGCCCACGACCGCCGCGGCCACGGCCGTTCGACGCAGACGGATATCGGCAACGAGATGGACACCTATGCCGCCGATGTGGCTGAACTTGTCGCGCATCTCGACCTCAAGGACGCCATCCATGTCGGCCATTCGACGGGTGGCGGCGAGGTGGCGCGCTATGTCTCCCAGTATGGAGCGGGCGGCCGTGTCGCCAAGGCAGCGTTGCTCGGCGCGGTACCGCCGATCATGCTCAAGACCCCAGCCAATCCCGGCGGCCTGCCGATCGAGGTCTTCGACGGCTTCCGCTCCGGCGTCGCCGCCAACCGCGCGCAGCTATATCTGGATGTTCCCGCTGGCCCGTTCTACGGGTTCAACCGTCCGGGCGCCGTGGTCTCGCAGGGCATTATCGACAACTGGTACCGCCAGGGCATGATGGGCGGCGCCAAGGCGCATTACGACTGCATCAAGGCCTTCTCGGAGACCGACTTCACCGAAGACCTCCAGAAGATCGACGTGCCGGTGCTGGTCATGCATGGCGACGACGACCAGATCGTGCCGATCGCCGACTCGGCGCTGCTGAGCATCAAGCTGCTCAAGAAGGGCGAGCTCAAGGTCTACAAGGGCTTTCCGCACGGCATGGCCACGACCCACGCCGACATCATCAACGCCGACCTGCTGGCCTTCTTCAAGGCCTGAAGCCCTCCTTCCGGAATGGCAAAAGGCATCCGCCATATGGCGGGTGCCTTTTGCCTGGACACAGATGATTCAAGCGGCCGCTTGCGCCTTCCGGGCTTCCTTCATGTTGGGCAGGAACACCGTCAGCAGCCCCAGGAACGGCAGGTAGGAGCAGATCTGGAAGACGAAGTCGATGCCCTTCATGTCGGCGACGACGCCAAGCACCGCGGCCGCGATGCCGCCGACGCCGAAGGCGAAGCCGAAGAAGATGCCGGCGATCGTGCCGACGCGGCCCGGCACCAACTCCTGCGCGAAGACGACGATGTTGGAGAAGGCCGACGACAGGATGAGGCCGATCAGCACGGTCAGCACCATCGTCCATTCCATGTTGGCGTAGGGCAGCGCCAGGGTGAAGGGCAGGACACCGACGATCGAGAACCAGATCATCGCCTTTTGTCCATAGCGATCGCCGAAGGGACCGCCGAGCAGGATGCCCAGCGCCGAAGAGCCGAGGAAGAGGAACAGCATGACCTGCGACATCTGCACCGAAACGCCGAACTTGTGGATGGAATAGAAGGTGTAGTAGCTGGCCAGGCTGGCGATATAGGCGTTCTTGGTCAGCACCAGCAAGGTCAGCACCGCCAGGGCCCACATCACCTTGCGGCGCGGGAAGGGCGACACGAAGCTTGCCGCCTTGCGATTACCTTGCGCGGCGCGCAGGCGGCTGTACCAGCCGCCGACCTGCCACAGGATGACGATGCCGATCAGCGAACCGACGGCGAACCAGGCGATGCTGGTCTGGCCGAAGGGCACGACGATGAAGGCGGCCAGCAAGGGACCCATGGACTGGCCGAAATTGCCGCCGACCTGGAACAGCGACTGCGCCAGGCCAAACCGGCCTCCGGAAGCGAAGCGGGCAATGCGCGAGGATTCCGGATGGAAGATCGCCGAACCGATGCCGATCAGCGAGGCGCCGATCAGCAGCAGGTAGTAGTGCCCGGCATAGGCCAGCACGATCAGGCCGATCAGCGAGGATGCCATGCCCCAGGGCAGCGAGTAGGGCATAGGCCGCTTGTCGGTGACCGCGCCGATGATCGGCTGCAGCAGGGATGCCGTTACCTGGAAGGTGAAGGTCAACAGCCCGATCTGCCAGAAGTCCAGGCCGTAATTGTCTTTCAGAAGCGGATAGATGGCCGATAGCAGCGACTGCATGATGTCGTTGATGGAATGGCAGAGGCTCACTGCCAGGATGACGGTGAAGGCCGTCGCCTGGGCTGACGCGTGACTGGCGGTCGCAGGCGGCGCGACGCCGGTGGCTGTCGTATCGGTCAAGATAGGCTCCGTAGTCTTTTTGGCGGGGTTGTTCCCGCAGGCGACGTGGCGGGCGCTTCCCGCAGGCAGCCTTATAGTCCGGTTGCCAGGCGACTTCTTTCGTGGTTTGGTCCAATAGTTTCGCAAGTGGGCCATACCGAATGCCAAAAACCAGGGAAATTTTCGGCGCCGGACACACCGACCTCGAGCAATTGCACGGGCTGCGCTGGCAGTGGCTCGAGCAGGCGGTCGGGCCGGCGGTGGTGCTGCCGACCGAATATCCGGATGGCTACCACGTGCCGCACCACCACCACAGCCGCAGCCAGTTGCTGCATGCGCTGGTCGGCGTCGTGCTGGTGACGACGCGGCATGGGCGCTGGATGGTGCCGCCGGACCATGCGATGTGGATTCCGGCCGGCATCGAACATTCCGTCGAGATGCTCGGCGACGTCTCGATGCGCTCGGTCTATGTCATGCCGCAGGCGATCCCGGGCCTGCCGGAGGGCATGCGCGTCGTCGGCGTCACCGACCTGATGCACAGTCTTATCGTGGAATCCGAGAAGCTGCCGCAAGGCGGCGAACTGGAAGGGCGCGGTGGCCTGATCATGAACCTGCTGCTGCATGAGATCCCGCAATTGCCGGAGCGGCCGCTCGGCCTGCCGTTCCCGTCGGATCCCAAACTGGCGGCGCTCTGCCGGCGTTTCGTCGCCGCACCCTCACCGCACGCGACGATCGATGAATGGGCCGATACCGTCGGCATGAGCCGGCGCACCTTCACGCGGGCCTTCCAGCGGCAGACCGGCCTGTCGCTGTCGACATGGCGCCAGCAGGCCTGCCTGTTCGCGGCGCTGCCGAGGCTCGCCGATGGCGAGCCGATCACGCGGGTGGCGCTCGATCTCGGATATGACAGCGTGCCGGCCTTCATCACCATGTTCAAGCGCATGCTCGGCTCCTCGCCGCGCGGCTATATGCGCGGTGCACGTGACGCCGGCGAAGGCATGCGGCGAGTCCCGGCCCGGTTGGAGGCGCCGACGCCATCGGCCTTGCCGCAGGAATAACTTGGGCCGCAGGGGTAACTTGGGCCGCGGGGATAACTGGTTTTCAGTCGAACAGGCTCGAGACCGATTCCTCGGTCGCTGTGCGCGAAATGGCTTCGCCCATCAGGTCGGCGATCGAGATGACGCGGATGTTGGGCGCGTCGAGCACGCCTTGCGTCGGCTGGATGGAATCGGTGATCACCAGTTCCTGCAGCTTCGAGCCGCTGATGCGAGCGACCGCGCCGCCCGACAGCACGCCGTGGGTGATATAGGCGGTGACGCTGGTGGCGCCGTTGGCTAGCAGTGCGTCGGCGGCATTGCACAGCGTGCCGCCGGAATCGACGATGTCGTCGATCAAAAGGCAATCCTTGCCGGCGACCGCGCCGATGATGTTCATGACTTCCGATTCGCCGGGACGCTCACGGCGCTTATCGACGATGGCAAGTTGCGCGTCGAAACGCTTGGCAAGCGCACGCGCACGCACCACGCCGCCAATATCGGGCGACACGACGACGACATTGCCGAGTTGCTTGTACTTCGCCTTGACGTCACGGGCCATCACCGGCACCGAGAACAGATTGTCGGTGGGGATGTCGAAAAAGCCCTGGATCTGGCCGGCATGGAGATCCAGCGTCAAAACCCGGTCGACACCTGCACGGGTGATCATGTTGGCGACCAGCTTGGCAGAGATCGGCGTGCGCCCGGAAGCCCGGCGATCCTGCCTGGCATAGCCGAAATAGGGAATAACCGCCGTGATGCGCTTGGCCGACGAGCGCATGAAGGCGTCGATCATGATGAGCAGTTCCATCAGGTGATCGTTGGTCGGAAACGAGGTCGACTGCAGGATGAAGACATCCTCGCCGCGCACGTTTTCCTGGATCTCGACGAAGATTTCCTGGTCGGCGAAGCGCCTGACACTGGCCTTGCCCAGCGGGACGTTGAGATAGCGGGCGACCGCTTCGGCCAGCACCCTGTTGGAATTGCCCGCGAAGAGTTTCATGCACCGTTCCTGGTGGAGGACGGAGAAGCCTGGCGGACTCTCCTGCACCTTTTAACCGGGCTTTTAGCGGCCCGCGCGGCTATTGCAAGCGCCGAGATCGTGAATCCGCCGGCTAAGCCTAAGAAAGCTGTTCGGCATCACCGGCTGGCAACACCTCAGCTCGCCTTGCCGCTGAGAAAGGCCGCAAACTGGTCGATGGTCTGGTCGGCGATCGCCTGCATGGTGGCTGGCGAGACCGACTTCCAGCTGTCGGCGCCCGCGCTGTCGCGGGAACCGGTGGAAGGCGCCTTCATCTGGCCGTTGATACGGTGCAGCCGGTTGCCAGAGGGGTCGTAGACATCCCAGACATAGATGACCGTGGTGTCCTTGCCCTCCGTCATCGCCGAGAAGTAGCCCTTGAGCACATGGGTCGCGGTCTGGTCCTGGCTGCCGGCCAGCGTGATGCCGCGCTGCCTGGCGCGTGTCTGCAGTTCCGCCGTCAGCGGCGTTGCGGCTTCCACCGAAGCGCCGACGATCGGCGCGATCTGCAGCCGGGTCTTCGCCAGGATGGCGGCGGCCTGGGCCGAAGTGATGGGCGCGGGCGCGCCCGCCGTCGTGGTGGCCGTCGCGGCCGTGGATGGCGCCGGGGCGGGAACGGTGGCGGCAGCGCTGCCTTGCGTGGCCGGTGCGGGCTGCGCCGAGGCCGCCGGCGGGGTGATGGCGGAAGGTTCGAGGACGTCCTTTGCGTTGGTGCAGGCGGTCAAAGCCAATGCCACAAGCAATGACACGGTCGTCACATGCGATCGTCTCATTTGCCTTCTAACTCCTTGGCGAAGAACGCCTCCCATTATGGATTCACTGCACGATCAAGTCGAGATCATGGCGGGACAGCGGCTTCGGCTGGGATTCGGTGGTCAGGTAGGTGCGGCCAAGCGTCATCGCCGTCTCGGTCTCGGAGTCCATGATGATCATGTGGGCAAACAGCGTCATGTTCGGCGCGATCGGCTCGGGATTGCCCTGGTAGAACATCGGCATGTCCATCCAGGACGGCGTGAAGCGGGCGCCGACCGAATAGCCGCAGGCGTTCAGCCGGTGCTTGGTCAGCCCGTGCGCTTCCATGGTGCGGGCATGGGCGTCGAACACATCGCCGAAGCTGTTGCCCGGCGTCATCGCCTTTTCGACGGCCAGAAGTGCCGCGCGTGCGGCGTCGAACAGCTCCTGATGGCGCTTGGAGACCTTGCCGGTCAGCACCGTGCGCATCATCGGCGCATGGTAGTGATGGAAGACGCCGGCCCATTCGAGCGTCAACTGGTCGTTCTTGGTGAGCTTGCGGCGTCCGGCCTTGTAGCGGCACAGCAGCGCATCGACGCCGGAGCCGATGATGAACTCGTTGGCCGGATAGTCGCCGCCGCCGGCGAAGATCGCGCCCTGCATGGCGGCCAGGATCAGCGCCTCGTCGCCGCCCTGCTTGATCAGCGGCAGGGCCGCGTCCAGCGCGTCGTCGGAGAGATTGGCTGCCTTTTCGGCCTTGGCGACCTCGGCCGGGCTCTTGAACAGGCGCAGCCGCCCGACGATGCCGGAGGCGTCGGCGATCTGGCCGAAGGTCTGCAACTGCTCGTCCAGGCGGCGGCTATTGTAGGCGGTCAGGCCGTGGGTGTCGTATTCGACGCCGATGCGGGCGCCGAGCAGGTCGAGTTCGTTAAGCAGGTTGCGCAGGTCGACCGCGGGATTGGCGCCGTCGCGGTCGGTCCACAGCACGATGTTGTCGATGATCGAGGTTTGGCGCGCCTGGCGCAGATCGGCCGAGCGGGTCAGCAGCACCATCGAGCCGTCGGCCTTGACCACCAGGCACTGGAAGAAGCAGAAGCCGAACGTGTCGTAGCCGGTGAGCCAGTACATGCTTTCCTGGGCGAACAGCAGGATGGCGTCGAGCTTTTTCTCGGCCATCTCTATCATCAACCGGTCGCGCCGCGCGTCGAATTCGGATCGTTCAAAATGCAGCGCCATTATACCTTCTCCAAAACGATTGCCGAAACCTGCCGGCCATAATCGGGCTCCCTGCGGTGCGTGGTGCGCCGGTAGGAGTAAAACAGATCTTCCTCGGCATAGGTGCAGCGGCCAAGGCCATCGGCCGTCACACCAGCCTTGGTCAGCCGGTCGATCGTGTAGCGGTTGAGGTCGAACATCGAATGGCCGGCATGGGCCGAAGGCACGAAATACCGGGCATTTTCGCTGTCGGCCTCGACGAAGCGGGCGACGAATTCGGGCCCGACCTCATAATTTGCAGGGCCGATTGAAGGGCCAAGCACGGCGACGATGTTTTCGCGCCGGGCGCCGAGGCTCTCCATGGCGGCAATGGTGTTTTCGAGCACGCCTGACAAAGCGCCTTTCCAGCCGGCATGCGCCGCGCCGATGATGCGCGCGCCGGGATCCGCGAACAGAACCGGGCCGCAATCGGCGGTCGAGGCCCCGATGGCGATGCCCGGCCGATCGGTGACGATGGCGTCGGCCTTTGGCCGTTCGCGGGCAAAGGGTTCCCTGGCGACGATGACGTCGGGCGAATGGACCTGCCAGGCGGTCAGCAGATGATTTGCGGGCACGCCCATCCAGGCGGCGACACGGGCGCGGTTCTCGGTCACCAGTGCCTGGTCGTCATCCGACCCGGTGCCGATGTTGAGGCCCTGGTAGATGCCCGTGGAGACGCCGCCGATGCGGGTGAAATAGCCGTGGCGGATGCCTTGTGCCTGTGCCTTGTCCAGCAGCGGCGACCGAATGGGATCCGGTTTGGTCTGATTGAGCATGCGGGCGTTGTTGTCCGTGTGGGCGGTTTCGTCAAGGAAAAGCGGCCGGCAGTCCGGCGGCTCTTTTACCGGACGGGAGATTGGGAGGGGTAGCAACGAAAAGTCAATCCGCCGTGGTGAATGGCCTGACGGAGACGTCGCGTGGAACGACGGCGAGGACCTTGAAGAGTTCGCCCATCGCTTGCGGCCCGGCGAGCCGTTCGACGGCATCCGATATGTTGTCGCGTGCCGCCTGGCCGGCATCGGCGCCCAGCAGGCCGGCGCGCTCAAGAATGCCCATGCCGAGCAGGAAATTGCCCTGCGTCGACAGATGGGCATCGAGACCATGCGCGCGCACGATCGCTGCAAGAGCGGCGAAATCGACATGGGACGTAAGGTCTGCTTCGCCGGGATTGGCCAGCACATCTTCGTGATTGTGCCGGCGCAAGGCCTGCAGCGTGTCGCCGACGCCGGGCCGCAGATGGCCGTAGTCGAGGAATAGCCCGGCGCCGCCATGAGCCGCCATGCGCTCGGCGATCGCCGCCATCAAGGCGGTGCGGGCGGGCGCGATTTCGACGATCGCGCCTTGCGGCGCGTCGGCCGCATCCCTGGGCAGCAGCATCGGGTCGACCGAGCCGGCGCCGGCGAAGAAGCAAAGATTGTCGGCGTCGTCCAGGCCGACCATGCGCTCGCGCCACTCGGCGCCGGCACGGACGAACTGGCGGATAGGCACCGCATCGAACAATTCGTTGCCGACGATCAACAGCGGTTGATGGGGCAGGGTCTCGATCGCTTCATGCCAGTCTATCGCGAAGGGTGTCGCTCCAAGCGTCTGCTTCTGGATCTCGGCCAAGCGCGGACTGGTCTCGATCATGGCGAAGGCGGCGCCGTTGGCCAAGGCCGGATCGAGCCGCGACAAGGTGCGCAGCATGTCTTTCATCAGCGTGCCACGGCCGGGGCCGATCTCTGCGACGGTGACCGGCATCGGCCGGCCGATCGCTGCCCAAGCCTGGTAAAGCCAAACGGCGACGAGTTCGCCGAACATCTGGCTGATCTCCGGCGCGGTGATGAAGTCGCCGGCCGCGCCGAACGGCTCGCGTGTGGTGTAATAACCATCGCGCGGATCGAACAGGCACAGCGCCATGTATTCGTTGATGGGCATCGGACCGACCGCCTCGATCAGATCGACGATACGAGCCTTCAGCCGCGTCATGTCGCCTGCGGCTGCGCTTGCGTCACCGGCTTGGCCGTCGCCATCGCCCAGATGCCGGCCAGCACCATCGGCGTCGACAGGATCATGCCCATGGTCAGCCAGTTGGTGCCGAGGAGATAGCCGAGCTGCTGGTCGGGCTCGCGAAAGAACTCCACGAAAATTCGTGACAGGCCGTAGCCGCAGATGAAGGCGCCGCCGACAAAGCGCGGTGTCTTCAGCTTGAGGCGCGAATGGGTAAGGACGCGCAGCACGACAAACAGCACCAGCCCTTCGAGCAAGGCCTCGTAGAGCTGGCTCGGATGGCGGGTGAACGGACCGCCGTTGGGGAATTCGATCGCCCAGGGCACATCGGTGGGCCGCCCCCAGAGCTCGGAATTAATGAAGTTGGCGACGCGCACGAGACCGAGACCGACCGGCACGCCAGCTGCCACGACATCGAACAGCGACCAGGTGCGGATGCCGCGCTTCATGGAAAACAGCGTCATGGCGAGGATGACGCCGAGCAGGCCGCCATGGAAGGACATGCCGCCTTGCCAGACAGCGAAGATGTCGAGCGGATGGGCGATGTAGCGCGCCAGGTCGTAGAACAGGACATAGCCGGTGCGGCCGCCCAGAACCACGCCAATGGCCGCCCAGACGATGAAATCGTCGAGGTCCTCAGGCTTCATCGGCAAGACGCCGTCGGGCCAGAGTTTAGGATTGGCGGCGAGCCGCTTGGCATACCACCAGGCAAACAGGATGCCGACGATGTAACCGATGCCGTACCAGTGCACCGCCAGCGGCCCGATCTGGACGAGGATCGGATTGATATTGGGAAAAGGCAGCGAAGCCAACGGCAGCAGGAAATATTCGTTCAACGGGGAGCTCTCGGTTGCGATCGGCGCGGACCATGCGGCAGGGTTTTGGCAGGGTCAAGGCAAGGTCACGGGGGTCAATGGTCCGGGAACAGATTCGGGTCCGGGAACAGATTCGCTTCCAGCTCCGTCGCCGGGGTGGCCGTGCTTACCCCCTGGGCTTGGCGGCCACCACTTCGCGCAAGGCGTCGTTGATCCTGTCCTGCCAGCCGGGACCATCTTCCTGGAAATGATCGAGCACGGCCCGGTCGATCCTGATCGAGACCAGCTCGCGGACATTCGGTGCGGTGGAGGGTTCGCGAGGCGGGGCCGCTGCCGGTTTCTTGACCGGCTTGAAAACAGCTTCGGCGGCTTCCATCGGATTTGTCGGTCTGCGCGGGGGCGTTGCCATTGGTTATCCTGATTGAAACGTGCGTGAAGGGAGACGAGGGCGTTACAATAGGCGACTTGCCACCATCAAGTACAGCTTCGGAGCCGTTCGAGAGGCTCCTGCAGGACCCGCGCCCATCATGCGGGCCGTGCGCCATAGCAGCGCGGAGGCCGCATCGGGTCCCAACGTTCTTGCATTCCTGGCGCCACGTCACTAATTCAAATCAAGCAAGCGAGGATTTGCCATGTCGACCGGACCGAACCGCATTCTCGATGAATTCGCCAAGCTGATGACCGATGCGGCCGGTGCCGCTCAAGGTGTGCGGCGTGAGGTGGAGACGGCCTTCAAGGGCCAGGCGGAACGCATCCTCAACTCCATGGATGTCGTGCAGCGCGAGGAGTTCGAGGCCGCGCGCGAGATGGCCGCCAAGGCGAGGGAAGAAAACGGCAGGCTCGCCTCGCGCATCGCGACGCTCGAGGCCAGGATCGCCGAGCTGACCGGTCAGGCCACACCTGCGGCGCCGGCGAAGCCCAAGCCGAAAAAATAATTCGTTAAACTTTTCCACAAAGCACCAGCCTGAAAATCGCTTTGCCGTGAATCGCTTACCGGCATTGCGTGACTCTTTGTGACAGGCACCTTTCCACATGCGAATGACGCAGTGCGAAAAATTGGGCTGTTCACGCGACTCCCGATCAATAGACTGAATTTGTTGCATGATTCGGAGCAGGGTCATGCAACCGGGCGGTGGGGTTCGGTCTGGGGTCTTTGCGTTGATAAGTCCCGGCCGTCCGAGTTCTAGACAAGATTGTTCGTCGTGTGTGCCCCGCGGAGCGTGTGGCGCTCCCCCTGAACACAGGAAGCATTCCATGGAACTTCTCGAACTCGAATTTTCCCGCGAAATCCATCCGGTGGATGTGATTGAGCAGGTGGCCCACAACAATGACTGGTCCTTCGAACGGGCCGGCGATGACGAAATCTCGATCTCGGTTGCCGGCAGCTGGACCGACTATCACGTCTCCTTCTCGTGGATGGAGGATTTCGAGGCGCTGCACCTTGCCTGCGCCTTCGACATCAAGGTGCCGGAAACCCGCACGCTGGAAGTTATGCGGCTGTTGTCGCTGATCAACGAACAGATGCTGTTCGGCCATTTCGACCTCTGGGAGCAGGAAGGCGCGATCATGTTCCGCCAGTCGCTGCTGCTCGCTGGCGGGGTCGAACCCTCGAGCCAGCAGGTCGAGGTGCTTTTGTCCTCGGCGCTGGAAGCCTGCGAATGCTATTTCCAGGCTTTCCAGTTCGTCGTCTGGTCGGGAACCTCGGCCAAGGACGCGCTGGCCGGCGTGCTGTTCGAGACCTTCGGCAACGCCTGAGCAGAAGCGTTCGACATGGGTTCAAACAACGAGCGCAAGCCTGAAATCAGCTTCGCCGATTTCGATCGTGTCGACATCCGTGCCGGCACGATCGTCGAGGCCGAACCGTTTCCGGAGGCGCGCAAGCCGGCCTTCAAGCTGAAGATCGATTTCGGAACCGAGATCGGAGTGAAGAAGTCCTCGGCGCAGATCACCAAATATTATACGCCCGAGACCTTGATCGGCCGCCAGGTGTTCGCGGTGGTCAATTTCCCGCCGCGCCAGATCGGCCCGTTCATGTCGGAAGTGCTGACGCTCGGCTTTCCCGATGAAGAGGGCGCCGTGGTGTTGGGCGCTATCGAACGCAAGGTGCCGGATGGCGGCAGGCTGTTCTAGGCTTTCCGAGGTCAAACAGAATACCGCCTCGTTCCTTGGCGTCCCCGCCGGCCTGTCGGATCAGGCCGCCAGCTTGCGCGTCGTTCCCAGTGCTTCCCCGACCGCGTCGAGAAACATTTCCGCGCAGGCCTTCCAACTGTAGCGCATGGCGCGCTCGCGGGCCTGGTCGCGGCTGACGTCGAGCGCGGCCAGCGCGGCCTCGCGCAAATCGGTGGAAACAGCACCGCCGACACCATCACCAACGATGTCGATCGGCCCGGTCACCGGGTAGGCGGCGACCGGCGTGCCGCTGGCCAGCGCCTCGATGATGACGTTACCGAAAGTGTCGGTGCGGCTGGGAAAGACGAAGACGTCGGCGGAGGCGTAGATTTCGGCCAGTTCGTCATTGGGGCGATGGCCGAGGAAATGCGCCTTCGGATATTTCGCCTTCAGCTTGGCAAGCTCGGGCCCTTCACCGACGATCACCTTGCTGCCGGGCAGGTCTAGGTCGAGGAAGGCCGACAGGTTCTTTTCGATGGCGACGCGGCCGACACATAGGAAGACCGGGCTGGGGAAGCCGAGGTCCTTGCGCTTGTCGGGCCGGAAATGCTCGGTGTCGACGCCACGCGTCCAGGGCCTCAGCTTGTTGAAGCCGCGCGCCGTGAGATCGTCGGCGAGCGACTGGGTGGCGACCAGCGTGCCTTGGCCCGAATTGTGGAAATCGCGCAGCCAGCGATAGGCCCAGCTCTCCGGCACCGGCAGGCGGGCGCTGAGATATTCGGGAAAGCGGGTGTGGTAGCTGGTGGTGAACGGCCGGCCGGCATTGCGGCAATGGCGCCGCGCCATGATACCCAGCGGTCCCTCGGTGACGATGTGAATGTGGTCGGCCTTGTAGCCGTCGATCAGGCGCGCGACATGGCCGGGCGTGGTCAGCGCCAGGCGGATGTCGGGGTAGGTCGGCAGGGGCAGGGTGCGAAAGATGTTCGGGGTCAGGAACTCGACCGCGACGTCGAAGGATTTCAGGGTCTCGGTGAGCCGCTCCAGCGTGTGGACGACGCCGTTGACCTGCGGGCGCCAGGCGTCGGTGACCATCACTATGCGCATGGCGGCCCTTTGCTCCGGAGGTCGGCGGTTGCCTTGAAACGATGCCGGAACGGCGACCATGCGGCCGCCCTCGCTTCGCTCCAGCGCACCCTGACGGGTACGGGGTCGAAGTGAGGCGGCAAGGACGAATCAAGTGCGGTCGCGCGCTTCATGCGCGCTCTTGACCATGGTTTCATGACGGGCGGATGAAGCAGACCGTGATCCCGAAAGGTCGAAAGCGGCTTTCAGGCAAGATCATGCCAAATAGAGATCAGGCCGGAACCTTGATCACCGCGCGCAGGCCACCCATCGGGCTGTCGTCGAGCGTGATGTCGCCGCCGTGGCTGCGGGCGATGTCGCGGGCGATCGACAGACCGAGCCCGGTGCCGCTGGCGTCGAGGTTACGGGCTTCGTCGAGCCGCACGAAGGGCTTGAACACGTCTTCGCGCCTGTCGGCCGGAATGCCTGGCCCATTATCGTCGACGGTGACGAGAAGCGAGCCGCGGCCGTGGTCGGCGGTGACCTCAACGGTGCGGGCATAGCGGAAGGCATTGCCGATGACGTTGGACAGCAGCCGCGCGAAGGCGTTCGGCCTGACATGCACGGTCGGATCGCCGGAAAGCGTCGTCGACAGTCTGCATTTGCGCAAGTTCGCTTCTTCGCCAAGCTTCTGGAAATAGGCTTCCAGATCGAAACGTCCCGGGTCCTCCGAGGCCTCGCCCTTGGCAAAGGCGAGATAGCCTTCCAGCATCGACTGCATGTCCTCGATGTCCTGGTCGAGCGCCGCCTTGGTCTCGGCCTTGCCGCCGGCCAACGCCAGCTGCAGCTTGAAGCGAGTAAGGATGGTCCTGAGATCATGACTGACACCGGTCAGCATGGCCGTGCGCTGCTCGATCTGGCGCTCGATGCGCTCGCGCATCTGGATGAAGGCAAAGCCGGCGCGGCGCACCTCTTCGGCCCCGCGCGGGCGGAAATCGCGCGGCATCGGCCGGCCCTTGCCGAAGCTTTCGGCGGCCTCGGCAAGCGCCAGGATCGGCCGGATCTGGTTGCGCAGGAAGGGGATGGCGATCATCAGGAGCACCAGCGAGGTGCCGACCATCCAGATCAGGAAAATGTGGGTGTTGGAGGCATAGGCCTGGCTGCGGCGCACGAAGACGCGCAGCACCTTGTTCTCGAGCTGGACGCGCACTTCGATGATGTTGGAATTGCCGACAGTGTCGATCCAGAAGGGGCGGTTGATCTGCCGAGTGATCTCGGCGGAGAGAACATCGTCGAGGATAGAGAAGAACGGTTTTGGACCGGGCGGCGGCAGCGGATCGGGCGGCAGCAGATCGACCTTCAGCTGCATGCGATCCTGCGCGATGCGGATGATGTTGGCGTAGTCGGCGTCGTGCGGATAAGTCTCGATCATGTCGATGATGGCGGCGATGTCGCGCACGGTGGCCTGCGACAGGCGTTGCGTCACGGTTGCCCAGTGGCGCTCCATGAAATCGAAGGCGACAACCGACTGCAAAAGGATCATCGGCGCGATGACGATGATCAGCGAGCGCGCATAGAGGCGCTTGGGCATGTAAAGCGAAACCAGGCGCCAGAACCGGTTCCAGATGCGCGGCACCGCCTTGAGCGACCGTGTGGCGCGTGCACTCAAACCGTCATTGTCCGGCTGTTCCAGTTCCGTGGTCGCCATTGGCTCTTTTCATCCGTCGGCGGTATTGGGTCGGGATGACGTTTGGCTGAATCGTCATCCTGATCCAACTCTTTGTTGGAGCATGATCTTTTCCGAAAACCGGTTCCCACTTTTCGGGACCATGCACTTGGGCCGCCGCCGGCATTCTATTCCACGCTGAGCCGATACCCAATACCGCGCACGGTCTGCAGCCAGACCGGATTGGACGGATCGCGCTCGATCTTGCGGCGCAGCCGGTTGATCTGGACGTCGATGGTGCGCTCGCCGACTTCCGAATCGTCGCCGACGAGTTCGTGGCGGGGGATGGTTTCGCCGGCGCGCGCGGCGAAGATCGCCAGGATCTCCTGTTCGCGGTCGGTCAGCTTCAGCGCCTCGCCGCCGCGCTTCAGTTCGCGCCTGGCGATCTGGAAGGTGTAGGGGCCGAACACCAGCTGCTCGACCTTGGGCGTCGCCGCCGGGCCGCCACGGCGCAGGATGTTGTTGATGCGCAGGATCAGCTCGCGCGGGTCGAAGGGTTTTGGCAGGTAGTCGTCGGCGCCGGCTTCGAGCCCCGAGATGCGGCTGTCGGTCTCCGACAAGGCCGTCAGCATCAGGATCGGCACGTTCTTCTCGGCGCGCAGCGCCTTGGTGAGATCGACGCCACTTTCTCCCGGCATCATCACGTCGAGCACGAGCAGGTCGAAATCGAGGCCGGCGAGCTTGCGGCGGGCCTCGCCGGCATTGCCGGCGACGGTGACGCGAAAGCCGTTTTCGGTCAGATACTGCTTGAGAAGATTGCGAATGCGGGTGTCGTCGTCGACCACGAGCAGATGTGGTGCGTCGTCATCCGGTGCGGCCGCGGTGTCGACCCTCTCAGTGCTCTCCATGGCTTTTCCCTGACATTTTTGCGGACCCAACGTCGATCTGAGCTCTCAGTTCCGGATTGACCATTGCTTCGAGGAAGCGTTCCACCAAGGTCCGTTCGGTGGCGCCGGAATCTTCCAATGCAGCACGGATGCGGCGTGACTGTGGCCGCGCCAGCGCCAGCGCCAGCGCACGGCCCTTGGCCGTCGGATAGAGTTCGCGCTGGCGACGGTCGCGCGGGCCCTGCAACTGCACGACGTGATCGGTGTCGATCAATTGCTTCAGCACACGCGCCAGGCTCTGCTTGGTTATCTTCAGCACGTCGAGCAATTCGGCGACGGTCAGGCCCGGCCGGCGGTTGACGAAATGCAGCACGCGGTGGTGGGCGCGGCCGAAGCCGTAGTCGGCCAGGATCTGATCGGGATCGGAAGTGAAGTCGCGATAGGCGAAGAAGAAGAGTTCGATGATGGCGAAGTCGATGCCGTCCTCGCTGGTGATCGCGGTCCTGATCGGTTTTCCGGCAGCTGGGCTTTTATCCGTCATCATTTCTCCATGGGAACGGGAGATTATGTCAGTACTATTGACGTAATTTCCCTGCAATGGTAATTTTTGACAAGCTTTTGAGCGGATTGCGAACGAAAAGGCGAGGCAAGCCGGTTTTTCCGGAACTTCCTGAGTTTGCCAGGGCGCGATTATCCGCTTACGCTTCCAGACACCGGCCGGCGTCTCCAACCACATGGCGCTGCCAAAAGAACACGCAACGACACTAGGATATGCGGGTCGCGACCCGCGGGAGGTTACCATGGCATCCGTTCCCTTCGATCAACTGGACGGCTTCATCTGGATGAATGGCGCGTTCGTCCCGTGGGGGGACGCCAAGATTCATGTGCTGACCCACGGCCTGCATTACGCCAGCGCGGTCTTCGAGGGTGAGCGCGCCTATGGCGGCGAGATCTTCAAGCTCAACGAGCATACGGAACGCCTGCATGAATCGGCGCGCCTGCTCGGCTTCAAGATTCCCTATTCGGTGGCCGAGCTCAACGACGCGTCGACCACGCTCCTGAAGAAGCAGGGCTTCCAGGACGCCTATGTCAGGCCGATCGCCTGGCGCGGCAGCGAGCAGATGGGTGTTTCGGCGCAAAACAACCGCATCAACGTCGCCATCGCCATTTGGCAATGGCCGAGCTATTTCGACCCGGCGCAGAAGCTGAAGGGCATCCGTCTCGATGTGGCGGAATGGCGCCGGCCCGATCCGCGCACGGCGCCGTCGCGGTCGAAGGCCGCCGGCCTCTACATGATCTGCACCATGTCCAAGCATGCCGCCGAGGCCAAGGGCTATGCCGACGCCATGATGCTCGACTGGCGGGGCCAGGTCGCCGAAGCGACGGGCGCCAACATCTTCTTCGTCAAGGACGGCAAGATCCACACGCCCAAGCCCGATTGCTTCCTCGACGGCATTACCCGCCGCACGGTCATTGGTCTCGCCAGGGATCGCGGCCTGGAGATCATCGAACGCGCCATCCTGCCGGAAGAACTGGAAGGGTTCGAGCAGTGCTTCCTGACCGGAACGGCAGCGGAAGTAACCCCGGTTTCGGAGATCGGCCCTTACCGATTCGAAGTCGGCGAGATCGCCAAGAATCTCATGAACGACTATTCTATCGCCGTTCAACCCAAGCATGCTATCGCCGCAGAATAACGATAGTCACAGCTTTTCGCGCAAGCAGGGGCGGTTTTCGGGCCGCCCCTTTTATTTCAGCGTTTCTGCATTTGACTTTCCTCCAATTCGGCGTCTCATGATGGTGTCGGCCCGGGAGGCTGGCAGCTATGGAGGGACTAATCATATGGACATGAACACGCTTCTTCCGATCATCATTCAGATCATCACAGGCATCATTGGTGGTCAGGCGGTCGGCGCGGCGATCAAGACGGCGGCAATGGGTCAGCTTCCCAAAATCCTGGGCGGAGCCATCGGCGGTGTCGGCGGCGCGGCGATCCTCGGCAGCCTGCTTGGCGGCGGTGCGATCAGTCCTGACGCGGCCGCGGCGGCGACCAGCGGCCTGGGCAGCGCGCTCAACCTGCAGAACATCGTCGGTGGCGCCGGCGGTGGCGCGATCCTGACCGGCATTCTCGGCGCGGTCATGGGCGCCATGAAGAAATAAGCCTGCCGATCTCGGGCTTCGCAGAATGGGCGGCTTCGGCCGCCCATTCCTTTGGAGACGCACTGTTTGGCCTTCCGGCTGTGGACGGTTTTGAGCGATGCCTCTACATGATCGCTGACACAGCGAAAGGACGATCATGGGTCAGCTCAATGCCGGCATCGTGCCGGTCACACCGTTCCAGCAGAACTGCACCATCCTGTTCGACATGGAGGACAAGCATGGCGTCGTCGTGGATCCGGGCGGCGACATTGACAAGGTGCTGGCAACGTTGAAGGACAACGCGATCGCGGCCGAGGCGATCTGGATCACGCACGGTCATATCGATCATGCCGGCGGCGCCATGGAACTGAAGGAAGCACTCGGCGTCGAGATCATCGGCCCGCATGAAGCCGACAAGATGCTGCTCGACAATCTGGAAAACCAGGGCAGGCGCTACGGCATCGGCGGTGTGCGAAACTGCGTGCCCGATCGGTTCCTCGCCGAAGGCGAGACGGTGTCGTTCGGCGGCCATGTGTTCGAGGTGCTGCATTGCCCCGGCCACGCACCGGGCCATGTCGTCTATTATAACCGCGCCGCCAAATTCGCCCATGTCGGCGATGTTCTGTTTCGTGGTTCGGTCGGCCGCACCGACCTGCCCGGCGGCGACCATGCGGCCCTCATCGCCTCGATCAAGAACAAGCTGTTGCCGCTCGGCGACGACATCGGCTTCATCTGCGGCCATGGCCCCGGCGGGCGTTTTGGCGAGGAACGGCGAACCAACCCGTTTTTGACCTGAATGAGATGAGGGCCGCCGCCGGAAGCCGAACAAACCGACAACAAAAAAGCGCTGGCCTTGCGGTCAACGCTTTTTTGTTTGGGGCAGGGAAGCCTCAGTTGGCGGTGCAGAAATGCTGTTCGCCGTCGCTGCCGGTGAAGGTGCCGGTACGGGAATTGAAGGTGCGGTAGCGGTCCGAGCAGTACTCGTACCAGCCGCGCGTCCACGGTTCGGCGTAACGGTCGGCATAGACCACCTGCGGTTCCGCGTAGTAGCGGCGGACCGGGGCAGGGCGCACCCGCACGTCACGATCGTAGTAACCGTCATCGTAATAACGGTCGGAATCGGGCGGTGGCCGGTCATTGGCCAATGCGCCACCGATCAATGCGCCGGCGGCAAGGCCGAGAACGCCGGCTGCCACGGCATCGCCATGGCCATGGCCGTGATGGTGCCAACGGCGCCAGTCATCGGCATTGGCCGCCGAGAAGGTCCCCAGCGTGGTGGCGACCACGGCTGCGGACAGCACGGCTGTCTTGAAAATGCGGTTCATCTTGGTCTCCTTCGTACCGGACCGTGCAGTTTCTTGCAGGGGATGCAGTCCGGCTTTACGAATGACTAATATGGGACCGTGGCTGAACGGGGGCTGAACGAAAATTTGGCCGCACGCATTCTTTCACCGCCTCAAAATCGCACCTTTCGGCGCGGACCTGACTGTCGGAGCCGGTCCGAAGCCGGCTCAGCCGACCGACAGGTTGACGGCCTTGGGTCCCTTGCCGCGCTTGTCCGGCTCGGTGTCGAATGTCACTTTCTGCCCATCTTCGAGACCGGGGAGACCCGACGCCTGCACGGCCGAAATATGGACGAAGACATCCTTCGCGCCATCATCCGGTGTGATGAAGCCGAAGCCCTTGGCATGGTTGAAGAATTTGACGGTGCCGGTCTGCGGCATGGGAAGCTCCTTTGATCCCATAAACTCCAGTCTCGGGCCGGCAAATGCCCGAATGCAAATTTGTCCTTTATTTTAGCGCTATCGGCAAGAGAAAGTTTTGCTGGCACTTAAAGCACGTCGCTTTAAGTGCTTGTTTTGATGCGCGTCATTGGCCCGGACCCGGGATGAACTTCCGGATGAGACGAGTCTGCGCTGCGCGGCGGACATGAAAAAGGCGCGGCGAAAACCGCCGCGCCTTTCAAAAATCCGTCTGCCTGCCCAGGTGCTGGTCAAGCTCCTCGTTCGCCCATCCGCCTGGGATGCGCGCGCGCCGATCGCTCAGGCTGCGCGCAGGTTGACCGCCTTCGGGCCCTTGCCCATGCGGTCCGGCTCGACGTCGAAAGTGACCTTCTGGCCATCGACGAGCGTGCGCAGGCCCGAGGCCTCGATCGCTGAAATGTGGACGAACACGTCCTTGGCGCCGCCGTCGGGCGTGATGAAACCGAAGCCTTTGGTCGCATTGAAGAATTTAACGGTGCCGGTCTGGGCCATTGGGGAAACTCCTTCACCCGTTCAGTCTTGGTGGTCCTGCCCGCCACCTGGCGTCGAGGGCAGTTCCTGGTGGTTGCTTTCGGCAGTCATGCATTGGCGCATGGTCAAACCCCCCGCCGAAAAACGGGGCCGTCAGAGATTCACAGTATCGGGGAAAGGTCGTCCAAAACGTTCCGCTCTCCGGGTCGCAAATGCCCGAACACACAATTTATCGCACGGAAACGTGAAGGTTGCAAGATAGCGCCGCGGGCCGCCGCCATGGGCGCATCCCGACGCAAAAATCGACCGATCAAAGCGTCGACCGGCCGCAAATAGGCTTCGTTGGCGGAAGGGTCATCGGCCCACAGCACCGGTCATGGATGGGCCAGGAGCGACGATTGCCGGGGACGCAGCTGGGGCCCACCGGTTCGGGTGTCGTTCTCCTACAGAAGCGCAAACAAGGGTTGCAATTGGCGGTGGAATGACGACGCTCACGCCATTGGGTGACTGATCCAAATCTTGTTTTGATCGATATCATCATCAACGAACCGCCACGCAGTCTTGGGCGGTACGGACCGGGACGGGGATCGAGGGAGAGACGATCATGAGGTTTCTTGCGGCGATCTTTTCACGGCAGGTTTTTGCCGTCCTTTTCCTGTCGGCAATTCTTGCCGCCTGCACGGTCGTCGTCGATGACGGACCTGGGCCGCGACCGCGTCCGCCGCGCCCTGAACCGCAATTCTGCACCAAGCAATACGAGCCGGTCTGCGCCCGGCGCGGCGGAGATCGCCAGACCTTCGCCAATGCCTGTCTGGCCGATCGGGCGGGTTACCGCATCGTGCGTGACGGCGCCTGTCACGGCGGTGATGGCGGTGATGGCGGTGGCGAGAAGACGTTCTGCACCCGCGAATATGCTCCGGTGTGCGCCCGCCGGCATGGAGAGATGCGCACCTTCCCCAACGCCTGCGAGGCGCGGGCCTCGGACTACCGCATCGTCGGCGAGGGGCCGTGCTGAGATTCTGCCGTCTCCCGCATGAGGGGAAGGCCATTATTTGTCCACGCCAACATAAGCTTTGCTCTTGAGCAGGCCGGCCAGATGAGCAGCGTTTGAGGCCGCCATTTCGATGGCTTCGGTAACCTTGGCGGGGGTTTTCGGCAGGTCGACGTAATTGACGTCATGCATGGCTTCACCGACCCAGTAGACGCCGCCATTGGCGGGAATGGTGAAGCCGACATCGTTCAGCGCCTGGAAGCACTCCGCATGGCAATGATGCGCGCCGTCCTCGTTGCCGACAATCGCCACCAGGGCCACCTTGCCGGCGGCCGGCATGCGGCCCTTGTCGTCGGTCTCCTCGAGAAAGGCGTCCATCCGCTCCATGACGCGCTTGGCGACGCTCGATGGCTGGCCCAACCAGATCGGCAAGCCGAGAATAAAGATATCGGCGGCCAGGATCTTTTCGCGCAGGCCAGGCCAGTCGTCGCCCCTGCCCATGTCGGAGAGCACGCCAGGCTTGATGTCATGATCAAGCGTGCGCACGACCTCGCCTTCCACGCCATGCGGTTTGAGCGCCGCGAGCAGATCGGCGATGATCTTGTCGGTGGACGATTTTTCCTTGTCGCTGGATGCTTTCAGCGAACAGTTGAGGGCAAAGGCGGTGAGGGACATCGCAAAACTCCTGCATCTGGTGTGAAGGCTCAACGCCGCGAGGCGTTTGCGGTTGCGCGGTGTGTCGGCCGGCCTCCGCTCAGCTGGCCGGATTGTCGGCCAGTTCGAGATTGTCTTCCGTGGTGACCCGTTCGTGGGTCTCCTGGTCGCTGCGGATGCGGTATTGCGGGGAACCGTCCTTGACCGGCAGCCTGCTCTTGATCTCGAACAGTTCCGCGGCCTTGTTGACCAAGCCGGTCCGGCTTTTCATCCGCACGGTCTGGCCGATGGCGAAGAGATGCGAGGGGGTGTCGGTGCGCGGTCGCGCATTCTGTTGAAAACGGATCATGCTGCATTCTCCCGGTCGCGCACCAGCGCGGTTTCGAGGTCCAGGTGGTCGATGGCGACGAGCTGGCTGGTGAGCGGATTGTTCACCGCCTTTGCCGGCAGATGGATGAAGGTGGCGACGCGGCGCCAGGCAAGCCGCGACATGCCCTCGATCAACTCCTCGTCCTGATCGATGTCGTAGTCGCCGGCCGGCAGTTGTCCTTCCAGGCCACCGAGCATGAATGGCGCGGTGAAATGGGCGATGGAACGGGTGGTGCGGTCGGGCATTGTCCTGGCCTTTTGGGATGAGATTGGCGGGTCGAGAACCTCTGACGCCGCGAGATGCCAATTCTGGCCCAAACCATATGTGATATATAACAGAAATCGGCGCTCTATTCAAGAGTAATAACGAAATTCCTTGCTTCGATTTGAAAAATAGACGGATATAAATTTTGGAATAAATCTGCTATGTCTGCGGATATCTTCGAAAATTTCTTCGGGATGTGCCGAGTTTTTCCTCGGCGCCCATGTTTTTATTTTTTCTAAAAGGGATAAAGCCATGGATTCAATCAGAACTTCGAAAGGGAAGAGCATGGCGATCAATCCGATCGTCAGGTCAATCGCCACGTACCCCATTGGCGCTGCCGGAAAGCCGATGGCCGTCCAGTCGGCGCGGCTGACCATCAGAAGCGACGAGGCTGCAAGGCGAACGATCTCCGATACCGATGGAACTGTGAGGCGGGCCAGGCAGGTTGCAGAGACCAATCGCCTGATTTGATCGCTTTCGCCGCGACGTGAGGCGCAGAATCAAGCAAAGCCTTGAACCTGTAACGCCGATGGCCTAGATCGCGGCAGGCGCACGAACACGGTAGGTGTCCCATCAACAGAGATCAGAGAAGAGCGGCGGGTGCGGGGACCAAGCCTGGCGCGGCCAAGTCTGGCGGGGGAGGACAGCCGCCGCTGGGCCTCGACCAGTATGTGCAGCAGGCATTGCAACTGCACCAGGCCGGGCGCCGGCAGGAGGCCGAGGCGATCTACCGCCAGGTGCTGACGCGTCAGCCCAAACACGCGGCCGCGGCGCATTTCCTGGGGTTGCTGCTGCACCAGACGGGGCGCAGCGAAGAAGGCATGGATTTCCTCGAACAGTCGGTTCAGCTGCAGCCGACCAATCCCGACTTCCTCAACAATCTCGGCACGGTGATGCGCGATCTGGGCCGTGTCGCGGCGGCGATCGATTTCTTCCGCGGCGCGGTGGACCTGCGGCCGGAGCAGCTCGCGGCGCGCGACAATCTCGGCTCGTCGCTGAAGCAGATCGGCCGGTTCGACGAGGCCGAGGACATCTATCGCGGCACGGTGCAGCGCAATCCATTCCACGTGCGCGCCCGTATCGGGCTTGCCGAAACCCTGCAGGAAGCCGGACGCCTCGACGAGGCGCTGGCTGTCTTCCAGGAGGCACTGACCATCCGGCCTAGGGATGCCGACCTGCTGCACGGACTGGGCGTCGGGCTGATGGAAAAGGGCAAGCTCGACGAGGCGACCGGCCTGTTCCGGCAGGCGGTGGCGATCCAGCCCGGCATGGCCCGCGCGTGGCTGATGCTGACGCAGGTCAAGCGCCAGAAGGAGCGCGATGCCGAAATGGCTGGCATGGAGGCGCAGCACGCCAAGGCGCCTCAGGACAGCCTGGCACGCATGCAGCTGTCGTTTGGCCTCGGCAAGGCCAATGACGATCTCAAGGATTATGGCAGGGCCTTCGACTATTTCGCCGAGGGCAATGCCATCCGCCGCAAGGGCATCGACTACGACCCGGTGAAGACGCGCGCCGAATTCGAGGCAATGAAGACGGTGTTCGATGCCGGCTTCTTCGAAAAGCACAGACCGAGCCCGATTGCCGACGACGCGCCGATCTTCGTCGTCGGCATGCCGCGTTCGGGTACGACGCTGGTCGAACAGATCATCGCCAGTCACCCCCAGGTCTATGGCGCGGGCGAGCTCAGCATCCTGAAGACGGCGGTCGGCAAGCAGTTCCCGTCGAACATGCCAGGCGGCTTCCCCTGGGGCGTGGCCGACACGGACGATAGGGATTTCGCCGAGGCGGGGCAGGCCTATCTGGACATGCTGCATGCCCGATATCCGCATATGCGCCACGTCACCGACAAGATGCCGGGCAACTTCCTGCTTGTCGGCTTCATCCACATGATGCTGCCGAAGGCCAGGATCATCCATTGCGCCCGCGATGCGGCGGCGACATGCCTGTCGATCTACAAGGTGCATTTCCGCGGCGACAGCCACCGCTATGGCTATGACCTCGGTGAGCTCGCCGATTTCCACAATCTCTACACCGACATCATGGCGCATTGGCACAAGGTGCTGCCCGGCGTCGTGCACGATGTGCGCTACGAGGATTTCGTCGCCGACCAGGATGGGCAGAGCCGGGCGCTGATCGACTATCTCGGCCTGCCATGGGACGATGCCGTGCTGTCGTTCCACGAGACCGACAGGCCGGTGCGCACGGCGTCGGCCGCGCAGGTGCGCCAGCCCATGTACCAGGGCTCGGTCGATCTGTGGAAGCGCTATGGCGACAGGCTGAAACCACTGCTGGATAAGCTCGGATAGGCCGATAGCGCGGTAAGGCCGGCCTGCGAACGGCGGTCGAGCTGTCTCAAAGTTCCATGAAGGGCTGGAAGCCGCCGAAGATCATGCGCTTGCCGTCGAACGGCATCGTGGCCATATCGCGCTGCAGACGAGGGTCGGCCATCACCTTGGCCATCACCGCATCGCGATCCTGCCTGGATTTGTATACGGCCCAGGAGAAAACGACGATCTCATCATCCTTGGCCTGAACGGCACGCGGAAACGAGGTGATTTCGCCATAGGGCACGTCGTCGCCGATGCATTCGACATAGGCGAGCGCGCCATGTTCCATCCATATGGGGCCTGCGAGGTTGGCGAGCTTTTTATAGTCATCGAGATTTGCCTTCGGCACGGCAAGCACGAAGCCATCGACATAGGACATGGTGGTCTCCTCTTTGCTGAATTCGAACGCCGGGTCGGCGGGGATACACCCGGCGCGATTGGGCGCATCCCCTCGGCGAGGGGCGCGCTCGCTAAAGCCTATTCCGTCGGTGCGTTCATTGCCCATGCGACGCCGAAGGGATCCTTCACCTGGCCCCAGCGGTCGCCCCAGAACATCACCTGCAGCGGCGTGACGGCCTCGCAGCCGGCGTCGACGGCGCGCTTCCACCAAGCGTCGATATCATCCTTGCCGAGATGGAGCTGCAGCGTATAGCCCTGCGCCACCTGGTGCGGATGGCCGTGTTCCGGATAGGCGTCGCCCAGCATCAGTGTCGAGCCGTTGATATAGAGATGGATATGCATGGTGCGGCCTTTTTCGTCCGCCGGGTAGGCAAAGACTTCCTCGGCCCCGAAAGCCTTCTTGTAGAACTCGGCCGCCTTGATGGCACCGTCGACCTGAATATAGGGGGTCAATCCGCCAAGCACTTTTGGCCGGGGTGGGGTCTGGTCGGTCATTGCATGTTCCTCTTCACGTTGGTTTGGCCTTGCGGACCATAGGACGGATGAGATGACGGCAATCCTACAGGACGCCGAAAATTTTTGGCCGGGCGACAACCGATGGGTTGGGAAGGCGTGCAACGAACTTGCGTCGGCGGCTTCCAATCAGAGCGCAATTCTCTCGGCTCCCAAGCTAAAAGAGTTGGATTGCGCGCCGCCTACTCAGCCCGGAGACGACAATGATCCTCTATTATCAGACCCACTCACCTTTCGCGCGCAAGGCGCTGGTCTTCGCGCATGAGGCAGGCGTCGCCGATCAGCTCCAGGTCATTCATCACGAAACCAGCCCGACCTTGCACAACGCCAGTGTCCACGCCGAAAACCCGCTAGGCCAAGTGCCGGTGCTGCTGCGTCCGGGTGCGCCGGCGATCTTCGATTCCGACGTCATCTGCGCCTATCTCGATACGTTGCATGATGACCGGAAGTTGCTGCCGCAGGTCGGCGAGGCACGCTGGCAGGCGTTGCGGCTGCAATCGGCCGCCCAAGGCCTTGCGCAGACGGGCATCGCCTTGCGCTGGGAGACGGAAAGGAGACCCGAACAGCTGCGCTATGATGCTCTTGCCGAAGGATATCGGCAGAAGATCGAGGCGACCTACGACTGGGCCGAGGGCGCCCTTGACGACGAGGCGCCGCTCCATGTTGGACATATTGCGCTAGCCACCACGCTGTCCTGGATGGCGTTCCGTCATCTTCCGTCGTTTGGTTCGCGGGCGCGGCTGACGCGCTGGTTCGAGGCTTTCGAAAGGCGTGCGTCGATGCGTGCGACGCCGCTTTCGGGCGATACACATGATTGATTCGCGCTCGCCTGAGAGGCGGCGAGCGTCAACGGTTGTTCCGCGTGTCGAGGATTTCCGGAAAGCCGATATCCTTGCGCAGCGCGGCAGGCAGCGACAGCAGGATGCGTTCGCTGCGGTGACGGGCGCGCGCCGCGGCATACCGGGTTGCGATGCGGCCGATGGATGACAGGACGGACATGACGAATTCTCCCTGGTTTGGCGCCGGCATCATCGTGTCGGCATCCCAAGGACGGGGCCGCAACGGGCGATCCGACAGATTGCCCGGAAAATTTTTTGTCAGCATTTACATCTCGTTCAGGCGTCGCCGAGGAGAGCCTATGCGACCTTGAGCGTGGGAATAGCCGAAACATCGACCTCACGCTCGGCGTGCCAGGCATCGAAAGCCGCCTGCATCCGAAGCCAGATCGCGGCGCCGTCGCCGAACAGCTTCCCAAGGCGAGCGGCCACCGCCGGCGAAACCGGCTTCCTTTCGCGGATAATGTCATAGAGCTGCTGCCGGGATATCCCGAGCAGATTTGCAATTTCCACCTTGGTCTTTCCAGTTGCCGGGATAATGTCCTCAAGCAGCGCTCCCGGGTGGGAGGGGCAACGCTCGATCGGACGCGTCGGCTCGTGCACGGTCATACGTCGAACTTCTCCAATCTGGCCGCCTCAGTGATATTGCTCGAAATCGACGCGGGCGGCGTCGTTACCGTCGAATTCAAATGTAATGCACCACGGACCATTGACGTGGACCGTGTAGCGGATGGGATCGAGGCCTTTCAGCGAATGGAAGTCGAAGCCGGGAAGGTTCATCTCCTCCGGCTTTTCCGATGCTTCCAGGCGGTCAAGCCGAACAAGGATGCGCTTGTGCATCTTGGCATCGATCTTGCCGGTTTTTCCGGTTTGAAAAAGGTCGGACAGCGCCTTGTTCTTGAACGATTTGATCATGACATATGTAAACAGATCGCTTACACAAATCAAGAACCCTGTAAGCAAATAATTTACAGGCATGCCGATCTCCCGCCGCTCAGCCGGTTCCCTCAGCCACCTCGCGGAAGAAGCTCTCCGGATCCTCGACTTCGGTCAGCTTCCGCTTCTCGATCAGCCAGAAGCGGTTGCCGATGGCGCGGATGAAGGAGCGGTCGTGCGAGGCGAGCAGACAGCTTGCCTGGTGCTTCAGCAACTCTTCCTCCAGCGCTTCCTGGCCGTCTATGTCGAGATGGTTGGTGGGCTCGTCGAGCAGATAGAAATTGGGATTGGCGAGCCTGAGCGCCAGCATCATCAGCCGTGCCTTCTGGCCGCCCGACAGAACACCGATCTTTTTCTCCTGCATCTCGATGACCACGCCGGCGCCGGCAAGCAGCGAGCGGGCGCGCTGTTCGCCGACATCGTAACGGCGCGAGACCATCGCCAGCGGCGTGTCGTCGCCGCTGATGCCCGACAGCGCCTGGTCGCTGTAGCCGAGCACGGTGGACGGCGTCACCTTCACATTCCGCACCGTGTCCGGCTCGAGGATGGCGTTGCGGATCATGGTGACGAAGCGCGACTTGCCGACGCCGTTGCGGCCGAGCAGCACGATGCGGTCGCCCTGGCAGATGTGGCGCTTGCCGGTCCTGAACAGCAGCGTGCCGTCGGGCGTTTCGACCGCCACGTCGTCAAGCGTGATCAGCACCTTGGCGTGGGTGCCGCGATTGGCGAGTTTGATCGCGCCCGCCGATTTCTCGCGATGAGCCGGATTGGCGGCCTCTTCCAATTTTTCCGCGCGCTGGTTGAGTTGCTTGGTCTTGACCGTCAGCAGGTCGCTGCCGGAATTGATGCCGATATTGTTGAGCTTGGCCGCCTGCCGGCGCAATTGCTGCGCCACCTTCATGTCGCGCTGGAACTTTCGTTCGGTCGACGCGTCAACCTCGTCCAGCGCCTCCCTGGCGCGGGAATAGGGGAGGGAGAACACCGGCGACTGTTCCGGGCGCAGGAACAGCGTCCGGTTGGTGGTGGCGTCTAGGAAGGCGCGGTCATGGCTGGCGATGATGACGGGCACCTCGCGCGGCAGCGCGTTGAGCCAGGTTTCCAATTGGCTGATGCGGGCAAGGTCGAGATGGTTGGTCGGCTCGTCGAGCAAAAGCATGTCGGGATCGGTGACCCAGACGCGGGCGATCAGCGCCAGCCGCTGCCAGCCGCCGCTCAGTGCCTGCATTTCTCGCCCGCGCATCGGCTCGGGCACGTCAAGCGAATCGAGAACCACATCGACGCGCCACATCTCGCTGTCGGCCTGTTCGGGCGGTAACGCCTCAGCCACAACCTCGTAAAAAGTGCGGCCAAGCAGGGCAGGGGCAACGGACTGCTCGACATGGCCGACACGCAGACCGCGCGTGCGGCTGATGTCGCCTGTCGTCGGTTCCAGTTCGCCGGTCAGGCATTTGAGCAAGGTCGACTTGCCGCGGCCGTTGGCGGCGACGATGCCGAGCCGGTCGCCGTTGCCGATGCTGAGGTCGAGATTGGAAAAGAGCGGCGCACTCATGGTGACGCCGAGGGATTTGAAGCTGATCAGGGCCATTTTGATTTCTCTGGTCTTGCCGGAATGCCGGCTCATGCACTTTGACGGTGCGCGTGCCGGCCATCAGGCCAGGCGTTGCACACCACGAAGGGCAGACCAAAAATCGAAGCGGGAAAACCCGGACCGTCCCTGGTCAGCCCTGCAAGCTGGCTCGCAGGGCGGAAATCGGGCCACGCTGACGATGGTGACGATAGAACGTAAACACGTGAGCCCTCCTTTCGAGACGTTCGAGTGTGACGACTGGCTACATCAAAGGCGAGGCTGATGGCAAGGCCGCCGCTTTCAAGCGGCGCGGGAAGGGGTCCAGCACCAGTATGCAGCCGCCGATGATTGCCACCGCGCCGAAGCCCTGGATCAGGGTCAGCGACTCGCCGAGCACAATCGTTCCAGCCAGCACCGCGATCGTGGTCACGGCGAATTCGACGCTGATGGTCCTGGTGGCTCCGATGCTGGCCACCAGCCGGAAATACACGACATAGGTCAATGCGCTCATCACGCAGGCCAGTATGGCCAGGTAGAGGAAGTCGACAGGGCGCGGCATGGCCGGCACCGGCACGGCGAGCAGCAGCGGCAGCGTCATCAGGCCGCCGAACAGGAAGGCGGCGCTGGTGAGTTCCAGCGAGCCGGCCGAGCGCAAATGGCGATTGGCGTAGTTGCTGCCGAATGCCGCCGAGAAGGAACTGAACAGCGAGGCGGCACAGCCGATCGCAAAGGATGCGGTGACCGGAACGGCGGGGAAACCGACCAGGACGATGATGCCGGCAGCGCCGAGCAGCAGTCCGGCCAGGCCGCGAACAGCGATGCGCTCAAGCCCCCAGAGCTGGCCGATGATCATCGAGAACAGCGGGATGGCGGCAACCAGGATGGCCGCCATCGCCGTGCCGATGCGCGGCGTGGCATAGGACAGGCCGATCAGCTGCGCCGCCACCGTCGTCGCGCCGACCATGGCGAAATGCCGCCAGCCGGCGCTGAAATCCAGCCGTCGCCGCGTCGCGGCGGCAAGCAGAAAGAGCGTGATGCCGGCGATCAGCGCGCGCAAGGTGACCGCGCCGACCCAGCCAAAGGCATGTACCACCTTGAGCAGCACCAGGAACGACAGTCCCCAGGTGACAGCCAGGAAGACGTAGGCGGCGATGTCTCTGGGTTTCATGGGGGAGTTGGCTGATGGTTTTCGGAGCGGAAGAGCAGAATTGAAAGGCCCGTATAGGTTCGTCCCACGACTGGCAAGGCGGCAAGAAAAGCTGATCTATATTGGAGGGACAGCGGGGGCGCGAAGAATTGCTACCGTCCGGGCCTGCCTGTCTTGCCCGGCCGGCGCTTTTCGCGGCGGGCGTCGCCTTGGTCCTCGTAGGAGCCGATGCCGGAGCGTTGACGGACGATAGGCTTGTCGGCATCGCCGCGATCCTTCGCGCCCCTCTCTGTCCTGCCGGACATCTCCTCCACGGGGGAGATTGGCTGTGGCTTCGCCGGGACTTTTCCCTCTACCGGTTTTTCGGTGCGACGCACCGTCATCTCGTCGAGCGAGTTCTTTTTGAACAGCGGCTTGGTCGCATCGCCGGGGATGCCGAAGTCGGAGCCATGCGCTTCTTCCGCCGACTGCTTCTTGAACAGCGACCGCGACACCGCGCCTGACGGCGTCGGCATGTCGGTACCAGGTCCCATATCGTCCAGTGACGGCTTGGCGAACAGTGGCTTCTTCACCGGCACGGCGCCGTCGGCGCCCATCTCGTCGAGATCGGGCTTGCGGAAGAGGTTCGGCCTGGCGGCCTTGGCTGCCTCTTCGGCGGCGCGTGCCTGATCGAGCTTGCGGAACCGTTCCTGTTCCTCCAACGTCCGATGCTTGGCCACGCCCTTGTTGTGCTTGCCCTTTTCGCGGCCAGAGGCCGGACTTTGGCCTTCCACCTCGCGCGCCAGCGGATCGTCGGAGATCGACAATTCCATCTCGTGCAGCCGCTTGATCTCGTCGCGGATGCGGGCCGCCTTTTCGAAGTCGAGATTGGCGGCGGCGTCGCGCATCTGCTTGTCCAGCGCGTCGAGATGGGCCTTGAAATTGTTGCCCATCATGGCGCCGGCGCTGTCGGTGAACTGCGAGATGTCGGCGCGGACATGGTCCTTCTCGTAGACCGAGTCCAGAATATCGGAGATGCGCGACTTGACCGATTCCGGCGTGATGCCGTTGGCGGCGTTCCACTCCATCTGCTTCTCGCGGCGCCGGTTGGTCTCGGCCATCGCCCGCTCCATCGAACCGGTGACCTGGTCCGCGTAGAGGATGACCTTGCCGTCGACATTGCGGGCGGCACGGCCGATGGTCTGGATCAGCGAGGTTTCCGAACGCAGGAAACCTTCCTTGTCAGCGTCGAGAATGGCGACGAAGCCGCATTCGGGAATATCGAGGCCTTCGCGCAAAAGGTTGATGCCGACCAGCACGTCGAAGGCGCCGAGGCGCAGGTCGCGCAGGATCTCGATGCGCTCCAGCGTGTCGATGTCGGAGTGCATGTAACGCACGCGCACGCCCTGCTCGTGCAGGTATTCGGTCAGGTCCTCCGCCATGCGCTTGGTCAGCACCGTCACCAGTGTGCGATATCCCGCCTTGGTGGTGTCGCGGATCTCACCGACGACGTCGTCGACCTGGCTCTTGGCCGGGCGCACCTCGACCGGCGGATCGATCAGGCCGGTCGGGCGGATAACCTGTTCGGCGAAGACGCCGCCGGCCTGTTCCATCTCCCAGCCGCCCGGTGTCGCCGAAACGGCAACCGAGAGCGGCCGCATTGCGTCCCATTCCTCGAAACGCAGCGGTCGGTTGTCCATGCAGGAGGGCAGGCGGAAGCCATATTCGGCCAGCGTCGCCTTGCGCCTGAAGTCGCCGCGATACATGCCGCCGATCTGCGGCACGGTGACGTGGCTCTCGTCGATGAAGACCAGCGCATTGTCTGGAATGTACTCGAACAGCGTCGGCGGCGGATCGCCAGGCTGGCGGCCGGTGAGGTAACGCGAATAGTTCTCGATGCCGGCGCAGGAGCCGGTGGCTTCCAGCATTTCGAGGTCGAAGCGGCAGCGCTGCTCCAGCCGCTGCGCCTCGAGCAGACGGCCGGCGCGCTCGAGTTCCACCAGCCGGTGCTTGAGCTCTTCCTTGATCGACTTGATCGCCTGGTTGAGCGTCGGGCGCGGCGTCACATAGTGCGAGTTGGCGTAGATCTTGACGCTCTTCAACTCGCCGGTCTTCTGGCCGGTCAGCGGATCGAACTCGGTGATCGCCTCGATCTCGTCGCCGAACATCGAGATGCGCCAGGCGCGGTCCTCAAGGTGGGCCGGGAAGATCTCGATCGTGTCGCCGCGCACGCGGAACGAGCCGCGCACGAAATTGATGTCCTGGCGCTTGTACTGCTGGGCAACGAGATCGGCGAGCAGAGCGCGCTGGTCGAGCCGGTCGCCGATCTGCATCTGGAAGGTCATCGCCGTGTAGGTCTCGACCGAACCGATACCGTAGATGCAGGATACGGAGGCGACGATGATGACGTCGTCGCGCTCGAGCAGCGAACGCGTCGCCGAATGGCGCATGCGGTCGATCTGCTCGTTGATCGAGGATTCCTTCTCGATGAAGGTGTCGGTGCGCGGAACGTAGGCTTCCGGCTGGTAATAATCGTAATAGGAGACGAAATACTCCACCGCGTTGTCGGGGAAGAATTTCTTGAACTCGGAATAGAGCTGCGCGGCCAGCGTCTTGTTGGGCGCCAGGATCAGAGCGGGGCGCTGCGTCTCCTCGATCACCTTGGCCATGGTGAAGGTTTTTCCGGAGCCGGTGACGCCGAGCAGCACCTGGGTGCGGTCGTTGTTGTCGACGCCCTCGACCAGATCCTTGATGGCGGTCGGCTGGTCGCCGGCGGGCTCGAAATCCGACACCATCTTGATGGCGATGCCGCCTTCGGATTTTTCCGGCCGGGCAGGGCGGTGCGGCGTCCACAGCACGCCGTCCTTGTGCAGCGGATTGCCGGATTCGATTAGCGCCGAGAGCGCGGCCACCGTGGCGGTGACGCCACTGGACGACATCGTCTCGGCTTCTTCCAGCGAGATGTCGAGCCCGGCGACCGGATTGAGGCCGGCCGCCGTGCGTTCGCGGGCCGACGCGGCGCCGCCCATCGAGGTGCCGCGCGCGGTGCGGCCCGGCGCGGCGGAGCGCTCGGGTATTTTCTTCGGCGGCTTGGCGCCGCCGCCTTTGCCCGCGGCGCTTCCTTCCCGTTCAGCCTCCTGCTCGATCTGCTCGGCCCAATCGGCGATCGAGCCGGTCAGCGGCGTGCCCGACAATTCGGCCTGCGGCATCTCGGCGAAGCCGCCTTTGTGCAGCGGTTCCGAGGCGTCGAGGAAATCGGTCAGCGGGCTGCGCCGCTTCGGCGCGGCGCGGTCCTCATTCGCCGTCGGCGGCGTTCTTTTATCGGGGGATTTGGCCATGTCCCGAATATGGGATTTCTCGGCCAAAATGGAAAGAGCGCGATGAGGACGGGCCGGCGGTCGCGTCAGGCTCCTGACAGAAGGCTGTCAGGAGGTGGCGGACGGTTTCGCCTTATCTCAAGCGCCGCTTCCGTTCGACGCGACCCGGGTCGCCGATCCGTTCAGGCGATCCACCACGACGAGGCGGGTGACCTTGCCCTTCTTGAAGGCGGCGAGGAAGCGGGAATAGTCCCTGAAGACGACGCAGCCATTGGATTCGGCGCGACCGCCCCGCAGCATGTAGGTATGCGCGAGCAGGCCGTTGCGGTTGTATTTGTTGCCGCCGCTCGTCGGGGTCAGGCGGATCGCCTCGACGCCGTGGAAGCGGGATTCGCGCAGCGACAGATTGTAGGTGTTGGGCGGCGTCGGGCCACGGTCCTTGACGTGGACATAGCGCGGCTGGTCGACCATTGCGCCGAGGCCGGAATGCGCCTCGAGCCGCTGGCCGTCGGGCATGTAGACGGTCTTGGCACTGATGTCGTAGACGGCGACCCCATGGCCGGCGCCGCTTCCGGCGCTCGGGCCGTTGAACAGGTTCCTGAATGCCTGGCCGAGGCCGCCCGAAGGCGTGTCCGGCTTGGCATAGGCCAGCACGTCGCCACCATCACGGGTCCGGCCTTGCCGGGCCGGCTGCCTGGCTTGCTGGACGGGCTTCGGCTGGGGCGCCGGCTTCTGCTCCAAGGTCCTGGGCTGTGCGGCCGGCTTGTCCTCTTCCACGACCCGGGGTTGCCGCGGCGCGTCATATTGCGGGCGGCGGGTCGGCAGCGGCACGTCGTCGGTGAGCGCATCCGGCAGCGAAGCGGCGTCGCCCGGCTGTTCCTGCTGGGTCTCGACAGGCGCCACCGCGACATCGGGCGAGGATTCGGTCATCGGCAGCGGCGAGGCGAAAGCTTCGTCCTCGACCGGCATCGACTCGACCAGGGCAAGCGCCAGTTGCGCGTTGTCGGGCGTTTCCGATTGGGCAAAGCCCATCGGCGCCGGCGCGGTCTGCACGACGGAACCCGTTTCGGCGCGGGCGAAGCGTTCCGCCGCCGGAGCCGGCATGTCGTTGGATAGGGTGGCCATGACCCGGACGGACGGCACGAGGGACGCCTCGGTGATCCGTGGAGTGGCGCTGGAAATCACTGGATGGGTGCTGGCCGCGGTCGCAGGCTTTCCCGCGCCGGCGAAGGCAGCGGCAAGCTTTGTCGGCGACAGCGACGCTTCCATCAGTTCGAAGCGCTGCTGCGATTTCGACTTCGCCGGCGTTGGCTTGGCCTGCGCCACCAGGCGCCCGGATTTCTCCGCCTTGGAGGTTATCGCGGCCAGCTTGAAGCAACTGGCACCGCACTGTACGGCATGGTCGTGCAGCGCCTGCGCGCCGCCATGGGCATTGGCCGTCATGAAGGGCGCCGAAGAGCTGAGGAAATGCTGCTTCAGCGGATCGGCGAGAGCGAGCGTGCCCGGCATGGACAGCGTCTGCGGCAGGCCGACCGACGTGACCGAAAGCGAGGCACCGACAGAGCTAAGGCCGGCCATGGTGCCGATCAGCCATAGGCCGACGGCGGCGCTGACGCCCGGCACCGCAATCCAGCGGACAACCCGTTCAGGGGTGAAGGATGAGGCACGTGGCGCTTCGAAGGCGGTCTCGCCGCTGCAACGCCTGTCCCCGACAATTTTACGACTCAACAACGCCATGCAACCAATCTTGCTCCAATCGGCTCCCACGTCCGCGGCTGTGATAGCCGCGACGACCATTCTGTGAGTGATCCCAGGTGGTCCCCGACGCGTTTGCCGCGCCTGTCGTTAGTTGCCGATTGCTTCAAAATATGGACAAAGTTGGTTAACCAATCCCTCTCAAAACCAATCGAGAGACGTGGACTTTGTGCCGAAAAAGGCTCGTCCACGACCATGCACGCGGTATTGCAGCCCTTCCAAGGCTTTTTTGCTGCCTGTTTTTGCCGGGCGAGTCAAGCGAAACAGCCTTCGCTAATCCTCGCAAAAGGCGATTCGGCGCTTCCGGGACAGTGAAGCACGCCAAATGCCTGTCGGCCGAGCCGCCCCAACGCCGGTTCTTATTGTCGACGGCTTCATGGCGGCAGGGCACCATTGATGTCGGCAGGCGGCCGCCATGAGCACCGTCGCCAGGGAGCTATTTCTAGGCGCTGTCCGTGATTCTCTACTTTGGATCAGTCGAAGTTCGGCTGTCCGCGCCGCTCAGTTGAACCACAGCGCGAACGTCAAGAACCCGACACCTCCAAACTCGCGCTGGATCTGGTCGAAATCCTCGCTGGTCAGGATCTTGCCGCTCTCCAGATAAGGCGCGATGCCGGGACCGGTGATCGAGAGTACGAGGTCGAAGGGTTTAGGCTCGTCGAAGAAGCGCTTCATGTTGATGCCTTTGCCGGTGATGCGGAAGTGCGGCAGCAGCGCGCGGCCTTCGAGCAGGTCCTCGGCCATCGTCAGGGTCGCGAGCCAGGCCTGCACCTGCTCCTCGCCGACTTCGAGGCCGGTGAGCGGGTTCTCGCCCTTTTGCTGCGGGCCGGGCAGCCATTCGCGGTCATTGTCGGTCTCGGCGCGGATCGCCTTCCAGTCCTCGCGCGACAGCCGGATCATTTCGAGCAGCTCCTGGCGCGCCGCCTTGCGGCGTTCCGGTTCGACAACCGGCCAGTTGACGAGATGCACCATCGAGATGAAGTCGGCGATGCGCCATTCCGAGGAGAAGATGCTCGAGCCCATCTCGCTTGGCGGCGGCACGAGGATGTCCTGCAACGGCAGCTTGGCGCGCGGAAACAGCATGTGGAACGAGCCGTCGAACGTGCCCTTGAAATCATGCGCCAGCCAGAAATCGGCCTGCGCCATCAGGAATTCGGCATAGCCTTGCAGCCAATAGCCGTCGGCGCGGTCGAAGCGGAAGGTGAGCGCGGGGGCTGTATCGCCCTGGGAGATGCCGCCGCGCGACAGCGCCGCCATGATCGCCGCCATGCTTTCATCCGGTGCGATGGTGCCGTCCTCGTTGAGGTCGATGCCGACATGGGTGAGGTCGATGACCATGCCGATATCGGCATCGGCCGGCACCGAACCAAGCGTGGTGGCGGACTTTGCCAGCCGGTCACGGAAGGCCACCAGTATGGCGCGGAACTCTTCGTAGGTCAGCGGCTCGGGATTGGGGTTCGCCGGTACCGGCAGCTGCATCAGCGGCAGCATGAAGGATTGCGGGCTCTCAAACCCATGGCGATGCAGGCCGCTGGCCAGCAGTTCCAGCGCGGTGAAGAACTCGCCGGCGCCGGCGGCATAGGCTGACGCTGGATCTTTCGGCGCGGCCGCTTCCAGGGTCGACAGCGCGCCGTCGCGCGCGGCCACGGTCCTTGCCTCGAACAAAGCGGTTGCCGCTTCGGACATGGCCGCCGATGCGGACGACAGCGGCACGAGCACAATGAAAGCCGATGCCAGCAGGCTTGCTATTCGTGTCATCTTTTTCCTCCCATTTGCCGCGGCGACCATACACGGATTTGCGCCGCCGCGCCTGTCGATGCCGGCACGCTGTCCACATCGTTGCATGAATGTCGCCGGGCACGCTTCAACCGGTCCGGCGGACGGTCTACAGAAGGCCAACGATGAGGCGTGCCGTGTCGAACTATCCGCTCTCCTACAAACTGTCCTGGCTGCCGCGTTTCCTGAAACCGTCGCTCGGCGGTGACGCCACCGGATTTGCGCCGGCGGCCGGGACGCTGATGGACCCGCTACCGAGACAGACGGTGCGGCTGGCCTTCATCGGCGACATCTCGGCGGTAGCCAACCGGAGCGCGCCGGACTGCGATCCGGCGATCAAGGCGCTGCTGGGCACGGCCGACCTGGTGATCGGCAATTGCGAAAGCCCTGTCGTCGACAGGCCGAGCGCCGTGCTGGGGACAAAGCTCGGTACGCATCATGCGATGAGCGAACGCTTTCTGGCCGAGGCACTCGCGGCGGTTGGCATCAGGCGCGAAAAACTGGTCCTGTCGCTGGCCAACAATCATGTGTTCGACCAGGGCGTCGCCGGTTTCGACGCGACGGTCGCGGCGTTGAAGCGGCTCGGTGTCGGCATCATCGGCCTCGCCGCCAAGGGTCCGGTCGAACGCTTCGCTGCCGGGCCGCTCGCTCTCGGCTTCGCCGCTTTCACGCTCTGGCGCAACGCCGATGAGAGACTGTTTGCCGACCGCGTCTCGATGGAAGGCGATCCGGCGCGCTGGCCGCGCGAGGCGAGTGCTGGGGTCGATCTCCTCTGTGCCGTGCCGCACTGGGATTGGGAATTCCGGCATTTTCCGCGCGCCGCAACACGGGCACTGGCGCGGCGGCTGGCCGGGCAGGGCGTCGGTCTGATCGCCGGCCATCACGCCCATGTCGTGCAGCCGGTGGAGCGGATCGGCGGGACGGTGATTGCCTATGGGCTCGGCGATTTCCTCGGCACGGCTTTTGCCCGGCAGCCATGGCCGGGGCGGATTGGCGGGATTCTCATCGTGGACGTCAGCGCCGATGCGGAGAAGCGCGGGACTGTCGCGTCCTACTGGTTTCATCCCTTTGTGCGCTTGCGTGCGGGAGACCACGAAGAGCTGCTGCCGGTCGAGGCATTGGGCGAGCCCATGCGGCAAAAAATCGAGGGCCGGCTGGACGCGATCTTTCCTGCTTCCCTTGTGGACGCGTCGCCCTGACCGCGTGACAGGTCCACGACAGGGCAGGGGGAAGCGCTGGCGACTTTCCCGCGAAAATGGCTATCATGCGGCAACACTGGCGGCGGGGATTGGCGATGGAGACGGCGGATTTCATGCCGGGCGCGGCTGCTATCGCAGCCATCAAGAAAGACATCGAGATCTACGAAGCGAAAAGGGCCTCGGTGGCACGCGCGGCCAAGTGGCGCGCACCGTTGTCCGTTGGCCTGGTGGTCGTCTTCGTGGCGCTCATTGCGTGGCTGTTCAACACGGTCGCCGATCCCAACGAGCAATGGTTCTCAACGCCGCACGTATTTCTGTACGTGGTCGGCTTCGTGGTGGCGGTCGTGCTTTATTTCCGGGCGATCAGGCCGGCGGCGAGGCTGCAGCAATCGTTTCGCCAGACGCTGATGCCGATCATCTTCGGCTTCATTGGGGATATGCGCTACCAGCATGACGTGACGCCGCATTCTTTTGACCGATTGCCGCGCGAGACCGTCGGCGGTTTCACCATGAGCCGCTTCGACGATATCATCTCCGGACGATATGACAGATTTGCGTTCGAACTGTATGAAGCCGACCTATGGGACGGGGGCGCCACCAAGAACAAGGCCACCACATTCAAGGGCGTCGTCGTCGCCTTCGAAACCATCGAGCCGTTTCCAGGAATACTGGTCGCGGCGCGACGTGCCAGTGGCGTGATCGGCTTTTTCCGCGGCATGTTCGCGCCCAGGATGCAGGAACTGCCGTCCGGCGTGCCGGAGCTCGACGCCGCCTACGAGTTCCGCACCAACAATGTCGAGGCGGCGCGGCCGCTGGTGACCGGCCGGCTGGCGCAAGCGCTGAAATGGCTCGGCGAAACCTGGCCGGACGAGCCCGCGCGTGTCGCGCTCAACGGCAGCGACGGTTTTCTGCTCCTGCCGCAGCCGAAGAATTTTTTCGAGCTACCTGATATTTCGGTGCCGCTCGACTACGCCAGCCATGTCGCACCGATGATTTCGGACCTGGGTGCCATGCTGGCGACCGCGGCACTGGTGCGCAAGATCGGCGCAAGCTAGTCCGGTTGGGCAAACGATCAACAATCGTAACCGGATTTGTCGCGCAGGTAGTCCGCTTCTTCCTTCGACATCCTCTTGAACATCACACACATGGTGAAGCTGCCTACTTGCCGCCCGTCGCGTCTGTATCCCCAGTCCGAAATATCGTCCCTGGTGAATTCTATGTCCTGGCCGAGGACGACATTGCGCACAGCTACCGGTTCGTTTGCCAATATGCCTACGAACCCCGTTTCGGTGCGCTGGAACGGGATGACCCAGAAGTGCTCGCTGATATCCCCATCGCGCACCTCGACCTTCAATTTGAACCTGTCGGTCCCCGAGGGCGGCGTTCCAGCCAGGGCCAGGAACTCATCCAGGCTGGCAAGAGCCTTTGCAGTCGCCGTCGCCATCTCGGGGTCGTCCGTAGCAAACATAAGCGCTTTGTCATCGTTAGGATTCGCGGCTTGCGCGCCGGCCGACCCCGGAGCACACGCCAATATCATCAAGGACATCATGGACCGGACTGCAAGCTTCATGGAAAGGCCCCCTCATGGTAACGGCGCACCATCCGGCATCCGTTCCAGATTTGCAACCGGAGCGCGAGTTTTCTCCATTTCAATTGGCGATCTGAACTGATCCATGACACAAAATGTGTATCGACAACCGCTCGGCGGTCTGTTTCGTGATGCTGCTCGAGACGGATTGCGGCGGCCTCGCCGTGATCGCAACCGCTCGCCACAATCCCTCTAAACGACTCTTTTCGCGAACGGAAATGCGCTTGCCGGGGGAACTGAAGCGGCCTGAAATGATGTCGGCCGCAGACAATATGTCGGAATTAAGCTTATGATATCCTTTGCGAAAATTCACCCAACGTGATTTGCCGATGATAGCTGTTTCGTTCCAGTCTCGGGCCGTTCGGTGCTGCCCTCTCCCAAGCGGTACCGGAAAACCGAAACAGCACGGAGTGCTATCCATGAAGAAGACCCTCGCAACCACCGCCGCTCTGCTCGCCTTCCTCGGCACGGCCTATGCCGCGACCGTTCAGGGCACCATCCAGGCCGTCGATCCGACAACCAAGTCGGTCACCCTCGACGACGGCAAGATCTACCAGCTGGCGCCCGATGCGTCGGTCGGGAAACTGAAGGTCGGCGCCAAGGTGGCGGTGACCGTCGACGACAAGACCGGCATGGTGACGTCGATCAAGAAGGCCTCATAGAGACTGCCGACCGGACTTTGAGACCCTGCTCCAATCTGGCCGGTTCCTTGGGGAACCGGCCATTTTCATTAGCTTGGACACTCACCGCCAGGCGACGACCTGGCGGAGCACCGTTGCGGCAGCGACGCTATGGTTTTTGCCAAAAGGCCGCGCTATTCCTTGCCGGGGGGATCCGCATGGCCGAGGAACAAAAGGGATTTCGCCTGTCGCGGCGGTTGCTGCTGGGGGCGGCTGTTTTTGGCGGCGCCGTGCTGTGGGGCGGCACCACAGTGGCGCGGCTGGCGCGAGGCCCGTCAGGGCCGAAGAACACCGGACGCATCGCCGATGTAGACGGTATCGCGCTGCCGCTGAAGCCGATCGCGAGCCCGCCCGCCTTCGATCCGTCGCTGCCCTGGCTGGCCAAGGGCGGCGACATCAACGATGCCAGCGGTCTGTCGAGGACCCCGATCTATGGCGTCGTCGAGGTCAGCGAGGAAGAGCATATCGCCAAGGCGCTCGCCTTCGCGCGCGCCAACGGGCTGAAAGTGTCGCTGGCGGCCATCCGCCATTCGATGGGCGGGCATGCTTTCGACGACAATGCGCTGGTCCTGGATATGAGAAAGTTCAACAAGGTTACGGTGGACGCCGCGGCCAAGACCATGACCTTGCAGCCGGGCGCGTGCTGGCACGACATCCAGGCCATGCTGCATCCGCGCTTCGCGGTGAAGGCGATGCAGTCGACCGATATCTTTTCAGTCGGCGGCTCGCTGTCGGTGAACGCGCATGGCATGGACCATCAGGCGGGCTCGGTAGCCGGCTCCATCCGCTCGATGCGGGTGATGCTGGCGGACGGGTCGGTGACCATCTGCTCGCCAACCGAAAACATCGAGCTGTTCCGACATGTCGTCGGCGGCTACGGTCTGTTCGGCGTGGTGCTGGAGGCGACGCTCGATATCGTCGACAATGCCGTCTACCGCACCTCGCGCGAGATTATCAGATCCGACGATTTCCCGAAATTCTTCGCCGAGGTGCTGGAGCCGAACAAGGACATCGGCCTGTTCTACGGGCATCTGTCGACCGCGCCGGGCAATTTCCTAGAGGACATGATCGTCTACCGCTACGATAGAGTGGCGGAGCAGCCGCCGGCCGACCAGCCGGCGCTCGGCGAACCCGATGGCGTCGGCCTGAAGCGGGTGATCATGAACATGGCCAAATGGGGCAGCGCGTTCCAGGAACTGAAATGGTTCACTGAAAAGACGCTGGAGCCGAAATTCGAAAGCTGCACGGTGCCGCGTAGCTCGGCGCTTGCCCAGGGCGAGGCCTGTCTCGTCACCCGCAACAACCCGATGCACGATTCGGTGCCGTATCTGTTCAACGACCTCATGAACGAGACCGACATACTGCATGAATATTTTATTCCTCGCGCGAGCTATAATCCATTCATCGCGGAAGCGCGCGAGATCCTGCGCAACCAGGATCTGCCGGTGCTCAACGCCTCGGTGCGCATCGTCCACAAGGAGGACGTCGCGCTGACCTACGCGCCGGAGCCGGCCTATTCGCTGGTGCTCTATATCAACCAGCCGGCCGATGCCGATGGCAATGCCAGGATGCGGGCGCTGACGCGGGCGCTGATCGACGTGACGATCAAGCATGGCGGGCGCTTCTTCCTGCCCTACCAGCTGCACTATACGGCCAAGGAATTACTGGCGTCCTATCCCGAATTGCCGGCCTTCCTGACGGCAAAGCGGCACTATGACCCGGCGGAATTGTTTTCCTCAACCTTCTACCGTGCCATCAAGGCGCTGAGCGGGACGGTGTAGACGGCACGCGGGCCGGCCTACAGGCCCGTTGGCATCAGCCCCGCCAGCCAGTTCACGGAGCGCTTTGCCGCGTCGGCGGTTGCCGAGGCGGCGCGGCCGAGATCGGTCTTGACCACGGCGTAGCCGTTCTTCGTGCGATAGAGCACGCCGGTTCCGCCGTCGACCACCTGTTCATAGGCGACGGGTCGGGCAGCGGCCGCGTCCAGGGCCGTCGTGGGCGAACCGACCGGGACGCTCGGCCGATGGCTGAGCTCTGGCGGCAGCGGGCTTTCCGTCCTGACGGCCCGGCTGGCGGGCTTCAGTTCCGGGCCCGACGCGATCGCGGCCAGGTGCGAGGAGGACGCCGAGCCCTTCGCGCGGCAGATGCCGGACACCAGCGGATAATTGAAATTGCGCTCGTGCAGGATCTGGCTCTTCATCGCCGCTTCGCAATCGGCGATGGTCGACCACTTGGCCGGCGTCTCGCCGATATATTCGCACAGCTTGGCGTCGCAGTCGCAGCCGACAATGGTCATGGCGACAAGGGCGGTCTTGATCACGGTCTCGTCCCTTCGAGATGCCCCCCGGCAGCCCAGTCAGGCATGTCGCGCCTTCAGGCCGACATGCGATCTTCCATTGCGCGCGAACAAGGCGGGATTTTGCCGCGATTGTGGAATGAGCATGACGGCTCGCCGATCCAGGCCAGGCGTGGCTGAAAAACCTCAGTAATCGTAGACGTGTTCGAGCCTGGCGCCGGCCTTGATCAGCGACGGCAGCACCAGATGCAGCTTGCGCACGGCCACGACCATGCCGGTGCGGCGCGTCGAGGGCTCCGCCGGCAGCGGATAGCTGAAAAGGATGCGCATGCCTTCGGGAATGGCGATCGAATCGGTCGACAGCACCGTGACCATGATCTCGTCATTGCCGCCGATCTCGACAAAGGAGACGCCCTTGTCGATCAGCCGCGGGATCATGTCGGTGAACACCTGGTAGCGCCTGGTGACGAAGACGGTACCGTCCGCGCCATAATCGCGTTCCAGCAAGGTGTCGGGCTCGTTGCGGGTGGCTTCGCCGACCGGCCCCCTGGCCCAGACATGGACATCGAGGAAGGCCGGGTCGGAGGTCGCGGCAAGCGCTTTGGTGATCAGGTTGGCATAGCCTTGCTTGATGGTGTCGGCGAGACCGAAGGCAAGCTTGCGTTCGCTGGTGCGGATGGAACTGTCACCAGGCGCCGGCTGCACCGCGAACAGCCCGGCGCGCTTCTCGGCATAAGGGAACTGGTACCACGGCACCTGATCGAGGAAAGAGGCATACTCCGCGGCCACCTTGGCCTGGTAGATGTCGGCCGCCGTGCGCTTGGCTGACGTCGCCTCGGTGATGCGACCGACCGTGTTCTCATAGGCCCATTGCAGGATATGCTCGATCGAATGGCTGGTGCCGATGATGACCAGCATCTGGTGGTTGGCGTAGTTGAACTTGTAGGGAGAACTGGCGCGGATCACCGTGGCATAGTCTTGCCAGAAGCGGCCGACGTAGGACCAATAGGGAAAGCCGCTCGGCTGGTCCTTGGCGACGAAACCGGCATATTCGCGCGCGGCGTAGACGATCGCCCATTCCGGATAGGTGAGGAAGGTCGACTCCTCCGGCCGCTGGTAGCCGGGGATTTCGGCGCGGACCTTGTCGGCCGGTGCCTTGGGCGGCGCGCCGTCGGCAATGCCTGGCAGCGGCGTCCTGTCGAGCGCCGGCGTCGTCAGGAAGCCATAGGCGAGCCCGGCGATCGGGATCAAGATGACGATGACGATCAGCCAGAGGATCGCCTTGACGATGCGCTTTATCAACCGGAACAGGAACATTGGCCGTCAGGCCGTGGCGAAGTGGTCGTAGATGCGCTTCGACAGCCAGAAGCCGATATAGACGGCGATGCCGCCAATGACGATGTGCGGCAGGTTGGCGAAGAAGCGGGCAGGGAATTCGATGTCGTTGAGGGAGCGGAAGCCGTTGATGAAGATACCGGCATCGAGGCAGCCGGAGCCGGTGATCAGCCCGAGCACGCCGTCGAACAGATAGATCGAGCCGAACAGCTTGAAATAGAACACCGCCTGGCGATGCGAGATGAAGGCGGCAGCCAACGCCCAGACGCCGGAGAAGGCGTGCAGCAGGTCGTCGTACCATTGCAATGAGAACAGGCCGAACAGATTGCCGTCTGCATCGTTGAAGGCCGGAATGTAGCCGATGGCCACGACGCCGAAGAACAAGAACGCGTAGGCGACTGCAAGCTTCTGGATCAGCGTCATGAAGTATCCCCCTTCTACGAGCCCATTTGTAAACGCTACTCTGCCAGCCGCCTGACGCGGTTTTCTGCGCTTCCGCGTTCTACTGCACCGCAGTAGAACTGTGCTCACGGACCCAAAGGTCCGCTGTGCTTCGGTTCTCGAAAACCACGCCATCCGACTCGGCAGAGCGCGTTTTCAAACGGGCTCTGACGACGTCGAACGTTAGCTGATTTTGCCGCCGGTTGCAGCCCCAACCGGAAACACCGTAAAAATTGCGTGGGAGAGCCAAAAGACAGTCGGCGCCGGGATTTCTCCCAGCGCCTCCCTGTCAGATCAGGACACGGTCGCGGCAGCAACTTCCGTAAAGTCGTCGCGCCATGCCGGCCTTGATTTTGACGGTCCTGCCAGAAGCCACCCGAGAGCAGCATCCGTTCCAGACCACGCCGGTCTTGGCCCTTGCGGGCCTTTGCCCTGCGTGCCATCGAAGGTCTTTGCCGTCCTTCATGGCAGCATCGGTCCGCCGTCGGCGTTGGCACGCTTTCCGCGGCCCCGTAGGTCTCGGCTTCCGTCCCTTGAACAAGCAAGCCTGCTCTCGTTCCGGGCCGTACGGGCCTCAGGAAATCCGCCTTTCACTTCGCCTTTCGGCTTGATGATCGGTAGCCGCCTGAGATGGGTTCAACTTACGCCGGGTAAGGGGTTTGGGGAATGGCCGCGCCCCTGTGGATAGCGGGATTATCGGGGACCAATGCCAGAAGCCAGGGAAGTTCAAGCGCGAAGGCCTTAGACAGCCTGCCCCGCGCTTTTTGGCATCCATGGCCGAACGCGCCCTTGCTCCGCCGGCCGGTACGAGTTTGAATGCCGGCAAAGGATCGGGCATCCAGGTCCGGCGCCGGGGAGGGCGAAACTTGAAGGTCGGGGTGGTGCTCAATCCGATTGCCGGCGGCGGCCGGCTGAAACGGCATTGGCCTGACGTCGCCGCCGCGCTGAAAAAACACTTCGGCGATTTCGAACTGCGCGAGACGCAGGCCGAAGGCGACGCCGAGCGGCTGGCGCTCGATCTCGCGGCAAACGGCTTCGACCTGGTGATCGCGGCCGGCGGCGACGGCACGGCGAGCGAGGTGGCCGACGGCTTGCTGCAGGTCCGCGAGGAGGGCGGCAGGACGACCGAGCTCGGCCTGCTGCCGTGCGGCACCGGCATCGATTTCGCGCGTGGCCTCGGCCTGCCGAAGGAGATCGGCGCGACGCTGGAACGGATTGCCGGGGCGAAGGCCAGGGCGGTCGATGCCGGCCGCATCTGCTATATCGACGACCATGGCGCGCTGGCCAGCCGCCACTTCATCAACATCGCCAGCCTTGGCCTGTCGGGCGCCACTGATCGCGCCGTCAATGCCGACAAGCGCAAGGGCAGGATGTCGGCCAAGGCGCTGTTCCTGTGGCGCACCGTGGTCGAGTTCATCCGCTACCGCTTCCAGGACGTGCGGATCACCGTCGATGACGGCGACGCGGTCGAGGCGCGCATGGCGCTGGTGGCGGTGGCCAATGGCAAATTCTTCGGCGGCGGCATGATGATCGCGCCCGATGCGGAACTGACCGATGGACAGTTCGACATCGTCATCCTGCGCGCGGCGGGCAAGCTGAAGCTGATCTGGGACATCCGCCTGCTCTATGGTGGGCGGCACCGCAACCATCCAGCGATCACCATCCTGCGCGGCAGGAAAGTGGTTGTCGAACCGCTCGGCGACGTCGAGAAGAATGGCGCGCTGGTCGACATAGACGGCGAGTCACCGGGGCGCATACCCGCCACCTTCGAGATCCTGCCTGGTGCGTTGCTGGTGAGATATTGAATCAAGGCACAGCCCGGCGGTGGAGCGTCTCAACGTCGTCATCCCAGGGCGAAGCAGGAGCGAAGCTCCGTCGCGGAGACACTGGGATCCATGCCGTGATATTGGCCGAAGAGTGCGGCGGAGCCGAAATCAGCACCGTTGCAGCGCCTTGATGTTACGGGATGGATCCTCGGGTCAAGCCCGAGGATGACGAAAGGAAGGGGTGTCTCCCGCCAATCGCCGAGCCATGCAGTCCGATCGACACTCTCGCCCGAGAAACCGGTCGACATGTTGCAGCTCTGATTCAAATTGTTGCCGCTATGATTCTAGATGCTCGCCCAACATCTTGATTTTATTCGCTAGTTCATATTTCCAGCTTGGCCGGAAAGCCCGGCGCGCGCAGGTCGGTGCCGACGGTATCTTCAAGCAATTTGACGATCTGGGTCGACCAGGCATCGCCGCCATAAGCCGCCTTGCCTTGCTCGAAGATCGCGTTGACGCGCGACGCCAGATCGAGCGGCACGCCGGATTGTTCGGCCATGGTCAGCGCAAAGCCAAGGTCCTTCAGCGCAAGGTCCATGGTGAAGCCGATATCGTAGGAGCCGTTCAGCACCAACTGGCTTTCGGTCTCGTGGACGAAGCTGTTGCCTGAAGACGCGACGATGGCGTGGTAGGATTGCGCGAGGTCGAGCCCGCCTTGCTTGGCCAGCATCAGCGCCTCGCCGGCGGCGACCAGATGGATGAAGGCCAGCATGTTGGTGATAACCTTGATCACCGCCGCCGAGCCGATCGGGCCCATCAGGAACGACTTGGCGCACATCGCTTCGATGGCCGGGCGGTGACGCTCGTAGAGGGGGGCGTCGCCGCCGACCAGCGCGGTGATCTTGCCGGCCGCCGCCAGATGCACACCGCCGGTGACCGGGCATTCCAGCGTCTCGATCCCCTTGGCCGAGGCGAGGGCGGCCAGCCGCAAAATCTCGTCGCGGCCGTTGGTCGACATCTCGATCCAGGTGCCGCCCCTGGGCAGACCTTCCAGCAATCCGCCCGGGCCGGCCAGCACCGCCTCGCTGACTTTTGGCGAAGGCAGGCAGGTGATGGCATTGCCGGCCCGCGCCGCGGCTTCGGCCGGACTATTGGCGGCCGTCGCGCCGAGCGCGACAAGGCGCTCGACGGCGGCGGGGTCGCGGTCAACGACGGTGACGGCAAAGCCGTTGCGGATCAGGCTGGCGGCAAGGTTGCCGCCGAGATGGCCAAGACCGATGAATGCGTAGCTTTGGCTCACGGCATCAGCGGCGTCTGCATCATCTGCAGATGCAGGTCCTTGCCGGTGTAGGGATGGGCGTCGCAGACCGCCTCGTTGAGCTCGACGCCGAGGCCCGGCTCCTTCGACGGGATGACATTGCCGTCCTGCCATTCGATCTTCTTCTTCAACAGCGTGGCGTGGAAACCGTCCCACTGCTTCAGCGATTCCAGGATCAGGAAGTTGGGCAGCGTCACCGCGAGCTGGATGTTGGCGGCACCGACGATCGGCCCGCAATAGCAGTGCGGCGCGACCTGGATGTGATAGGCCTCGGCCATGGCCGCGATCTTCTTGGTTTCCAGAATGCCGCCGGAGCGGCCGAGGTCCGGCTGCAGGATGGTGGCGGCACGGTTCTCGATGACACGGGCGAATTCGGATTTGGTCGTCAGCCGCTCGCCGGTGGCGATCGGGATCGAAGTCGCGCGGGCGACCTGTGCCATCACTTCGGGCATGTCGGGCGGCACCGGCTCCTCGAACCACAGCGGATCATAAGGCTCGATGGCGCGCGCCATGCGCAGCGCGCCCGATGCCGTGAATTGGCCGTGCGTGCCGAACAGGATATCGGCGCGGGTGCCGACCGCCTCGCGGATCGCCTTGATCATGCGGGTCGAGACATCGATGTCGACGAGGCGCGGCTGATGGCCGTCGAAGGCGGTGTAGGGGCCGGCCGGGTCGAGCTTGACGGCATTGAACCCCTGCTCGACATATTCGAGCGCGCAAGCCGCCGCCATCTCCGGGTCGTTGTAGACATTCCTGCCATCCGGCGCGTCCTCGGAATGGACGCTGCCGGTGTGCGGATAGAGATAGGTGTAGGAGCGCAGCGTCTCGTGAACTTGGCCGCCAAGGAGCTTGTAGACCGGCTTGTTGGCTTCCTTGCCGACGATGTCCCAACAAGCCATTTCGAGTGCGGAAAAACAGCCCATGCCGGTCACGTCGGGGCGCTGGGTGAAGCCGGAGGAATAGGCGCGGCGGAAGAAGTTCTCGATGTCGTGCGGATCGTGGCCGATCAGATAGCGCTCGGCCATGTCCTCGACGAGCTTGGCCGTGACATGGGCGGAGAAGGTGGCGTTGTAGGCCTCGCCATAGCCGACCACGCCGCCATCGGTGGTGAGCTTGACGAAGATGAAATACTTGCCGCCGATGCCGGGTGGCGGGTTGCCGACAACCCAGGTCTTGACGTCGGTGATCTTCATGTGTGGTCCTCCAGAACCAGTTCGGCGCCCTTCCACCCGGTCATGACAGAGGCGGCGTTGGTGTTGCCGGTGATGTTGTCGGGAAAGATCGAGGCGTCGATGATGCGCAAGCCTTCGAGCCCGTGCACCTTGAGGCGCGGATCGACGACGGAGCGGGAGGGATCGGGTCCCATGCGGCAGGTCGAGACCGGGTGATAGACGGTTCCGGAGCGTTTCCTGAAATCGGTGATCAGGTCGGCGTCGGACCGGATCGACGGACCGGGCAGCACCTCTTCGGCGATGATCTCGGCCATGGCGGGCATCGAGGCGATCTTGCGCACGAATTTCACCGCGTCGAGCATCTCGGTGACGTCCGCATTGGTCGAATAGGCATTGGCGACGATCTTGGGATAGTCGAGCGGATTGCTGGAGCGGATCATGATCTCGCCCCGGCTCGATGGCCGGCAGTTGGACAGCCCGATGGAGAAGCCCGGCCACGGATCCGGCGTCAGGATCGGACGCTCGCCGTTCTTCGGGATGAGGGTCGAGAAGGCCTGGAAATAGAGCTGCATGTTGGGGCGGGAGAAGGCCGGATCGGTGCGGAAGAAGCCGCCGCCATGGTTCATCGACAGCGACAGCGGCCCGGAGCGGGTCAGGATGTACTGCATGCCGACCAAAAGCTTGCCCCACCAGGGACGCAGGATCTGGTTGAGCGTCGGCAGCTTGCCCTTGAAGGTGTAGTTGATGCCGACATGGTCCTGCAGATTGGCGCCGACATTCTCGTTGGCATGCACGACCGGGATGCCCAAGCCTTCAAGCAGCGCCGCCGGGCCGACCCCGGAGAGCTGCATGAGCTGCGGCGAGTTGATCGAACCCGCGGACAGGATGATTTCGCGGCCGGCGCGGGCCGTCTTGGTCTGACCGTTCTGCCGATACTCGACGCCGACGGCGCGCTTGCCTTCGAACAGGACGCGGCTTGCCAGCGCCTTGGTCTCCACGCGCACATTGGCGCGCTTCATCGCCGGGCGCAGGAAGGCACGGGCGGCCGACATGCGGCGGCCGTTCTTGGTCGAGATCTGGTAGATGCCGACGCCTTCCTGGGCAGCACCATTGAAATCGGGGTTGAGCGGCAGGCCGGCCTGCTGGCCTGCGGTGAGATAGCGCTTCGTCAGCGGGTGGACGGCATCGGTGGTGTCGCTGATGTGCAGGGGACCGCCGCTGCCGCGCCATGCGTCGGCGCCGGCTTCATTGTCCTCGAGCGCCTTGAAGGCCGGCAACAGATCGTCATAGCCCCAGCCGGGATTGCCGGCGGCGCGCCAGTCATCGAAGTCTTCGCGGGCGCCGCGGATCCAGACCATGGCGTTGATCGAGCTTGACCCGCCAAGCAGCTTGCCGCGCGGCCAGTGGTCGACATTGCCGCCGAGGCCGGGATCCGGCTCGGTCTTGTAGTTCCAGTTCACCGTGGGATCGAAGAAGGTCTTGCCGTAGCCGAGCGGCATCTGCACGTAGAAGCGCCGGTCGCTGCCGCCGGCTTCCAGCACCAGCACCGAGAAGCGGCCCGAAGCGGATAGTTTGTCGGCCAGAACCGAGCCGGCCGAGCCGGAGCCGACGATGATGAAGTCATAGGTCTGCATGATGAAAATGGCGGCTCCGTAAATCTGGCGCAGCCTAGACGCCATGGGTTCGCCGCGTCGCCGCGCCTTCCGGCATCGGTTGTGAAAAAAGCGACTGGTATACCGGCCGGCTTTCGGGGAATGCCGACAATCGCGCTTGATATGCATGGGGTCGACGGACTATGCGGATAGCATCATTTCGGCATGATTTTTTCCGAAACTTTTCGGAATCATGCCCCTGGCCACTCCGCGCAAAGGCAGGAGAACCCATGCGTGTCCTGTCGGATGCTTTCATTCCCGAACTGCCGGGCTATTACAAAGGCAAGGTCCGGGAGAATTACGACCTGGCCGACGGCAGGCGTATCATCATCGCCACCGACCGTCTCAGCGCCTTCGACATCATCCTGACCTCGATCCCGTTCAAGGGAGAGATCCTCACCCGGACGGCGCGGTACTGGTTCGAGGAAACCGCCGACATCTGCCCGAACCATGTGCTGGAATATCCCGACCCCAACGTCGTCGTCGGCACAAGGCTCGACATACTGCCGGTCGAGATCGTCGTGCGCGGCTATCTGGCGGGGACCACCAGCACCTCGATCCTGACCCGCTACCGACGCGGCGAACGGGACATGTATGGAATGCGCCTGCCAGACGGCCTGCGCGACAATGAGAGGCTGGCCGAGCCGGTCATCACGCCGACCAGCAAGGCGGCCGACGGCGGCCATGACGAGCCGCTGTCCAGGGCCGAGATCCTGGAGCAGGGCCTGCTCACGCAGGAGCAGTGGGACACGGTTTCGGATTATGCCTTGAAGCTGTTCGCCCGCGGCCAGGCGCGCGCAGCCGAACGCGGCCTGATCCTGGCCGACACGAAATACGAATTCGGGACAGACAAGGACGGGGCGGTCATTCTCGCCGACGAAATCCACACGCCCGACAGCAGCCGGTACTGGATCGCGGCGAGCTACCAACAGGCGCTGGCTGATGGCACGCGGCCGGAGAGCTTCGACAAGGATTTCATCCGCTCATGGGTGACCGCGCGCTGCGATCCCTACAAGGACCCGATCCCGAGGATTCCGGACGAGATCGTCGAACAGGCCTCTGGGGTGTATGCCCAGGCTTACGAGGCGATCACCGGCAAGGCATTCGTTCCCGACATTTCCGGGGATACGGTTCTCGACCGCATCCGCGCTAACCTTGCACGTTATTTCTGAGAGGTGCGATCTCCAGGAACCGCGTTCCTCGGCGATTGGAGGAAACCCTCCCTGACACCCGAAGCCGCTGAAAATCAGGCACAACCGGGCGAATGCCAGGCTAGCCTATGGCCTTGGGGCGAGGAAACAGCAGCCGCCGCGCGTTGACCTATTCCCGTAGCGGCGATACGGGATCGATGACCATCACTGCTTGAGGATTCTGCCCATGGTGCAGTACGCGGACGGACGGCCGATCGGAGACCTGACGCTGCGCACCCTGGCCATGCCTTCGGACGCCAATGCCGCCGGCGACATTTTCGGTGGCTGGGTGATGGCGCAGATGGATCTTGCCTGCGGCATCCGCGCCGCCGAGCGCGCCAGGGGCCGCGTGGTGACGGCGGCGGTCAAGGAGATGTCCTTCGCCAAGCCGATGAAGATCGGCGACACGCTGTGCATCTACACCCATGTCGAACGCGTCGGCCGCACCTCGATGACGCTCAAGGTCGAGGCCTGGGCGCAGCGCTACCTTTCCGACCTGATGGAAAAGGTGACGCACGCCGATTTCGTCATGGTGGCGCTCGACGGCGAGGGCAAGCCGAAGGTGGTTCCCGCCGAGAGCTGATTCGACACCGCCAAGCCCGGGCATTTGTAACATCGCCCGAGCGAAGCGATGCGTTCAGCGACATGCTGCCGTTGCCTTCCAAGCGCAATTCTGCGGGGCACCGGAGGAAGACAATGCGTCAACACCTGTTGAACGGCTGGCTTGCGGCGGCTCTCGTGGCCTTGGTCTGCCTGCTCGGCATAACCGCTTACGCCGAAGTCAAACAGGACCTTGGGCGCACTGCCTGCCTGCATGACACCACGGATGCGAAGCAGCGAACAGCGACGTGCACACTCTGCAGCCAGACGCCTTGCTTGGCGCGAAGAGCCTGACTGGCTGCCGTTGGAATGCGGTTATCGTCGAGAGGGGGGCCGGGCGCGTCGGGCCGGCATCGAGCGCCATGGACTATTTCCAAGTCGCCTTCAGTCCAGGAACCGTGACTTCGCTTGGGCAGCTAGTGCCGCTCAGTGCAGGTCCCGGATCCCTTGCCGCGCATGGGCTTCAGGCGTGCATGTCGTCGAATCTGGCGCGTGCCGACTGGACACGCTGGGTGTTCTTGCGTGCCCATTCGCCGAGCGCGCCGACCGGCACTAGCAACTCGTGACCGAGCTCGGTCAGCTCGTAATCGACGCGCGGCGGAATGGTCGGAAACACCTTGCGGGTGACGAAGCCGTCACGCTCCAGGCCGCGCAAGGTGGTGGTCAGCATCTTCTGGGAGATGCCGCCGACGGCGGCGCGCAATTCGTTGAAACGCAGCGGTCCGCCGCCCAGCTTGCCGACCACGAGCACGGTCCATTTGTCGCCGACGCGCTGCAGGATTTCCGATACGGCGCGGCAGTCCTCGGTGTTATGCGGGTGCCTCAGTAACAAAAACGTGCCTCCTTGCGCATCAAATTGTCAGTATCACATATAGCGCCGGTATCCAAACGATACCAAAAATTCCCGCAAGGAGAGCCCCTTATGTCCAAGCCCAAAATCGCCATTGTCATCGGTTCGACGCGCGCCGCCCGCTTCGCCGACGTGCCGACGCAGTGGATCGCCAAGATCGCCAAGGCACATGCCGACATTGATGTCGAAATTGTCGATCTGCGCGACTTTCCGCTGCCCTTCTTCGATGAGGTCGCGTCCTCCGCCTGGGCGCCGTCGCAGAACGAAGTCGCACAGCGCTGGCAGAAGAAGGTCGCCGGATTCGATGGCTTCATCTTCACCGCCGCCGAATACAATCACGGCCCGACGGCCGTGCTGAAGAATGCGATCGACTACGCCGCCAACGAGTGGAACAAGAAGCCGGCCGGCTTTGTCGGCTATGGCAGCGTCGGTGGCGCCCGCGCCGTCGAACAGCTTCGTCTCCACGCCGTCGAATTGCAGATGGCGCCGGTCAAGTCCGCAGTCCATATCGCCTGGGGCGATTTCCTCGCCGTGCGCCAGGGCGAGAAGAAGCTCGAAGATCTCGAGCACCTGAACCAGGCCGCCACCGCGCTGGTCAACGACGTCGCCTGGTGGGCCAAGGTGCTGAAGGCCGCCCGCGCCGCCGACGCCATCGCCGGAGAAGCCCAGGCGGCCTGATCCGCCGGATCGGATTGTCCTCCCAAGGGATATGGGGCGGCGCTTGCGTCGCCCTTTTTTCGCGTTCCTGCAAGGAGTTGCGGCTGCGCGAAAGATCTGCATGCAACGCCGCGCCGCCCCTCAGCGCCTCGCAAGCAGGTGAGGGTGCCGCAGACACAGCGCTCTTGCGAAGGCGCCCGTCCCGGGAGCCACGTGCTCGTCCTTTGCCCGAAGAGGGCGGCTCGACCGGCAAGGTCGTGCTGATGCCTTAGTTCCCGAAGCTGCTCGTCGGCAGACTGCCACCTCAAAGGGCGGTCGTCGGTCCAGGTCGGGTCGGCTCCGAATATCGAACGGCTCAAATACCCGCGATCGCGAAAAGCCAGGCCAGGATGTCGAACAACAGAAGGACCAGCGCAATCTGCAATGCCACCCGAAGCCGCTGGATAATGCGCCAGTTGCTGACCATGTCCGCCTTGATGCGAAGGGCGAGCGCGCGCTGCATGGCCGACATGTTTGCCGGCCTGTCGCCGTCGACATATTGATGGAGCAGCTCTTCTGGGTCGAAGCGGAACGTGTATTTGTGGTAGGGCCAAAGCAAGAAGACGATCAGCCCGCCGATGGCGAACAGCAGAACCACCGCGATCCAGTCCCAAAGCCCAAGCCCGTCGGAAAGCGCCCTTCCGCCAAGCAGCGAGTTGGCGAACGCAGTGGCGAAGATGAGGCTGCCGGCGCGGGCGTTCATGTTCTCGACGAGGTTCTGCTGGTGATTGAGGCCTCTCACTGCCTCCTGATAAATGAAGGCAAGGCGGGGATCGCCGTGGGCAAGGTCGCTCGCGACTGCTGTGTTGCTGTCTGCTCTACTGGCAGATTCGTTCATAAGGGTGCTCTATAACGCGCCAGTGCTGCGTCATCCTAACTCAAATCTCTTGCCACCAAAACGTTGGCCGTACAGGACAGCTCCTCGACTCTTCCACCGGCCTCCATTTATGGGCCGACTGTTTTTGACGGCACTCTGGCGGAGATCTTTGATCTCCAGGATCAGATCGCCTCAAACGTAGTCGGCGCAATCACGCCGAAGGTCGAGGAGGCTGAAATCGAAGGTGCCAAGCGTAAACCGAGATCTTTGCGCTCGCAGCCGAACTACGCGAGCGCGATGCGTGTCGCGATGGCAAGTCATGCCTTGGCGGGACAGCTTTCTGAAGCGGAGAAGATGCGCGCCTGCGCGAACTCGATCCCACATTGCGGCTTTCGGACCTCGCGGAGGTGCTGCCCCGTTTCAACGGGTGGAAGACCGCGACAACTATATCGAGGGCCTTCGGAAGGCGGACTTGCCAGAATAGCGCAAAAGCCGGTCCGTCATGCCATGGCCGAAACTCGATGCTCAGATATCCGCTTTCGCGGTCACGCGCCGCTAGACAAGCCGGCAATGGTTGGCGGGCTCGCTGCGAGCTTTCCCAGCCATTCCACAAGTCGCCATGGTTGGACCGCCATATCGGCGGGGCTGCCATCTGGCTCCGCCGGTCCGCCCTGATATATCCGGCTGCGATCCGTCACATGAGGGGCCTCGTGAAGTCATCCAGCCTGGCAGGCGCCGTTTCTCCCATGATCCCGGTGCTTGTCTGCGCGCTTGGCATCTTCCTGCTGTCGGGGATGGACGCGGCGATGAAGGTCCTGGTCCTTGCCGTCGGCGTCTACAACACGGTGCTGTGGCGCAGCATGCTCGCGACCGTGGTTGCCGGCGCCGGCTGGTCGGCGGGACCGCGCACGCTGCCCACGCCTTCCGTGCTCAGGCTGCATGCGCTGCGTGCCGCGGTCGTCGGCTTTGTCCTGCTGTCCTTCTTCTGGGGGCTTGCCCGGCTGCCGCTGGCGGAGGCGATCGGGCTCAGTTTCGTGGCGCCGCTGTTCGCCCTGCTGCTGGCGGCGTTGCTGCTCGGCGAACGCATACAGCGTCAGGCGATCTGGGCTTCGCTGGCCGGCATTGCGGGCGTCGCAATCATCGTCGGTGGACAGTTCGGGCAGACAAGCCATGCCAGGGATGCCTTGCTCGGCACGGCGGCGGTGCTGGTGTCGACGGTGTTCTATGCCTACAATCTGATCCTTGCGCGGCAGCAGGCGCTGGTGGCCAAGCCGATCGAGATCATGCTGTTCCAGAACCTTTGCGTGGCGGTCTTCCTTGGTCTCGCGTCACCCTGGCTGGCCATTACCCTGCCGCGCGAGCTCTGGCTTCCGCTCGCCGGCGTGACGGCGCTGTCGCTCGCCGGCCAATTCCTGATGAGCTGGGCCTATGCGCGGGCGGAAGCGCAGTATCTGATCCCGACGGAATACTCCGCCTTCATCTGGGCGATCGCACTTGGCTTCCTCTTCTTCGACGAGGCGGTGACCTGGACCACGCTGGCGGGAGCGGGTCTCATCGTCACCAGTTGCCTGATCGCGGCACGCTCAAATCCCAGGCTTGCCGAGCCGATCGAAGCCGCTCTCTGATGGCCTAAGCTTCCCGCCCACCATGCGCCGAGGAGGGAGGCTGATGGGCTCGGAGGGGTAGCCGTCATCTAAGTAGATCATTCATCTAAGTAGATCCTTTGCAATTTCTAGTTTATACACCATTTTACTAAATATCTTTGCTTAGGCGCCGCTCTTTTCCCGGACAATAAGTATATGTCTTCCGAAAGATCGATGTTATGGTGGGTTGTGTAATGATTCCCCGGAACGAAATCGTTCCTTTCAGCATTGATCCGACGTGGCCATCCGGAAGTCCGTAAGCGAACGGTTCGAGGCGGCCATGCCTCACGAGGAGGATGTATCCGATGAGCTTCTTCGTCAATGCCGTGGGTGTTCCTCTTCCCTATAGCGGTACGTCCAACCACTGGTTCTCGGCGCCTGGGGCCGGGCCCGACTTGTATGGCAGCGCGGGAAATGACTCGTTTTACGGAGCGGGCAATCTCAACGTCACCATGCATGGCGGCACGGGCGATGACGTCTATTACCTCTATGGGGCGGGCAACAAGGTGGCCGAGGGCGCCGGGGCAGGCATCGACACGATCAGCACGTGGATGAGCTACAAGCTCCCCGCCAATGTCGAGAACCTCATCGTCACAAACCCCAACAACTACGCTTTCGGAAACGGCTTGGACAACATCATCACCGCCAAGGCTGGGCACCAGACGCTGGACGGCGGCGCGGGAAACGATGTTCTGATCGATGGCGGCGGTGGCTACGACACGTTCGTCATCTCGAAAGGCAACGGCAGCGACCTGATCGCCAATTTCGCCGCCACCGACACCGTCCGCCTCAACGGCTATGGTTTCACGTCGTTCGATGCCGTTCACTCGAACCTGATCCAGGCGGGATCGAACGTGCTGCTGAACCTCGGATCCGGCGAGATCCTCGAGTTCAAGGACACGACAATCGACAAGCTGCAGCCCAACCAGTTCGAATTGCCGATCGACTTGTCCGGCATGAAGCTGTCCTTCAGCGACGATTTCAACGCGCTCAATCTTCATAACGCCCAGGGCGGCACGTGGGATACCAACTTCTCATGGGGAGCGCCGAACGGCAGCACATTGACCAGCAATGGCGAGCTGCAATGGTACATCGACGCCAATTACGGGCCGACGAGTTCCGTCCACCCGTTCAGCGTGAATAACGGCGTGCTCACCATCACCGCCGCGCAGGCACCGGCCGACATCAAGCCCCTGATCAACAACTACGAATACACGTCAGGTATCCTCAATACGCACAGCACCTTCTCACAAACCTACGGCTATTTCGAAATGCGCGCCGACCTGCCCGAGAACGCCGGCGCCTGGCCCGCCTTCTGGCTGCTGCCGGCAGACGGCTCGTGGCCGCCGGAACTGGATGTGGTCGAGACGCGCGGGCAGGACCCGAACTCGTTGATCATGACGGCGCATTCGAATGAAACGGGAACCCACACCAAGGTGACGTCGACGGTAAACACCATGGATACCGCCGGCTTCCACACCTATGGGCTGCTGTGGACGCCGGACAAGCTCGTCTGGACTTATGACGGTGTCCAGGTCGCGGAAGCGGCGACGCCATCCGATATGCACAAGCCCATGTACATGCTGGCCGATCTCGCGGTCGGCGGTCTTGCCGGCGCGCCTCCCGATCATCTGGCGACGCCTGCCGAGATGAAGATCGACTATATCCGCGCCTATACGCTGGACAACGCGCCGGCGAGCGCTTTGCACACCACCACCAGCACCGCCACGCATAGCATCGCCAGCAGCACGCTGCACGGCGGTTCCGAATTCGGGGGCCACGCGTAAGGGCCGGGATCATGCAGCGGCGGGAAATGCGGAAATGACTGGACCGTCCGGCCTGCGTCCGGTCTTCCTGCGCGCTATCGCCGATGTCGGCGTCTTCTCGCTGCTGATCAACATCCTGCTGTTGGTGATTCCGCTCTACCTGCTGCAGGTGTATGACCGCGTGCTGCCGTCCTCCAGCGTCGAGACGCTTGTCTATCTGTCAGCTATCGCGGTGCTCGCGCTCGCCTTCCTCGGGCTGCTGGACGCGATCCGCGCCGTCTACACGCAGCGCGTCGCGGCGACCGTCGACCGCAAGCTGGGTGCCAGCACCTTCGCCGTTTCGCTCGGCGCGAGATATGCCGGCGGCCTGTCGCCGCTGCGCGATCTCGCTTCGGTCTGCGCCTTCATCAGGTCACGCGGCGTGGCGGTGCTGTTCGACCTGCCTTTCGCCCCTGTCTTCCTCGCCTTGCTCTATCTCATCCATCCGGTGCTGTTCTGGGTGACGGTCGCCGGCGCGGTGCTTCTGCTATTCCTCGTCGTGGCCAACCAGCTTGCGATCGGCAGGAACGATGCCTTGTCCGCGGAGCGTTCGGCGTTGGCCAGCCAGGCGGAACAGGCCTTTGCCCGCAATGCCGAGACGCTGCGCGCCATGGGCATGGTGCGGAATGCCTCGCTGGTCTGGGGACGGCACGTGGCGGCGGCGCTCACTTTCCATGACCGTTCCTCGAGCGCCAACGCGATCTTCAGCGGCGCCTCGCGGGCGCTGCGCATGATGCTGCAACTGGCGATCCTCGGCGCCGGCGCATGGCTGGTGCTGCAGGGGCAGATGACGGCTGGCATGATCTTCGCCTCCTCGCTGGTGTCGTCGCGCGCGCTGCAGCCGCTCGACCAGCTGATCGGCGCCTGGCGGCAGATCGCCGACGCGCGGCGGGCGTGGACGCGGCTGGAAAAAGCGCTCGCAATGCGTCCGACGGAGCCGCGAAAACTGATCCTGCCCGATCCGGCCGGCGCGATTTCCGTGCAGGACGTCTTCTTCATGGCGCCGAACGCCCAACCCGGCACGGAACCCATCCTCAAGCGGCTCAACTTTGCGATCGGCGCGGGCGAAGCGCTGGCCGTCGTCGGCCCGAGCGGGGCCGGCAAATCGACACTGGCGCGGTTGCTCGTGGGGGCCGCCCAACCGACCGGCGGCTCAATCAGGATCGACGGCGCCGACCTCAGGACCTGGGACGAGAGCCAGCTTGGAAAGCATGTCGGCTACCTTGCGCAGGAGGTTGAGCTCTTTCCTGGATCGATCGCGCAAAACGTCGCCCGCTTCGACCCGCAAGCGGACGACGCCGCGATCGTCGAGGCGGCAAGGCGCGCCCAGGTGCACGAGCTGATCCTGGCGCAGCGCGACGGCTACCAGACCATGATCGGCCCGTCGGACAGGGCGCTGTCGGGGGGCGAGCGCCAGCGAATCGGCCTGGCGCGCGCCTTCTACGGAAATCCGCGGCTCCTGGTACTCGACGAGCCCAGCTCCCATCTCGACGGCAGCGGCGAGGCCGCGCTCGAGGCGGTGCTTTCGGCCGCGCGAGCGGCGGGCGTCACGGTCATCGTGGTCACCCATCGCCCTTCGATCGCCGCCGCTTGCGCCCGCGTGATGCTTTTGCGCGGCGGCATGGTCGAAGCCTTCGGCCCTGGCGACGAGGTGCTGCGGCGTTCGGTCATCGGCAAGGCCCCCCAGCAGAGCACGGTGGTGACCGGGTCATTCGTCCCGACAATCCGCGCGGGTGGCAGTTTCGGATCGTGAGATGACGACACAGAGCCTCGCCTGGGACAGCCAGCCGCGCACCGACATAAGACGCGTGGCCCTGACCGGCTACGTCGCCATAGCGGTGCTGGCGGGCGGCTTCGGCTATTGGGCCGTCAGCGCTCCCTTGTCGGGAGCGGTGATCACGCAAGGCACGATCTCGGCGACCGGCGGAAACATCCGCATCCAGCATCGCGAGGGCGGTATCATCAGGGAACTACCGGTCCATGAAGGCGATCGCGTGCAACAGGGCCAGGACCTGGTCGTGCTGGACCCAACCGCCGCGCAGGCCGAGCTCAACCGGCTGGTGAGGCAGTCGATCGCGCTCAGGGCAAGTGCGGCGCGGCTGGAGGCGGAACGCGATGGGTTGGACAGGATGGGCCCCATCACCGAAGCGGCGCCGGCACCTTTCCAGCACGATTTCGAGATCCTGGTTCGCGAGCAGCAAAAGGAATTCGCCGCCAGGCTGGCCCGGTTCCGGTCGGAAAAATCGATCCTGGCACAACGCGTCGCCATGCATCGGCAGTCGGTGGTGGGGTTGCAGGCCCAGCAGCAGGCCATTCAGCAGCAAGCCGACGTCGTGAAGAACGAACTCGGCATCAAGACCGGCCTGCTGGACAAGGGCCTCACCAACCGTACCGAGTACTCCCAGCTATTGCGCAGCGAGGCCGATCTCGTCGGGCAGGCCGGGGCGCTGGAGGCCAATCTGGCGACGGCCAACACCCAGATCGTCGAAGCCCAGGAGCAGATCGAGCGCCAGACCACGCAACGCGTCGAGGAGGCGCTGACGAAGCTGGACGACGTTCGCTCCAATCTGGCCGACGTCGAGGAGCAGACCAGGGCGGCGGAGGCGGTGCTGCGCCGCACGACGATCAAGGCGCCGGCGGCAGGCATCGTGGTGTCGTCGGCCTATAATTCCAAGGGAAGCGTGATCGCCCCCGGCGAAAAGATCATGGAGATCCTGCCCACGGCATCGGGCCTCGTCGTCGATGCAAGGCTGCGGCCGGAAGACCTCGATCAGGTCCGTGTCGGCCAGCGGGCGAAGCTGCGGCTGTCGGCCTTGAATGCGCGGCTCACTCCCGAGGTCTCAGCCACGGTGGCGCAAATCTCAGCGGACCGGCTCGTCGACGAGGCAACGCATGAGCCCTATTTCCGAGCCAAGCTGAGGATCGCGGCCGACCTGCCGCCCGGCGTAAAGCCCGATCAGCTTTATCCCGGAACGCCAGTCGAGGCGTTCATCAACACCGGTGATAGGACTTTCCTGGAGTATCTGGCACGGCCGATGCTCGATTCCTTCGCCCGCGCCTTCACCGAGCGGTAGAGCTCGCGGTCCGCGCAGTATATTGGCCGCCGTCGAGGGCCGCGGGCCGAACCATGCATATGCCGTCAGCGCACCATCTCACGGTGGCCGCTGGGCAGGCGGGTGGCGATCAGCTTGTCGATGCGGCGGCCGTCGAGGTCGACGACCTCAAAACGCCAGCCCTGCGCGTCGACACATTCGCCAGTCGCCGGCAGATGGTGCATGTGCGACAGCACATAGCCGGCGACGGTCTCGTAGTCGCGGTTCTCCGGCAGGTCGATGCCGAGCACCTCGGCCATCTCGTCGGCCTGCATGTAGCCGGCGAGAAGCCATGAGCCGTCGTCGCGCTGGACGGCGTTTTCTTCCTCGCCGGCCTCGAGATCCGAGCGGAAGACGCCGGTGATGGCTTCTAGGATGTCGGCGGGGGTGACGATGCCTTCGAAGTGGCCGTATTCGTCATGCACCAGCGCCATCGGCACGTCGCTCTCCTTCAGCTTCTGCAACACATCAAGCGCATCGGCCTGATCGTGCACGATCGGTGCCGCGCGCACATATTTGCGCGGGTCGAGCGCGCGGCCGCCGAGCAGAGCGGCCAGCACGTCGCGCGTCTGGATGACGCCGATCATGGCGTCCACCCCGCCGTCGCCGGCGGGCAGGCGCGAATGCTGGGTGTCCATCAGAAGCTTGCGGATCGTGGCATCGTCGGACTGCAGGTTGATCCAGTCGACATCGGTGCGCGGTGACATGACGGCGCGCACGGCGCGGTCGCCAAGCCGCATGACGCCGGCGATCATGCGCCGCTCGTCGGATTCGATGGTGCCGTGATGCTCGGCCTCGGCGACCAGCATCTTGATCTCCTCGTCAGTGACCTTTTCCTCGCTTTCGCCGCGCTGGCCGAGCAGCCAGAGCACGGCACGGCCCGAAATATCGAGCAGGAAGACCAGAGGGGCCGAGATGGTGGCCAGGATGGTCATTGCCGGCGCCGCCCGTGCCGCGACCCGCTCGGGATCGCGCAACGCGATCTGCTTGGGCACGAGTTCGCCGATAATCAGCGAGGCATAGGTGATGATGGCCACGACGATGCCGACGCCGAGCGGGTCGGCTATGTTCTCGCGGATGCCTGCCGTAGCCAGATATTGCGCCAGCCTCTGGCCGAGCGTGGCGCCGGAAAAGGCACCCGAGAGCACGCCGACCAGCGTGATGCCGATCTGCACGGAGGACAGGAATTTGCCGGGATTGGAGCCAAGCGCCAAAGCGCGTCCGGCACCTTTGACGTTGCGGTCGATCATCGCCTTCAGGCGAGCCGGCCGCGATGAGACGATGGCGAGTTCGGACATCGACAGAAGGCCGTTCACGCAGATGAGGACGACCACGGTGGCGATTTCAACGTATAGCATGAGGGCTCAATAGCATTGCCGCACGGCTTTCGAAAATAGTCGGCGGCCATTTTAGAAAGATGACAGCGGATGCGGGTGGATCAGACAGCATCCCAGAGCGGCGCGCCTTCGAGCGGATGAACCAGGCGATCGAGGCGCTCGCGATCAAGCCGGTCGTCGACAGGGTCTTCGGTTTCGACGAGGTGCTGCGGGCCTTCGAGCATCTGGAGAAGGGGCCGTTCGGCAAGATCGTCATCGCGACGACCTGACCTGCCGTCACGGCAACTGCTTCAGCACGCCGACGATCGCCTTGCCGTCGGTGAAATAAGGGTCGCCGCCGCCATTGCGGCCGCTCCGGGTGGGGCCGATGCCCGCCAGGCCGCTGGTCGAGGCCAACAGGCCGGCGGCATTGAGATCGCCGATCGTAAAGTCGCGCTCGGCATCGAGGTCGGGACCGATGTGATGGGTGATGGCGCCCGTGTCATGGCTCAGACCGACGCCGCGATCGAAGCTGGCGGCACCCAGCCAGAGCGGCCTGCCATTGTCGCCAACCATATCCGTTCGCCAAAAACGGACGTGATGGCGCCGGTCGGAACTGTCGCCGACCGGCTTTTCGAAAGCGAGTTCCTGGGCGCGGCCTTCGAACAGCAGACGGCTTATCGGTGCGTCGGGATAGGGGCGGGAAAACAGGACACTTTCGCCGATGTGGATGGCGGTTCTCAAGGTGACGGCGTCGGCGGTGTCCCAGCCGGCGACGGCGAAAGCGTGCACCAGCTCCTTCTCCGTGCCGATCAGGCCGACATTGATGGGGTCGCCGGGAATGCCTTGCGACGTGTGGGTGACCATCTCGAAATGCCGATCGCGAAAGCCGCGATCACGGAATGTCCAGAATTCCGGCGCCGCGACATAGGCGAGCGCCAGATAGCCGCCCAGCACGGCCACTACCCAGATCGCAATGCGTCGCTGGAGGCTTCGTTGGCTCATAAAGGCGGCTCGATCCGAGCGGTATCTGTTGCCTGACGGTTCCCTGGAAATCAATGGCCAGAGATGAGCAGACGGTTTATCGTCAGCCATCATTTTTTCGTGGGGGCGGGAATGAAACGGAAGCCGACGGGCCCGAGAACGATGGCGTTGACCGCGGATCTTGTCGCCCGGGTCGAGCGCGTCGAACTGGATCCCGGGCCTGAGCCTGGAACGGCCGAGCACACCAACGCGGAGTTCGATGAGTTGGTCGCTCGACTGCTCGCCGAATATCGGCCCGAAATGCTATGGGTCTTCGCCTATGGTTCGTTGATCTGGAATCCCGAATTCGTTCCTGTCGAGCAACGCCCGGCGACGGCGCCTGGATGGCACCGTTCGTTCTGCCTGAAGCTGACGCGTTGGCGGGGGACGCGCGAATTGCCTGCCCTGATGCTGGCGCTGGACCGCGGCGGCAGCTGCAACGGGATCGTCTACCGGCTGCCCGATGAAGATCATTTCGGGCAGCTCGGCCAGCTGATGCGCCGGGAAATCGATGCCAACCCACCAACCAACGTGCCCTGCTGGATCAAGGTCAAGACCAAGGAGGGTCCGCTGCGCGCTCTGGCTTTCGTCGCCGCGCCGGGTGGCAAGGCCTATGCCGGACGGTTGCCGTTGGAGCAGGTTGCGGACACGCTGGCGCGAGCCGCCGGACACTGGGGGTCGTCGGCGCAGTATCTGTTCCGGACCGTCAGCAAGCTGGAAGAAAGCGGTATTCGCGACAAGAATCTCTGGCGCATCCAGGATCTCGTGGCTCGGCAAATTATCGCGTCCACCGGTGACGCATGATCTTTTCCTACCGGCAGGCGCGGTAACCGTTCCTGCGGTTCTTGATGTCGAAATGGAAATGGTTGCGGTGGTCGTAATTGTAGCCGGGGCCGAGCACGGTGGTGAAATACTGGCAGCCGTCGGCGCGCACATTGTTGAGGAAGCCGCGGGTGCGGAAGGCGAACAGGCCGGGTTTGCGCACGTCGATGTCGTCGCCATTGTTGAGTTCGATGCTCATGACATCGAGCGCGTTGCCCTTGCCGTGCTCCGACAGCACGCCTTCGCCGGCAATGTTGCGGCAGGAGTAGCTTGAGCCCTGGTGGATGGTCCTGACGCCGGAGAAATAGCGCCAGCGGGCGGAGGGAACGAGTTCGTTCTTGGTCCAGGCGGCGAAGGTGGCGGCCATGTCGCAGGTCAGGGTCGCGGCGGGTTTCATCTCGATGCTGCCGATAGCCGTGACCTTAACCGGATAGTCGATGCCGCACTGGCCTTCATGGATCGGCGCCAGGTCGGTGTAAGCGACATCGAGGCGCTTCAGCTGCTGGCGGCAATCGGTTTCGCTGGCTGGAATCTGCTCCACCGGCGACATCGGCTCGTCCATGCGCGGATAGGCGGCCTGCGTCATGTAGGGATTGGACGGAACAAGCTTCTGCATGCCCTGATATTGCGGCACGGCCGCGGTCTGCGAGCCGACATCGACGGCAGGCTGCAGCGACAGCACGCTGCCGGTGTTGCAGGCGGAAACCGCGGCCAATGCAAGACCGGCGGCCATAAGCGCCGCAGGTTTCAATTGGTGCGCGGCGGCGAGGAAAACGGCGCGAAATTTGCCGGCCATTGGCGGAATCCTACTTCTGGATATCCGGCATTTTAACGATCAAGGGTAAAGGAAAACTCAGCGTCCGCGTTCATGCCTGCGGCGGAATTGCGGCGGCGATCCTGCGTCAACCGCGTTTATTGGCAGAACGTGCCGCCATGCCGCCGGGGCTCAAGGTCGAGATGGAAGTGCAACGCGTGGTCGGCGTCGGCGCCTGGGCCGAGCACGGTCTTGAACGGGCCGCAGGCGGCCTTGCGTACAGCGTCGAGGAATTTGCCGTCTTTTTCCGGCGGCGCCGGCCCGACCTCGATCGTCCTGCCATCGGACAGCGTAAAGCTGGCAATGTCGAGCGCGTTGCCGAAAGCATGTTCCGACAGTTTGCGTGTGCCATTGCGCGGCCGGCAGACGAAGGCCGACGCCTGGCCGATCGATTTCAGGTCAGCGCCGAATTCGGCTTTAGCCGCCGGCTGGATGACGTCGGCGGCAAAACGCGCCGCCGCCTCGGCCATCGGGCAGTTGAGCTCGGTGCCCGGAGCAATCGCGATCGATTTGCCAAGCGACTTCAGCACGATGGGGTAGGGGATCGAGCAGCCGATTTCGGGGTTGCTTTCGACCTTGTGCTCCTCGAATTCGACCCCGAGTGTCTTCAGGCGCTCGCGGCAGGCGACTTCCTCAGCCGGCATCTTGTCGGCGGGAAGATCGGCCGAGCGTGGATCGGGCAGCATCTTCTCCTCGTCACCTGCTTCCGCCGGCTTTGGCGTTGGCTGCGGGGCGACGGCCGGCGGTTGAGGTTCGGGCGTCGTAGTGGCGGGCTTTGGCGTCGGCGTCGGCGCCACGGCAGGCGGCTCCGGCTCGCTTTCGGTTTCGGCTGGTGGTTCCGGTGGTTTCGGGCTTTTCTGATGGGACTCTTCGTCGCTGGGTAGATCGGGGTCCTTGGGCGGGTTGGGCGCCGCGCCGCTCTTTGGATTTTCAGCGTTCTGATCTTGCGACTTTGGGGTGTCCACTTTCTGAGTGTCCACCGGGCGTGGCTCGGGCACCGGAACATCGGGGGACGGCCGAGCATCCTGCGTTGCCGGCGGTGCCGGATTGGGCGCGAGATGCTGCCTGGTTCGCGCTCTCGACTGCCGCTTGCCGCGCGGTTTCAGCGGCTGATCGGCCCGCTGTGTCAGCGGCTGCTCCACGCGCGGGCTCAGCGGCCTATGGTGTTTGTTACGATGTTTGGCGTCGGCCGGCATGACCAGCAGAGCCGTGACGGCCAAGGCCAATGCAATCCTGTACCCTCGGGAAAAGCTCAGCTTTGCCATCATCCACAAAACGGCGCCAGTCGGCCGAAGTTGCCTGGACAGGCGCTTAGACCCGATCACAATCGGTTACCTCCGCGTTACGCGCCGATCGCTTCCAGCCCCTCTTCCAGCCAGTCGGCGAGCAGCGGCATGCCGAGCAAGTATTTCGCCGTGCGCTTGTTGGCGCGCTCGCGCGCCGCGGTTACGGCATCGGTCCATTCCGAGGGGTCGTAGTCGCCGCGGCCGACCCAGGCCAGCGCGATCAGCTCGGCGGCCTCGTCGATATTGAGGTCGTTGATCAGCTCGCGCAGCTCTTCCTCGGTGAGGTTCTCCGAGCTTTCCTCGGCAAGGCCGTCATGGTGGTGGTTGTCATGGGTGTCGCCGTCGAACTCGACCTCGTGTTCGGCGCCGTCGGCATAGTCCTCGTTGACGCCCGCGCTCAGCGCCTTGGCCTTGAGAATGAACAGCCGTACGGTATCGGGGCCGATCGTGAGATCCCAGTCCTTTTCGAGCCGTCGCTGCACGGGCCCTCTCCGTCAGTCGTTTGCCGGATGATACCGGATTTGCGGCATCCGTCACCTCATGTTCTCCAGGCGATCTTTTTCCGGGATGAAACGCGGACCGCTCGGCGTTAGTGTTGCATTGTCACACCCTCAGGAGGTTTCCATGCATAAAAGAGTGCTGATCCAGGCGGCGAGCGCGCTTATCGCTCTGCAGTTCCTTGCCGTTCCGGCGTTCGCCGCCGGCAGCAGTGGTGGTAGCGACCAGACTGTCACCCAGTGCAAGAAAGGCGAGGTCTGGGACAAGAAGAAGCAGAAATGCGTACCGCCGAAGGAAGGCATGCTGGACGACGACAGCATCTACGATGCAGGCCATGCGCTGGCGATGGCCGGCCGCTATGACGAGGCGATCTCGGTTCTCGTTCTTGCCGCCAACAAGCAGGATCCGCGCATCCTCAACTATCTCGGCTATTCGCACCGCCATTCCGGCCGCGTCACCGTCGGCCTCGGCTATTACGAGGAAGCGCTGCGCATCGATCCCGATTACACGCTGGTGCGCGAATATCTCGGCGAGGCGCATCTGCAGATCGGCGATCTGGCCGGCGCCCAGCAGCAGCTAATGGAAATCGAAAAGCGCACCGGCAAGGGTTCGCGCGAATACGGCATGCTGTCCGAGCAGATCGACCATTTCATGAGGAGCTGATCGGGCCCTCCTGATGTCTCAAAGCGGCTGCGAGCGATCGCGGCCGTTTTTGTTCGGCTCCGTCCCACGGCCGCCCCTGCTACAAAAGAAGGGATGATTTTTACAAAACCGATTTTTGGGCGTGAAAAGCCCGCAAAGATTGCTATATTCAAGGAAATTGCGGTGAAACGGTTCCGTTAGCCCGAGGCTGCCGGACCGTTTTCTTTTTGTACCCCAACGACAAGGCTTCCCCCGAAATGCGGGGGCGGCAGCAGGAAAGGTCAGGCACTATGAACAAGGTCCCGATGACAGGCGAGGGGTTCGCGTCATTGAAGGAAGAACTGCGTTGGCGCCAGCAGGAAGAGCGGCCTCGCATCATCGAGGCGATCTCCGAGGCGCGCTCGCATGGCGACCTGTCCGAAAATGCCGAATACCATGCCGCCAAAGAGGCGCAGAGCCTCAATGAAGGCCGCATCAACGAGCTCGAGGATTATATCGCGCGCGCCGAAGTGATCGACGTGACCAAGCTTAGCGGCGAAAAGGTCAAGTTCGGCGCCACCGTGGTGCTGGTCGACGAGGACACCGAGGAGAAGAAGACCTACCAGATCGTCGGCGACCAGGAAGCCGACGTGAAATCCGGCCGCATCTCGATCTCCTCGCCCATCGCGCGCGCGCTCATCGGCAAGGAAGTCGGCGACGCCATCGAGGTGAATGCGCCGGGCGGCGCCAGGGGTTACGAGATCGTCCAGGTGCAGTTCATCTGAGGGCGTCGGCTGGGCGCAGCTCCGCGCTGACAGGTGCTATTCGCGCGAGGTTGGCGCCGCCCCTGCCGGCAGGCAGATGAGGGGCAGCGCCAACCCTGCCAATCGTTCGATCGAAAATTCAGTCTTTCCCGGTAGTTGTCCGCCTAAGCTCTAAAAGTCGTTCAGCCTCCGCCATCACGTCCGAGGGCGTCACGCGTCTGCCACCAGGCGCCAGCAACGTCGACGCATACGGCCCGCGCGGTCCGGTCAAACCCGGCTCCGTCGCCAGGAACACGGCGACCGTCGGCAGGCCGAAGGCGCTGGCGAGATGGGTCAGCCCGGTATCGGCGCCGATGACCAGCGTCGAGCGGCCGAGGATGGCGGCGATGGCGTCCAGCGGCGACTTTGGCATCACGACCGTGGCTGGCACGGCCTTGGCGATCGCTTCGGCCACCACCTTCTCCCGTTCGTTCGACCAGGTTGTGACCGGAATCATGCCGCGCTCGACCAGCAGGCGGGCGGTTCCGATCCAGTCCTCGACCGGCCATTTCTTGTCCTCGCGGCTGGTGCCGTGCAGCAGGAACGCGGTCCTGCCGTCGACGCCGGCGATCATGCCCGCTGGCGCCACGATGCCGGAGTCGAGCGTCAAAAGGTCCGGCCGATAGCCGAGCGCCAGCCCGAACAGCCGCCGTGTCCGCTCGATGGCGTGCAGGTCGCGCGGCACCGCATAGGTGATATCATAGAACAGCGTCGCCGAGGGCTCGCGCACGCTCGACCGGTCGAAGCCGGCGATCGGCGCGCGCGCCTGGCGTGCCACCAGGGCCGACTTCAGCAGGCCTTGCGCATCGATGACGAGGTCGTAGCGGCATTTGCGCAAGGTTCGGCGCAAGGCCGCCGCCTCGCGCCAGGTGTTCGCGTCGAAGAGGTTCTTTCGCCAGCGCCTTATCGCCACAGTGTGGATGGTGCCGATAGCCGGATGCAGCGCGAGGATGCCGGCAAACGCCTCTTCCACGCACCAGTCGAAAGCGATATCGGGCCGTGCGCGGCAGGCATCCTGAAGTGCCGGAAAAGTGTGGATGACATCGCCCATCGACGAAGTCTTGACGATCAGTACCTTCATGCCGCGGCCGGCACTTCCAGCAGGCGGTCCGCTGCCGCAGCGACCTGCGCGACTTCCAATGTCTTCAGACAGTTGAGATGACCGAGCGGACAGATTTTCCGGTGGCAGGGCGAGCAGGACAGGCCGAGCCAGACCAGTTCGCGACGCTCCGCCAGCGGCGGCGTGTTTTCAGGCGAGGTCGAGCCATAGACGGCAACGATGGATGTACCGACGGCGGCCGCGACATGCATCAGCCCGCTGTCGTTGGAGACCGCGAGCCTTGCCGCCGCGATCAGGTCGATGGCGTCCTCCAGCCGCGTCTGGCCAGCGAGGTCGACGACGCCGGGGGCAAGGGCTGCGATCTCCGCCGTCACGTCGCGGTCGTTCTTCGAACCAAACAGCGCGACCTCCAGGCCCTTGGCCAAGAATTCGCGGGCAAGGCCGGCATAGCTCTCGCTTGGCCAGCGCTTGGCCGGGCCGAACTCGGCCCCGGGCATGAGGGCCACGAATTTCCGCGGCGCCAGGCCGAAACGATCGAGCAGGGCGGCCTGGTTTTTCGCGTCCACGGTCAGCCGGGGCGCGCGGAAACTGCCGCCCTGGGCGAGGCCGAAATAGGCCTGTGCGGTGCGTCGTTTCACGGCATCGGGCAACGGCACGATGTCGGTCAAGAGGCCGTAGCGCATTTCACGCAGATGGCCGAAACGGCGCGGAATGCGGGCAAAGAACGGGATCAGCGCCGACTTCCAGCTGCCCGGCAGGACATAGGCCATGTCGTAGCGGCCGCGCAGCAGACGGCCGAAACGGCGGCGATGGCTGAATTCGAGTGCGCCAGGCTTCAGCGGAAAGTCGATCTGCTGTCGGATTTCGGGCATGCGCTTGACCAGAGGTGCCGCCCAGGCGGGCGCCAGCACATCGATCGCGGCATCGGGATGGAGTTCCTTCAGCGCCGAGAACAGGCACTGCGCCATCACCATATCGCCCACCCAGCGTGGGCCGATCACGAGGATCGTTGGGCTTTCAGCCATTCGACATAGTCTCTGACGCCGGTTTCTACAGTGCGGAATTGCCCGTTATAGCCGGCCGCGCGCAAGCGGGACATATCAGCCTGGGTAAAACTCTGATAGCTGCCCTTAAGGTGGTCGGGGAAGGGGATGAACTCAATCTCGCCCTTGCCCAGCGTGTCGATGACCGTTTCGGCGATCGCACGGAACGGCTGCGCGCGGCCGGTGCCGCAGTTGAAGATGCCGCTGGCGCCGCGCTTCCACAGCCACAAATTGACGTCGGCGACATCGCCGACATGGATGAAGTCGCGGCTCTGTTCGCCCGGCCCGAAGCCATCGTAAGCGCCGAACAGCTTCAGGTTTTCGCCGCGCTCGACCTGATTGAACAGATGGAAGGCGACCGAGGCCATGGCCCCCTTATGCGCCTCGCGCGGGCCATAGACATTGAAGTAGCGCAAGCCGGTAACCTGCGAATGATCGCTGTCGAAGACCGTGCGCCTGACATAATCGTCGAAGAGTTTCTTGGAATACGCATAGACGTTGAGCGGCCGCTCCAGCGCCGGCTCCTCGCGAAATTCGGCGCCGCCGCCATAGACCGAAGCGGAGGAGGCGTAGAGGAAGGGCACGCGCAGCGCCTGGCAGGCATGCAGCAGCCGTTTCGAATAGGCGTAATTCACCTCCATCATGAACTTGCCGTTCCACTCGGTGGTGGTCGAGCAGGCCCCCTGATGGAAGACGGCCTCGACACGGCCAAGCGAGCCGGCCTCCATGCGCGACAGGAAATCGTCCTTGTCGAGATAGTCGGCGATGCCGAGGTCGGCCAGGTTGGCGATCTTGTGGCCGTCGGTGAGGTCGTCGACGACCAGGATGTCGTCATGGCCTTCCGCATTGAGCGCGGCGACGATGTTGGAGCCGATCATGCCGGCGCCGCCCGTGACGATGATCATGAAGGCCTCTGGTTGCGTGCGATTCCGGTCCTTATAAGGGAGCCTGGCCGGGCTGTCGACAAAGCAGGCGGCCGCTCGGGGCTCGCCCGCTCAGACTTGTCTGTTTTGTCCATTTTGTCTATTATGGGCAAAACGGAGTTTCCAATGAAACACTATCCATCCACTGATCTGAAACAGAATCTCGGCGATGTGCTCGCGGCTGCCAGCCAGCAGCCGGTCTCCATCACTCGTCACAACAAGCCGAGATACGTCCTGATGAGCATCGAGGCGTACGAAGCGCGCTTCGGCAACGATAGCCGTCGCGTCTACGCGGCCGAGGATGCACCGCTGCAACATGTCGAGATGCTGGAGGAGTACGCCGCGGAATTGGACCGTGATTAAACCAGTGGCCGCGGACGTCTGGCGATATCCATATCTGTGGCATCGCCAACATGGAGACGGCGAGACCGAAGGCCGCAAGGCGAGGCCTGTTGCCTTCGTCGCCGTTCTTCCCGGAAAGCCGGAGGCACGAACCTTTTCATCCTTGCAATCACTTCCACCCAGCCGGGCCGTGATCGCGTCGCAGTTGGCGTTCCGGAAATTGAACGCGCCGCGCCGGCCTTGACCCAATCCCGCTTTGGGTCATAGTCGACGAGTACACGATATTCTGGAATCGTCGGCTTATTTCGAACCGGGTGCGCGTATCGGCGCATTCAGTCCGTCATTCCACAAAAAAGTCATGTCGGCTTTCATGGCAACTGTTCGCGCAGGCCGATCCAAAGCCATCCCACGGGCTGACTGAAAGGCCTGCAATCGGACAGGGCAGGATCATGAGGGACAAGAAATGCCGCCGACCGAACTGCTGATCGCGTTTTTCGCCACCACGGCGATCTTCGCCTACATTCCGGGCCCCGCCATGCTTTATGCCGCCGCGCAGACGATGGCGCGGGGGCGCTGGTCGGGGCTGACGGCGGCACTCGGCATTCATCTCGGCGGCTATGTCCATGTCTTTGCCGCCGCAGCCGGCTTGTCAGTGCTGTTCCACGCCGTGCCGCCGCTCTACATGGCCGTCAAGCTGGTCGGCGCGCTGTACCTGATCTGGTTGGGTATCTCGCTGTTTCGCAAGCGCGTGGAGGGCGACGTGGCGCTGCCGGCGATCACCCGCAAATCGGCCCGCCGGGCGTTGTTCGAGAGCATCACCGTCGAGGTACTCAATCCCAAGACCGCGATCTTCTTCATGGCGTTCCTGCCGCAGTTCATCAATGCCTCGGCGGGGTTGCCGGTCTGGGTGCAATTCGTGGTGCTGGGCACCATCGTCAACCTGATGTTCTCGTCGGCCGATGTCGTGTGCGTGTTCCTGGCCGGCCTCGTGATCGGCCGGCTGCGGCGTTCGAGCCGTGCGCAGCGGCTGATGCAGAAGGCCGGCGGCGCGGTGCTGGTCGGGCTGGGCGTCCACGTCGCCTTGCAGAAGGCCTGACCTGTCCGGGTTTGCCTCCGCCCCGGCGTTGCGTTGGTGCCCAATTGCGGTATATCGGCAGGCATGACCGGCCGGCCTCGCAAATCTGGTGTTTCGACCTATCTGAGATCGGCGTTACCCGCGCGTGGCAGATGACATGATCAAGCACAATCCGCCTTCACCCGAACCCCTGCACCGCGCCATTGCGCGCTTCGGCGACGTCGCCGTGCTGGTGGTCGGCGATATCATCCTCGACCGCTTCGTCAATGGCGTCATCGAGCGGATCTCGCCGGAAGCGCCGATTCCGGTGCTGCATGGGCGTGGCGAAAGCTCAGCGATGGGCGGCGCCGGCAACGTCGTGGCCAACATCGTCTCGCTTGGCGCGCGCGCCATTCCGGTCTCGGTGATCGGCACCGATCCCGCCGGTGACAGTCTGGTGCGGATGCTGGGCGAGCTTGGCGCCGAGACAGTGGGCCTTTCACAGCAGCGCGGCCGCATGACCTCGTCAAAGAGCCGCTTCAGCGCGCTCAACCAGCAGGTGCTGCGTTTCGACGAGGAAGAGATCAAGCCGCTCGGCGAAGCGGAACGGGCGGAGCTGATCCGCCGTTTCCGGAACGCATTGCAGCAGGCCGACATCGTTATCCTGTCCGACTACGGCAAGGGCATATTGCTGGACGGCGTCGCCGCCGAATTGATCGCCATCTGCCGCGAGGCGGGCAAGCCGGTGCTGGTCGACCCGAAGGGCCGCGACTACGCGCGCTACGCCGGGGCGACCGCCGTCACCCCCAACCGCAAGGAGCTTGGCGAGGCCGTCGGCCATGCGGTGTTCGCCGATGACGAGATCGTTGCGGCGGCACGGGAACTGATTGCGGCGCATGGCTTCGACTTCGTCGTCGCCACGCGCAGCGAGAAGGGCATGAGCGTGGTCGGTCCCGACGAGGCGAGCCACATCGCCACCCAGGCACGTGAGGTGTTCGATGTCTCGGGCGCTGGCGATACGGTGATCGCGAGCTTCGCGCTGGCGCTTGCCGCCGGTGCCGATCCTGTCGCCGCTGCCTCCATCGCCAACGCCGCCGGCGGCGTCGTGGTCGGAAAACGCGGCACCGCCCGGCTGAGCGTCGAGGAACTCACCGGCGCGCTGTTCCGCTCGCACGGACCGACCGCGCACAAGGACGCTATCCTGGACGCCACTTCGGCCGCGCGCATGGTGGCGGGATGGAAAGCGGAGGGCCTGAGCGTCGGCTTCACCAATGGCTGCTTCGACATCCTGCATGCCGGCCATGTCAGCCTGCTGCACGCGGCGCGCAGCCAGTGCGACCGGCTGGTGCTCGGCCTCAACAGCGATGCCTCGGTGCGGCGGCTGAAAGGGCCGGGCCGCCCGGTCAACGACCAGCATGACCGCGCCTGCGTGCTTGCCGCGCTCGCTTCGGTCGATGCCGTCATTGTCTTCGATGAGGATACGCCGCTGGCTCTGGTCGAGGCGCTTCTGCCCGACATACTGGTCAAGGGCGCGGACTACACGGTCGACACCGTGGTCGGCGCCGATGTGGTGCAAAAGGCGGGCGGGCGCGTCGTTCTGGTCGATCTCGTCGCCGGCAAGAGCACCACTGGCACCATCGGCAAACTGCGCGCCGGCGGCGCCACCAACTGAGGGAATTCATGTCCGAATTGAACGACTATCTGGTCCGCTCGGCGGCCGCCATCACTGCCACGGTCGAGCGAGATCTGACCGGCGAGATGGACCGTGCGGTGAATGCTGTCGTGGCGGCGCTTTCCCAGGGAAAGGCCCTGCTGGTCTGCGGCAATGGCGGCTCGGCCAGCGACGCCATCCATATCGCCACCGAACTGGTCGGTCGCTTCCTGAAGGAACGCAAGGCCTACAATGTGATCGCGCTGCCGGCCAACGCCGGGATGCTGACCGCCTGGGGCAATGATTACGGCTTCGACACGGTGTTTTCGCGCCAGGTCGAAGCGCATGGCGCCGCGGGCGGCGTGCTTTTGGCGATCTCGACCAGCGGCAATTCGCCGAGCATTCTCGCCGCGGCCGAACAGGCGCGCATGATGGACATGACGGTGATCAGCCTGACCGGCGATACCGGCGGCAAGCTCAAGCCGCTCACCGACATCCTGCTCAACGTCCCCTCGACCTCGACGCCGATCATCCAGCAGGGGCATCTGTGCCTCTATCACTATCTGTGCGAGGCGGTCGAAGCGCGCCTGTCGAATGGCTGACGAGACAGCGCCGTTTCCGCTGGCCGAGCCGGGCTTGTGGGTGGAGCAGGTCGGCGGGCGGGTTTTTCCCGCACGCTCGCCGGCGCTGTTCCTGGACCGTGACGGCACCATCAATGTCGACACCGACTATCCCAGCGACCCGGACGAGATAGAACTCAGGCCGCAGATGCTGCCGGCGATCGCCGCCGCCAACCGGATCGGCATTCCGGTGGTCGTGGTCACCAATCAGTCCGGCATCGCGCGCGGCTATTTCGACTGGGGCGTCTTTGCCGCGGTAAACGACCGCGTGCTCCATTTGCTGGACAGGCAGGGCGCGTTCGTCGACATGGTGCTGGCCTGCGCCTATCACGAGGCGGGCGTCGGGCCGCTCGCCATAACGGACCATCCGATGCGCAAGCCCAATCCGGGCATGCTGATCGAGGCGGGCAGGCGCCTTGATCTTGACCTCCAGCGCTCCCTGATGGTCGGCGACAAGCTGGCCGACATGCAGGCGGCCCAACGCGCAGGGCTGGCACAGGGCTGGCTGGTCGACGGTGAGGCGGCGCTTCAGCCTGGCTTCGCCATCAGGTGCTTGCATGACGACCACGATCTCGGCGGCCTGCTCGCCGCTATCGACGCGCTCGGATCGTAGGGCCTAAGCCTGGTCGTTTTGCTGCGAGGCTTCGTAGAGCTTGGCTTCGGTGGCGAAGGAATAGATCATCACCGACATCGAGTAGACGAAGCCATGCCGGCCGCACAGGAAGTAGCGCTTGGCCAGGTAGAATTTGAGGAAGTTGCCGAACGGCGACAGCACCAGCCGCACCAGGCCGGGCTTCTTGCCTCTCTCGACCAGCGTCACCGCCTTGAGGCTGGAATAGGTGTTGGCCCGGGCAAGATCCTCCTCGACCGATATTTCACGGCGATGCAGCAAGAGACCCTCTTCGATCGTGTCGGTCTCGCCCGGCACGTGAACGGATTCATGCACCCGCGCCGTTAGATCCATGCTGGCGCCTTCCCTGCGGAAAAGCCTGAGCAGCCTGTTGTGCAGCACCCAGCGATGGGCATAACCGTAGCCCTTCAGCCAGTCGCGGCGGCGCATGTACCATCCGCTGGCCTTGCCGCCGGCCGCCTGGGTGATGGCCACGATCGACTGCCGCAATCGGTCGTCGACGCGCTCGTCCGGGTCGATCGAAAGGCACCAAGGCTGGTTGGCGTGGTCGAGCGCGAATTGCCGCTGGCGGGGGAAGCCCGGCCAGTCATTGTGCAGCAGCGTTATCGGATAGCCCCTGGCGATATAGCTTTCAACGCATTCGACGGTGCCGTCCGTCGAGCCGGAATCGACGATGATGATCTCGGCACAGAAATCGATGCTTTCCAGGCACGGGCCGATCATATCGGCCTCGTTCACGCAGATGATCAGCGCCGAGACCGGGCTTGCAAAACGGGTCATGGTCCCCTTCCCATGGCGGATTCTTCCCGGAATATACGCTGCTGGCGCCATCTGTTCTCAAGCAATTCCGGGCGGAAAACCGTTACACATGCTGGAATGCTCGGGAAACCAATGAAGCGTCAGTCGAGCGGCGAATCCGGCAGAGCCGTCCAGCCTTGTACATCAGCGTCTTTCGAATACCAACGCGGCACCTGTATGGCGAATGTCGGGAATTCGGCCATCGCGCAGGCGTTCGCCCGGCTCAGGATCGCTCGAACGACACCAGGCCCTCATCCTTGACGCGGCGGATGGTGAGCGCGGTGCGGACCGTGTCGACGTTCGGCGTCGAGGTCAGTTCCTCGATGACGAAGGTCTGGAAGGCGCCGAGGTCGCTCGCCACGCAATGCAGCAGAAAGTCGGATTCGCCCGATACCATCCAGGCATCGCGCACGACCGGCCAACCGCGCGTACGCTCGGCGAAGATGCGCAGTTCGGCATCGGCCTGGTGATGCAGCCCGACCAGGCAGAAGGCAACGACATCGAGGCCCAGCGCCGGGGCGTTGAGCAGCGCGCGGTAGCCGCGAATGATGCCGGCTTCTTCCAGCCGCTTGACCCGGCGCAGGCAGGGCGGTGCCGAAATGCCGACGCGGTTCGAGAGCTCGACATTGGTCATGCGCCCGTCCGACTGAAGCTCGCGCAGGATCTTCCAGTCGATGGCGTCAAGATCGGCCTTGAGGGGCATCAGGGTTCTCGATGATCAGTGTGGCGCAAGAATCTTTCGCTATTTTGTAATTAAACGACTTTTGCGTCGAAGCCAGCCCTCGTCGACGCGATTGTGGACAGGTAACGAAAGCGGCCATCGCGCGAATATCCATAGGGGCCGAAGCTTTCCGGGGACGACGGTCCGTTCGTCTTGCTGGCGTGGTTTGCAGCCCTTACATTAAGAGCAATATTCCACGTCTTTTTCCAAGGCACACTCGCTGTCCGCCCCCGCAGAGGCTCCAAATGACCACCAAGCACGCGCCCGTTCTCATCATCGGTTCCGGTCCGGCCGGCTATACGGCGGCGGTCTATGCCGCGCGGGCCATGCTGAAGCCGATGCTGGTCGCCGGTCTGCAGCAGGGCGGCCAATTGATGATCACCACGGATGTCGAGAACTACCCCGGCTTCGCCGATCCGATCCAGGGACCGTGGCTTATGGAGCAGATGCTCAAGCAGGCCGAGCATGTCGGCACCGACATCATCAACGACATCATCACCGAGGTTGACCTCAACGTGCGGCCGTTCCGCGCCAAGGGCGATTCCGGCACGACCTACACGGCCGATGCGCTGATCATCGCCACCGGCGCGCAAGCCAAGTGGCTGGGCATTCCGACCGAGCAGGACTTCATGGGCTTCGGCGTTTCCGCCTGCGCCACCTGCGACGGCTTCTTCTATCGCGGCAAGGATGTCGCGGTGGTCGGCGGCGGCAATTCGGCGGTGGAGGAGGCGCTCTATCTGTCCAACCTCGCCAAGAGCGTTACCGTCATCCACAGGCGCTCGGATTTCCGTGCCGAACGCATCCTGCGCGAACGGTTGTTGAAAAAGGACAATGTCCGCGTCATCTGGGACACGATCGTCGATGAGATCACCGGCCGCCCCGGCAAGGCACCGCTGCCGCCTTCAGTCGAAGGGCTGAAGCTCAGGCATGCCGTCACCGGCGCCGAGAGCCACCTCAAGATCGACGGCGTCTTCGTGGCTATCGGCCATGCGCCCGCGGTCGAGCTGTTCGCGGGCAAGCTGAAGCAGAAGCCGAACGGCTATCTGTGGACAGCGCCGGATTCGACGCGCACCGACGTGCCCGGCGTGTTCGCCGCTGGCGACGTGACCGACGATATCTATCGGCAGGCCGTGACAGCGGCGGGGCTGGGCTGCATGGCCGCGCTCGAAGCGGAAAAGTATCTGGCCGGCATCGAGGTACATCGCGAAGCAGCGGAATAAGAGCCGCCGCAGACTGTATAAAACGGCTTAGAAACGCCGTGTAAAAGCCTGATTTTTCATTCAGACGCCAACCGGAACGAGGGGAAATCATGGCGTTGGACTGGGACAAGCTACGCGTGTTTCACGCTGCGGCGGAAGCGGGATCGTTCACGCATGCGGCCGAGACGCTGCATCTGTCGCAATCGGCGATCTCGAGGCAGGTCAGCGCGCTCGAACATGATGTCGGCGTGCCGCTGTTCAACCGCCATGCGCGCGGCCTGGTGCTGACCGAACAGGGCGAGATGCTGTTCCGCACGGCGCATGACGTGCTGATGAAGCTCGAGACCATCAAGTCGCGGCTGACCGAGACCAAGGACCGGCCGTCCGGCGTGCTCAGGGTAACGACGACCGTTGGCCTCGGCGCCGGCTGGCTGACCGAGCGGGTGCAGGAGTTCATCGAACTCTATCCCGAAATCAGCCTACAGCTGATCCTCGCCAACGAGGAACTCGACCTCACCATGCGCCAGGCGGATTGCGCCATCCGGCTGCGCCAGCCGCAACAGCCGGACCTGATCCAGCGCCGCCTGTTCACCGTGCATTTCCACCTTTACGCAGCCCCATCCTATGTCGCCAAGCACGGCAAGCCGGGCTCGGTCGCGGAGCTGAGAACCCATCGCATCGTCACCTTCGGCCTGCCCGTGCCGTCGCATCTGTCGGAGTTGAACTGGCTGGAGACGGTCGGCGATTTCGAGAGCGGCCAGCGCGTGCCGTCGCTGCAGATCAACGACATCCTGTCGATCAAGCGCGCCGTGCAGGGCGGCGCCGGCATCGCCATGCTGCCGGATTATGTGATCAGCAAGGATTCCGGCCTGGTGCAGCTGCTGCCGGAGACCGAGGTGCCGTCCTTCGACACCTATTTCGCCTACCCCGACGCGATGAAAAACCAGGCCAAGCTGCACGTGTTTCGCGACTTCATCATCGCCAAGGCCAGAAGCTGGTCGTTCTAGCTTATCCTTTCCAAGGCGTAATCCGCGGCAGCCAGCCCGGTACGTTGCGGCGGTAGGCCTCGTATTCGGCGCCATAGCGGCCGGCGAGCGTCGGCTCCTCGTAGAGCTTGACGAAGGTGACCATGGCAGCCGCCGCGATTGCCGCGTAGGCAGCGATCGACCAGCTCGAGAACAGCAGCGCCTGGCCCAGAATGATCGACAGCACGGCGACGTACATGGGATTGCGGACATGGCGGTAGACGCCGCCGATCACCAGCCTTTCGGTCGGTGCGACGGGGGCGGGCGTGCCCAGCCCCTCCAGCGCGAAGCGGGCGAAGGCATGCAGCAGCACCGCGGCCGCGGCAATGACGAGCATGCCGCCGGTGAGCGCAAACGAGGGCAGGGGCGACCATGGCAGGCCCCAGCGATCGCTAAGCAGCCAGGGAACCAGCCCGGCGACAACGCCGGGAGCCGCGATCAGGAAAATGCCGCTGCCGGCGATCGCCGAAAACCTGCGCAATGGTCGATCCTCGCTTGACTGCCTTGGAAATGAACCGCCGCTGCCTCATTCCACATCATCAGTGTTTTTCGGCATTCGGGAGCAAAATCGGTCGGGATCGGCGTTTTCGAGACGACAATGACCCGAAATCGCGCCTCATTTTCACGATTCTGCTGGTCCTATTGGCTTTCGGAATGGGTTGGACCACAGCCTGTGCCTTTTTGCATGTGTGTGTTGCAAAATAGATGCTTGTTTCTTGGGCATGAAGAGCACATATATAGATCATCTCCTGGACGCGTTCTCCTCCCATTAGCGTCCTCGAGTGTTCCCCTCTGGAGGTTAGCCTTAACAGGCACTTCCAATCAAACTCAGCCGGATCTTCGTTGATCCGGCTTTTTTGTTGCCTGCATGCCACTGGGATGGCTGAAAAATTCACCGGAATTGCCGCGTAACAGTGTCATGTAACCTCTGGTAACATGACAAGGACACCCTCCATCTGCTAAGTGGATGATAGGACGCGGTGTGGTTCGGACGGGAGATGGGGGCATCACTCGTACGGCCCGGGCTCAGGCGGCTACCGCGTCCGAACCTTTTGCGCCGAAGCGCGACGACCTCGACATGCGGCGGACCTGCCGTTTTTCCTCCCGAGAAAACGGTCCGCAAACAAAACGGCGTCCGGCCCCCCGGGCGTCGTTTTTGGTTTTCGCCCCCTCGATCGTTCGAGGGGGCTCCACATGATTCGGAATCTGGCACCGGGCGAAATCAGGCAGCCTTGCCGTTGGCGTTCATCGCTTCGTCGGCGAGACGACCAGTCAGCTCGGCCATGTGATCGAAAACGGCGCGGTAGCTGGCAACGCCTGACGTGGCCGAGCGCAGCTCGATAATCAGATCGCCGATCTCGGCCTGCGGCATGGTCGCCTCGACGACGTCCCATCCCGGCCAGTCGGGCCGCGCGTCATAGCCGAGGATCTGGCCGCGCCGCTGCGGGATCAGCGCGATGATCTTCGATGTCGCGTCCGACGGCGTGACGATCTCTACCTTCATCACCGGTTCCAGAAGCACCGGCGAGCAGGCGGCCATGCCTTCCTTCATGGCGAGCTTGGCCGCCATCTGGAAGGCCATGTCGGAGGAATCGACCGCATGGTACGAGCCGTCCGACAGGTTGACCGCGACATCGACCACGGGGAAGCCGAGCGGGCCGGATTTCAGGTAGTCACGTATGCCTGTCTCGACCGACTGGATGTAGGTCTTGGGCACGACGCCGCCGGTGATGGTGTCGGTGAACTGGAAGCCGGAGCCGCGCGGCAGCGGCTTGATCTCGATGACGACATCGCCGAACTGGCCATGGCCGCCCGACTGTTTCTTGTGGCGGCCGCGCTGCTGCACCGGCTTTCGGATCGTCTCGCGATAGGGCACCGCCGGCGCATGGCCTTCCACCGGTATCTGGTTCTTGCCCTCCAGCCGCTCGCGCACGACGCGCAGATGCATCTCGCCATGCCCTGACAGCACGGTCTCGGCCGAATCCTGGTTGTGGCGCAGGCTGAGCGAGGGATCCTCCTCTGCCAGGCGCTGGATGGCGGCCGACATCTTGACCTCGTCCTTGCGCTCCCTGGGGCGCAGCGCGAAGGCGAAGACCGGCTGCGGCGGCTCGACATCGAAGAGCTGTTTGGCACCGCCCTTGGCCGAGGTGAGCGTCTGGCCGGTCTTGACCGCGTCTAGTTTGCCGAGCGCCACGGTGTCGCCGGTCCTGGCGGCGGTCAGCTTGACCTGATCCTTGCCCAGCATCCGGTAGATTCCGGAAACCTTGGCGGTGTCGCCGCCGGGCAGCCACAGTTCCGAGCCGTCGGCGACCTGGCCGGACAGGATGCGAGACACCGACAGCTTGCCGCCATGCGGCGTGTGGATGGTCTTCATCACCTGGACCACCGTCGCATTGCCGTCCGGGGCGCCGAGCCGCTTGCGGGTCGCCTCGATGTCGGGCGCGTCATGGCGGATCGTCTTCAAGAGGCGCAGCACGCCATTGCCTTTCTCGGCGGTGCCGATCAGCACCGGCGTCACCGCGCCTTCGCGCAGATCGGCGGCGAGATCGTCGAAGATCGCGTCCTTCGGCGGCTCTATCTCTTCCAGCAGCTGCTCCATCAACTCATCGTCGTGATCGGCCAGCGTCTCCAGCATGGAGAAGCGCGCCTCCAGTTCGCGCGCCTTGTCGTCGCCCGGTATCTCGGCCACCTCGCTTTCGGCATATTCGCGGTAGATGTAGGCGCGCTCCAGCGCCAGATCGATCGAGCCGATCACGACGCCGTCCTTGCGCAGCGGGATCTGGCGCAGAAGCAGCGGCGCCGCGCTTGTCGGCTGCAGCATCTTCAGCGTATCGCGCACGCCCGCGATCGCCTTGTCGACCTTGTTGAGGAACAGGATGCGCGGCACGCCGAGATCGTCGAGCTTGCGCATGATGAGCTGCAAGGCGGGGATTTTCTTTTCGTCGGCCTCGGCCACGACCACCGCGACGTCGCAGGCGGCCAGCACCGGTTCGGCCTCGAAGGAGAATTCGATCGATCCGGGGCAGTCGATGAAGGTGAACTGCTCGCCCATGAACTCGGTGGTGGCGATCGACGCCTCGACGCTCATGGCGTGGGCGCGGGCCTCGGGCGAATGATCTGAAACAGTATTGCCTGAGGAAACCGGGTTCTGGCGGGGAATGGCGCCGGTACGGGCCAATATGGCTTCGAGAAGTGTCGTCTTACCGCTTGCGAAGGGACCGACTATGGCAATGCATTTCGGTCCCGTGCGTCGTCCTCCGGCGCGAGTACCCATGACTGACCTCCACTCAGGCGTTTCCTGGGGACCGACTGGCATTCATGGTTCAGGCCAGGGTCAATCGGTCCTGAGCGGCGGCCGGCCTGTTCGACCGTCGCGGGCGGTCTGTTTCGACCTGCCCGCGATTATCGTCCCACTTGTTTGCCGGCAGGGCAAGAAAAATAGGGAGCAGGCACGGCCGGCCCTCTCAGGCGCTGAGCGCGAGCGGTTCGGCCGAGCGCCCGTCAAGCAGCGCGAGCTTGCCGCGAGGCACCGGCCTGCCGAAGAAATAACCCTGGAAGCGATTGCACCCGGCCGCCTTGGCGAGAGCGAATTCTTCTGCCGTCTCCACGCCTTCCGCCACGATGGTGACCTCCTGGATGCGCGCGATCTGCGCCAGCGCCGAGACGAATATCTGTGCCACCTGATCGTGAGCGAGGGCGCGGATGTAGGAGCGATCGATCTTGATGATGTCGACGGGCAAGGTCTTCAGATAGTTGAAGCCGCAATGGCCGGTGCCGAAATCGTCGAGGGCGATGTGAAAGCCGAGGCCACGCAATGCCTCGAGGCGCCGCAGGATCTCGGGCGTGGCGGCGGTCGCCACCGTCTCGGTGATCTCGATGATGAACTGTGATGCCGACCGGCCAGTGTCCTTCAGCACGCGGTCGCACATGGTCACGATCTCGTCACGCTTGAGCTGCTCGCCGGAGACGTTGATGGAAATGCGGCGGCCGGCGAACTGGCCGATGTCGGCACAAGCCCGCTTGAACACCCATTCGCCGAGCATGTCGATCAACGTCGATCGCTCGGCGATCGCAATGAACTCGGCCGGCGCGATCAGCCCGCGAACCGGGTGGCGCCAGCGGATCAGCCCCTCGAACGCCTCGGTGGAACCGTCCGGGCCGACGATCGGCTGATAATGCAGTTCGAGTTCGCCCAGATAGACCGCGGCGCGCAATTCCCGTTCGACCAGCCGCCGGTAGCGCTTGTCGGACAGCATCTCCTCGTCGAAGACGGTGACGCGGCCACGGCCCGCCGCCTTGCTTTCATAAAGCGCCAGATCGGCAACCAGCATCAATTCCGTCGTGTTCGAGGCATGGGCCGGCGCCAGGGCGACGCCGATCGAAATGGAGAGCGGAATGGTCTTGCCTTCATGCGATTTGCCGGCGCGCATGGCATCCAGCAATCGTCTGACATCCTTGTTGATGGCCGCCAGGTCGCCATGGGGAATGATAACACCGAATTCGTCGCCGCCGAGGCGTCCTACCATGGCGCCGGCAAAGATGCGCTCCGCGGTCTTGACCAGATGCGCCAAGGTGAGGTCGCCGAACTGGTGTCCGAACGTGTCGTTCAACTGCTTGAAATGGTCGAGGTCGATCAAGAGCAAGGCTGCCTCGCGCCTGTCGCGCCTGGTGCCCAGGCCTTCGCGCAGCGCTTCGAGGAAATAGCGTCTCGTCGTGGCGCCGGTCATCGCATCCCTGGTGAGGAAATGATGTTTCTCGGCTTCCGCAGCGGCGGCCGACTGGAGACGATGGACGACGCTGCTGCGCATGTACATCAATGCCAGCAAGGCCAGGCTCGTGGCCAGGATCGAGATGGCGAAGGCACCGCCGGCTGACAGGTCTTGCGAGACGTCGAAAGCGCCAAGCACCGCCGCGCCGGTGCTGATCACGAGCAGCGACTGGATACCGCGATAGATCCGGCCGCTATGGTCCTTGATCGTCGCCAGTATGCTCATCCGCCAGCCCCCGCAATGCAGGCCAACGGCTAGTGCGCAGCCGTTAAGAAGACATTGAATTCCCGGGCATTTCGCTTGGCGGTCCCGTGCCGGCAAGTGTCATGGTTAAGAAATCAGGCCTTCGTCCAAGCGAGGTGACAAGGGCGGTTGCATCAGAGCCGATCCAGACCGAGAATGCGGCTCACTTCGCGGGCCGGCATCTCACCGGCAACCACCAGTTCCAGGGAACAGACGATGAAGATCATTGCTTGCGGCAGCGTGCCGACCGTTATAGCGCCGGAAAAATATTTCACCGGCCGGGTTCTGCAGACGCCAATCATCGAGAAGGAGCCGCCAGCGCGGCTCAGGGCCACGCTGGTCAGTTTCGAGCCCGGCGCGCGCACCCACTGGCACACGCATCCGCTTGGCCAGACGCTTTATGTCACCGCAGGCGCCGGCCTGGTCCAGACATGGGACGGGCCGATCCAGGAAATCAGGGCCGGTGACGTCATCTCCTTCGCGCCCGGCGAGAAGCATTGGCATGGCGCGGCGCCGAAATCGGCAATGACGCACATCGCCATGCAGGAGGCGCTCGACGGCGTCCATGCCGACTGGCTGGAAACGGTGAGCGCTGAGCAATATGGCGGCTGATTGCTGTATCCACAAAACCCGGCGGTAACGCCTGACAGCGGTGACGCCGGGTTTGTTTCGGATCTACCAGATCAGGTCAGCGATGCCGTGAAGCGCTGGATGCGCGTGCAGGCTTCCTCCAGCAGCGTCTCCGAGGTGGCGTAGGAGATGCGGAAGTTGGGGCCAAGGCCGAAGGCCGAGCCGAACACCACCGCGACGCCCTCGGCCTCGAGCAGTTCCGAGCAGAAGGCCTCGTCGGTGTCGATCATCTTGCCGGCCTTGGTCTTCTTCCCGATCAGCTGGGCGCAGGACGGATAGACATAGAAGGCGCCTTCCGGCGACGGGCAGGTGATGCCGCGCGCCTGGTTGAGCATCGAGACGACGAGGTCCCGCCTGCCTTGAAAGATCGCCTTGTTCTTGGCGATGAAATCCTGCGGGCCATTCAACGCCTCGACCGAAGCCCATTGCGCGATGGTGCAGGCGCCGGAGGTCTGCTGGCCCTGAATCATGTCCATCGCCTTGATCAACTGGACGGGACCGGCGGCGTAGCCGATGCGCCAGCCGGTCATGGCATAGGCTTTCGAGACGCCGTTCATGGTCAGCGTGCGCTCGTAGAGCTTGGGCTCGACCTCGGCGATAGTCTTGAAGACGAAGTCGCCATAGGTCAGGTGTTCGTACATGTCGTCGGTCAGCGTCCAGACCTGCGGGTGCTTCAACAGCACGTCGGCGAGCGCCCGCAGTTCGGCCTCGCTATAGGCCGCGCCCGACGGGTTCGACGGCGAGTTCATCAGCAGCCATTTGGTCTTCGGTGTGATTGCCTTTTCCAGCACCGCCGGCGTCAGCTTGAAGCCATTGTCGATCGAGGTGTCGGCAAATACCGACGTGCCGCCGCAGATCGCCACCATTTCGGGATAGCTGACCCAGTAGGGGCGGGGGATGATGACCTCGTCGCCGGGGTTTAGCGTCGCCATGAAGGCGTTGAACAGGATCTGCTTGCCGCCGGTGCCGACGATGGTCTGCTCGGGCTTGTAGTCGAGATTGTTCTCGCGCTTGAATTTTTTCGCGATCGCCTCGCGCAGCGGCACGATGCCCGAAACCGGCGGGTATTTGGTCTCGCCACGGCGAATGGCCTCGATCGCCGCATTCTTGATGTTGTCGGGCGTGTCGAAATCGGGCTCGCCGGCGCCAAGGCCAATGATGTCCCGGCCGGCATTTTTCAGCTCGCGCGCTTTCTGCGTCACCGCGATGGTGGCGGAAGGCTTAACGCGGGAAAGGGTGTCGGCAAGAAAGGCCATGACCTTTTGTCTCTCCAAAGGATCGGCGCGGCCAGGAGCGGCCGCGGCGCTTCTCATGTCGCAACATTCCCGTCAGCGCAAGCCTTGTCGGCTGGGCCAGGTGGGGCAGCGCGGTCAATGAGGCGTGATCGGCAAAAGAAAGTTCATTAACGGGCGGTAGAGGCTTGCATGGCAGGATCGCGGTTCAATTCCGCCAGGTCGCGGAGCGAGGAACCTTTGTCGCGCAGCATCGGACTTGCCCATATCACCCGTCATGATGACGGCACCTCGAGTGGTGTCTGGGGCATTTATACGCTGCAAAGCGCTTTTCAGCCGATCTTTGCCTTCAACGAGGGCAAGCTTTCGGTTGCCGCCTTCGAAGGGCTGATCCGCCCGTTTCGCGACGGCGAGCCGCAATCGCCGATGAGCTTTTTTTCCACCTGTCCGGCGGCCGACCGTCTGCATGTCGAGGCGCTGACCAGGACGCTGCATCTGCTCAATGCCGGCGCCTGCCTGCCGCAAGAGGCGTCGATCTTCATCAATTTCGACCCGTCGGTGTTCACCGAGCGCGCTGTCGCCGACAATGCCTTGCGTGACATGCGGCTGGTGCTGCAGCAAGCCGGCATCGATCCGGGCCGCGTCGTTTGCGAGGTGACGGAGCAGAGATCGGCATCGCAGGAAACCCTGCACGGCTTCGTCGCCGCGCTCAGGGCCAACGGCTTCCGGATTGCCGTCGACGACTATGGCGCCGACGATTCCGACATCACCCGCGTCAAGGAATTGCGCCCCGACATCGTCAAGTTCGATGCGCACTGGATCACGCAACTGATGGAATCGGGCGCCGGTTTCGCGCTGCTGACATCCATGGTGAGGAGCTTCGAGGACCAGGGCATCCGCACCGTGTTCGAAGGTATCGAGGAAGGCTGGCAACTGGAGCTGGCGGAACGATCGGGCGCCTCGATGGTCCAGGGCTATGTGCTGGCCCGCCCAGAACTGGCGCCGACGAGTTTCCGCGCTTTCGGCCAGGGCAGTCCCGAGCCGGTTCCTCCCCCGAGCCATGCGCCCGCTCCCCCCGCCGTCGCGCCGCGCACCGGGCGGCCCGCAAAAGCCTTCGGGCGCAAGGTGGCGCCATGAGCGTCGAGCGGCGGCGCACCGTCGGCGATGCGATCTTCGTCGACGAGATCGGCATCGAATGTGGCATCCATGGCGACTTCCGCCTGCGCAGCGCCTACCAGCCGATCTACGCCCCGCGCGGCGGCAGCTTGCATCCCGTGGCCGTCGAGGGCCTGATCGAACCGCACCGCGCCGGCCGGCCGGTGTCGCCGCGGGTGTTCTTCGACAGCGTCGCGGCTCCGGAGCGGCTGTACGTCGAAACAATGTGCCGGGTGCTGCATCTGAGGAATTTCCACAATATCGGGGTCGACGGGCTCGACCTGTTCTTCAATTACAATCCCCTGGTCAACGACCATGCTGGACGGGCGCTGGCCGAGATCCGGCTGATGAGCCGGCACCTCGATGAACTCGGCCTGGCACCGGCCATGCTGGTGTGTGAAATCACCGAGCAGGCGGCGGACGATGCGCTGCTGGCCAGGCTGGTGCGTGAAATGCGGCGCGACGGCATCCGCATCGCCATTGACGATTTCGGCACCGGCCATTCGACCGTGGAGCGGGTGAGCCTGCTTCAGCCCGACATCGTCAAGATCGATGGCGGCTGGTTCGCGGAATTCTGCCGCCACGCCGCCGCGGAACGCTTCTTCCGCCCGCTGGTGTCCAGCCTCCACGATCGCGGTGCCAAGGTGCTGGTCGAGGGCATCGAGCAGCCCACCCATTTGCGTGTCGCGCTCGAAGGCGGGGTCGATTTGCTGCAGGGCTTTCTGCTTGGGCGTCCGGCGCTGGCCGGCACCATCTTCAACGAAGAGCCGCTTGCCGTCGATGCGCTGCTGGGCTTCGACAACAAGGTCGTGCCATTGCATAAGCGGCGCTGATGGTCGCGCCAAAACAAATCATTGGTTGAGGATGGCGCCGCTGCGATAATCGGCTCGCAGAAGCAGCGCTCCGGGGAACCATGATGATACTTTACAGCATGATCGATAGCGGCAATTGCTACAAGCCGCGTTTGCTGATGGCCAAGCTCGGCCTGGCCTTCACCACTGTCGAGGTGAGTTCGCATACCGGCGATACGCGCAAGGCCGATTTCGTCGCCAAGAACCCGAACGCCATGGTGCCACTGCTGGAACTGGACGACGGCCGGCGGCTGGCAGAATCCAACGCCATCCTGCTCTATCTCGCCGAAGGCACACGCTTGCTGCCCGCGGACAAATATGAGCGCGGGCTCGCTTATCAGTGGCTGTTCTTCGAACAATACAGCCACGAGCCCTATATCGCCGTGCGCAAGGCGCTGCTGACCTTTCCGGAACGCGCAGCGGATGCCACGCCGGAGCGGCTGGCTGTGACGCTGGAGCGCGGCAACAAGGCGCTTGGCGTCATGAACACATATCTCGAAAACAACGCCTTCTTCGCCGGCCGCACATTCAGCATCGCCGACATCGCGCTCTATGCTTATACCCACACGGCGGAGCAGGGCGGGTTCCAACTCGACGCCTATCCGGCGGTGGTCGCCTGGCTCGGCCGCGTGGAGGCGGACCCGGGGCATGTGCCGATCGAATGGGTGGGGTAGGGCGGCCGGTAGTTGGCGAAAGCGGTGCCGCAGCGTCCTTCTCCCCGTATAGAGACGGGGAAAAGGACAGCAGCTTCGCCAAACCCCAGACAAATAAAAAGGCGGGATAAATCCCGCCTTCCCATTTCGGTAGCCTGATTGGGAGCGTCCGGTCCGGGCTGGCAGCTATCTGCTGTTCCAGCTTGTCGGGTCTTTCCGCTCCGGCGCGCTTCTCGCGCGACCGTCAGTACATCCGTGACTTGCCGCGCGCCCCGAACTCTCGTCCGGCGCGCGCCATTTTCAAAATCAGGCTGCCTTGCTCAGAGAACCAGCGGACGACTTGCCAGTGCGGCGGTCCTGCTCGATCTCGAAGTTGATCTTCTGGCCTTCGACCAGGGTCGACAGTCCAGCGCGCTCGACAGCCGAGATGTGGACGAAAACGTCCGCGCCGCCGCTGTCAGGCTGGATGAAGCCGAAACCCTTGGTGGCGTTGAACCACTTGACCGTTCCAGTTGCCATAAAAATAGTCCTTCACATTTGCTTTGGTATGACCGGACCGAAGTCCAGCCGGTGTGCATCGAGATTTTGGAGATAGACGTCAGCAAACGCGAAGATCGCGAGGCCCGGATCGATCGGCCGAAATATCAATGGGGCTGATATAGGCTGCTTTCGCACAAAAAACAAGACTGCGTGAAAACGTCGTGATCCGGGGCCGCCCAACGGCCGCCTCAATCTGGTGAAACCGTGGCGCAAGATCGTGCCGTCCCGGGCGGCGGATCGAGGGGAAAGGACCATGAAAACCATCCTGCTTGCCGCCTGCCTCACGCTGGTGGCCGCCCAGGCGCAGGCGATCTCGCGCTACGACCCGACACGTCTGAGCTGCGGCAAGGTCCAGTCGACGATCGCGCGCCAAGGTGCGGTTATCCTTCGCTATCAGTCGAAGCGGGTGCCGGGGCTGCCGCTCTATGACCGCTATGTGCAGAGCCAGCAATTCTGCACCATGGGCGAGGTGCGGACACGCGCCTATGTGCCGAGCGCCGACACCAAGTCCTGCCCGGTGTACAACTGCAAGCGGCCGGACAATGAGCATTTCAGGCATCGATTCATCCGGCGCCATTAGCACCCGGGAGCGGCTTACTGTTCTCAGAAGCCGAAGGACACCTGAGCCGGCGGCGGCGGGCCGACGCGCACGCCTTCCATGGCCAGCATCTTTTCCTTGGTGGTCGAGCCGCCGGGTGCGGAGAAGCCGCCGATCTTGCCGCCGGCAGCGACGATGCGGTGGCACGGGATGACCAGCGGCACTGGATTGGCGCCAAGGGCCGCCCCGGTTTCGCGCGGCAGGCCGGCATGGCCGGCGCGCTTGGCGAGTTCGCCATAGGTGGTGGTTTCGCCGTAGCTGAGTTTCCGTGCCGCGTCGTAGACGGCGAGGCGGAAATCGTCGATGCCGTCGAGGTCGACGGGAAAGCCGGTGAAATCGACGTCCTCGCCCGCGGCGTAAGCCTTGATCGAGGCGATCAGTTCGACCACCCATGACGGCTGGGCCGTGGAGGCGGAAATGCCGGCATGGCGCATCAGCCGCCGCTCCACCGCTTCGCGGCTGCGTTCGGGCAGGCAAAGCCGGATCAGGCCCTTTTCGCTCCAGGCAATGCCCATGAAACCGATCACTGTTTCTAACACTGCGTGGCCGGCCGTGATCGAAGATGTCGTTTCCATGCTGCGCTCCTTTCCACAAAGCGGCGAAATCCGGGATTCCTGCCGGTACATATCAGGAACAATATGGCATCGCTGCCTGCATCCCGCCACCCGAAAACCACCAGATGGCCCCGATTGCTACCCAGGAATCGCTGGTGTAAGGAAAATCTTAACACCCGACAAACCGGACACCGAACGCGGCTTGCCAGCAAAACAAACCCTTATCGCCATCGGCATGATCGTGGCGGCTGCCGGCATCAGCGGCTGCACCTCGACCTCGCAAATGAAGGCCGCGCCGTCGCTGACCGAAACCGCGACCGCTGCCGGTAGCGATGCCGGCTTCACCATCCCGTTGCCGGAAACGGTTTCGGTGCTGCCGCAATCCTCCGGAATCAGCCCCGTCCAGACCGCCGAGTCGACTCCAAGCGCGGGTACACCGGCCCTCGATGCCGCCGCGCAGCCGGCCGCGGCCTTTGCCGGGGCGACCCCAACCGCGCCTGCCGTGCCCGCCGTGATGGCCGCCAATGCCTGGCAGGCGCCGGCCCCGGCGAAAGCCGGCCGACCGATCCAGTCGGCGGAGACCTATACGACCGCCGGGCTCATCGTGCCGGCGGTTGCCAAGGGCGGCCAGAAACTGCCTGGCGTGCAGCAGGTGGCCTATGTCGTGCCGCAGAACCCGGCTGCCCTGGTGCAGTTCCCGTCGGAGTCGGTCGAGCCGGAGCAGCATGCGACCGGCATGCGCGGCGACGTCGACCGGCTGATCGTCAAATACGCCGCCTTCTACCAGGTGCCGGTCGATCTGGTGCGCCATGTCGTCAACCGCGAAAGCACCTACAATCCCAAGGCCTACAATAACGGCCATTGGGGGCTGATGCAGATCAAGCACGCGACGGCGCGCGGCATGGGCTATGATGGGCCGGCCAAGGGCCTGTTCGACGCCGAGACCAACCTCAAATACGCGGTCAAATATCTGCGCGGCGCCTGGCTGGTGTCCAACGGCAACGCCAAGAAGGCCGACTGGCTCTACCAGACCGGCTATTATTTCGACGCCAAGCGCAAGGGCCTGCTCGAGGCGACCGGCCTCGGCGTCGACCGCAAGCGCGGGCGCCTTCAGCCCGACGCCTGAGCGCGATGCCCGAACCGCGCCCGCCGGCTCCGAACGACATCCGGCTGCGCAAGATCCTCGACGAGACACTTGTTCCACCGCATTGGCCGGACGGCTTCGTCATGCGCTCGTTCGAGCGCGGCGACGCGCTGCCCCTGCATGCGTTGCTGGGCGAAGTGTTCGACGACGGCACGGACGGCCCCTTCGACGAATGGTGGCCACGCATATCCGAAGATCCCCAATTCGACCCGGCGCTGTGTTTCCTCATTATCGACGCCAAGGGCAGGCTGGCGGCGGCTGCACTGTGCTGGAGCTCGGCGTTCGTCAAGGATCTGGCCGTTCATCCCGAGGCGCGCGGCAAGGGTGTCGGCGAAGCGCTGATGTGGCACGCCTTCGCCATTTTTCGCGACCGGGGCGCCGCCCATGTCGACCTCAAGACCAATACGCTCGAGAACCCCGCCGCCGTGCGGCTTTACGAGCGGCTGGGCATGAGGCCCGTCGCCTGGGAAGGCTGACTGGCGGCGATGGCTGTTCGGGAACCCAAGGCGCTGCTCCGCATTCAATGAACGGTGGGGTCCTGACCGGCTGCCGGTGCCGTGCGCCGCCGGCTGCCAAGGGAGATCCACCGCGATGAAGCTTTTCCATGCATGGCTGGCGTTGAGCGTCGCTGTCGTGCTCGCGGCGGGTCCGGCGCGCGCGCTCGAGCTGTCGATCGTGTCGGGCGACACCGGCAACGGCCTCAAGGTGCTGCGCGAGATCCTCGACCGCTATGAGAAGGAGAGCGGCGACACGGTCACCATCGTCGCCATGCCGTCGTCCGGGACCGACCAGTTCGGCCAGTACAGGCTGTGGCTCGCCGCCGGCAACAGCGACGTCGACGTCTACCAGACCGATGTCATCTGGGCGCCGCAGCTCGCCAGCCAGTTCGTCGACCTGACCCAGGCGACCAGGGATGTCGTGGCCAAGCACTTCCCGTCGATCATCCAGTCGCAGACCGTCGACGGCAGGCTGGTGGCGCTGCCGATCTTCACCGATGCGCCGGCGCTCTACTACCGCAAGGACCTGCTCGACAAATACGGCGCCAAGGTGCCGGCCACCTGGAAGGAGCTGGGCGACACCGCCAGGCTGGTGATGGACAAGGAGCGGGCGTCGGGCAACAGGGATATCTGGGGTTTCGTCTTCCAGGGCAACGCCTATGAGGGGCTGACCTGCGACGCGTTCGAATGGGTGGTGTCGAATGGCGGCGGCCATATCGTCGAGCCGGATGGCGCGATTTCAATCAACAACCCCCAGGCGGCGGCCGCGCTCGACATGGCGAAGGCCTGGATCGGCACCATCGCGCCGCCGGGCGTGCTCGCCTACCAGGAAGAGGAGGCGCGCGGCGTGTGGCAGACCGGCAATGCGGTCTTCATGCGCAACTGGCCCTATGCCTATGCGCTGGGCAACAGCCAGGGGTCGCCGATCAAGGGCAAGTTCGATGTCGCACCGCTGCCGGCGGGCACGGGCGAGGGCGCCCGGCCGGCGGCGACGCTCGGCGGCTGGAATCTCGCGGTCTCGAAATATTCCAAGCACCCGGATGCCGCGATCGAGCTGGTCAAGTTCATCGCCTCGCCGGCAATGCAGAAATACCGCACGCTCAAGACCGCCAACCTGCCGACCATCCAGGCGCTCTATGACGATGCCGACATCGCCCGGCAACAGCCGATCATTCCACACTGGAAAGAGGTCTTCCTCAATGCCGGGCCTCGGCCCTCGGCGGTGACCAGGAACAAGTACAACGAGGCGTCGAGCCAGTTCTGGAACGCCGTCCACAAGACCTTGTCCGGCGAAGGCAGCGCCGCCGACAATCTGGCCGACCTCGAAGCGACGCTGACCCGGCTGAAAGGCAAGGGCTGGTGAGCGTGCATCCGGCCGATGCGCGCTCTGGTTCGAGCCTGACGCGCCAGCGTGCGCGCTCGGCATGGCTGTTCCTGGCGCCGATGCTTGTGGTGCTCGCCGCCGCTGCCGGCTGGCCGCTGGCGCGCACGGTCTATTTCAGCTTCACCGATGCCTCGCTGTCAGACCTCGATGCCCGGCAATGGGTCGGCCTGGCCAATTACGTCTCGGTCCTGCGCATGCCGAGCGGGCGGGTCATCTATGACGGGCTGCTTCTCGACCCGGTCTGGTGGGGCGCCGTGTGGAACACGGTGCGGTTCGCGGTGGTTTCGGTGACCTGCGAGACGATCCTCGGCATGGTCGTCGCCCTGGTGCTCAACGCCGAATTCGCCGGCCGCGGCATCGTCAGGGCGGCGATCCTCATCCCCTGGGCGATCCCGACCATCGTCTCGGCGAAGATGTGGCAGTGGATGCTGAACGACCAGTTCGGCATCATCAATGTCGTGCTCGTCAATCTCGGTCTGATCGACCACAAGATCGCCTGGACCGCCAGGGCCGACACGGCGATGGCGGCGGTGCTGATCGTCGACATCTGGAAGACGACGCCGTTCATGGCGCTGCTGATCCTTGCCGCGCTGCAGATGCTGCCGCGCGAGATCATCGAGGTCGCCAGGCTGGACGGCGCCAATCCCTGGCAGATCTTCTGGCGGGTGACCTTGCCGCTGATCCGCCCGGCGGTGATGGTGGCGGTGATCTTCCGGGCGCTCGATGCGCTGCGCATCTTCGACCTGATCTATGTGCTGACGCCCAACAATGCGCACACCAAGTCGATGTCGGTATTCGCCCGCGAGAGCCTGTTCGAGTTCGACAAGTTCGCCTATGGCTCGGCCGCGTCGACCCTGCTTTTCCTCATCCTCGCTCTGCTCACTATGCTCACCATCCGCATCGGCCGGCTAAGCCTGGATGGAGGCCGCTGAGATGTGGCTGCTGAAGCGCATAGGTTTTTATCTGCTGGTCGGAGCAATCGTGCTGATCGCGGTGTTCCCGTTCTATTACGCCATCGTCACCAGCCTCAAATCGGGGACCGAGCTGTTCCAGGCCGACCTGTGGCCGAAGGCGCCCAGCCTCGGCAATTACCGCAACGTGCTGTCCGAAGGCGCCTTCCTGCGCAACCTGCTGAACTCGCTGGTGGTTTCGGGCGCGGTGGTGGCGCTATCGCTGTTCCTCGGCGTCACCGCGGCCTACGCGCTGGCGCGTATCCGTTTTCGCGGCCGCTCGGCATTGCTGTTCGCCATCCTGTCGGTCTCGATGTTTCCGCAGGTGGCGGTGCTGGCCGGGCTGTTCGAGCTGGTGCGGCTGTTCGGCCTCTACAATTCGCTCCTCGCGCTGATCTTCTCCTACATGATCTTCACGCTGCCGTTCACCGTCTGGGTGCTCACCGCTTTCGTGCGCGACCTGCCGGTGGAGGTCGAGGAGGCGGCGATCCTCGATGGCGCGACGCCGTGGATCATCATCACGCGCATCTTCCTACCGCTGATGTGGCCGGCGCTGGCGACCACCGGGCTGCTGGCCTTCATCGGTGCCTGGAACGAGTTCCTGTTTGCGCTGACCTTCACCTCCAACGACGCGCGGCGGACCGTGCCGGTGGCGATCGCGCTGCTCTCGGGCAATTCGCAGTTCGAAATCCCGTGGGGCAACATCATGGCCGCCTCGGTGATCGTCACCGTGCCGCTGGTGGTGCTGGTGCTGATCTTCCAGCGCAAGATCGTCTCCGGCCTCACCGCCGGCGGGGTCAAGGGGTGAGGAGCGGTCGGCGGAGCCGATCAATCGACAACGATTTGTCGATTGAAGCGACGAACGCCCGAAGCCATAGCGGAGGGCAGGGCATCCTCAGATATCGGGCGCGTTGCCGATCTTCTGCTTGATCTCCAGCGCCCAGGCGCGGCCCTCGTCGCCACCCCATAAGAGCCAGGCGATGGTGCCGGCCGAAGGGTTTTCCTCATTGCCGTAATTCTTGCCGCGCTTGTCGACCTCGTGGCGGGCGAAGTAGCTGACCATGCGGCGGATGGTGGAAGGCGCCAGCTTCTCGCGGTTCTTCAGCTCCGTCGCCCGCGCCACGCCGATCTCGGTGCCGCCACGGCCGAACTGCTTGCGCAGCCGCAGGCCCTTGGCGGCATTGTCGGCCACCACTTGCGGGCAGCGCAGGTCGATCTCGTCGGCTTCGTGCATTCTTCTCTCCACTCGCAGCTGTAGCCGATAACGGGGATGTGGCAAGGCCGGGCCTGTCCCGATGCGAAATGTCGGGACTGGTTCCGGCCAAACGTCCTTGGGTCGCAGAGCAACCGCGCCGGGACGCCGGCGCGCGGAACCAAGGAGCCGATCATGATCACCTTTCCCAACGAATCCGCCAGATACCGCACCGCACGCGAAAAGCTGCTGAAGAAGGAAATCGAGCTGCGCCGCGCCATGGAAGCCGTGGCCGAGGCGCGCCGCGCGTTGCCGCCGGGCGGGCTGGTGCCGCAGGATTATGTATTCGACGGCCTCGATGAAGCCGGCAAGCCCGCCAGGATAAAACTGTCGGAGCTGTTCGCGCCCGGCAAGAACACGCTGATCCTCTACAACATGATGTTCCCGCGCCATCCGCGGGAGATGCGCGACGTCGCGACCAGCGGCGGCACGGCGAAGCTCGCCCGGCCCGACCAGCCATGCCCGTCCTGCACCGCCCTGCTCGACCAGTTCGACGGCGCGGTCGGCCATCTCGAAGCGGCCGGCTTCAATTTCGTCGTGGTGGCCAAGACGGCGCTGGAAAACCTCGTCACGCTCGGCCGCGATCGCGGTTGGCGCAACATGCGGCTGGTCTCGTCGGCCAACAACAGCTTCAAGCGCGACTACAATGCCGAGGATGCGGACGGTGCGCAGATCCCGCTGCTGTCGGTGTTCCACCGCGATGCTGACGGCATCAGGCATTTCTGGTCGTCGGAACTCGGCTTCGCGCCGACCGAGCCCGGCCAGGACCCGCGCGCCATCGGCACCTGCGAGATCCTGTGGAACCTGATGGATTTCACGCCGGAGGGCCGGCCGAATTTCGGCGAGCAGCTGCAATATGGCGAGGCGTGCTGCCACTGAGGACGCTCAGTCCGCACGCTTCAGTTCGGAGTGGCTCTTCAGCACATGGTCGCCGTCGGCCTGTTCGATGAGGTAGGCGGGCTCGTCGGGCGATGCCTTGCGTTTGACCAGTGTCCTTGATCCGCGCTTCACGTGGCTGCTGAAACTCTCGCTCAAGTCGCCCGGAACATCGGAAGATCCGCTGCATTGATAGGAGACGGTTTGCGACCCGCTTCACGGATTAGACGTGCGCCCCGCAGTTAAAGACGTATGGGACTTGGTGCGAGAAAGCGTGGTTGGCTTTGTCAACGACAATGCCCTTAGCCATGGCGCGGCGATGGCGTTTTATGCCGCCACGTCGCTGGCCCCGGTTCTGATAATCGTCGTCGCGATAGCTGGCATCGCTTTTGGTCATGACGCGGCACAGTTGGCCTTGTCTGCTCAGATATCGGGGCTGATGGGCCGGGAAAGCGCGGCGCTGCTTCAGACGGCGCTCGAAGGGGCATCCAGCAAATCATCGGGGACCCTGGCGGCCCTCATCGGCGTGGCCACGCTGCTCGTCACCGCCTCCGCGGTGTTTGGCGAGATGCAGCAGGCCCTGAATGCAATATGGAAGGTTGAAGCGAAAGGGGGTTCGCTGTCGCGTCTGTTGCGCGCGCGTGCGGCAAGTCTGGGCCTGGTCGCCGCCCTTGGCTTCATGTTGCTGGTATCCCTGGCGGCGAGCGCGGCGATCTCGGCTCTGGGCAGTGTGATCAGCGCTTATCTGCCGTTCGGCCAATTTGTTCTGAGCGCCATCAACACCCTGATTTCCTTTTCCCTGATCTCCGTGATGTTTGCCGCGATCTACAAAGTGCTGCCGGACCGTGCCTTGCAGTGGCGGGATGTCGGGATCGGTGCCGTGGTGACCGCCGCTCTGTTCACGTTGGGAAAGTCGCTTATCGGTTGGTATATCGGCACGAGTGCGATCGCATCGTCCTATGGTGCGGCCGGAGGGCTGCTCGTCATACTGCTCTGGGTCTATTATTCATCGGAAATCTTTCTGCTCGGTGCGGAGTTGACGCGCGCCTATTCCGTTCGACGGGGGAGCAGGTCCGACCTGGACGGTTTGGTTCAAAATGCTCCGGCTCCGGAAAGCCTTGTTCCAATGCACCGAAGCCCCGGCTCTTCGGGCTTCGTCCCCTTGTTGGCGGTGGCGTGCGTGAGCGCGACGATGACAGCCTTTCTGCTGGGGCCTCGTCGTCCGTAGATCCTGCCGCGGTCGCAAGGCTGCTTTCCCTTCTACGGCGCGACGAGAAGGGATACGGCTGGCAACCTCGCCGCATCTGCGGCGTTGGAATCCTCGAGGGAACCATTCCGATCGGAGACGCCAGATGAAAATGCTCCTGACCATGGCCGCCGTCGCGCTGACCGCCGTCGCGCCCGCCGCCCTTGCCCAGACGAACGGCACCAATTCGAACGCCGTCGCGCCCATGTTGCCCGACAGCAAGGTCGACACCCCGACCTTTTTCGGCACAGTGCCCAGTGCCAATGAATTCGAGATCCAGTCGAGCCGGCTCGCCGAACAGAAATCCGCCTCGGCGGACGTCAAGGCCTTCGCCGGCCAGATGATCAAGGACCACACCAAGGCCGGCGAGGACTTCAAGCAGGCGCTGAGCAAGGGGCAGACCACCGCCTCGATCAAGCCCGCCGGACCCGCGCTGCAGCCCAAGGACCAGCAGATGCTGGACCAGCTGAAAGCCGCCAGCGGCAAGGCGTTCGATGAGAAATACGTCATGATGCAGACTGAGGCCCACAAGCAGGCGGTCGCCCTGTTCAGCACCTATGCGAAATCGGGCGACGACCCCGCGCTGAAGGAATTCGCGAAGAAGACGCTGCCCGTGTTGAAGATGCACGAGAAGCACGTGAAGGAGCTCGGCGCGGTGCATTAGGGGGGCG
>NZ_JAIUHA010000013.1:0-182300 GCF_020164885.1 Mesorhizobium sp. CO1-1-7 | reverse complement strand
GGGGAGGGGGACGCCCCGCAATTGATGAGGTTTTGAATGGCCGCACCCGGCGAGAATCTGCGAATCAATTCAGACCGTTTGTGGGATTCGCTGATGGAGATGGCGAAGATCGGCCCCGGCATCGCCGGCGGCAACAATCGCCAGACCGTGACCGACGAGGATGGCGAGGGCCGGCATCTGTTCAAGCGCTGGTGCGATGCCGCGGGGCTCGAAATGGGTGTCGACGAGATGGGCACCATGTTTGCCCGCCGCGAAGGCACCGACCCCAGCCTGCCGCCGGTCTATGTCGGCAGCCATCTCGATACGCAGCCGACCGGCGGCAAATATGACGGCGTTCTCGGCGTTCTTGGCGGCCTGGAGATCGTGCGCTCGCTCAACGATCTCGACATCAAGACGAAACATCCGATCGTCGTCACCAACTGGACCAACGAGGAGGGCGCGCGCTTCGCGCCGGCCATGATGGCGTCCGGTGTGTTCGCCGGCGTGCTCGACCAGGCCGACGTCTACGAGCACACGGACAAAAACGGCAAGAAATTCGGCGAGGAACTGGAGCGCATCGGCTGGAAGGGCACCGAGAAGGTCGGTGATCGCAAGATCCACGCCTTCTTCGAACTGCATATCGAACAGGGCCCGATCCTCGAGGACGAGGACATCGACATCGGTGTCGTCACCCATGGCCAGGGCCTGAAATGGCTGCAGGTGACGCTGACCGGCAAGGAGGCGCATACCGGCTCGACGCCGATGCCCAAGCGCCGCAATGCCGGGCTCGGCATGGCCCGAGTGATCGAATTGGTCCACGAGGTCGCCATGGACTATCAGCCCGACGCCGTTGGCGCGGTCGGCCACATGGAGGTCTACCCTAACTCGCGCAACATCATCGCCGGGCGCACCGTCTTCACCATCGACATACGCTCGCCGGAAAAGGAGGTGCTTGACGCCATGGATGGCCGCATCCGCGAAGGCATCGACACGATCTGCGACGCGCTCGACATCCAGTACAAGATCGAGCAGGTCGGCGCTTTCGATCCGGTCACCTTCGACAAGGGCTGCGTCAAGGCGATCCGCGACGCGGCCGAGCGGCTTGGCTATACGCATCGCAACATCGTCTCGGGTGCCGGCCACGACGCCTGCTGGATCAACCGCGTCGCGCCGACCGCCATGGTGATGTGCCCTTGCGTGGATGGGTTGAGCCACAATGAGGCGGAAGAGATCACCAAGGAATGGGCTGCGGCCGGTGCCGACGTTCTGTTCCATGCGGTGGTGGAGACGGCCGTTATAGTGGAGTGAACTTAGAGATTTACCTTCAAACGCCGCTCACCAAGAAGCGGGAAGAGAAGAACAAGGGAACAGCAAAATGACCAAAGTCATCAAGAACGGCACCGTCGTCACCGCCGACCGAACCTGGAAGGCCGACGTGCTGATGCAGCACGGCAGGATCGTCGCCATCGGCTCGAACCTGCATGGCGACCATGAGTACGACGCCACCGGCTGCTATGTGATGCCGGGCGGCATCGACCCGCACACCCATCTCGAAATGCCGTTCATGGGCACCTATTCGGCCGATGATTTCGAATCCGGCACGCGTGCGGCCTTGGCCGGCGGCACCACCATGGTGGTCGATTTCTGCCTGCCGGCGCCGCAGCAATCGCTGCTCGAAGCCCTGCAGATGTGGGACAACAAGACCTCGAGGGCCTCCTGCGATTATTCGTTCCACATGGCGATCACCTGGTGGGGCAAGCAGGTGTTCGACGAGATGGCCACCGTGGTCGACAAGGGCATCACCTCGTTCAAGCACTTCATGGCCTACAAGGGCGCGCTGATGGTCGACGACGACGAGATGTACGCGTCGTTCCAGCGCTGCGCCGAACTCGGCGCGCTGCCGCTGGTGCATGCCGAGAATGGCGACGTGGTCGCCGCCCTGTCGCAGAAGCTGCTTGCCGCCGGCAATAACGGCCCCGAGGGACATGCCTATTCGCGCCCGCCGGAAGTGGAGGGTGAGGCGACCAACCGCGCGATCATGATCGCCGACATGGCGGGCGTGCCGCTCTATGTCGTGCACGTCTCCTGCGAACAGAGCCACGAGGCGATCCGCCGGGCACGGCAGAAAGGCATGCGGGTGTTCGGCGAGCCGCTGATCCAGCACCTGACGCTGGACGAGAGCGAGTACTTCGACAAGGACTGGGACCATGCGGCGCGCCGCGTGATGAGCCCACCCTTCCGCAACAAACTGCACCAGGATTCGCTATGGGCCGGCCTGCAGGCCGGTTCGCTGCAAGTGGTGGCGACCGACCATTGCGCCTTCACCACCGACCAGAAGCGCTTCGGCGTCGGCAATTTCACCAAGATCCCCAACGGCACGGGTGGCCTTGAGGACCGGTTGCCGGTGCTGTGGACCAAAGGCGTCAATACCGGCCGGCTGACGATGAACGAGTTTGTCGCCGTGACCTCGACCAACATCGCCAAGATCCTCAACATGTATCCGAAGAAGGGCGCGATCGTCGAAGGCGCGGATGCCGACATCATCGTCTGGGACCCCCAGCGCAAGAAGAAGATTTCCGCCAAGAAGCAGCAATCCGTCATCGACTACAACGTCTTCGAAGGGGTCGAAGTGACCGGCCTGCCGCGCTTCGTGTTCTCGCGCGGCGAGCTGTCGGTCGAGGAGGCCGAGGTCAAGGCGAAGCCTGGCCATGGTGAGTTCGTCGGCCGCGAACCGAACGCGGCCGTCAATCGGGCGCTGTCGACCTGGAAGGAGATCACCGCGCCACGCAAGGTCGAGCGGACGGGCATTCCGGCGACGGGTGTTTGAGGTGAGGTGCGCGGGGCTCTATCTCACCGCCGTTGTTGTTCTGGCAGCCGGCTCCGCCTCGGCGGCTGGCATCGACCTGTCCAAGCCCTATGGCAATAAGTCCGGCTGCATCAACAAGAACGGCCAGAAGGTCTATGCCGAAGACATGCTGCTGCTGACCGACACCGATTTTATCACCGCGACCAGTGCCTGCGCCTTCACCGGCAAACACGGTGAGGCCGATGGTTCGCTGACGGTCAAGGCAGAGTGCGAAGCCGAAGGCGAGGAGGGAAAGTCGCCGGCCACCTTCACGATCAAGCACAGCGCCAAGAATGCCAAGAAATTGGTGATCGCCGACGAGGACGGCAGCGTCATGGGCGAAGTTGCCCGGTGCCGATGAGGGCGGAAGGCATTCCGTCAGCCTCAGGCGACGAGCGCGTCCAGTTCCGGCAGCAGGACGACGCTTTCCTGTTCGTTGGGATCGGTGCGGGCGATGACGGCCGAGGACGGCGCATTGCTCAGATTAGCCGGCAAATGCGGCACGCCTGCGGGAATGTAGAAGAGGTCGCCGGCCTTGACGACGATGTGATGCTCCAGCCGGTCGCCATACCAGGTATGGACCTCGCCGGAGAGCACGTAGATCGCCGTTTCATGGTTCTCGTGCAGATGCGCCTTGGCGCGGGCACCGGGCGGCATGGTGAGCACGTGCATGCAGATGCCGGAGGAGCCGACCGACTCGGTGGCGATGCCGGCGAAGTAGGTCAGGCCCTGCTTGCCTTCATAAGTGCTTTCAGGGCGGATAAGATGACAAGTCGGTTTAGGCGACATCGGGGAAACTCCGGGCGTCGACCGAGCGGGACAAACTCAGCAGGACTGGGGCCAATGGGACGGGTCGAGTGGAAAACAACATCACGATAAAAGCAATCGGTTTCGTGCGGCGGAAGGCAGGCAGCAACCGATGACGGGACCTTCGCCAGCCGTCGTTTCGGCAAGCAAACTGGGCCTCACCTTCCAGACCAATGACGGGCCGGTACAGGCGCTGTCCAATGTCGACCTGACCATCGGCAAGGGTGAGTTCGTCTCCTTCATCGGGCCTTCGGGTTGCGGCAAGACTACTTTGCTGCGCGTCATCGCCGATCTGGAAAAGCCCACTTCGGGGACGATCTCGGTCAATGGCATGACGCCGGAACAGGCGCGCGAGAGACGTGCCTACGGCTATGTCTTCCAGGCCGCCGCCCTGTTTCCCTGGCGCACCATCGAGCGCAATGTCGGGCTGCCGCTGGAAATCATGGGCCTGTCCAAGACCGAGCAGGCGGAGCGGATCAAGCGCACGCTCGACCTCGTCAACCTCAGTGGCTTCGAGAAGAAATACCCCTGGCAGCTTTCCGGCGGCATGCAGCAGCGCGCCTCGATCGCGCGTGCGCTGGCCTTCGATGCCGACCTGTTGCTGATGGACGAGCCGTTCGGCGCGCTGGATGAGATCGTGCGCGACCACCTCAACGAGCAATTGCTGCAACTATGGGGACGGACGAACAAGACCATCTGCTTCGTCACCCACTCCATTCCGGAAGCCGTCTACCTGTCGACGCGCATCGTCGTCATGTCGCCGCGCCCGGGCCGGGTCAGCGACATCATCGAATCGACGCTGCCGAAAGAGCGGCCGCTCGACATCCGCGAGACGCCGGAGTTTCTGGCGATCGCCGCGCGGGTGCGCGATGGGTTGAGGGCAGGGCATAGTTATGATGATTGAGGGGAGCGACAAGCGCGCGGTCCATCGCGACTTCGTCATCCTAGGGCGGAGCAAGGAGCGAAGCGACGCGGCGCAGACCCTAGGATCCATGCCGTTACCTCAACGTTCCGCAGCGGTGCAGACCGATGCACCTTACGCTGTGCGTTCGAAGGCGAACACTCTAGACCGCTTATACCCCCCGGCCAACGTCACGGAATGGATCCTAGGGTCTGCGCGACGCTTCGCGTTGCTCCGACCTAGGATGACGAAGGCGAAGGTGGTCGGCCTTCGCTTCGCTCCGGCCACCCTCTCCCCGGCGGAGAGAGGAGAAGGCGCCCATGGATAGCTTCCGCTCCAAGATCATCCCCGTAACCTCCATCCTTCTGGGCGTGATCGTGCTCTGGTACATCTTCGCCGTCATCCTCAACGCGCCCTTCCAGCGCGATCTCGACCGGCGTGCCAACGAGATCTCCACGTTCGGCGAACTCATCGGCAAGACGCTGTCGCAGCCCAAGCCGACGCTGCCGGCGCCGCATCAGGTGGCAGTGAATTTCTTCCAGAACACTTTTCTGCGGCCTATCACCTCGAACCGCAGTCTCGTCTACAACGCCTGGGTGACGCTGTCCTCGACGCTGCTCGGCTTCGCCTTCGGCACCGCACTCGGCATCGTCATCGCCGTCGGCATCGTCCATGTGGCGACGCTCGACCGCAGCCTGATGCCGTGGATCATCGCCTCGCAGACCATTCCGATCCTGGCGGTGGCGCCGATGATCATCGTCGTTCTGGCGGCGATCGGCATTACCGGACTGATCCCGAAGGCGATGATTTCGACCTATCTGTCGTTCTTCCCGGTGACGGTCGGCATGGTGAAGGGCCTGCGCTCGCCCGAGATCATGCATCTCGACCTGATGCACACCTACAATGCCAGCCGCGCGCAGACCTTCTGGAAACTGCGTGTGCCGGCCTCGGTGCCGTTCCTGTTCACCTCGATGAAGGTCGCGGTGGCGGCAAGCCTAGTAGGCGCCATCGTGGGCGAACTGCCGACAGGCGCGGTCGCCGGCATCGGCGCCAAGCTGTTGGCGGGCGCCTATTACAGCCAGTCCATCGACATCTGGTCGGCGCTGGTCGCCGGCTCCATCGTGGCGGCACTGCTGGTGATGGTGGTTGGCATCGCCGGGCGCGTCGTCGACCGCGCCATGGGCGGGAGGCCGGCATGAACTGGCTGAAACCTTCCTGGCAGGCCGTGCTGGCGATCGTGCTGTGCCTGATCGCGATTGCGCTCGGCGCCATGTCGAAGCCGGAAGCGGCAGCGCTTGCCGATCCGACGGCCAGTATCGGCTACCCCTATCTCGGAATGAAGGGCTTGATGCTTGGCGTGGCCGTGCTGGCGGCGCTGATCTCCATGCTCAGGATTACGCCCCTGGCGGAGGCCGTGGTGCTCTTCATAGGGGCCCATCTCGTCGCCTGGCTGCTGATTTCGGGCATTGCAGGTTTCGAAGGGACGGCGCTGGCGCCGTATTTTCTTCTGCTCGCGGCTGCCTGGCTGCTTGGCTGGCGTTGTGTGGCGGTGCTTTCGGGATTGCGGCCGAAGGCAGGATGGGTCCGGACCGCACTGCGTCTGGTCATCCCCGCTTTCTTCGGCGCCTGGATCCTGATCATCTGGGAAGCCGTCACACGCGGCGCCGGCATTCCTTTCATCCTGCTGCCGCCGCCGAGCGCCATCGGTGCGCGCATCGTCAGCTCGCTGCCGGTGCTCGGCGCCGATGTCCGGCAAACCATCTTCAAGGCGGTGCTCTTCGGTTATGTGGTGGGCAGCGGCGCTGGCTTCATCACCGCTGTTCTCGCCGACCGCGTACCGTTTCTGCGGCGTGGACTTCTGCCGATCGGCAATATGGTCTCGGCGCTGCCGATCATCGGCGTGGCGCCGATCATGGTCATGTGGTTCGGCTTCGACTGGCAATCCAAGGCGGCGGTGGTCATCATCATGACCTTCTTCCCGATGCTGGTGAATACGGTCGCCGGGCTCGCCGCGTCCGGCCATATGGAGCGCGACCTGATGCGCACCTATGCGTCGGGCTACTGGCCGACGCTCGTCAAGCTCAGGCTGCCGGCCGCCGCTCCCTTCATCTTCAACGCGCTGAAGATCAATTCGACGCTGGCGCTGATTGGCGCCATCGTCGCCGAGTTCTTCGGCACACCCGTTGTCGGCATGGGCTTCCGCATTTCGACCGAGGTCGGGCGGATGAACATCGACATGGTCTGGGCCGAAATCGCAGTTGCAGCACTTGCGGGTTCGGTCTTTTATGGCGTGGTCGCCCTTGTCGAAAGGGCCGTCACGTTTTGGCATCCCTCTGTCCGTGGTGGATAGGGGCGGTGGGTTTGGGCACTAACTTCAGAGGGTAAAAAAATGAAAAGACTTATTATTCCAGTTCTGGCCGGCGCGATGTCGCTGGCCGCGTTCCAGGCGATGGCCGCCGACAAGGTGACCTTGCAGCTGAAATGGGTCACGCAGGCGCAATTTGCCGGCTACTATGTCGCCAAGGCCAAGGGTTTCTATGAAGCCGAAGGCCTCGACGTCGACATCAAGCCAGGCGGCCCCGACATCGCCCCCGAGCAAGTGATCGCCGGCGGCGGTGCCGACGTCATCGTCGACTGGATGGGCGGCGCGCTCGCCGCGCGCGAAAAGGGCGTGCCGCTGGTCAACATCGCCCAGCCGTTCAAGAAGGCCGGCATGGAGCTGGTCTGCCCGAAGGACGGCCCGATCAAGACCGAAGCCGACTTCAAGGGCCACACGCTCGGTGTCTGGTTCTTCGGCAACGAATATCCGTTCTACGCGTGGATGAACAAGCTTGGCCTCAAGACGGAGGGCGGCCCCGATGGCGTCACCGTGCTGAAGCAGAGCTTTGACGTGCAGCCGCTGATCCAGAAGCAGGCCGATTGCATCTCGGTCATGACCTACAATGAGTACTGGCAGCTGATCGACGCCGGCTATAAGCCCGAACAGCTGACCGTGTTCAACTACTCGGCCATGGGCAACGACCTGCTTGAGGACGGCCTCTATGCCTCGGAAGACAAGCTCAAGGATCCGGCCTTCGAGGACAAGATGGTGCGGTTCGTGCGCGCCTCGATGAAGGGCTGGAAATACGCGGTCGACAACAATGACGAAGCCGCAAGCATCGTCATGGACGGCGGCGGCCAGGACGAGAACCACCAGAAGCGGATGATGAGCGAAGTCGCCAAGCTGATCGACAATGCCGACGGCAAGCTCGACCCGGCGACCTACGAACGCACCGCCAAGGCGCTGCTCGACCAGAAGATCATCACCAAGGAGCCGAAAGGCGCCTATACCACCGCCATCACCGACAAGGCGGTCAAGTAGGCCTCGCAGGCGCGATCAACAGCGCCTGAGACCGGGTCTGACTATCAAAGGGGCGGGCGACCGCCCCTTTTCCATGCGCTCCAATCACAAGACCGTGTGCGGGGATACATTGCGCCGTCCAGCCGTTGCATTGAAGCATGCGCGCGTCGGGGAGCCGCGACGCACGCTTTGTCGATCGGAGGTCCTTCATGCGCGCTCACTCATTCCTGCCAGCGCTATCGGCGCTCGCCATTTCCACCGCTTTCCTGTTCGCATCACCGGCCATGGCCGAGATGGTAAAATACAAGGCGACCCTCGATGGCGGCCAGCAGAGCCCAGCCGTCACCACGAAGGGCAAGGGGACGGCCACTCTCACCTTCGACACCACCAAGAAGAAGCTCAGCTGGAACGTGAAGTATTCCGGCCTCAGCGGCCCGGCGACAGCGGCGCACATTCACGGCCCGGCGGCGGCGGGCGAGAATGCGCCTCCGGTGATCCCGTTCAAAGGCAAGCTCAAGAGCCCGATCAAGGGGTCGGCGACGCTGACCGATGCGCAGGCCGCTGACCTGGAGGCCGGCAAGTATTACGTCAATGTGCACACGGCGGCCAACAAGGACGGCGAGATTCGCGGCCAGATCGAAAAGGCGATGTAGAGCCCGAAGCGCGGCTAACGCTTGAAGCCTGGCGGGACAGCGCCGCCCTCTGTTCTGCCGGCCCTTAAGCCCTGTCGCGTATCTGCGTCATCGTCCGGGTCGGGGTGATCGCTTCGGGATCGAGCCTGATCTCGACGATCGCCGGTTTGCCGCTGGTTCGCGCGCGCTCGAAGGCAGGCGCGAAATCAGCTGTCTTCTCCACCGTCTCGCCATGGCCGCCATAGGCGCGGGCAAGTGCTGCAAAATCAGGGTTCTTCAGATCGGTGCCGACGACGCGGCCGGGATATTCGCGTTCCTGGTGCATGCGGATGGTGCCGTAAATACCGTTATTGACGAGAATGACGACGATCGGCAGGTCGTACTGCACGGCGGTGGCGAATTCCTGGCCGTTCATCAGGAAGCAGCCGTCGCCGGCGAAGGCGACCACTGTGCGCTCCGGATAAAGCGCCTTGGCGGCGACCGCCGCCGGCGTGCCGTAGCCCATCGAGCCCGACGTCGGCGCTCCTTGCGTGGCGAAGCGGCGGAAGCGATGGAAGCGGTGTACCCAGGTTGCGTAATTTCCGGCGCCATTGGTGAGGATGGCATCGTCCGGCAGCACTTTTTCCAGGTAGTTCATGATAGGTCCCATCTGGACCGGGCCGGGACCGTTTTCAGGCGGAGTCGACCAGTCGAGATAGGCGGTATGCAGCTTGGCTGTTTCGGCCGCCCATGATGGCGTTCCGGCCGGCATGCGCTTGGTGAAAGCCTCGACGAAAGCCGCTGGCGAAGCATTGATCGCTAGGGTCGGACGGTAGACGCGGCCGAGTTCGCCGGCATCGGCATGGACATGCACCAGAGCTTGGTCGGGATAGGGGCTCTTCAGCAGCGTGTAGTCGGAAGAGGGCATCTCGCCCATGCGCCCGCCGATCAAGAGAACGACGTCGGCCTGCTTGATAGCCGTTGCCAGCTTCGGATTGATGCCGATGCCGACATCGCCGGCATAGTTTGGATGAAGATGGTCGAACAGCATCTGGCGGCGGAAGGAACAGCCGACAGGAAGCGACCAGGCCTCGGCGATCTCATGCATCCGCGCCACCGCGTCCGCGTTCCAGCGTGTGCCGCCAAGAATGACGAAGGGACGCTTCGCGCCGGCAAGCAGCATTTCCAGTGCGTCGAGTTCGGCCTCGCCGGGATAGGTTTCGACCGGCGTGTGCGGAAGTGCTTCCGGCGCGTCGACGACGCTGGTCAGCATATCCTCAGGCAGCGATATGACGACCGGACCGGGGCGGCCCGACGTCGCCACGGCAAAGGCGCGCGTGACGAATTCGGGGATGCGCGAGGCGTCGTCGATCTCGACCACCCATTTGGCGATGTCGCCGAAGAACCTGACATAGTCCACTTCCTGGAACGCCTCGCGCTCCTTGGCGTGGCTGGCGACCTGGCCGATGAACAGGATGAGAGGAACCGAATCCTGCATGGCGATGTGGATGCCGGCCGAAGCGTTGGTGGCGCCGGGTCCGCGGGTGACGAAGCAGATGCCGGGCTTGCCGGTCAGCCGGCCCTGGCAGTCGGCCATCATGGCAGCGCCGCCTTCCTGGCGGCAGACGATGGTGCGGATCGAGGAATCATGCAGCGCGTCAAGCACCGCAAGGTAGGATTCGCCCGGCACGCAGAACATACGGTCGGTGCCATTGGCTTCGAGGGCGTCGACGATCAGTTGTCCACCGGTCTTCATTTCCCAGACTTCTCCAGTTCGGCAAGGATTTCGTCAGTGTGCTCGCCAAGGCGCGGCGAGGGGCGTTCATAAGTAAGCGGTGTGCCCGACATCACCATCGGCGCGCGCACCGATGGCAGGCGGTTGCCATGGCCGTCGTCGAGGTCGAGCCGCATGCCGCGGGCAATGGTCTGCGGGTCGTCGAACATCTGGCCGATCGTGTTGATCGGGCTTGCCGGCACGCTGGCGGCTTCGAGCTTCGCCAGCAGCGGATCGCGATCAAAAATCTTCAGTGCATCGATGATGCGTGCGCGAAGTTCCACGCGATTGGCGACGCGGGCCGGATTGGTGGTGAAATCGGGATTGGCCGGCAAATCGCCCAGCCCGACCGCGGCGCAGAACTTGGCGAACTGGCCGTCATTGCCGACAGCCAGGATGATGTGGCCGTCCCTGACTGGAAGCACTTCGTAAGGGGCGATGTTCATATGGGCATTGCCCATCTGGACCGGGGACTTGCCGGAAACGAGATAATTGAGGTTCTGGTTGCCGAGCGCCGAGATCTGCGTGTCGAACAGCGCCATGTCGATGTGCTGGCCTTCGCCGGTCTGTTCGGCGTGGCGAAGTGCTGCCTGGATGGCGATGACCGAATAGAGGCCGGTGAAGATATCCGAGATGGCGACGCCGGCTTTCTGCGGCTCGCGGCCGGGCTCGCCGGTGATCGACATCATGCCGGCCATGGCCTGGATAATGAAATCGTAGCCCGCGCGAGGCGCATAAGGCCCATTCTGACCGAAACCGGTGATCGAGCAGTAGACGAGGCGAGGGTTGATTTCCTTCAGGCTGCCATGGTCGAGCCCGTATTTCTTCAGGCCGCCGAGCTTGAAGTTCTCGATCAGCACATCCGCCGTCGCGACCAGCCGGCGCACCGTCTCGGCGCCTTCGGGCGTCGAGAAGTCGATGGCGATGGAGCGCTTGCCGCGATTGCAGGAATGGTAATAGGCGGCCGACAGGTTCTCGCCGTCGTGGCTCATGACGAAGGGCGGACCCCATTTGCGGGTGTCGTCGCCACCGTCGGGGCTCTCGACCTTGATGACATCGGCGCCGAGATCGGCAAGCAACTGCCCGGCCCAGGGCCCGGCAAGAATGCGGGCGAGTTCGACGACGCGGACGCCTTTCAGCGGGGGTTCGGCCATAAATCACCGTGGTTGCTGCAATCATCCTGATCGCTGCGAAAGCAGAGCCTCTATCAAGCCCGGCGGCGGCTGTCACGGTTCTTGCGATGGGCCAAACCGTCAGGCTTTCAGGACAGCGTCCGCCCAGTTGGCGAAATCGTCCATGACGATGTCCCGGTTCACCTCGTTCAGGCTCTCGTGGCGGGTGTCGGCGTAAACCTTCGAAACCAGATTAGAAAAGCCCATCTTGCGCATGAGGTTCGCGAGATGGGTGATGCCCCTGCCGTAGTCGGAAGCCGGGTCTTTCTCACCGCCAACGATGGCGACGGGAAGGTCGCGCCGGATACCGGCAAAGCCTGCATCCTTGCCGCCATTCAGCGCCATTGCGACCACATCGCGCCACATCGATATGGAGGCATCCCAGCCGCAGAGCGGATCGGCGATGTATTTCGCGACTTCCGCCTCGTCGCGCGAAAGCCAGTCGAACAAGGTGCGATGGTCGGGGACCGCCTTGCCCCAGGCTTGGAAGGTGAGTTTCGGCAGCAGGCGCGACGGGACATCGGAGCCCAGCCGCATCCGTTCCCAGGCCAGGATGCCGAGCGCCACCTGGCCGAGCAGGCCTTGCGAGAAATTGCCGTTCCAGATGGCGGCGGCATGGATCCGATTCGAGTGCCGTAACAAGTAGTTCAGCGCCACGGACGCGCCCATCGAGTGGCCGAAAAGGATTACCGGCAGGTCAGGCTGCTCGCGGGCGATAAGATCGCGGATGGCGTCGACATCGGCGATCACCTTGGCCGGGCCGTCCTTGTCGGCGAATCTGCCGAGCGGCGCGTCGGGCGCCCTGGTCGTCCCATGGCCACGGTGATCATGGACATAGACATGGAAACCCCGAGCGGCCAGGAAACCGGCGAAGCGGTCGTAGCGCCCGGCATGCTCGGCCAGGCCATGATTGATCTGGACCACCGCACGCGGAGAGCTGTCGGCCTGCCGGACGAACAGATTGAGGTCGGCGCCGGTCGGCGAGCGGACCACGCGCTGCTGGCTGAATGGCATGCCGGCTGGCCTCCCCCTGGTTCCGCCCTTGCAATGTCCAACGTGTGCGCCGGCGCCAGATTTGCGTCAATCGGGCCTGCCGGCTTTTCCGCGACGATCTTTCTTGCCACGGGCCCGCAAAATATCGCAATTCTGACATGGAGACAGCTTCAGTCTGTCGCCCACTTTCCAGCAGGGGATTCTCCATGCGCATTGCTGTTGTTTTCGGATTGGCCTTGCTGGCGGGGTCGCTGGCAGGCGCGGCGCATGCCGACGTCAAGATGAGCGGCACCTTCGTGGCCGACGCTGCCTGTCCCGCGACGCAGGCGATCAAGAACGCCAAGAACCCCGGCAATGTCTCGACCGATGCGGGCAAGACCTATCAATTGCTGGCCGGCAACAAGGACGCTCCGAGCCACTACCTCATCCTGGTGCCGGGCGCCGATCCCGAGCGCCGTTGGGTGAAGGTCAGCTGCGGCCATCTGTCGGGCAGCAGTGCGGTGACCGCGCCGGCGGCACCGGGCGGGCAAGGCAAGCCGGCGGTCTCGGGAAAACCCGAATATGTCTTCGCGCTGAGCTGGCAGCCGGCCTTCTGCGAGACCAAGTCGAACAAGACCGAATGCAAGGCGCAGAACCCTGGCGAATTCGATGCCACCAATTTCACGCTGCACGGCCTGTGGCCGCAGCCGAACGGCAATTTCTATTGCCAGGCTTCGGCCAGCGACAAGGCCAATGACAATCCGGCTCACTGGCAGGACCTGCCACCGGTCAACCTCGATGCCGAGACCCGCGCCGAGCTCGACAAGGTGATGCCGGGCACCGCCTCGAAGCTGGAACGGCATGAATGGATCAAGCACGGCACCTGCTATGGCAAAAGCCAGCAGGAGTATTTTTCCGACGCCCTTCATTTGATGCGTGAGGTCAACAGCTCGCCCGTGCGCGACCTCTTCGCCAAAAATATCGGCGGCAAGCTGACCGCGGACCAGATCCGCAGCGCCTTCGACCAGTCCTTCGGCGCGGGAGCAGGGGACCGGGTGCGTGTGTCCTGCCTTATCGATCCGTCGAGCGGCCGGCGGCTGATCGGCGAACTGACGCTTGGCCTTGCCGGCCCGATCGGTCCGAACAGCTCGCTCAAGGATCTGCTGCTGGCCTCCGTGCCGACCAACAAGGCCGGTTGCCCGACCGGCACGGTCGACGCGATCGGGTTCCAGTAACGCAAGGGCACGGATTTAGGCAGCCAGCCGGGCTTTCGCTTGCCGTGCCTGCTGTTATGTTGGCATGGCGGTGTTCATTCAGCGGGGGTTGCATGAGTGGCATGACGAGCAGCGCGCCGGCACGGCAGGGGAAATCGTAGCGACAAGGTTGGGTCTGGACTGACTTTGGCTAGATCTGCGCGGACCTGGTCCAGGCGATATCGGCGTCGGCTTCATGCCCGCCGGGTTCGCCGACGACGCGGTCGCGTCCGGTCGATTTCGCCTTGTAAAGGCGCTGGTCGGCGAGCGCGAACAGGTCGGCCAGGCACTGCGTCGTTTCGCTGACGGTGGAAACGCCGGCGCTGACGGTCAATTCGAACCGGCTGGTGGCGGCCGATGCTTTGAGCGCGGTGCGGACGCTTTCGCCAAAGAGCCTTGCGACGGAGTGTGGGCGCGAACTCAGGATCGCGAATTCCTCGCCGCCGATCCGGAACACCTGGTCCTCGGCGCCTGCCGCCTCGCAAAGTACGGTTGCGACCGCCTTCAGCACCTTGTCGCCTTCGGCATGGCCGAAACGATCGTTGATCGACTTGAAGTGGTCGACGTCGACGATGAGCAGGCTGAGCGGCCTCGCCGTGCGCAGGCTGGACTGGACGGCGGCCTCGCCATCGGCATCGAAGCGTCCCCTGTGCAGCAGTCCGGTCAGGCCATCGCGGCCGACATGTTCGACCAGCGCCTCGTAGCGTTCGCGATAGGTCAAGGTCTCGAAGATGTCGGTCAGCCCACGCGGCATCTGGACATCCCGGACCTCGAACCATTTGAGATAGGCGACCAGCATGGCGCTGAAGGTCAGTGCCGCCGCCATCTTGGCGAACCAGCCGCCGAAGAAGACCGCGATCGGCGCGCCGGCAACGAAATGCAGCGCGGTGAAGAACCCCGCCTGATCGAAAGTCAGCACGCAGGCGACGCAAATCAGGATGCGTGCGAACCGCGCCTTGCGCAGGACGCGTCCAAGTTTCTCATAAAGCAGGATGATCAGGATGGCATCGACGAACAGCAGCGTCGTGCCCCAAACCATCAGCCAGCCCATCTCGTCGATAAAGCCGATGTCGGGGAGCCGGCCATCTGGAAGCGGAGCGATGGCGTGCAGGCGCAGGAGCAGAACCAGACCGATCATCAGCGCATTGCCGAGCAGCAGGCCATAGATCGGCTGGCGCACGGTGGCGGCATCCTCCTTCATGTAGAGCAGAAGGAGCATCACCAGCTTGCCCGAAAACAGCACCGCCGAGCCCGGCGAGACCATGCCAAACGGCAGCGCGACGTAGAAGACGCTGGCGAGATAGGTTTCCAGGAAATGCATGACGCCGAGTGCGCAGATGAAGACGCCCAGGCCGATGCGCTTGCGGAAGCGGAAAAGCGTCACCATGACGCTGAAGTAGACAATCGCTTCGGCAAGGAGCAGGAAACTGTTCAGCAATGCCGTCGATCCGCTCTCTTTTCGAAATCGCGGCCAGCCAGCGATTCCACTCCGGTCCTGTTTTGACGTGGAAGGGTTAACCGGAGATTTCCGCGCGCCATCGACCGGTTGAAAACCTGGCTGTCGGTGCACACTTGTCCGTGTGGTTGGCCTGATATGGCAAAAGCGATTGCCGTTCGGCGCCGCATCGCCTACATAGCGGCCAACCTCCATTCAATTCGACAAATCCAGTCATTTTTCAGGGAAAGCGCGCGTGGCACGCCAGTTCATCTATCACATGGCCGGCCTCAACAAGGCCTATGGCACCAAGAAGGTGCTCGAGAACGTTCATCTGTCCTTCTACCCGGACGCCAAGATCGGCATCCTGGGCCCAAACGGCGCCGGCAAGTCGACGATCCTCAAGATCATGGCCGGCATCGACAAGGACTGGAGCGGTGAGGCGTGGCTCGCCGAAGGCGCCACTGTCGGCTACCTGGCGCAGGAGCCGGCGCTCGATCCGGACAAGACCGTGTTCGAAAACATCATGGAAGGTGTCGCGGCCAAGACCGCCATCATCGAGCGTTACAACGAATTGATGATGAACTATTCCGACGAGACGGCCGACGAATCGGCCAAGCTCCAGGACGAGATGGACCGGCTGAACCTGTGGGATCTCGAACAGCAGGTCGAGATGGCAATGGAAGCGCTGGGCTGCCCGCCAAAGGATGCCAACGTCACCAAGCTGTCGGGTGGCGAGCGCCGCCGCGTCGCGCTCTGCCAGTTGCTGCTGCGCCAGCCTGATCTTCTGCTGCTCGACGAACCGACCAACCACCTCGATGCCGAGACGACGGCATGGCTGGAAAAGCATCTGCGCGCCTATCCGGGCGCCGTGATGATCATCACCCACGACCGCTACTTCCTCGACAATGTCACCGGCTGGATTCTCGAACTCGATCGCGGACGCGGCATTCCTTATGAGGGGAATTACACCAAGTATCTCGAAGCCAAGGCCAAGCGCCTCAAGCAGGAAGGCCGCGAGGACGACGCCCGCCAACGCGCCATCGGCCGCGAGCGCGAGTGGATCCAGTCGAGCCCGAAGGCTCGCCAGACCAAGTCCAAGGCGCGTATCCAGGCGTTCCAGGATCTGCTCGATGCAGCTGATAAGCGGCGGCCGACGGATACGCAGATCGTCATCCCGCATGGCGAGCGGCTCGGCAACGTGGTCATCGAGGTCGAGGGCCTGTCGAAAGGCTTCGGCGACACGCTGTTGATCGAAGGCCTCGAATTCAAGCTGCCGCCGGGTGGCATTGTCGGCGTCATCGGCCCGAACGGCGCCGGCAAGACGACATTGTTCCGCATGATCACCGGCCAGGAAAAGCCGGATGCGGGTTCTGTCCGCGTCGGCGAGACGGTCAAGCTCGGCTATGTCGACCAGAGCCGCGACGCGCTCGATCCGTCAAAGACCGTGTGGGAAGAAATCTCGGGCGGCGCCGAAGTGGTCAAGCTCGGCAAGTTCGAGGCCAACACCCGCGCTTATTGCGCGTCCTTCAACTTCCGCGGCGGCGACCAGCAGCAGAAGGTCGGCAACCTCTCCGGTGGTCAGCGCAACCGCGTGCACCTGGCCAAGATGCTGAAGACCGGCGGCAATGTTCTGCTGCTCGACGAACCGACCAACGATCTCGATACGGAAACGCTGGCGGCACTCGAAGACGCGCTGGAAAATTTCGGCGGCTGCGCGGTCATCATCTCGCACGATCGCATGTTCCTCGACCGTCTGGCGACGCACATCCTCGCCTTCGAGGGCGACAGCCACGTCGAATGGTTCGAGGGCAATTTCGAGGATTACGAGCAGGACAAGATCCGCCGGCTCGGGCCTGAAGCCGTCAACCCGCACCGCATGACCTACAAGAGGCTGACGCGGTAAGGGGGCACCGGGCGGCGAATTCTCAAGCTGACATGAGGAGCCCGGATGGCTGATTGGTCCGCCGCCCAGTATCTGAAATTCGAGGACGAGCGCACGCGGCCCGCGCGCGACTTGGCGGCACAGGTTCCGGTCGACTTTCCGCGCCGGGTTGTCGATATCGGCTGCGGGCCGGGCAATTCGACCGAACTTCTGGTCGAGCGCTGGCCGGATGCGCAAGTGAGCGGCTTCGACACGTCTCCCGACATGATCGAGAAGGCGAGGGCGCGGCTGCCCAATGTCAGCTTCGACCTCGCCGATGCGTCGACATGGCATTCGGTCGAGCCGGTCAACGTGATCTTCGCCAACGCCGTCTTCCAGTGGCTGCCGGAGCATCCGGCGGTGTTCCAGCGCCTGATGGGTTTTCTGGCCCCCGGCGGCGCGCTAGCCGTCCAGATGCCCGACAATATGGCCGAGGATTCGCATCGCCTGATGCGGGAGACCGCCGCCGAAGCGCCTTTCGCGGCAAAGATCAGGGATGCGGCCCGTGCGCCGCTGCCGCCGGTGTCGTTCTACTACGACCTGCTGTCGCCGCTCTCGGCTCGGCTCGACATCTGGCACACCATCTACAACCATCCGCTGGCCGATGCCGAGGCGATCGTCGAGTGGGTGAAGTCGACAGGGCTGAAGCCCTTCCTCGATCCGCTGGACGCGGATGAGCGCAAGCTGTTCCTCGACAGCTACACGGCCAAGATCGCCAAGGCCTATCCGAAGACCGCCGATGGCAAGGTGCTGCTGCGTTTCCCCCGCATTTTCATCGTCGCCAAGGGGGCGGGATAGGCTGGCGAAAAACCTTGGTTTAAGCCGGCCTAAACCTTGGTTTAAGCCGGCGTAAACCGGCCGAGTGAGAAAAGTGTTGCGCCGAAACGTTTCGGCGCCCACATCAAGCCGCAACGCCCGCGGATGGACGGACTTAAACATGCATCGCGTCATCATCAGCGGCATCGGCGCTGAAATTCCCAAGCCTGTAATCACGAATGAGGAACTGGTCGCCAGCTTCAATGCCTGGGTCGACACCGAGAACGCGCGGCGCCAGGATACCGGCGAGACGCTGCTGCAGAAATCCGATGCCGACTTCATCGTTCATGCTTCAGGTGTGAAGTCCCGCCACGTGGTCGAGCGTGAAGGCATTCTCGACCCGACCCGCATGGCGCCGCGCATTCCGGCGCGTCCGGACGACGCGCTCTCGCTGCAGGCGGAATTCGGCATCGCTTCGGCTCAGAAGGCGATCGAGCACGCCGGGGTCGATGCGTCGGATGTCGATCTGGTGATCTGCTCGTCCTCGCATCAGCAGAGGCCATATCCGGCGATCGCCATCGAAATGCAGGAGGCGCTGGGCACGAGGGGCGCGGGTTTCGACATGGGGCTTGGCTGTTCATCGGCCGCGGCTGCGCTGCACATGGCGGTCAATCTGGTGCGCTCGGGCGCGCACAAGCGCATCCTGGTGACGACGCCGGAAATCATCACCGGCCATCTCAATTTCCGCGACCGGCAGACGCATTTCATCTTCGGGGACGCTTCGGTGTCGATGGTGGTGGAGGGGCTTGCCCAGGGTGAGAGGCGGCCGGGCCGCTTCGAGGTGCTGGACACGCGAATCTGGACGCAGATGTCGAACAACATCCGCACCAATCTCGGCTATCATACCCGCACCGCTCAGGACGATCCCTACAGGATCGACCTGGAAGGCAACCTCATCAAGCAGGTCGGCAACAAGGTGTTCAAGGAAGTCACCGTCGCCGGGCACAAATTCATCGTCGAATTCCTCGCCGAACACGGGCTGACGCCGCAGGCGGTGCGGCGCTTCTGGCTGCACCAGGCCAATGCGCGCATGAATGCGATGATCCTGAAACTGGCGTTCGGCCACGACGTCGGCCATGACCGCGCGCCGATGGTGCTGGAGCGGCTCGGCAACACGGCGGGCGCGGGAGCCATCATCGCGCTGTCGGAGAACCATGCCGACATGAAACCGGGCGATCACGGCCTGATCTGCGCCTTCGGTGCGGGATATTCGATCGGTGGCGCGCTGCTGAGAATGCTCTGAGGTGATGCCGCGCTAGGCCGGCGTGAAGGGAACCAGCATCGGCACCCGCTTGGCGTAATCGTCATAGGCGGGTCCGAGTTCGTCGCGCAGGAAACGCTCCTCCAGCCTCGCCTTGATGACGACGCCGATGATGAGCAGGGCTGTACCTGCAATGCCCCAGACCGTGCCTTTTGCCGCCATGGTGGCAAGCACAGCCAGCAGCAGCCCGGTATAGATCGGATCCCGTACCAGGCGATAGGGGCCGGTGTCGACCACGCGATGATCCGCCTTGGCTGTGACCGTGGCGGACCACAACCGCCCGAGATGGATGCGTGCCCACCATGCGAAGCCGATGCCGACCGCGATCAGGGCAACGCAGACCCAGGCTTCGGCAAGGGTCGGCGTCCACAATCTCAGCCTGCCTTGATAGCTGTGCGCTGGAACGAACAGCAGGACGGTGCCGGCCAGCCAGAAGACGCGATAGCGGGCCTCCGCCCCGATGGTGGCGCGCTTTTGGGCTGGATCGGCCCAGGATGCAGCGACGATCCAGGATACCACCCAGAACAGCCAGAGCGCTGCGATGGCCTGTCCAACCTGCATGCGAACCTCCTCCTCCCGACTGGCGCCGAATATATATAGGCGGCGCGGCGGCAATGGGACGCGCTCGCTGCAACATGACGGCATTTCCGGTAATAACGTCGTGATCGGCATCAAACGCAGTGATCGGATCATCAGCGCTTTAGACTGGACCGCATTGTCCGAGGCCTCTAGACCAGCAGCATGCAGGAAACAAACCTAGAACTTTTTCCAGCTGCCGAGCCCACGATCGACATCGTCCCGGGCCGTAAGCTGACGGCAAAGGCAGTGGCGCTCTATGCCGCTCCGTCCGATCATTTCGAGACGAAAGCCGTCGAGGAATTGCATCTTGGCTTCGACGGAATCGCGAATGACTTCCATTCCGGAATGACGCGGCGTTCCGGTGGGCGCGAGCCTTGGTATCCGCGCGGCACGGAGATGCGCAACGAGCGGCAATTGTCGCTGGTCGCCGCGGACGAGCTTTCGATCGTTGCCGAGCGCATGGGCCTGGAGGAGATCAAGCCGGAATGGATCGGCGCCAATATGCTGATCGGGGGTGTGCCACGTCTGTCGATGCTGCCGGCCGGCTCACTGATGTTCTTCCAAGGGGGCGTGACGATCAAAATCGACGCGCAGAACAAGCCGTGCCGGGTCGCCGGGCAATCCATCGCCACGCATGTCCATGCATCGGATCGCGATGCAGCCGCACTGCTCTTCCCGCAGACGGCGAAGCGGCTGCGTGGCCTTGTCGCGTGGGTTGAAAAACCCGGCGTGGTCAGGGTCGGCGAAGAGATTTCGGTGCGTGTGCCGGAGCAATGGATTTACAAGGCATAGCTACGCCGCCCGTAGGCGGCGCAGCTACTACGTTGGGCGTCAGCCCTTGCGGTTCTTGTTGACGCCTTGCGCCATGACGGAGACGTGGTCCCACTTGTCCCAGGTGGCGAGGCGGTTGGCGTATTCCTGGCGTATCATCGGCAGGCCGCCATCGCCGAAGAACACCCTCAGCGGCGGCTCTGCCGCATCGACGATGGCCAGCATCGCCGGCCCGGTCGCCTCGGGATCGCCAGCAACCGAGTTGGCGCGGCGCTCGGCCATCTTGGCGCGGGCGGGCGCATAGGCCTCGATCGGCTTGGAGACCTTGGCCGATGCTCCCGACCAGTCGGTGGAGAAGCCGCCCGGCTCGACCAGCGTGACATGGATGCCGAATTCCGCGACCTCGATGCTGAGCGACTGGCTGAAGGCTTCCAGCGCCCATTTCGAGGCATGGTAGAGGCCGAGCGAGGCAAAGGCATTGACGCCGCCGATCGACGAGATCTGGATGATGTGGCCGGAGCGCTGCGCCCGCATGATCGGCAGGACAGCCTGGGTAACCCACAGTGCGCCGAACACATTGGTCTCGATCTGGTCGCGGGCTTCCTGTTCGCTGACTTCCTCGATGGCGCCGAAATGGCCGTAGCCGGCATTGTTGATGACGACGTCGAGCCGGCCAAAGCGCTTGTGCGCCTCGGCGACAGCGGCATCGACGGCTTTCTTGTCGGTGACGTCGAGCTTTATGGCGGCGATGTTGTCGCCGTATCTATCGACGAGATCGGCGAGCGTGCCGGCGTCGCGAGCGGTCGCTGCAACGCGGTCGCCACGCGCCAGTGCGGCCTCGGCCCAGACGCGGCCAAAGCCCTTCGACGATCCGGTGATGAACCAAACCTTAGATGTCATGATGTGGAATCCTTGCCCCTGCGGGCGCAATTTCTGGATGGAAGCGGAGGCTTCTCCGCTTTCGGGCATATACGGCCTGTTCCGTGATTTTCCAGAGGCGAGGGGGAATCTTTTTGAACAAGACGCAGAGCGCCATCTCCCCGGCAGTGGCGTCATTCCTCCTCGTCGTCGGCGTCGAGCAGGCGCGTGGCGCGCCAGCGCGTGAGCATGGTGTTGGTTTGCTCGATGACGAAGAAACGGGCGGAGTCGCGGTCATACCCCTCGGCCAGCAGCTTTTCGTAATCGGTGTGCATGTGGCGGATGTGGGCGATTGTCGCCAGCCATACCGCGATCGTCGGCGGCAAGGTTTTCATATGGACCGAGCCGGCGTCGGTGCGGATCTTCTCCATGTCGGCATAGGGCGCCAGCGGCAGAAGTGCTGTCAAAGCCTTGGCTATGGCGCGGCGGCGGCCGGTGGGCGCGGTCATTGCTCCCCGCGCCCCTCAACGGTCGCCTCGGCAAAGGCATCGGTCGAGGCGAAATATGGTTTGATGTCGATGACCGGCGTGCCGTCGAGCACGTCGATGGCGTCGAGGTCGACGCGCCCAGTGCCGATGTCCAATCCGACGAGCTTGGCTATGTGCAGGCCGATTGGGTTCGGCCGGGCAGGGGAGCGCAGGCCGAATACGCCTTTCGCTTCAGCCGCATGGCGGGGTTTCTGCACAATCAGATTCCGCGGCGCGTGGTGCAGCCAGGACAGGATGACGACGTGGCTGGCGCGCTCCAGCCCGCGCAGGCCCGCACGATAGGGCGCATCGATGGCCAGCACCGCGGGCTGTCCCGCCTCGCGCGCGGCGCGCATGTTCTTCGGGCAGCTATCCCGGGTGATCCACGGCGAGGCAATACGGCCGATGAAAACGATGCCGGCGTCCGGCGGCATCAAGGCAGGATCCTGGTCCAGTCTCTGCTCGCCTTCGCGAGCCTCGAACATCTCACGCGGTTCGGTCATTGCCTGTCTCTGTGCTGGTGCATGCCATTGTCTCAAAACCGCTAGACGTTTCGGGCTGATCCGGACCGGGAAATCACGGATGCGGCATTTTCTGGTCCGGAAGCGACATAGCGCTTGCAAGGTCGCCGGATTCGACATAAACATATGTTTATATCTTTTCAAAGAGAATACGCTGATGCATGTCTCGCTCGACACCATGGTGGATACGCTGAAGGCGGCGGCCGAATCCAGCCGCCTGCGCATATTGGCATTGTTGTCGCGTGGCGACCTCACCGTTTCCGACCTTACCGAAATTCTCGGCCAGTCGCAGCCGCGTGTCTCGCGCCACCTGAAGCTGCTGCTCGAGGCGGGGCTGATCGGCCGCTACCAGGAAGGGTCGTGGGCGTTCTTCCGCCTGTCGGACGCCGATTCGGCGCGAGACTTCGTGATGAGGCTGGTTGCCGGCATTCGCGGCGCCGATCCGCAGGTCGAGCGTGATCTGGAGCGACTGACCTCGGTCAAGCGCAAGCGCCAGGACCGCGCCACCGCGTACTTTTCGCAGAACGCCGCAAGCTGGGATCATATCCGCTCGCTGCATGTGCCCGACCGTGCGGTGGAGGCCGCGATGCTGAAGCTGGTCGGCAAGCGGCCGTTCCAGTCCATGCTCGACCTTGGCACCGGCACCGGGCGGCTGCTCGAAATCTTCTCGCCGCTCTACCGGCGGGGGATCGGCATCGACATGTCGCGAGAGATGCTGACCGTGGCGCGCGCCAATCTCGACAAGGCCGGCGTTTCGAACGCGCAGGTGCGGCAGGGCGATATCTTCTCGCCGCCGGTCGAGCGCGATGCCTTCGATCTCGTCACCATCCACCAGGTGCTGCACTATCTCGACGACCCGGCCCGCGCCATCCATGAGGCGGCGCGGCTGCTTCGCCCGGCCGGCCGTCTCGTCATCGTCGATTTCGCGCCGCACACACTGGAATTCCTGCGCGACGAGCATGCGCATATGCGGCTGGGCTTTTCCGACCGGCAGATCGGAGAGTGGTTCTCCGAAGCCGGCCTCGATCTCGAGGATGCCCAGGAGTTCGAACCGCGCGGCGGCAACGAGGCCAGGCTCACCGTCAAGCTTTGGCTTGGCCGCGACCGGCGCCTGCTGATCGCCGATCCCGCCAATGCCAGCCAGCAGACCAGAGTGAGCTCGATAGGGGAAATCGCCTGATGAACCAGTTTCGTTTTTCCCGCCGGCCCGATATCGGCGACAAGGTCAGGGTTTCGTTCGAGTTCTTCCCGCCGAAGAACGATGAGATGGAGGCAAGACTGTGGGATACGGTCACAAGGCTCGAGCCGCTGCAGCCGAAATTCGTCTCGGTGACCTATGGCGCCGGCGGTTCGACGCGTGAGCGCACGGCGCGCACCATCGGCCGTATCCTGAAGGAGACCAGCCTGACGCCGGCCGCGCACATGACTTGCGTCGATGCCGCTCGCCATCAGGTCGACGCCGTGATCCAGGAATTCACCGACATGGGGGTGAAACGCTTCGTCGCCTTGCGCGGCGATCCGGCGGAAGGCGTCGGCGCCGCCTACCGACCGCATCCGGACGGCTACGCCAACGGCGCCGAGCTGGTCGGGGCGCTGAAGCACGCCGGCGATTTCGACATCTCGGTTTCGGCCTATCCGGAAAAGCATCCGGAAAGCCCTGACTTCGCCACCGACATCGACATGCTGAAGCGCAAGGTCGACAACGGCGCGACGCGGGCGATCACCCAGTTCTTCTTCGACAACGATCTCTACGAACGTTACGTCGAGCGCGCGCGCCGTGCCGGCATCTACATCCCGATCGTTCCGGGCATCCTGCCGGTGCACAATTTCACCCAGGTCGCCAATTTCTCGGCGCGCTGCGGCGCGCTGGTGCCGGCATGGCTGGCCGAGCGTTTCGACGGCCTGCAGAACGACCCTCAGACGCATGCGCTGGTGGCATCCGCCGTCGCCGCCGAGCAGGTTATGGACCTGGTCGAGCGTGGCGTGGGCGATTTCCACTTCTACACAATGAACCGGGCCGACCTCGTCTTCGCGGTCTGCCATATGATCGGCATCCGCTCGCATGAGGTGGCGGGCTCCGCTGCTGCCTGAGGGTCAGTCAGGTAAGCAAAAGGCCGGGTAAAAACCCGGCCTTTCGAATCGGTTGGACTATTTGCTGCTGGTCTTCCCCGTCTTGGCGGGTTCAGGGAAGGACGCCCATAATGAGGGCGCCGATGAAAGCAAACGCAGCACAAATCATCAATGCGTTGATTGGCCTCGTAAGTCCCATGACATAGCCTCCTCTTAAAGAGCTATGCCCTGGAGTCTAGGTTCATTTGTGCCACAGGCAAGCGGAAAATGTGCTGCATTGCGACGTGATTGTGGATTTTGCGACTTCGGTTTCGCCGTTAGCCGTTGAAACTCCTTGGCAAAACCCGCTTCATGCCTGTGAATAAATTATGGCGGTGGCGTGTCGATGCTGTGTCATGGCAGCGCTACCCTCGCGAAAGTCGCCTTCGACTTTCGCGATTGCACACGCCGAGCTCTAACGCCGTCCGAACACTCGCCCGTCGATTGTCAGAAGACCAAGTCCGATCAGCACCACACCGCCGATCTCGAAAAATTCCAGCCGCTCGCCCAGGAAAAGAAAGCCGAGCAGCATGGCGCTGGCCGGCACGATCAGCGTGACCAGCGAGGCGTTGGTTGCGCCGGCCGAGGCGACGAGGTTGAAGTAGAGGATGTAGGCGAAGGCCGTCGAAAGAAGCGCCAGCGCCAGCACCGCCGCCCACACCGGCGCCGAGGCGGAGAACAGGCCGGCCGGGCCATGGGCGAAGAGCACCACCGGGATCATGATGATGGTCGAAGCCGTCAATTGCCCGGTGGCGACGACTGGCGAGGGCACGCCCTTGAAACGGCGGGCGACCATCAGCGCGATACCGTAGGACAGCGAGGCGCCGATCAGCGCGAATTTGGCCCAGACAGGGCCGCCGAGCCCCGCCAGCAGGCCGGGACCGATCATCACAGCGGTGCCGGCGACACCGAGCCCAATGCCGGCGAGCTTGTTCCAGGACAGCTTTTCATCTGGTGTCAACGCGTTGGCCAGGATCAGCGTCCAGAACGGCGTCGTGGCATTGAGGACGGAAGCGACGCCGGCCCCCAGTTGGGTTTGACCGGCAAAGATCAGCGAGAAGGGGATGACATTGTTGGTGAAGGCCAGCAGGAAGAACAGGCCGGCATGCGGCAGAGCGAGGCGGAAGGACGGTCCGCGCAAGCCGAGATAGAGCTGCAGGGCTATCGCCGCGATGGCGACGCGAAACAGCACCAGCACCAGCGGTTGAAGCTCCGCCACCGCGATGCGGGCGAAGAAGAACGAGCCGCCCCAGATGGCGCCGAGCAGCAGCAATTGCACCCAGTCCCTGAGCGTCATCGGTCCGCGTGGCGCAGATACAGCGGTCACTGCCATATGAATCCTCTCCAGACAGCCGGAATGCCAGCCGACAGGCGGAAGCCATATCTGGTCCCGGGGCAAGGGCCACCCGAAACCCGACCGGCAGCCAAGCCTTTCGGCAAAGGCCAGTGCCGTGCCGTCAGGAGCACGAGACACAGAATTGTTTTCGTTGCAGCGCCGCGCGCCTCCAGAGATGCGCAAAGGACGCTTGCAAGGCTCATCCCTGGCGCATGATCCTTTCCGAAAGTCGAAATAACTTTCGGGGTCATGCGCCAGCCGCTAGCTTGGATTAATTGTGCGAGCTGAAGTCGAGGATTCGTCCATGCAGCGATTCGAGAATGCAAGCGAGGCGGCACTGGCGCTTCGTCCGGACGACCCGGTCTACTGCTTCCGCCCGCAGGTCTTGAAGGCGGATGCGAAGCAGTTCATGGGCATGTTCCCCGGCAAGACCGCCTACGCGGTCAAGACCAATGGCGAGCAGATCGTGCTGAAGACGCTGGTCGAGGCCGGCGTCACCGCCTTCGACGTCGCTTCACCAGGCGAGTTTGCCGCCGTGCGCGCCGTCTCGCCGGATGCGGAGATGCTCTACATGCATCCCGTCAAGGCGCAGTCGGACATCAAGCTGGCTTTGGAGAAATACGGCATTCGCGTCATCTCGCTCGACCATGAGGACGAGATCACCAAGCTGACCCGTGTGGTGCGGGCGCTCGATATCGACCCGGGCGCGGTCAGCGTCTTCGTGCGTGTGCAGACAAAGGGCCATGCCGCCTACGAGCTATCCAAGAAATTCGGCGCCGGGCCTGCCTATGCGGTCGAACTCGCCGAGCGGCTGAACCGCACCGGCTACAAGGTCGGCCTGTGTTTCCATGTCGGCAGCCAGATCGAGGATCCCGACACCTATGAGCGGGCGTTGGCCTCGGCCGACTGGGTGCGCAACCGGCTGACCTTCGACATTGCCGGGCTCGACGTCGGCGGCGGCTTTCCGGCCGAATATGGCCATGATCCCAACCGCAAGCAGATCGAGATGCCGTCGCTCGGCCAGATCATGTCACGGCTGTCAGGCGACCTGAAGGAGTACCAATTCGATCAGATACCGCTGGTGGCGGAGCCGGGCCGGGTGATCGTGGCGCGCTGCCTGTCGCTGATCGTGCGCGTGCTGTTGCGCAAGGGCAAGCGGCTCTACATCAATGACGGTATCTGGGCGTCGCTGTCGGATTCGTGGACCGGCAAGATCACGCTGCCGGCGCGGTTCATTCCCGATCCGGCGATCCGTACGCGCAATGGCGATGAGAAGAACATCGTGCCGTTCAAGGTCTGCGGCGCGACCTGCGATTCCGTCGACATCCTGTCGCGGCCGTTCTGGCTGCCGGAAACCGTCGACACCGGCGACTGGATCGAGATCGGCCATATCGGCGCTTACTCGCTGTCGCTCAGAACCCGCTTCAACGGCTTCTATCCCGACACCTTCGTCGAGGTCACGACGCCCTTCGACGAGGGCGACGCGCCGGTGGGGTTCGCGAGTTTGGAGACGATGGCGGATTAGGAAAAAAGGGGTGAGTAGTCAGTAGTCATGAGTAGTCGATAGTCAGCAGGGAATCTCTATATCTCACTACCCACTACCCACTACCCACTACCCACTACCCACTACCCACTACCACTACCCACTACCCCTACCCCTACCCACTACTCACTACTCGCTCTCTTCACAATTTTCCCAACAGCTCCGGCGTCGGCCAGCCATCCACCGGCAGGCCCAACCGCATCTGTTCCTTGCGGATGGCTTCACGGGTGTTGGTGCCCAAAATGCCGTCGACGGTGCCGACGTCGTAGCCCCTGGCCTCGAGCTTGGTCTGCAGTTCTTTCATCTGCTCATTGGTGAGGCCGGGCTCGGGATTGCGCGGGTCGAGCGGCGGCGCGCCCGCCAGCCGCGCGGCGAGGTTTGCCGCCGTCAGCGCGTAGGTGAAGGACTGGTTCCATTCGAGATAAACGTCGAAATTCTCGTAGGTGAGGAAGGCCGGGCCCTTGCGGCCCATGGGCAGCGCCAGGCCGGCCTTCAGCCCCTTGTCGGCCAGCGGCGAGCCGTCGGGGTTGGTGACGCCCCACTGCGCCCACTGTGTCAGCGGCAATTTGTTGGTGCGCCCGGTCTGGTCCCACGGCATCTCTTCGGGCACACGCACTTCCTGGATCCAGGGTTCGTCCCGTTTCCAGCCGCGCGACAGCACCTTGTTGCCCGTGGTCATGATCACGTCGGGCACGGAGCCGCGCAGATCGATCTTGCCGTCGCCGTCGCCATCGATGCCGCGCGCAAGATAGTCGGACGGGAGAATCTGCGTCTGGCCGATCTCGCCGGCCCAGGCGCCGGTGACGTCGGCCGGCAGCACGCCGCGATCGATCAGTTCCAGGAGCGGCACCAGTTGCTGGCGGAAAAGCTGCGGGCGGCGGCAGTCATGCGACAGCGTCGCCAATGCGCTCAGCGTATGGAAATCGCCCTGCACGGCGCCGAAATCCGTTTCAAGCGCCCAGAAAGCGGTGATGACGGGGGCCTGGACGCCGAACTGCTGGTCGGCGCGGGCGAAGATGTCGGCGTATTTCTTCATGTTCGCCGCACCTTGCTTCAGCCGGTAAGCCGAGATCATGCGGTTGGAAAACTGGACGAAGGTCTGCGTGAAGACGCCCTGCGCACGGTCGCGCGCCAGAGCCCTCTCGTCGATCCTGGCGTCCTCCAGCGCATCAAGACCGACCGCGCCGACACCGGCAGCCTTGGCTTCCGCCGCCACACCCTGCTTCCAGGTTTCGAAATCGCCGCCGCATTCCTGCGCCATCGCTGGCAAGGCCGTGGCGCACAAGAACAGCGCCGCGAGGGCTTGGGAACGCAGTCGCATCAGCTTCCTTTCGAAACGAGAGGGCATTGTCGTGCCTGAAAGCGCAACGCCCTGAATTACCAGCGGTTGCACTCTTTAGCGCTGGCTGTGTCGAAAGCAGGCGGCAGGCCCGGTGTCAACGGCTGATCTGTCGCAATCACTATTCCCGCGGCTTGCTGCCGTTGCCACGGCGTCAGCGCGTGTTCTGCCGCAGCCACTTGTTCCAGGCGGATTCGGAGCCGTTGAAGACGTTGATGTCGGACTTGCCGGTCATGCCGGGAACGATGCCGGTTCCGGTGTACTGCCAGAAGGTGAAAGGGTGGCTGCCATATTTCTCGCGCGGGTGTCCGGCGACCGAGCGCAGCCAGTAGGGATAGCCGCGGAAGGTCGACAGTTCATTGTCGTCGAAGAAGTCGACCGAGGTGTAGATGATCGGCTTCTTGCCGTAATGCCGCTCGACGATTTCGAGGAAGGTCGTCATCTCCGCGCGCACCGTGGCGGCGTCGGGGCGCAGCCGGCAGGTCGGCGAGTTCGGGTTCCATTCCATGTCGAGAACCGGCGGCATGGCGGAGCGGTCGGCGGGGACATTCTGGATGAACCAGCGCGCCTGGGTGGCTGCCGGCGTGCAGAAATAGAAGAAGTGATAGGCCGCGCGTGGAATCCCGTTGGCTTTCGTGCGCGCCCAGTGCTCGCTGAAATACTCATCGAAACGATCGCCGCCTTCCGTTGCCTTGATGAAGGCGAAGGAGATGCCGCTGGCCTTGGCCGCCGGCCAATCGACCGAGGTCTGGTATTTGGAGACGTCGGTACCATGGACGGCATAATTCCACGGCGCACCGCTGTCCCACTCATGCGGCTTTGAATCGGCAAAGCGCGGCGCGCGCACGGCCACCGTCGGACTGCTCGACGCGGACGGCGACAGCGGCGAGAGATCGTCCACGGTCGAGCAGGCGCCGAGCAGCGTCAGCATGAAAAGGGCCGCAAGACGGCGCATCGCAACTTCCAAGCCGGAATCAGCCGGTCGCTGATGGGTCTGTGCACTGATGGCCGAAGCTGGTCTGGCCCTCTCCAGGCGATCGCCCCACGCATCGCCTGGCATATTCGTTTTTCATGCATGTCGTGTCCCAAAACCGCTGAGCGCTTTTAGGCGACATGCATCCCTGTGATCGCCGATCATGGTTGATATCTGGTTTATGGCGCTCGACAAGAGGCCCGATTTTGCGGAAGCAATGGCGGCAATTCGATGACATAAGCGTCAGGCGAATGCCTGGGAGGCAATGGATGCGGTTCGTCGTCAAGATCGTCAAATGGCTGCTTGGCCTGATCGTGCTGGCTATCGCCGCGCTGTTTGCCTGGCTCTATATCGCGCCGCCGGAACTGATCCGCGTCGGCTCGGGCTATTCGGCCAAGATCGTCTGCTCCAACGTCTTCATCGCCGGGCGCGATGCCAACGAGGTGCTGGCAGTCGACGTGCAGGCGCCGGGCCACCCGCTGCTGCGCTTGATGCGGGTTTCGGTCGACAAGAACCGGGGGACGGTTTCGGCCGGCCTGCTCGGCTTCCTCGGCAAGAGCGAGGCGGTTGCCCGCGACGGGCTGGGCTGCGCCTCCGTCCCCGACGGCGATGTCGGCAAGGCGCGGCGCACGGCAATCCATGCCTCGCCATCGCCGACCAATCAGGACGCGCTGTGGCCCGAGGGCGAGCGGGTCGATGCCTCGCAGAAGCCCGAGGTCTCGAAGATTGTCGGGGACGCCGCGCTGGCCGGCACCGGTATGCGCGCGATCGTGGTGATCAAGAACGGCCGCGTCGTCGCCGAACGCTACGGCGACGGTTTTTCGGCCAAGACGCCGCTGCTCGGCTGGTCGATGACCAAGACAGTGAATGCCGCTATCGTCGGCACGCTGGTCAAAGATGGGAAGATGACGGTCGACAACAAGGGCCTGTTCACGCCGTGGAAGGCCGACGGCCGCGCCGCGATCAGCCTTGCCGACATGATGGCGATGTCGAGCGGGCTGGAGTTCAACGAGGATTATGGCGACGTCGCCGACGTCACGCGCATGCTCTATCTCGAACCTGACATGGCGGGCTTTGCCGCAACCAAAACCCTCACCGGTGAGGTCGGCAAGACGTTTTCCTATTCGAGTGGCACGGCGGTGATGCTGTCGCGCTTCTGGCAGGACGCGATCGGCGACAAGGCCAAGGCATTGACGTGGCCGCGCATGGCGCTGTTCGAGCCGCTCGGCATGCGTAGCGCGGTGCTCGAGACCGATGAGCAGGGCACTTTCGTCGGCTCGTCCTATCTCTACGCCACAGCGCATGACTGGGCCCGCTTCGGCCAGTTCCTGCTGCAGGGCGGTGTATGGAACGGCAACCAAATCCTGCCGGCCGGCTTCGTGGAATGGATGCGCGAGCCGGCATCCGCCTCGAAGGTCTACGGCAAGGGCCAGTTATGGATCGAAGCGCCGGGCGACGAGGAAAACCCCGGCGCCGGCGTCGCGGCCGGGCTGCCGAAGGACACTTACTGGATGGAGGGCCATGACGGACAGACCGTCGCCATCATTCCGTCTGAGCAATTGGTGGTGGTGCGGCTCGGGCTAACGCCGGCCAAGTTCAACTACCGCCCGCAAGCAATGGTGGGAGCGCTCGTGAAGGCGCTGCATTAAGCGGCAGTCGGTTGCTGTAGAGTTTCTTCTAGGCCGCGGTCGCCAAAGGCTTGGCGCGATCAATCCGCGCCCGCTCCTCGGGTGAATTCATGACCTGCCAAAGATCGCTGCGGCGCTGCACGTTGAGCCAGAAATCCGGGCTGTTGCCAAAGACCCGCGCCAGAATGAGCGCGGTCGCGGCCGTCACGTTGCGGCGGTCGTTGCACAATTCGTTGACATGCTTGCGCTGAACCCCCATCGCTTCCGCCAAAGCAGCCTGTGTCAGGCCAAGTGGTTGCATAAATTCTTCCGTGAGGATTTCACCCACCGTTGCCGGCTTGCGTGTGGTCATCAACATGTGTCGTCTCATCTGTAGCTATGATCGTCGAGATGGATATCCGACGCTTCACCACGGCCGCCATTCCACCGAAAGATCAGCCGCCATTGGTTGTTGACGCGGATTGAGTGGAAGCCATCGAGACTACCACGCAACTTTTCGAAGTGATTGCTCGGCGGTACGCGCAAATCCTGATCGGTCGTCGCGTCATCGATCATCTGGAGCTTGCGGAACAACCGGCCTTCAAGATCGGACGGAATGTTGCGGGAATGGATGTCTTCCACGAAAAAGGCTCGCAGCCATCCGTCCCGAAACCCGACGATCACTTTCTATCTCCAGCATGGAGATAGTGTACCACCCTTTGGGTCATTCTGCAATCGCGAAGGGCGAACCCTGCTGATCGCGTTCACCGGATTGACCTTCGAATTGGAGCGTTGGGCCGCCGATGGCGAAAGCGCGCCGGGTTCTACGGCTGTTTTGTCTGCGATGTCAGGTGCCGAGCTTGATCACAGCCAGCCAGGAATAACCGTGATAAAGCGTGCGGAAACGGAAGGTTGCGCCGGTTCGCTCGGCTTCCGATTCCAGAACGTCGCGCAGGGATTCACGCGGCGTGACGTGGAATTTTTTCAGCCAGCCGCGCAGCAAGGTACGGAACCAGCCTGGCAGACCTTCCTGCTGGCCGAAATCGACGACGTGCAGCGAGCCCATCGGGGCCAGCGCGGCAAGTGCTGCCGATACCGTCTTCTCCCAGCCCGGGATCATCGACAGCGAATAGGATACGAAGACGCGGTCGAAGCTGCCTTGGCCAAACAGCGCCTTCGGGTTGAAATCCGTGGCATCGCCCCTTGCCAGCATGACGCGATCAGAGAGGCCTTCGCGGGCAACCGCGGCGCCTGCCGTCTCCAGCATTTCGGCCGAAATATCGAGGCCGAAGAAGCGCGCGTCTGGATAGGCGCGGGCGGCGAGGATGATGTTGCGGCCGGTGCCGCAGCCGAGTTCAAGCACGGTGCCGCCCGATGGCACGTTCAGTCCCGATATCAGCTTGTCGCGGCCGAGAAGGTAGTATTTGCGGGTCAGGTCGTAGATGTGGCGCTGCCAGCGGTAGACGCCGTCCATCAGTTCGGCGTGGCTGGCCGGCAGCTCCGTCGTGCTCATGCGGCGCGCTTCACATAGAGGTGGAAGCCGCCATAGATGGCCGAGCGGTCGCGGGCCGAGAATTCGCGCGAGGCCTCGTTCTGGTAATCCCACTGGTCGAGAAGCGAGGTGGAAACGCGGCCCGGCAGCAGGCTGGGCTCGGCAGCGGTGCGGAAAATGACGCGCGCCCCAGTGGAGGCGGAGCGGGTGATTTCCGACCACAGTGCATTGAGCTGGTCATCGGTCATCCAGTCCTGCGCGTCGAGCAGGATGAAGCGGTCGACGGCGCCGGCATCCTTGCCGGCGAGGAATTCGATCAGGTTGGCGTGATGGATGGCGACGCGGTCGACATTGCCGCGGATGGTCTCGTAATTGTGCTTTTCCAGATAGGCGGGCAGGGCGGCCTCGCCTGGTTCCGGGTAGCGGCGAGCAAAGGCCTGCCAGGCGAAGTAATTGTTTTCCAAGGGGAAGTCGCAGGCAAGCTTTTCCAAGCGGGCCTTAAGCACGCTGGCCATGGTGCCGTCGCCGGAGGTGATCAGCGAATCATACTGCGCCGGCGGAATGCCGAGACCGAACAGCGAGGCTTTTCGCGAGGTCGCCCATTTCAGAAGCTTCCTGTCGAAGACCGGCGCCAGCTCCTCGTTGAAGAAGCGGCGCTGTTCGCCGATATTCCTGGCTTCCATCATGCGGGCCGGGTTGACGCCGAACAATTTCGCCGTGCGGTGGCCCATGGCGATGAACAGGCCGAGCAGGCCGGTCTGGTAGAAATTGCGGTCGAAGACACCAATACGCCGGCGGCCGCGCCAGTTGCGGTGTTCCCAATAGTGGCGGCTGACCGGGTCGAGATGCGGCGCGATGAAACGGTCGTAGGCTTCCGAATTGTGGCTGGTGTCGGCGGCGCCGAAGAAGCGGAACAGGTCGCTCTGCGAAGGCAGATGGCGGACTGCCTCAAGCTTCATGCGGTTCAGCGCGATGTGAGCGGCGTTGAGGTCGACAGCGTCGATCCGTGCCGGCGAACGGGTAAGGTAGGCCAGGATGTTGCAGCCGCCGGAAGCGATGGTGACGACGCGATGACCCTGGCCAAGTTGCATCGCGTCCATGTCGACGTCAGGATCTTCCCAGATCTGCGGATAGACAAGGCCGGAAAACAGGAAGGCGAACAGCCGCTCGGAAATGCCAGCTTTCGAAAGCGGGCGGTTCTGGTAGACGGCTTTTCCAACTTCCTTGCCGCGGCGAAAAACCAGGTCCGAGGAGACGTCCGTCATGGCAAAGTGATTCCCCATTTGCTTTGCCGCAAGCGGGTACCGCAGGGTCATGACAGGCCGGTGACAGCCTGTTGACGTCTCTCTTACAGCTTGCCAAACCCGCCCGGCGTCGGCGTCGTCACGATGACGGCCTCGCCAGCGTCGAGAACGGTCTGGTCGCAGGCCTTCAGCACGTCGACCGTGCCGTCGTTGCGGCGGACCTTGGTCGAGCCGACTTCGCCGTCGCCGCCGCCATCCAGCCCCCGTGGCGGGCGGTTGCGGTGCGAGGACAGAATCGCGCATTCCATTTTCTCGAGGAAGCGGATGGTGCGTTTGGTGCCGTCGCCGGCGTTCCATTTGCCCTTGCCGCCCGAGCCTTCGCGGATGTGAAAATCCTCCAGCACCACGGGAAAGCGCAGTTCAAGCACCTCCGGATCGGTTAGGCGCGAATTGGTCATATGGGTGTGCACGCCGGAGGTGCCGGCAAAGCCGCGGCCGGAGTTCATATGGCCGGCCGGCGAGCCGGAACAGATGGTCTCGTAATATTGGTACTTCTTGTTGCCGAAAGTCAGGTTGTTCATCGTGCCCTGCGCATTGGCCATCGCGCCCATGGCGCCGAACAGCGCATTGGTTACGTGCTGCGAGGTCTCGACATTGCCGGCGACGACGGCGGCAGGATAGGCGGGCTTCAGCATGCAGCCGTCGGGAATGACGATGTTGATCGGCCTGAGGCAGCCGGCATTCATCGGGATCATGTCCTCGACCATGACGCGGAAGGCGTAGAGCACGGCCGCGCGCGCCACCGGCTCAGGGGCGTTGAAATTGTTCTTCATGACAGGCGACGTGCCGGTGAAGTCGACGGTCGCCTCGCGCTTTTGGCGATCGACCGTGATCTTCACCTTGATGACCTGGCCGGTATCGGTCGGATACTCATATTCCGACGTGTCCGGTAGCCGCTCCAGCACCCGGCGCACGCTCTCGGCGGCATTGTCCTGGACATGGCCCATATAGGCCTCGACGACATCAAGCCCGAAATGGGAGACCATCTTGCGCAGTTCGGCGACACCCTTCTCGTTGGCGGCAATCTGTGCCTTGAGATCGGCGATGTTCTGGTGCGGATTGCGGGCGGGGTAGCGATGGTCGGTGAGCAGCGTATGCAGCTCCGTCTCGCGGAATTTTCCGCGGTCGACGATGCGGAAATTGTCGAACAGAACGCCTTCCTCGTCGACCGTGGTGGCGAGCGGCGTCATCGAGCCCGGGGCGGTGCCGCCAATGTCGGCATGGTGGCCGCGCGAGGCCGCCCAGAAGAGGATGTTTTTCCTGATGTCGTCGAACACCGGTGTCACCACGGTGATGTCGGGCAGATGCGTGCCGCCATTATAGGGGGCATTCAAGGCAAAGACGTCGCCGGGATGGATGTCGCCGGAGTTGAGCCGGATAATGGTTTCGACCGAACGGTCCATGGAGCCGAGATGCACCGGCATGTGCGGCGCATTGGCAACCAGCGCCCCGGTGTGGTCGAAGACAGCGCAGGAAAAATCCAGCCTTTCCTTGATGTTGACGGAATAGGCGGTGTTCTGCAGCGTCACGCCCATCTGCTCGGCGATCGACATGAAGAGATTGTTGAAGACTTCGAGCATCACCGGATCGGCTTGCGTGCCCAGGGCAGCGGCGCGCGTCTTCTTTTCCGTGCGACGAATGACGACGTGATTGAGGTTGGTGATTTCGGCCCGCCAGCCCGGCTCGACGACGATGGTCTGGTTCGGCTCGATGATCAAGGCGGGGCCGACGACCAGATTGGACGGACCGAGGGTCTCGCGACGGTAGACGCCAGCTTCATGCCACCGGCCTTCCGTGTAGATACGCCGGGTCTCGGAAGCGGCTGGATGGACCCTTGCCGGTCCGGCAGGCGCAGGGGCCTCGGCGCTGGTCTGGCCGGTTTCGGTGCCTTCGACGCCGACGGTCTCGACCATCATCGGCTTGTCGTCATAGACGAAACCGAATTGCGCTTTGTGGGCGATTTCGAAATCGCGCTTTGCCTGGAAAATCGAGTCGTTCTCAAAATTTACCGGCAGCGTCGTGTCGGTGCCGTCATAGCGAATGTGCAGTACCGGCCTGGTGGCAACCACGTCCTCGGCGATGCCTTGCGCCGCCAGCTCCGCGATAACGGCCTTTTTCAAGGTGGCGATGAGGCCGCCAATCTCCGTTCTGGACTCTTCGGCGAGCGGCTTGAGCAACGCCTGCTGGCGCGAGGCGAACACCGAGGCCAAGCCGATGCCATAGGCCGAAAGCAGGCCGGAGAAGGGATGGATCAGCACGGCCTCCATGCCAAGCGCGTCCGCGACCAGGCACGCGTGCTGTCCGCCGGCGCCGCCGAAGCAGTTCAGGAGGTATTCGGTGACGTCGTAGCCGCGCTGCACGGAAATCTTCTTGATCGCATTGGCCATGTTCTCGACCGCGATGGTGACGAAGCCCTCGGCGACCGATTCGGGCGGCCGGCCATCGCCGATCTCAGCGGCAAGTGCCGCGAATTTCGCACGTACGGTTTGCGCGTCGAGCGGCGCGTCCTGGCCGGAACCGAAGATCGACGGGAAGAAGTCGGGCTGCAGCTTGCCGAGCATCACATTGGCATCGGTCACCGCCAGCGGGCCGCCGCGCCGGTAGGCGGCGGGGCCGGGATTGGCGCCCGCGGAGTCCGGTCCGACGCGGAAACGCCCGGCCTCGTAGTGCAGGATCGAGCCGCCGCCGGCGGCGACCGTGTGGATGCGCATCATCGGCGCGCGGACGCGCACACCGGCGACTTCGGTGTCGAAGGCCCGTTCATACTCGCCGTCATAGTGGGCGACGTCGGTGGACGTGCCGCCCATGTCGAAGCCGATGACCTTGTCGAAACCGGCGAGCTTCGCCGTCTCGACCATGCCGACCACGCCGCCGGCCGGGCCCGACAGCAATGCGTCCTTGCCCTGGAACATGTCGGCGGCGGTGAGCCCGCCAGAAGACATCATGAACATCAGGCGAGGGGATTCGTTGTTTTTTCCCGCCGCACCCGGTTCTCCCGCCACCCCCAGTTCTCCCGCCACCCTTTGCACATAGCGCGACAGGATCGGCGACAGATAGGCGTCGACCACCGCGGTGTCGCCGCGGCCGACCAGCTTGATCAGCGGCGAGACCTCGTGGCTGACCGAGACCTGTCCGAAACCAAGCTTGCGGCAGACCTTGGCCACGGCCTTCTCGTGATCGGGATATTTCCAGGCGTGCATGAAGACGATCGCCACCGCATCGATGCCATCGGCTTTCGCTTGTTCTATGGCCGGCCGGCAGGCTGATATGTCGAGCAGCCGTTCGACGCGGCCGTCGGCGAGCACACGCTCGTCGACCTCGATGACGCGCTCATAGAGCTGTTCGGGAAGGATGATCTCCTTGGCGAAGATGTCCGGTCGCGCCTGGTACGCAATCCCTAACGCATCGCGAAACCCCTTGGTGATGAGCAACAACACGCGGTCGCCCTTGCGCTCCAGGAGGGCATTGGTGGCCACGGTCGTGCCCATCTTGATGTCGCCGATCAGGCTGGACGGGATCGCGGCGGCCGGTTCAAGGTCGAGCAGGTCGCGGATGCCCTGAATGGCCGCATCGGCATAGGCCTCAGGATTCTCCGACAGCAATTTGCGCGGATGCAGCCCGCCTTGCGGGTCACGGCCGATAATATCGGTGAAGGTGCCGCCGCGATCGATCCAGAAATCCCATTTCGCGGTCATGCGGCTGTCTCCGGTATTCGTTTTCGTTATCGTTGTTAAAGCGCCCAAGCGCCGGCAGCAATGTCGCCTGCATGCCATTGATGTTACAGGCGGAAACGCAACGTTATGAAACCCATGGCCGTCCGGGGCATTTCTCCTTCGACCGTTCACCGCAACGTGAACGTGTGTTGAAGGAGAGACGTAATGAAAAAGCTCATTCTTGCTTCGGTGTCCGCCCTGGCCCTGCTGGGCGTTGCCGCCTGCAGCGACAGTGGCACAGGCACTGACAACACCACCACGCAGAGCACCAATCCGCCGGCTGCCGAGCAGCCGATGAAGCCCGCGGCCCCGGCCGATAATTCGACCAAGCCTGCCGAGCCGGCTCCGGCAACGCCCGCTCCTGCGCCCGCGCAGTAGTTTGTAAGCAGTAGGTGTCTTGGGAGGAAGGCCGGCTTCATGCCGGCCTTTCTCGTGGAGACCGCGCTCGGGACCGTGGATCGTCGGTGGCCACGGACCCGATAGAGAGTGGCCGTTATTGGCTTGATAGCGGGGACCGGTTGGCTCTATGAAGCTGGCCATGTCGATTTGGGACCGCCTCGGCGACTTCATCACGCGGGTTTCGTCTTCAACCACGTCAGGCGTCGCCGACGTGGTTGAAGCTGTGCGCACGGTTTTCTCCGGCGATGCCGACCTGCGCCGCCGCGTCGCCTTCTCGGTGGCGATGATCGCGCTGTCGGCCAAGATGGCCAAGGCCGACGGTATCGTCACCCAGGATGAGGTGCGCGCCTTCCAGGAAATTTTCGAAGTGCCGCCGAAGGAGACGCGCAACGTCGCGCGGCTGTTCGATCTGGCCCAGCGGGATGTGGCCGGTTTCGAGACCTATGCCGAGCGCATGGCGCAGCTCTGCGGCTCCGGGCACTCCAATTGCGTGATGCTGGAAGACATACTCGATGGCCTGTTCCACATCGCCAAGGCCGATGGGTTGGTGCATGAGCGCGAAGGCATCTTCCTGCACCGTATCGCCGAGATCTTCCGCATTGACGAGACGCATTACGAATCGATCATGGCGCGGCACGTCAATCTTGGTGCCGGCGACCCCTATGTCGTCCTCGGCATCGAGCGGGGCAAGCCGTTCGAGGAGGTCAGGAAACGCTATCGCAAGCTGGTGTCGGACAACCACCCGGATCGGCTGATCGCGCGCGGGCTGCCGCAGGAATTCATCAAGATCGCGACGACCAGGGTCGCGGCGATCAACGCCGCCTACGAGATGATCGAGCGGGGCCTGCGGCACGCATGAGCGGCTTCCTGCCCGACGAGCCAAGCGCCGAGGTCAGGGTATCGCCGAATTTCGGGCCAAGGCGCGACGCGCAGAAGCCCGACATGATTGTGCTGCACTACACGGGCATGGCCACCGGGGCCGCGGCCGAAGCCTGGCTGTGCGATCCGGCGAGTGAAGTCTCGTCGCATTATCTCGTCCATGAGAATGGTCACGTCGTGCAGATGGTGCGGGAAAGCGATCGCGCGTGGCACGCCGGCCAGAGTTCCTGGTTCGGACGCACCGACATCAATTCCTGCTCGATCGGCATCGAAATCGTCAATCCCGGCCATTCACTGGGCTATCCCGGCTTTCCGCAACGTCAGATCACGGCGGTCATCGAGCTGTGCAGAGGGATTGTCACGCGGCACGCGATCACTCCCCAGCGGGTGTTGGCGCACTCCGACGTGGCGCCGGGGCGCAAGATCGATCCCGGCGAGAAGTTCCCATGGGCCGCGCTGTTTAAGGCCGGTGTCGGTCATCTCGTGCCGGCCGCTCCCGTCAGGCGCGGAGCCGCGCTGAAGTCCGGTGACCGCGGTGCCGATGTGGAGACGCTGCAGTCGATGCTGTCGCTTTATGGCTATGGCGTCGAGATATCGGGCATCTTCGACGACCGGACACGAATTGTCGTTGAGGCCTTTCAACGGCATTTTCGACCGCGCCGGATCGACGGAATCGCCGACGGCTCGACGATGCGCACGCTGCAGAAACTGCTTGCTTCCGCGAGGAATTGACGTCAGGTCAAGAGCGGGTCCAAGTAATCCTCGCTGGTCATAAAGTTACAAACTGTCACTGAAAGTGACTTGCCTCGCCTTCATTGGCGCCAAATCGGACTTCAAAGGGCGTTCCGTACAGTTTGTCGGACGTCCATCCCCCCGGGTGTTCCGATATTGATCAAGCGATGCCCCGCGAAGATCTTCGCGCGGCCCCAACAGAACAGGATCACATGCAGAAATTGACCGTTTTAACGGCAGCTCTTGCTGCCGGGGTAATGAGTTTTGCCTTCAGTGCGGCCGACGCCGCGCCGTTAAGCCCACGGGCCGACCAGGGCCTCGTCGCGGCATCCGCCAAAGGCAAGGCCATTTCGGCCAAAAGCAACAAGACGACGAAGCAGGTTTCCGCGAAAGTGGAAAAGGCAAGCTGGGCCAAGGCAAGTGGGACCAAGGCAAGTAAGACTGGGGCAGGGAAATCCTCCGCCAGGAGGCAGACAAAGCGCGGCCGCAAAACCGTGGACATGACGACGACGGCATCGATCGGTCTCGGCAACGTCGCTGCGGCGACCGCAGCGGTGACGAGCGGTGGCCAGTATTCCGCGATTGTCGGCCGCTACGCGGCCACCTACGGGGTTCCGGTGTCGCTGGCCCAGGCCGTGATCAAGATCGAAAGCAACTACCGGCCGAACATGGTCGGCGGCGCCGGCGAGATCGGGCTGATGCAGATCAAGCCGGCAACCGCGCGCATGATGGGTTACAGCGGGTCGGCCAAGGGCCTGTTCGATCCCGACACCAACATCAAATACGGCATGAAGTACCTCGCCATGGCGCGCGACCTCGGCGGCGGCACGACCTGCGGCACCATCCTGAAATACAATGCCGGCCATGGCGCCACCCGCATGAACCCGGTTTCGGCGGCCTATTGCAGCAAGGTCAAGGTCCAGTTGGCGGCTGTCGGCGCACCGGCTTGACAAGAACCGGGCACGACGGCTTTTTCGGTTGCGTTTTGCGGTGTGAACCCCTTTATACGCCCTGCCAGCTGGCCGGGCGGCCGCACCCGCAAACGCCGAAAGGCCGCGGGTGAGGAAAGTCCGGGCTCCATGGAAACACGGTGCCGGTTAATGGCCGGCGGGGGCGACCCCAGGGAAAGTGCCACAGAAAGCAAACCGCCACGACTTTGTCGGGGTAAGGGTGAAAGGGTGGGGTAAGAGCCCACCGCGCGACTGGCAACAGGAGCGGCACGGTAAACCCCACCGGGAGCAAGACCGAATAGGGGCGGTGCGAGGGGGAACCCTCGAGGGCTGTTTCCGGCCCACCGTCCGGGTAGGTTGCGTGAGGCGCATGGCAACATGCGCCCAAGATGAATGGCCGCCACGTTCTCGCCTCGCAAGGGGCGAGGGCCATACAAAACCCGGCTTACAGGCCAGCTGGCAGTTCCTCTCCACGACATTTGGGATAAAGCCTTTGGTGCCAGAAGGTTACGCCCATGGGCGCAGCTTCTGATTCAACGCATGGCGCTGATTTGCCCCGCCGCAAGACAGAGATATCCGCCGACTTTCTTGAAATTGGTGCGATTAAATCGTACCGTCACGGCTCATCATCAGGAGCCTATCATGGGTCAGGTCGACAAACGCAGCATCACGCTTTCGCCGGAATTGGCTCAGGCGGTCGACGATGTGGTCGCGGCTGGAGAATACGCCTCGGCGAGCGAGGTGATCCGCGATGCGTTGAGGCAATGGAAGGACCGCCGCGACCTGATGGGCTACACGGTTGAGGAACTGCGCAAGCTGGTGCAGCAGGGGATCGACAGCGGGCCTGGTCGGTTTGCCTCGATGGACGAAATCAAGGCGGAGGCCCGCAGGCGTTTGCGATCTGACGACGCGGCATGAAGTTGCTGCCAATCGACCGCAGCGCTCGTGCGGAAGAGGATTTGGTTGCGATCTGGCTTTCATATTGCGGGCAACAACGAGGCAGCAGCGGACCGGTTGCTTGATCGTTTAGCGGCAAGATGGCGGCAATTGTCGACTTATCCCTTCTCAGGTGCGCCACGCGACGACATTGCGCCGGGTATCCGCCATCTGATTGTCGGCGAATATCTCACCTTGTACCGGGTCGGCGGTGATGCGATCGAAGTTCTTCGCGTGCTGCATGGTCGTCGTAACATCGAAGCCAATGACCTCGGCTCCTAAGCAATCCAGGAGAAGCGCTAGTGCTTTGCGGAATCGCGTAATTGCGTAAAACAAGGAGTTAGGGCGGTTCAGCGATTCCATCAGACGCTGACCCGCTCGTGGTCGATTTGTCAGTCGCTGATCCTGTCCAGCGAGGCCTCGATCGCCTTCCAGAGTTCTTCCACGGGCTCACAACCGACCGATAGGCGAACGAAGCCAGCCGGAACCGCGTCGCCTCGCTTCAAGCGCCGCTCGGCCGAGGTGTGGACGCCGCCGAAGGAGGTTGCGGCCTGCATCAGGTCGCAATTGTTGATGAAATCCTCGGCTTTCTGCTCGGAAGCGAGTTCGAAGGAGATGAGGAAGCCGAAGCGCTCCATCTGGGCGCGGGCAAGATTGTGCGAGGGATCGCCTTCGAGGCCGGGATAGCGCAGGCCGTTGATCGCCCGATGGCCTTGCAGGCGCCGCGCGATCACTTCCGCCGACGAACACATGCGGTCGAAGCGCACATCCAATGTTTCCAGGCCGCGATGCACCAGCCAGGCTTCGAACGGCCCGGGGATGCTGCCCGAGACCTCGCGCCAGCCGGTCACGGCGGCGATGATATCCGCATTGCGGCTGGCAACATGTCCGAACAGCACGTCGGAATGGCCATTGGGTGCCTTGGTGTCGGCGGCGACAACGATATCGGCGCCGTGATCGAGAGGACGCTGGCCGAAGGGCGTCATCGTCGTGTTGTCGACCACCAGCAGCGCGCCGGCCTTGTGGACGGCTTCGGCGACAGCGGCGATATCGCAGATGTCCAGCCCCGGATTGGCCGGCGTTTCGACGAAGGCCAGGCGGTAGCCCGCAAAACCGCCGTCGAGGAAAGTCGACGTCGGCCGGACATCGTAGGAGACGCCGAGCGGTTTCAGGAAGCGATCAGCCAGCGCCCTGGTCGTGTGATAACCGTCCGAAGGCAGCAGGACATGGTCGCCGGCCTTGAGCACGGCAAAGAATGCCGCCGAGATCGCTGCCATCCCCGAGGGAAAACCGACGCAGGGCGCATCTTCCAAATGAGACAACATGTGTTCGACGGCATCCCAGGTGGGGTTGCTGAAGCGGCCATACTGATTGAAGCCGGTGGCATCGCCCGGTGCATGGAAGATGGCGGCCATGGTCAGTGGCAGGGGAATGGAATCGCCCATGGCAAACCCGCTGCGACGCAAATGGGGAAGGGCCGCGGCGCGCGATTTGGCAGTTTCAGACATCGAGTTTCAAATCCCTTGGCGATCGGTGAGATGGGGAGACGCTATGCCGGGCCGCGGCTCGCGGCAAGGCGCCTCCAGTTGGACCAGCGCGGCTCTAAACGGTTCGTTAGGCTTAATGATCGATAAATACGAGACGTGCCGTCAAAGCCTTCTCGTCGCCGTGATGCGCATGTTTGTGAAGCCTATTCCCGTTGACGCCCATAGTGCCCCATGATATCCCATTTCGACATCAAAGCCTTCGTTCCGCGTCAGGGTAAAGCGTACGCCAATCGGGCAGCCGCGGCGGCTGCGCGTTTGCCGTTTTTTGCCCGTGTGGACGAGGTTGGTGCGGGGCAGACGCAGCGCTGCGGTGGCGCGTGCGACACGATGAAGAGGGGTGCGGCCGCGCAGGCGGCTGCAACGTGTGATGGACCGGTTTCTGTCGAACACGGTGAGCAGGATCGATGCGAAGGGGCGGGTGTCCGTTCCGGCGCATTTCCGTGCCGTGGTGCAGAAGCGCGGCTATTCGGAACTCTATGCACTGCGGTGCCTGGATCTGCCGGCGATGGATGTCGGCGGGCTCGATCTGCTCGATCGCTACGAGCAACGCATCGCGCGGGAAGACCCGTTCCTGCAGGCTGCGGACGACATGTCGTTCTTCTGCCATGGCGACGGAGCGTTCCTGAAACTCGACCAGGACGGCCGCATCACCATGACCGATTTCATTCGCGAACATGCCGGCATTTCCGCGGAGGTGGCCTTTGTCGGGCGCGGCAATTTCTTTCAGATCTGGGAGCCGGGACGGCTTGCGACCTACGGCGCGCAGGCGCGGGCCAGGCTTTTGCAGCTTCGGCAGGGCACGAAGACTCACGAGGCCAAGGCTGGGGAGCGACCGGAATGACGGTGGGCCACGGCGATGATATCAACGCCGTTGGCGGATCGGTCCGCCACATTCCGGTGCTCCTTGGCGAAGTGCTGGAAGCGCTGGCGCCGGCGGAGGGCGACATCGTCATCGACGGCACGTTCGGCGCCGGCGGCTATACCAAGGCGATACTGGCGACCGGCGCGTCCGTTGTCGCCATCGATCGCGATCCGGATGCCATCGCGGCCGGCCGCGACCTTGAGGCGCAATCCGGCGGCCGGCTGAAGCTGGTGCAGGCGCCGTTCTCGACGCTCGACGAGCACGTCGAAAGCGTCGATGGCGTCGTGCTCGACATCGGCGTTTCCTCCATGCAGCTCGACCAGGCCGAGCGCGGCTTTTCCTTCCGCAACGACGGACCGCTCGACATGCGCATGGCGCAGGCGGGCCTGAGTGCTGCCGATGTCGTCAACAGTTTCAAGCCGGGCGACCTTGCCCGCATCTTCGGCTTCCTCGGCGAAGAGCGTCACGCCGGCCGCATCGCCCGCATGATCGAGGCGCGCCGGGAAAAACGCCCATTCGAGCGCACGCTCGAACTCGCCGATGCGATCGAAACGCATATTGGACGCGCGCCGAAGGACAAGATCCATCCGGCGACCCGCGTCTTCCAGGCGCTGCGCATCTTCGTCAATGACGAGCTCGGCGAACTGGCCAGGGCGCTGTTCGCGGCCGAACGCACGCTGAAGCCCGGTGGACGGCTCGCCGTGGTGACGTTCCATTCGCTGGAAGACCGCATCGTCAAGCGCTTCATCGCCGACCGCGCCGACGCCATGACCGGCTCGCGCCACATGCCGGAGGCGCAGGCGCGCACCGCGACATTCCGCAAGGCTGGTGGCGGGGTGACCGCAGGCGACGCCGAGATTGCAGCCAACCCGCGCGCCCGCTCGGCCAGGCTGCGTGCCGCGATCCGCACCGAGGCTCCGGCGCGCGGCGACGATTTTTCGATTTTCGGCCTTCCAAAGCTTCCCGGCATCGACCGGCCGGGGGAGAGGTAAGCACGTGTTTCGTACCAGCGACATTGTCCTGATCGCCGTCATGGTTTCGGCGGCGGCCCTGACCTACAAGGCCAAGCGCGAGGCCGAGGACCAGTTGGCGGCCGTGCAGAAGATCCATGCCGAGATTCGCTACGAGGAGGATACGATCGACCTGCTCAAGGCCGACTGGAGCCTGCTCACCCAGCCGTCGCGCCTGCAGAAGCTGGCCGAACTCTATAAATCGCAGCTCGCGCTGGAGCCGGTCAGTGCCCGCCAGATCGTGGGCCTGGGCGACCTGCCGGCCAAGGCCCTCGATATCCAGGACATCCTGAACGGGCGCCAGGGCGCGATGGCCGACAATTCCGATAAGGCGCCTTCAGGCGACAAGGATCCCGTCGTGACCGGAGACATCGCCCAATGATCGGCAAACTGCTGAAGCGCTTCGCGTCGGTAAGGCGCGCCAGGACGGGCGAGGACAGATCGATCGTGGTCGAAGGCGCCCGCAAGGCGACAGGCGGCAAGGGCAAGGCGCGCATCGTGATGACGATGGCGGTGTTCTTCGGCATCTTCTCGACGATATCGGGGCGGCTGGTCTATCTCGGTTTCCAGACACCCGACCTGTCGGGCGGGCCGCAGAGCCGGGTGACCGCCTCGCGGCCCGACATTGTCGACCGCAACGGCGAAGTGCTGGCCACCGACATCAAGACGGCGTCGCTGTTCGCCGAACCGCGCCGCATCGTCGATGCCGACGAGGCGATCGAGAAGCTGTCGACGGTGCTGCCCGAAATCGACTACGAGCAGACCTATCACAAGCTGAAGAGCGGCGCCGGCTTCGTCTGGCTGCAGCGGCAGCTGACGCCCAAGCAGCAGGCCGACATCATGCAGCTCGGCATTCCCGGTTTTGGCTTCCGCACCGAAAAGCGCCGTTTCTATCCAAGCGGCGAAACCTCGTCCTACGTTGTCGGTCTGACCAACATCGACAACCAGGGCATTTCCGGCATGGAGAAATATATCGATGAGCAGGGCCTGAGCGACCTGCAGGCGTCGGGCCTGGCGGTGGCGAAGGATCTCAGGCCGGTGAAGCTTTCGATCGACCTGCGCGTCCAGCATGTGGTGCGCGACGAGATCGCCGCCGGCCTGGAACGCTATCGCGCCATGGGCGCAGGCGCGGTCGTGCTCAACGTCAAGACCGGCGAAGTGGTGGCCATGGCCTCGGTGCCGGATTTCGATCCGAACAATCCCTACAATGCGCAGGACAAGGACCGGCTCAACCGGATGTCGGCGGGGCTCTATGAAATGGGCTCGACGTTCAAAAGCTTCACCTCTGCCATGGCGCTCGATTCCGGCAAGGCGACGATGTCGAGCCGCTTCGACGCTTCGCATCCAATCCGCGTCGGCCACCAGGCCATTCACGATTTCCACGGCAAGAACCGTGTGCTGTCGTTGCCGGAGGTGTTCCTCTATTCGTCCAACATCGGATCGGCCAGGGAGGCAGAGCTGGTCGGCATCGAGGCGCACCGCGAATTCCTGCACCGCCTCGGCATTCTGGAGAAGATGCAGACCGAACTGCCCGAAGTCGCCCGCCCGACCGAGCCGAAAGTCTGGAAGCAGGTCAACTCGTTCACCATCGCCTTCGGCCATGGCGTGTCGACGACGCCGCTGCAGGCGGCTGTCGGCTGCGCGGCGCTGGTCAATGGCGGCTTCCTGATGGAGCCGACATTCCTGGTCCGCAGCCAGCAGGACGCGATGGCGGCAGCCAAGAAAGTGGTCGCCGACAAAACCGTCGAGGGCATGCGCTACCTCTACACGCTCAACGCCGAAAAGGGCTCGGCCAGAAACGCCCGCGTTCCCGGCTACCGCGTTGGCGGCAAGACCGGAACGGCCGAGAAGGTCATCAACGGCCGTTACTCGAAGGAGTTGAATTTCAACACCTTCGTCGCCGCCTTCCCGATGGACGATCCGCAATATCTGGTGTTCACGATCGCCGACGCCCCGCATCCGGAAAAGCCTGGGATGACCGACGTCGCCGCCAACAATGCTGGGGTTATGGCCGGCAATATCATCAGGCGTTCAGCGGCCATGCTTGGCGTGAAGCCAGATTTCAGCCATGAAAATGGTGCAACGCTGGTTTCCTATCAGTGATTCTTAGGGCGCGCCGGCAACTGCGCGCTATTTTGTTGCGGTGAACGGGACTCGATGAAGCTCAAAGATCTAGCCGGTATCCTGCCTGTCGAAGGAACAGCTTCGGCCGATCTGGAGGTTACCGGCATCTCGTCCGATTCCCGCCAGGTAAAACCGGGCGTCGTCTTTTTCGCGCTTGCCGGAACCAAGGCCGATGGCGCGAGCTATGCCGCCGACGCGGCCCGGCGTGGCGCTGCCGCGATCGTCTTGGGCAACGGGAGCGCCCTTGCCGATTTGCCGGTTCCGGTACTGGGGGTCGATGATCCGCGCCTGGCACTGGCCTTGAGTGCCGCCCGCTACTTCGGCAAACAGCCGCAAACCATGGTCGCGGTTACCGGCACCAGCGGCAAGACGTCGGTTGCCGCCTTCACCAGGCAGATTTGGGAGCAGGCGGGATACGCCGCCGCCTCGATCGGCACCACTGGCGTGGTCGCGCCCGGCCGCAACGAATATGGTTCGCTGACGACACCCGATCCAGTCGCCCTGCACCGGTTGCTCAGGGAATTGGCCGATGCCGGCGTTACCCACGCCTCGATGGAGGCCTCCAGCCACGGGCTCGACCAGCGCCGCCTCGATGGGGTGAAGCTCTCGGCCGGGGGCTTCACCAATCTCGGCCGCGACCACATGGATTACCATCCGACGATCGAGGATTATCATCGCGCCAAATTGCGCCTGTTCGACACGCTGCTGCCGAAGGGCGCACCCGCCATCCTCTTCGCCGACGATCCGTGGTCGGAACCGACGATAAAGGCGGCGCGGGCCGCCGGGCTCGACGTGCTGACGGTTGGCCGCCATGGCGATTTCCTCAGGCTGAAGCGGGTCGAGCATGAGCGTCATCGCCAGCGTGCCGAGGTCGAGGCCGACGGTGTGATCCACGAGATCGACCTGCCGCTCGCCGGCGATTTCCAGATCGCGAATGCGCTGGTTTCGGCGGGGCTGGCCATTTCCACTGGAACGCCTGTCGCCAAAGCCTTGGCGGCATTGGAGAAATTGAAAGGGGCGCCGGGCCGGCTCGATCTCGTCGGCACCACGGCGAGCGGCGCGCCGGTCTATGTCGATTACGCGCACAAGCCCGATGCGCTGGAGAACGTGCTGGCCTCGGTGCGTCCGTTCACCACCGGCCGTGTCATGGTCGTCTTCGGCTGTGGTGGCGACCGCGACCGTGGCAAACGACCGATCATGGGCGAGATCGCGACACGGCTTGCAGATGTCGTCATCGTCACCGACGACAATCCGCGCTCGGAAGTGCCCGAAACCATCCGCGCCGCCATTCTTGGGGCCGCGCCCGGCGCCATGGAGATCGGCGACCGGCGCAAGGCTATCCACGAGGCTGTCGGCATGCTGCATGCCGGCGATACGCTGATCGTGGCCGGCAAGGGTCATGAGGAAGGCCAGACGATCGGCTCGGAAACGCTGCATTTCTCCGACCACGAGGAAGTTCGCGCCGCGCTCCGGGAGCATGCTGCATGAGCTTGCTGTGGACGTCGGAAGCGCTGGTTGCCGCCACGGACGGGCGGCCGCTCGGCCCCATGCCCGAAGGCATATCGGGCATTTCGATCGACAGCCGCAGCCTGCAGCCGGGCGATGCTTTCTTTGCCATCAAGGGCGAGGCGATGGACGGCCATGACTTCGTCACCGCGGCCATCAAGGCCGGCGCCGGCGTGCTGGTGGTGGCCGAAGGCAAGCTGCCCTCACTTGGCCGGTTGACCGCGCCGATCATCGTCGTCGACGACGTCCTGGTTGCGCTGGAAAAGCTCGGTGTCGCGGCGCGCGCCCGCTCGCAAGCCAAGATCATCGCGGTGACCGGCTCGGCGGGCAAGACCACGACCAAGGAGGCGCTGCGCCACGTGCTTTCGGCCGTCGGCAAGGTGCATGCCTCGGCGCAGTCCTTCAACAACCATTGGGGCGTGCCGCTGACCTTGGCGCGCATGCCCGCCGATTGCGACTATGCCGTGTTCGAGATCGGCATGAACCATCCCGACGAGATCCGGCCACTGGTGAAGATGGTGCGGCCGCATGTCGCCATCGTCACCATGATCGCGGCCGCGCATCTTGGCTTCTTCCGCAACCTGGACGAGATCGCCAAGGCCAAGGCCGAGATTTTCGAGGGCCTGGAGCCCGATGGTGCTGCCGTCCTCAACCGCGACGATGCGCGTTTCAAGCTGCTGTACAAGATGGCACAGGCTGCCAGCGTCGAGCATATCCATGGCTTCGGCGAGAATGCGCGCTCGACCTTCAAGCTGGTCAAGTGCGAGTTGCATGCCGACCATTCCGACATCGTCGCCAGGATCAGCGGCCACGATATCATCGCCCGTATCGGCGCGCCCGGCCGGCACATGGTGCAGAACGTGCTGGCGGTGCTTGGCGCCGCCCATCTGGTTGGCGCCGATCTCGACAAGGTTGCATTGGCGCTGGCCGATCTCTCGGCCGAGCGCGGGCGCGGCAAGCGCCACGTGCTGCGGCATCCCGGTGGCCCGATTTCGGGCCGGGCCGGGGGCCCGATTTCGAGCCAGGCCGGGGGCTCGATCACGCTGATCGACGAGAGCTACAACGCCAATCCTGCCTCGATGGCGGCCGCGATGGCGCTGCTCAACGCGACGCCGGTGACGGGCGAGGGCAGGCGCATCGCCGTGCTTGGCGACATGCTCGAACTCGGCGATCACTCGGCCAAGCTGCACGCCGCTCTTGCCGATCTCATCGTCGGCACCGGCACGCGGACGGTCTTTCTCGGCGGCCCGGAAATGCGGTCGCTGGCGGAAGCGCTGCCGGACGATATCAGGACGGAATACCGCGCCGGCGTCGAGGAGTTGAAGCCGGTGCTGCTCGCCGCGCTGAAGCCGGGCGACGTGGTGATGATCAAATCGTCGAAGGGCATCGGTTTTGCAAAACTGGTCGATGCGCTGCTGGGCAAATTCCCGGCTGAAACGACAACAAGCAACCAGACCTAGTCGGGGGACGAAAGCGCATGTTCACACTGCTGGTCGATTTCGCGGACAAGGTCTCTGTCTTCAATGTCTTCCGCTACATCACGTTCCGCACCGGCGGGGCGCTGATCACCTCCGCCCTGATCGTCTTCATCTTCGGGCCGACCATCATCAATTCGCTGCGGCTCAGGCAAGGCAAGGGCCAACCGATCCGCGCCGACGGGCCGCAGACCCATTTCAAAAAGGCAGGTACGCCGACCATGGGCGGACTGATGATCCTGTCCGGCATCATCGGCTCGTCGCTTTTATGGGCGAACCTGTCCAGCATCTATGTCTGGGTGGTGCTTTTGGTGACACTCGGCTTCGGCTCGATCGGCTTTTACGACGACTATCTGAAGGTGACGAAGCAGTCGCATCTCGGCTTCTCCGGCAAGGCGCGGCTTGCGCTGGAATTCGTTATCGCCGGCATCGCCGCCTGGGCGATCATGCACAATGGCCAGGCGCCCTTCTCGTCGTCGCTGACATTCCCCTTCGCCAAGGAATTCATCATCAACCTCGGCTGGTTCTTCATTCCATTCTCCTGCTTCGTCATCGTCGGCGCCGGCAATGCGGTGAACCTGACCGATGGCCTCGACGGCCTGGCGATCGTGCCGATCATGATCGCGGCGGCGTCCTTCGGCGTCATCGCCTATCTCTCGGGCAACGCGGTTTTCGCCGAATATCTGCAGATCCATTTCGTGCCCGGCACTGGTGAACTGGCGGTCGTGCTTGGCGCGGTCATCGGCGCCGGCCTCGGCTTCCTGTGGTTCAACGCGCCGCCCGCGGCGATCTTCATGGGCGACACCGGATCGCTGGCCATGGGCGGCCTGATCGGCACGGTCGCGGTCGCCACCAAGCACGAGATCGTGCTCGTCATCGTCGGCGGCCTGTTCGTGGTCGAGATTCTCTCGGTCATCATCCAGGTCGGCTACTTCAAGATGACCGGCAAGCGCGTGTTCCTGATGGCGCCGATCCACCATCATTTCGAAAAGCTCGGCTGGACCGAAAGCCAGGTGGTGATCCGCTTCTGGATCATCGCCGTCATCCTGGCGCTGGTCGGTCTTTCCACCCTCAAGCTCAGATAGGCCGCCACTTGATCCCCGCCGCATCCTTCGCTGGCAAGCGTGTATCGCTCTTCGGGCTCGGCGGCTCGGGGATCGCCACGGCGCGCGCGCTGATCGAGGGCGGCGCCGAGGTGCTGGCCTGGGACGACAATCCCGGCAGCGTCGCCAAGGCGGCCGCCACCGGCATCGCCACCGGCGATCTGCGTGGCGCTGACTGGGCCGGTTTTTCCGCCTTCGTGCTGTCACCCGGCGTGCCGCTGACCCATCCCAAGCCGCACTGGACCGTGGAGTTGGCGCGCGGGGCCGGCGTCGAGGTCATCGGCGATATCGAGCTGTTCTGCAGGGAACGGACGCAGCGTGCGCCGGGTGCTCCCTTCATCGCCATCACCGGCACCAACGGCAAGTCGACGACGACGGCGCTGACGGCGCATATCCTTCAAGCCTCCGGGCGCGACACGCAGATGGGTGGCAATATCGGCCGTGCGGTGATGACGCTCGATCCGCCGAAGCCTGGCCGGCATTATGTAGTCGAATGCTCGTCCTACCAGATCGACCTTGCACCCTCGATCAATCCGACGGCCGGCATCCTGCTCAATCTGACGCCCGACCATCTCGACCGCCACGGCACCATGCAGCACTACGCTTCGATCAAGGAGCGGCTGGTGGCGGGCAGCGAGACGGCGATCATCGGCATCGACGATTCCTGGTGCGCGCAGATCGCCGATCGGCTGGAGCGGGCAGGGCGGCAGGTCGTCCGCATTTCCAAGCGCCTGCCGCTGACCGACGGCTATTTCGCCGACGGCACCAATCTGATGGAAGCCGTGCACGGCCGCTACAGCCGGGTAGCCTTCCTCGAAGGCATTGGCTCGCTGCGTGGTCAGCACAATGCGCAAAACGCGTTGGCCGCCGTCGCCGCTTGCCTCAAGGTCGGGCTCAACCTTGGCGAGATCCAGTCTGGATTGGAAAGCTTCCCGGGTCTGGCGCACCGCATGGAGCAGGTTGGCCGCAAGGACCATGTGCTGTTCGTCAACGATTCCAAGGCGACCAATGCCGATGCCGCCGCACCCGCGCTGTCCAGCTTCAATCGCATCTACTGGATCGCCGGCGGCCTGCCCAAGGAAGGCGGCATCGAGCCGCTACGCGGTTTCTTCCCGCGCATCGCCAAGGCTTATCTGATCGGCGAGGCGGCGCCCGCCTTTTCGGCGACGCTCGGCGAGGCCGTGCCCTACGAGATCTCGGGCACGCTGGCGGCAGCGGTCGAGCATGCCGCGCATGACGCGGCCAAGGACGACAGTGGCGAGGCGGTGGTGCTGTTGTCGCCGGCCTGCGCCAGTTTCGACCAGTTCAAGAATTTCGAGGTCCGCGGCGAAGCCTTCAGGCAAGCTGCGAGCGCTATGGATGGCGTCAAACCCATCGGAGGGGCACGATAATGCAGAGCCGTCTCGACAAAAGTCCGGTCGCAACCTGGTGGTGGACCATCGATCGCTGGTTCCTGGCGGCGTTTCTGTCGCTGATGGGGCTCGGCATCGTGTTGTCCTTCGCGGCAAGTCCGGCGGTGGCCGAACGCATCGGCCTCGACAGTTTCCATTTCGCCACCCGGCAGATCATCTTCACCGTGCCTGCGCTCGGCGTGATGCTGGCGGTCTCGTTCCTGGATTCCAGGCAGATCCGGCGCATGTCGCTGATCATGCTGTGCCTGATGCTGGTGCTGATGGTGGCGGTGCTCTATGTCGGCGTCGAGGTGAAGGGCGCGCGCCGCTGGGTGTCGCTTGCCGGCCTGTCGATCCAACCTTCGGAATTCCTCAAGCCGGCCTTCGTCATCATGTGCGCGTGGCTGTTCGCCGAGCACAAGCGCCAGCCCGACATTCCGGGCAATCTGTTCGCCATGCTGCTCCTGGTGCTGGTCGTGTCGCTGCTGGTGGCGCAGCCTGACCTCGGTCAGACCATGCTGACCACCGGCACCTGGGGCATCATGTTCTTCATGGCGGGGCTGCCATGGCTTTGGATCATCGTGCTGGGCGCTGCCGGCGTCGGCGGCGTCTTCGCCGCCTATACGGTGTTTCCGCACGTCGCGCTGCGCATCGACAAATTCCTCACCGGCGAAGGCGACACGTTCCAGGTCGATATGGGCCGCGATGCGCTGATCAATGGCGGCTGGTTCGGCGTCGGGCCGGGCGAGGGCACGGTCAAGCGGGTCATCCCCGACAGCCATGCCGACTTCGTCTTCTCGGTCGCGGGCGAAGAATTTGGGCTGATCATGTGTTTCTTCATCATGTCGATCTTCGCCTTCATCGTGCTGCGCGGTCTCAACACGGCGCTCAAGGAGCATGACGACTTCACCCGTTATGCGGTCGGCGGTCTGGTCACCGTGTTCGGCCTGCAGGCCGTCATCAACATGTGCGTCAACCTGCAGCTGGTGCCGGCAAAGGGCATGACGCTGCCCTTCATCTCCTATGGCGGCTCCTCGCAGATCGCCATCGCCATCTCGATGGGGATGGTGCTGGCGCTGACGCGCAAGCGGCCGGAAAAGCGCAAGCAGATGGGCTTTACCCTGCCGCAGCGCGCCATGCCGGCGGAGTGACATGGCCAGAGGCGTTATCCTTCTCGCGGCGGGCGGAACCGGCGGACATCTGTTTCCAGCCGAAGCGCTGGCGCATGAACTCCTCGATCGCGGCTGGGCGGTGCATCTGGCGACCGACACCCGGGCCGAACGGTTTGCCGCCCATTTTCCGGCGGCGGCCGTCCATCCGATCCAGTCGGCGACGTTAGGCTCGAAAAATCCCTTCGCCCTGCTCGGCGCCTTCTGGAAAATCTGGAGCGGCGTGCGTCAGGCCTCCGCCATCATCGGCAGGATCAAGCCGGAGGCCGTGGTCGGCTTTGGCGGCTATCCGACCTTGCCGCCGCTCTACGCGGCGACGCGGCGCAAGGTGCCGACGCTGATCCACGAGCAGAACGCGGTGATGGGCCGCGCCAACCGGGCGCTGGCCGGCCGTGTCGACGCGATCGCCGGCGGCTTCCTGCCGCAGGATGAAAGCGCGGCCGGCGCCAAAACGGTGACGACCGGCAATCCGGTCCGGCCGGCTGTGCTCGAAGCGGCCAGGACGCCTTACGCGGCTTCGACCGGGGATGAGCCCTTCCGCCTGCTGGTGTTCGGCGGCAGCCAGGGCGCACAATTCTTTTCCGATGCCATGCCAGGGGCCATCGCGCTGCTTTCCGACGCACAGCGCAAGCGCCTTGTCGTGACCCAACAAGCTCGCGCGGACGACGTGGCGCGGGTGAAGGCGGCCTATGCCGCGCTCGGCGTCGCCGTCGAGGTCTCGCCGTTCTTCACCGACATGGCGGCGCGCATAGCGGCGGCGCATCTTGTAATCTCTCGTTCCGGCGCCTCGACCGTGTCGGAAATCGCCGTCATCGGCCGGCCGGCGCTGCTGGTGCCCTATCCCTTCGCGCTCGACCACGACCAGGCGGCCAATGCAGCCGCCCTTGCGGCCGCCGGCGGTGGCGAGGTGCATGTGCAATCCTCGCTTTCGCCCGAGCGCATCGCGGCACTGCTCGGCGCCCTGATAGACCAACCGGAGCGGCTGGCGACGATGGCTGCCGCGGCCAAGTCGGTCGGCAGGCCCGACGCGGCGCGGTTGCTCGCCGACCTCACAGAGGCTATTGCGTCCCGCAAAACAGTATCGGATTTCAGGAAGGGGACGCACCCATGAAGATGCCGCAGACCATCGGCCTCGTGCATTTCATCGGCATTGGCGGCATCGGCATGAGCGGCATCGCCGAGGTGCTGCACAATCTCGGCTACAAGGTGCAAGGGTCCGATCAGGCCGACAGCGCCAATGTACAGCGGCTGCGCGACAAGGGCATCGAATGCTTCGTCGGCCACAAGGCGGAGAATCTCGGTGACGCCGAGGTCATCGTCGTCTCCACGGCGATCAAGAAGTCGAATCCGGAGCTGAAGGCGGCGCGTGAAAAGCTGTTGCCGATCGTGCGCCGCGCGGAGATGCTGGCCGAGCTGATGCGTTTTCGCCAGGCGGTGGCGATCGGCGGCACGCATGGCAAGACGACGACGACCTCGATGGTGGCGACGCTGCTCGAGGCCGGCGGGCTCGACCCGACCGTCATCAATGGCGGCATCATCAATGCGTACGGCACCAATGCCCGCATGGGCGATGGCGAGTGGATGGTGGTCGAAGCCGACGAAAGCGACGGCACCTTCCTTAAGCTGCCGGCCGACATCGCCGTCATCACCAACATCGACCCCGAGCATCTCGATCATTACGGCAATTTCGACAATGTGCGCGAAGCGTTCCGCCAGTTCGTCGAGAACGTGCCTTTCTATGGCTTTGGGGTGATGTGCACCGATCACCCGGAAGTGCAGGCGCTGGTCGGGCGCATCGAGGATCGGCGTGTCATCACCTATGGCGAGAACGCACAGGCCGATGTGCGCTTCACCAACCATCGCATGGCGGGGGCGACCTCGGAGTTCGACGTGATCATCCGCGACCGCAAGGGGCGCGGCCAGACGGCAATTTCGGGCCTGCGCCTGCCGATGCCCGGCCGCCACAATGTTTCCAACGCGACCGCCGCGATCGCGGTCGCGCACGAACTCGGCCTGTCGGCCGAGGCGATCAAGAAAGGCCTGTCGTCCTTCGCGGGCGTCAAGCGCCGCTTTACCCACACCGGTTCCTGGAACGGTGTCGACGTGTTCGACGATTACGGCCACCACCCGGTCGAAATCTCGGCGGTGCTGAAGGCGGCGCGCAGCGCCACCAACGGGCGTGTCATCGCCATTGCCCAGCCGCACCGCTTCACCCGGTTGCATGATCTGTTCAACGAGTTCTCCGCCTGCTTCAACGACGCCGACACGGTGATGGTCGCCCCGGTCTATGCCGCCGGCGAAGAGCCGATGGACGGCGTGACATCGGACGCGCTGGTGTCGCGTATCCGAGCCGGCGGTCATCGGGACGCCCGCTACATCGAGGGGCCGGCCGACATCGCGCCCGTCATCCGCGACATCGCCAAGCCCGGCGACTTCGTCGTCTTTCTCGGCGCCGGCAATATCACTCAGTGGGCCTATGCGCTGCCGAAGGAGCTTGCCGCCCCATGATGAACGGCCAGGCCCTGATCGACAGACTTGGCGACCGGCTAGCCGGCCTGCGCGGCCGCATCACGCCGAATGCCGAGATGGACAAGATCACCTGGTTCCGGGCTGGCGGCCTTGCCGAGGCGCTGTTCCAGCCGGCGGATGAAGAAGATCTCGCCGCCTTCCTCAGAGCGGTTCCCGAAGAGATACCCTTGACCATCGTCGGCGTCGGCTCGAACCTTCTTGTCCGCGACGGCGGCATTCCGGGTTTCGTCATCAGGCTTTCGGCCAAGGGCTTTGGCGAGGCCGAAGTCGTTTCCCCGATCAGGATCAAGGCAGGTGCCGCCACGCCAGACAAGCGCATGGCGGCGGTGGCGCTCGAGGCCGGCATTGGCGGCTTCCATTTCTATCACGGCATTCCAGGCGCTATCGGCGGCGCGCTCAGGATGAATGCCGGCGCCAACGGGGTCGAGACGCGCGAGCGCGTCGTCGAGGTGCGGGCGCTCGACCGCGCGGGCAACGCCCAAACGCTGAGCAATGCCGAGATGGGCTATGCCTACCGCCATTCGGCGGCGCCCGCCGGGCTGATCTTCACTTCGGCCGTTTTCGAAGGCTTTGTCGAGGACAGGGCGGTGATCAAGGCGGCGATGGATGCGGTGCAGAACCATCGCGAGACCGTGCAGCCGATCCGCGAGAAGACGGGCGGCTCGACCTTCAAGAATCCGGAAGGCACGTCGGCCTGGAAGGAGATCGACAAGGCGGGTTGCCGCGGGCTGATGATCGGCGGTGCGCAGATGTCGCCGATGCACTGCAACTTTATGATCAACACCGGAACGGCGACCGGCTACGACCTCGAATATCTCGGCGAGACGGTGCGCGCGCGGGTGCTCGAGCATTCCGGCATCCGGTTGCAGTGGGAGATCAAGCGCATCGGCAATTTCCGTTCCGGATATGCCGTCCAGGAGTTCCTCGGCCAGCTTCTCTAGCGCCTCTTGAAGTTCACGTGATGCGTGAACTTCAACCGGATCGAAATACCGTGAAATCGTTGCCGCAAAGACTCAGCGACACGGTTTTCGCATCCATTTTCTCAGAAAGTGAATCTCTCGGAATCATAAGTGCTTGCCAGTGAATCAACTCTCTGATTCTCTGCCCTGAAGCGTTTCCTGATTTGAGTCGTTCGACGCGTTTTCAGCGTTTTCCGTCTGGGGGGCAACCTGCCGGGAGACTCAGACTCAATGTTGCGGAAATCTTGTGTTTTTGGTCCGCGGTGAGAGGGGATGACGGGGAATGAAAAGCAAGCACGTGGCCGTATTGCTGGGAGGTTTCTCGTCCGAGCGGCCCGTGTCTCTGTCTTCCGGAAAGGCCTGTGCCGATGCGCTGGAGCAGGAGGGTTACCAGGTCACCCGCGTCGATGTCGGGCGCGATGTCGGCTCGGTGCTTGCCGAGCTCAAGCCTGACGTCGCCTTCAATGCGCTGCATGGGCCTTTTGGCGAGGACGGTACCATCCAGGGCATCCTCGAATATCTCGGCATTCCCTACAGCCATTCCGGCGTTCTCGCCTCGGCGCTTGCCATGAACAAGGAGCAGGCGAAGAAGATCGTCAAATCGGTCGGCGTCCCCGTTGCCGAATCGAAGGTCTCCAATCGGTTCTCCATCCAGAACAAGCATCCGATGAAGCCGCCCTATGTGGTCAAGCCGGTCAGCGAGGGGTCGAGCTTTGGCGTCGTCATCGTGTCGGAGGGGCAGTCGCACCCGCCGCAGGTGATCGGGTCGTCCGAATGGAAATATGGCGATACCGTCATGGTCGAGCGCTACATCCATGGGCGCGAGCTGACCTGCGCCGTCATGGGCGATGTGGCGCTTGGCGTCTGCGAGATCATCCCGACGGGCCATTCCTTCTACGACTATGATTCAAAATATGTCGCGGGCGGATCAAAACACGAATGCCCCGCAAAAGTTTCACCGAATATTTACCAAAAAATACAGACACTGGCGCTCAAGGCTCACCAAGCTGTCGGCTGTCGGGGCGTTTCCCGGTCGGACTTCCGTTATGACGATCGTCACTCCGAAAATGGCGAGGTTGTATGGCTCGAGGTCAACACTCAGCCGGGCATGACGCCGACGTCTCTGGTGCCTGAAATTGCCGCCCATGCCGGGCATTCGTTTGGTGAATTGTTGAGTTGGATGGTGGAGGACGCTTCGTGTCTGCGTTGAAATGGGGACAGGGTAAGGTGAGGGGCGCGGCCGGGCCGTCGCTGTTCGGCCTGCCATTGTCGTTGGACCATTTCGTTCTGCCGCGCGTGCTTCGCCGCCCGGTACGCATCCTGACGCGCCTGGGCGATGGCGAATTCCAGGCACCGCGCTTCTCCGCCGCGATCATGTCGTCGGTGCTGCTGGCCTCGAGTGGCGCCTATGGCGCCTACCTCGGCGGTCACGCCGACGGGATCATTCAAAGCATCACCGCCCGCACCGGCTTCGCGGTCGACCAGGTCAAGGTGGTCGGCAACCGCCAGACTTCGGAGATCGACATTCTCGACAGGCTGGAACTCGATGGCTGGACGTCGCTGATCGGCTTCGACGCCGAGGCCGCACGGGAGCGTATCGCCACCCTGCCGTGGATCCAGGTTGCCGCGGTGCGCAAGGTTTATCCGCACACGCTGGAAGTGCGCGTCGAGGAGCGCGCGGCTTTCGCGCTCTGGCAGCAGGGCAGCGACCTCTCCGTCATCGAGAAGGATGGCGCCGTCATCGCGCCGTTCTCGGGCGGCAAGCAGGTGCTCCTGCCGCTGCTGATCGGCACCGGCGCGCCCGCCAAGGCGCCTGATTTCCTGGCCAGGATCGAACATTATCCCGACCTCGCCAGCCGCATCAAAGGCTATGTCCGTGTTGGCGAACGGCGCTGGGACCTGAAGCTGGACAACGGCATCACCATCAAGTTGCCCGAGGATGACGAGGACCAGGCGCTCGCCGAACTCGTCAAGATGGACCATGACAAGGGGCTGTTGTCACGCGACATCGCCGCCGTCGACATGCGCCTGACAGACCGGCTGGTCGTGGAGCTGACGCCGCAGGCGGCGACGCAGCGCGAAGCCGCGCTCAACGAGAAGCCGAAAACCCTCAAGCGCAAGCCGGAGACGAAGATATGAGCTGGCTTGGCGGTTCTGGCGATGCCTCGTCGCGCCGGTCGGGCACCCTGACGGTGCTGGATGTCGGCTCGAACAAGGTCTGCTGCATGGTGGCCAAGCTGAAGCCGAACGATGACGGCAAGCTCCTGCGCGGCCGCTCGCATCGCATCCAGGTCATCGGCATCGGCCACCAGAAATCGCAAGGCGTGAAGTCCGGCGTCATCGTCGATCTCGACCGGGCCGAGCATGCCATTCGCCTCTCCGTCGATGCCGCCGAACGCATGGCCGGGCTGACGGTCGATTCGCTGATCGTCAACATGACCGCCGGCCGGCTGAAGAGCGAAAGCTTCTCGGCGACCATCAATCTTGGCGGCCACGAGGCCGACGAAGCCGACATCAAGCGCGTGCTCGGCGCCGGTGCCAAGCAGGCGCTGAAGGCCGAGCGCGAGGTGGTCCATTCGCTGCCCGTCGGCTTCTCGCTCGATGCCGAGCGTGGCGTGCGCGATCCGCGTGGCATGGTGGGCGACACGCTTGGCGTCGACATGCATGTGCTGACGGGCGATGCGGCGCCGATGCGCAATCTGGAGCTCTCCATCAACCGCTCGCATTTGTCGGTCGAGCGCATGGTGGCGACGCCCTATGCCAGCGGGCTGGCGGCACTGGTCGACGACGAGCTGGAACTCGGAGCCGCCTGCATCGACATGGGCGGCGGCACGACGACGATCTCGGTGTTTTCGGAAGGCAAGTTCGTCCATGGCGACGCCATCGCCATCGGCGGTAACCATGTGACGCTCGACATGGCCAAGGGACTTTCGACCTCGCTCGACGCCGCCGAACGGCTGAAGGTGATGCACGGCTCGGCGCTGCCGGGCCCCCCCCACGACCGCGACCTGGTCTCGATCCAGCCGATCGGCGACGATGGCGACGTGCCGCTGCAGATCCCGCGTTCGGTGATGACGCGCATCGTGCGCGCCCGCATCGACGAGACGCTCGAACTCCTGCGTGACCGGTTGAACAAGTCCGGTTACGGCAATGCGGTCGGCAAGCGCGTCGTGCTCACCGGCGGCGCCAGCCAGCTGGCCGGCCTGCCGGAAGCGGCGCGCCGCATCCTGGGGCGCAATGTACGCATCGGTCGCCCGCTCGGCGTGGCGGGCCTGCCCGAAGCGGCGAAAGGCCCGGCTTTCTCGGCCGCGGTCGGGCTTCTGATCTATCCGCAGATGGCGAGCTTCGAGAGCCATCCGGCGAAAGGCATTTCCGGTCTCAGAATGACCGGAACGGGTGGAAAACTGCATCGCATGAGTCAGTGGTTGAGAGACAGTTTCTAATTGACGGGGACAGCCCCATAGGCGGCCGCGGCGGCGAAGCGGCGTGAAAGGCAAAGGACGGAGACAATGACTATCAATCTGCAGAAGCCGGACATCACCGAGCTTAAGCCGCGCATCACCGTGTTCGGTGTAGGCGGCGGCGGCGGCAATGCCGTGAACAACATGATCACCGCCGGACTGCGCGGTGTCGAGTTCGTCGTGGCCAACACCGACGCGCAGGCGCTGACCATGTCGAAGGCCTCTCGGCTGATCCAGCTTGGCGCGCATGTCACCGAGGGGCTCGGTGCCGGATCGCAGCCGGAAGTCGGCCGCGCGGCGGCGGAAGAGTGCATCGACGAGATTCTCGACCATCTCACCAACACCCATATGTGCTTCGTCACCGCCGGCATGGGCGGCGGCACCGGTACGGGTGCTGCTCCGGTTGTTGCCCGCGCAGCGCGCGAGAAGGGCATTCTCACCGTCGGCGTCGTCACCAAGCCGTTCCACTTTGAAGGCCAGCGCCGCATGAAGACGGCCGACTTCGGCATCGAGGAGCTGCAGAAATGCGTCGATACCTTGATCGTCATCCCCAACCAGAACCTGTTCCGGCTGGCCAATGACAAGACCACCTTCGCCGACGCCTTCGCGATGGCGGACCAGGTGCTCTACTCCGGTGTGGCCTGCATCACCGACCTGATGGTCAAGGAAGGCCTGATCAACCTCGACTTCGCCGACGTGCGTTCGGTGATGCGCGAGATGGGCAAGGCGATGATGGGCACCGGCGAGGCTTCCGGCGAGGGCCGCGCGATGGCGGCGGCGGAAGCCGCGATCGCCAACCCGCTGCTCGACGAGACCTCGATGAAGGGCGCTAAGGGCCTGCTGATCTCGATCACCGGCGGCCGCGACCTGACCCTGTTCGAAGTCGACGAAGCGGCGACCCGCATCCGCGAGGAAGTCGACCAGGACGCCAACATCATCCTGGGCGCCACGTTCGACGAGGAATTGGAAGGCGTCATCCGCGTCTCGGTGGTCGCCACCGGCATCGACAAGTCGGCGGCTGAAATCGCCGCGGCGCCGATCTCGATCCGGACCTCCCCGCCGAAGCAGGCTGCCCGGCCGGCCGTCGCTCCTGTGGAAAGCCGCCCGACGCCGGTCCAGCAGACGGTGTATGAGCCGCGCGCCGCCGATCCGGTCGCCGAAGCCATCCAGTTGGCCGAAGCCAATGCCGCGGCCATGGCGCAGGCTCGTCCGGCTCCTGTCGCCCATGCGGACGATTTCCGCCCGCAGAGCAAGATCTTCCAGGCGCCGCCCGCACAACCGCAGCCTGTGGTGCAGCCGGTCGTCCAGCAGATGATGCAGCCGGCTCCACAGCCACGCGAAATGCTGCGTGAAGTCCAGCAGCCGGTGGCGATGGCGCCGCAGCGCATGCCGCGCGTCGAGGACTTTCCGCCGGTCGTCAAGGCCGAGGTCGACGCCAAGAGCCGCCCGGCCGACCACGAGAACAGCGGCCCGATGGGCCTCCTGAAGCGCCTGACCAATGGCCTGACCCGCCGCGAGGAGGAGCCCGCACGGCTGCAGCCGGCGCAGCCGCGCGAGCCCAAGCTGCGCCAGGCGGCACCGGAAGTGCGCCGCCTCGCCAGCCAGGACGCCCAGCTTTACGCGCCGCGGCGCGGCCAGTTGGACGATCAGGGCCGCCTGACGCCGCAGACCAGGGCGACTCAGGACGACGATCAGCTGGAGATTCCGGCGTTCCTGCGCCGCCAGGCCAACTGAGCGGTTAACGGACTGTAACAATTGTTAACAGGCAGGCAAGAAATTGCTTGCCTGTTAACGTTTAAAATGCCGCATAATCAACGGGTTATGACGTCGTACATGTTCCAGTTCGCGGTTACAAAGAGTAAGAAACCGTGATTTGGACTCTCCCTGCCGGGACACTATCTTCGCTGCCTACCATAGTCGGTTTGCCGGGATTCGGGGGAAGTCGCCCTGCCTGCCGATTTAACAAGAGCCGCGCCCTCGGGCTGGAGAAGCGGACCTAGGCATTACGGGCTCATGGGGATTGTCTTGCACGACCACCAGACGACAGTGAAGACGCGCGCGTCGCTTACAGGCACCGGCGTTCACAGCGGCAAAGAAGTTTCCATCAGTTTCCTGCCCGCGGATGCCGATACCGGCATCGTGTTCGCGCTCCTCAATGGAGACGGGCAGGGCCGTGAGTTCCGCGCCCTGTTTTCCGAGATCGGTGCCACCGACCTGTGCACCATGCTTGGCGATCCTTCGGGCGAGCACATCGCCACGGTCGAGCACATCATGGCTGCCCTGTTCGGGCTCGGCATCGACAATGTCATCATCGAGATCGACGGGTACGAGGTTCCAATCCTCGACGGCAGCGCCATGGCGTTCGTCGAAGCCATCGACCAGGCCGGCATCGAGACGCTGGCCGTCAAGCGGCGCTATATTAGGGTGGTCAAGCCGGTCCGCATCGAGAACGGCGCCTCCTGGGCGGAGTTCAGGCCCTATGACGGCACCCGTTTCGAGGTCGAGATCGATTTCGAAAGCCCGGCGATCGGCCGTCAGCTCTTCGCATCCGATATCAACGCCGATATTTTCCGCCGCGACATCGCGCGGGCCCGCACCTTCGGCTTCATGAAGGACGTCGAGCGGCTGTGGGCCGCCGGCTATGCTCTGGGATCCTCGCTGGAAAATTCCCTGGTGATCGGTGACGACAACCGCGTCATCAACATGGGCGGCCTGCGCTATCCCAACGAATTCGTGCGCCACAAGACGCTCGACGCCATGGGCGACCTGGCGCTGGCCGGCGCGCGCTTCATCGGTTGTTTCCGCTCTTATCGCGGCGGCCATCGGCTGAACGCCGCCGCACTGCGGCGCCTGCTGTCGGACCGCACCGCCTTCGAGATCGTCGAGACGACACGCCGCGAGCGTGGTCGCGCCGCCGAGATGAACGCCGTCAATGCGCCTCTCTATGCGCCCTGGATGATCTGATTTTCTTAATCTTTTTCGGATTCCATGGCGGTATGGGTGTTGCATGAATGCATCATCCATCGGCGAAATTGCGTAGATTTTCACGCCACGGTCCGCCGCCACAAAAATGTGCGATTGGCTGGACATAGCGTTGCCGGGCAAGGCGGTTATGGTTTATGGCTGCTGCCGTCGATTAGTGCATGTCGCTCAAAGGTGGGGACCAGTTTTGGGACAACTGCATGCAACGAGCATTAAAATAACGCCGAAAGGGCGCAATCCAATCATGTTCTTCAAGCGAGTCGGTCAATCGAAAGCGCCGCAGCGGTCTGTTTTCCTGGCGCTTTCGGTGGTTGTTCCATCGCTCTTTCTGGCGGCTTGCATGTCGTCGGAAAAAGACATCGACCTGTCGACCTATGTCGACCAGACCGAACCGGCCGACGTTCTCTACAATCAGGGCCTGGCCAATCTGAACGCCGGCCGCCTGGACGAGGCAAGCAAGAAATTCGACGCGGTCGACCGCCAGCACCCCTATTCGGAATGGGCCCGCAAATCGATGGTGATGGGCGCGTTCGCCGACTATCGAAAGGGCAGCTACGACGATGCGATCCAGTCGGCGAAGCGGTACCTGGCGCTCTATCCGTCCACGGATGACGCGGCCTATGCCCAGTACATCATTGGTCTGAGCTACTATCGCCAGATCAAGGATGTGACGCAGGACCAGAAGGAAGCACGCCAGACCCTGCAGACGATGCAGGACCTGGTGACGCGCTGGCCGACGTCGGAATATGTCGACGATGCCAAGGAAAAGATCCGCTTCGCCAACGACCAGCTCGCGGGCAAGGAAATGCAGATCGGCCGCTATTATCTGGAGCGCCGCGAGTACATCGCCGCCGTCAAACGCTTCCGCACCGTGGTCGAAAACTATTCCAACACCCGCCATGTCGAGGAAGCGCTCGCGCGCCTTACCGAAAGCTATTACGCGTTGGGCTTGACCTCGGAGGCCCAGACGGCGGCCGCGGTGCTCGGTACCAACTATCCCGACAGTTCGTGGTACAAGGATTCCTACAAGCTGCTGCAGAGCAACGGGCTGGCGCCGCGTGAAAATGCTGGGTCGTGGATATCCAAGGCCGGGAAGCTGATCACCGGCGCCTGACCGCGGAGCCTCCGAGCGAAGCGCGCAGCGCGCTTTTTCGGATTGATCCGAAGCTCAAACAAAAAGATAGTGCGGCGCTGCGACTCCAACTGTCGGGTGCCGCTTTATCCTTTTGTTTTTCGTGCCTGTCGTTATCCCGAAACCGGGTCCACTTTTGGGCGGCATGCAATAGGTCCGGTTTCTCATGCTTTCCAGACTGTCGATCCGCGATATCGTCCTGATCGAAAAGCTGGACATCGACTTCCAGCCGGGCCTTTCTGTGCTGACCGGCGAAACCGGCGCCGGCAAGTCCATCCTGCTCGATGCCCTGTCGCTGGCGCTCGGCGCGCGCGGCGATGCCTCGCTGGTGCGCCACGGCGCGTCCCAGGGCCAGGTCATTGCCGTGTTCGATGTTCCGCGCAACCATCCGGTGCGCGCGCTGCTCGCCGAAAACGCCATCGAGGATGATGGCGACGTCATCCTGCGGCGCGTGCAGACGGCGGATGGCCGGACCCGTGTGTTCGTCAACGACCAGCCGTCCTCCGTGACGCTGATGCGCGATGTCGGCCGCGCCCTGGTCGAGATTCACGGCCAGCATGACGAGCGCGCCTTGGTCGATCCCGGCGCGCATCGCGATGTGCTCGATGCTTTCGGCGGCCATCTCGGCGCCGTCCGCTCGACCGGCGAGGCATGGCGGCACTGGCGCGCCGCCCAGCAGGAGCTGACGCGCCATCGCGCCAAGGTGGAAGCCGCCGCGCGCGAAGCCGACTATCTGCGCGCCGCGGTTGCCGAACTGACCAAGCTCGATCCGCAGCCGGGCGAGGAAACCGAACTTGCCGAGCTGCGTGCCCACATGATGCGCGCCGAGAAGATCGCTTCCGAAATTCACGACGCGCAGGATGTGCTGTCGGGCCCGTCCTCGCCCTTGCCGCAACTGGCCAGCCTGCTGAGACGGCTGCAGCGCAAGGCGACGGAGGCGCCCGGCCTGCTCGAGGACGTGGTGAAGTCGCTGGACGAAGCCATGCTGTCTCTCGACGCGGCGCAGTCGGGCGTCGAGGCCGCGCTTCGTGCCACGGAGTATGATCCGCAGCGGCTGGAGAAAGCCGAGGAACGACTGTTTTCGCTGCGCGCGGCGTCACGCAAGCACAGCGTCGCCGTCGACGACCTGGCGCAGCTGCGCGACACGATGGTTGCCGATCTCGCCGATCTCGACGCCGGCGAAGAACGCCTGCACGGCTTGGAAAAGCAGGCGGCCGCCGCGCGCGAAGCCTATGACATCGCCGCCGCACAGCTGTCCTCGCTTCGTCATGCCGCGGCGGTCGGTCTGACCAAGGCGGTGATGGCCGAACTGCCGGCGCTGAAGCTCGAACGCGCGGCCTTTATCGTCGAGATGAAGAGCGAGGCCGAGGCGCGCATGGAAGAGGGCATCGACCAGATCGAGTTCTGGGTGCGCACCAATCCTGGCACGCGGCCCGGGCCGATGATGAAGGTTGCCTCCGGCGGCGAGCTTTCGCGCTTTCTCCTGGCGTTAAAGGTGGCGCTGGCCGACCGTGGCTCGGCGCCGACATTGGTTTTCGACGAAATCGACACCGGGGTGGGCGGCGCCGTCGCCGACGCCATTGGCCAGCGGCTGGCGCGGCTGTCGAAGCGCGTCCAGGTGCTTTCCGTCACCCATGCGCCGCAAGTGGCGGCGCGCGCGGCAACACATTTCCTGATCTCCAAATCGGGCAGCACCGACCGTGTCGCGACCGGAATTGCCGAGATGGACAGGACTGCGCGGCAGGAGGAGATCGCCCGCATGCTGGCCGGCGCCACGATCACCGACGAGGCGCGCGCCGCCGCCGAGCGGCTGCTGCGCGAGAATACAAACGCGGCATGAGACGATCCGGCGTCATGAGACGATCAGGCGTCATGAAACGATCAGGCATCATGGGGCGAGTCAGGATATGGCTCCATCCTGCTGTTCAGGAATGATCTTTTCCGAAAACCGGTTCCCACCTTTCAAGATCATGCTCTATTGTGGCGCGCCACCGTTCAGGGACAAAAAGCATGGCCGAAAAACCTGTCGATTCGCTCAGCGAAAGCGAGGCTGAAGCCGAACTCCAGCGCCTTGCCGAGGAGATCGCCGGTCATGACCGGCGCTACCATGCCGAGGACGCGCCCACGATCACGGACGCCGAGTATGACGCGCTGCGGCGGCGCAATCTTGCCATCGAGGAGCGCTTTCCCGGGCTGGTGCGTGAGGATTCGCCCTCGCTCAGGGTGGGTGCCGCCCCGGCGGAAGGCTTCACCAAGGTGCGCCATGCCGTGCCGATGCTCAGCCTCGCCAAGGCCTATACCGACGCCGACGTCACCGATTTCATCGAGCGCGGCCGGCGCTTCTTCGACCGCGACAAGGACCTCGACATTGCCTTCACCGCCGAACCGAAGATCGACGGGCTGTCGGCTTCGCTGCGTTACGAAAAGGGCGTGTTCGTGCAAGGCGCGACGCGCGGCGACGGCGCTGTCGGCGAGGACATCACCGCCAACCTCAGGACCATCGCCGACATTCCCGCCAAGCTGAAGGGTTCAGGCTGGCCCGAGACCATCGAGATCCGCGGCGAGGTCTATATGACCTATGCCGAATTCGAGGCGCTCAAGGCGCGCTCGGCGGCTGTGGGGGGCCAGGATTACGTCAATCCGCGCAACACGGCGGCCGGGTCGCTGCGCCAGAAGGATCCATCCGTCACCGCCAGCCGCAACCTCAAATTCTTTGCCTACGCGTGGGGTTACACGACGGCGGATCCGGCACCAACGCAGTATGAAGCGGTGCAGAGATTCGCCGATTGGGGCTTCAAGATCAGCCCGCTGATGGTGCGGGCGAAATCGGTCGAGGAACTGGTCGCGCATTATCACCTGATCGAGGAGCAACGCTCGTCGCTCGGCTATGACATAGACGGGGTCGTCTACAAGGTCGACCAGCTGGAGCTGCAGCGCCGCTGGGGTTTCGTCACCGGTGAGCCGCGCTGGGCCGTCGCGCACAAATTCCCGGCCGAACAGGCGATGACGACCGTGCAGAGGATCGACATCCAGGTCGGCCGAACCGGCACGCTGGCGCCGGTCGCGCGGCTTGCGCCGGTGACGGTCGGCGGCGTGGTGGTGGAGAACGTCACGCTGCACAATGAAGATTATATCAAGGGCCTGGACAGCACCGGCCAGCCGATCCGCGACGGCATCGACGTGCGCATCGGCGACACGGTGGTGATCCAGCGGGCAGGCGATGTCATCCCGCAGATCGTCAGCGTCGTCATCGACAAGCGTCCGCCCGATGCCGTGCCGTACGAATTCCCGCACTCTTGCCCGATCTGCGGCTCGCCGGCGACGCGCGAGATCAACGAGAAGACCGGCAAGGAGGATTCGCGCCGCCGCTGCACGGGCGAACTGATCTGCCCGGCGCAGGCCGTGGAAGGGCTGCGCCACTTCGTGTCGCGCGGCGCCCTGGATATCGAAGGCCTGGGCGCGGAGAACATCGACACGTTTTTCAATGCGGGTTTGATCAAGACAGCCGCCGACATCTTCACGCTCAGGGAGCGCCGCCCCGCCGTGACCAAGGCGCTGGCCGAGCGGCGCGAGGAGCAGGCCAGGCAACGCGAGGCCGCATCCGGCAAGACCCGCAAGAATGTGCGCAGCGTCGAGGACCGCAATTACGAAGGCCTCGACAAATTGTTCGCGGCCATCGATTCGCGCCGCGAGCCGGAGCTCGACCGCTTCATCTTCGCGCTCGGCATCCGCCATATAGGCGAGACGACGGCCGCCGTGCTTGCGCGAACATTCTCGACCATCGAGGAGCTGATCCGGGTCGGCAAGGAGACGGCGGCGGCGGAGGATCCGCATTCGGTCTTCCCGTCGATCAACGGCATTGGCGATACGGTGATCGATGCGCTGCGCGATTTCTTCGGCAACGAGCGCAATGACGAGGTGCTCGAGAAGTTGCTGCAACAGGTCAAGCCGAAGCCCTATATCGTCACCGTCTCGGCCGACAGCGAAGTTGCCGGCAAGACGATTGTCTTTACCGGTTCGCTGGAAAAGATGACCCGTTCCGAAGCCAAGGCGATGGCCGAACGTCTCGGCGCCAAGGTGGCCGGTTCGGTTTCGGCCAAGACCGATCTTTTGGTGGCGGGACCGGGTGCGGGCTCCAAACTCAAGCTTGCCAGCGAACTCGGCGTCGAGGTCATCGACGAGGACACCTGGCTGCAGCGGGTCGGCAAGTCGTGACGGACGGAACGTTCAAAGGTTTTGGTCCGAAAGCCATGCCGTTCTTCAAGGCGCTGGATTTCCACCAGAGCCGCGAATGGTTTGCGGAGAACCGCGCGCTTTTCGACAGCGATCTGCATGGGCCGATCGGCGATCTGGTCGAGGTCCTTACGGAGCGTTTCGCAACGGCGGGGCTTGGTCTGCGCGGCGACCGCAAGAAATCGCTGTTCCGCATCAATCGCGACGTCCGCTTTGCCAAGGACAAACGTCCCTACAACAGGCATGTTTCGGCCATTCTGTCACCAGACGGCAGCAAGACAGGCCTGGGCGTCTTCTACGTGCATATCGGGCTCGAGCGCTGCTTTGCCGACGTGGCCTGGTGGAACCCTGAGCCGCCGCTCTTGCTGGCGATGCGCAAGGCGATCACCGATCGGCCCGGCGAATTCCGCAAGCTGCTTTCAACGTTGAAGAAAAACGGCCTTGAATTCGAAACCGAAGGCCGCATGAAGCGGGCGCCGCGCGGTTTTGAGCAGATCGCGGACGCCGATCTCGCGGAGGCCGTGCGCAACCGGCATTTCGTCGTCCAGCGTGTCATCGATCCGACCGAAATTCACGCGCCGGCGCTGGTCGACGAGCTTGTCGAGTTTACATTACGCGCCAAGCCGCTGCTCGACTGGGGCAGGGCGATCCAGGGCAAGGTGACCGGTTAGTTTTCCGATCCGTTGGACAGGGCGGGCTACATCCGCATCAGGAGACCCCCATCGACGGCCAGCTCTATTCCGGTGATGTAGCTTGCCGCGTCGGAAAGCAGGAAGAGCGCCGCGTTGGCCATGTCCTGCGGCGTGCCGATGCGGCCGAGCGGTGTGTAGTCGGCGACGGCGGCGCGCTTCTCCTCGGTGTCCCAACGCGCCTGCAGCGGCGTCAGCGCCATGCCCGGGCAGATGGCGTTGGAGCGGATGCGCTCGCCGGCCAACTGCATGGCGAGCGACTTCGACAGCGCGCAGACGCCGGCCTTCGACGCCTGGTAGGCATCCTGTGGCTTCGGATCGCCGCGATACCACTGGATGGTCGAGAAATGCACCATGGCGCCGCCACGCCCGCCTGCGCGCATTTGCGGAACAACCGCGCGCGCCGTGTGCACGAAGGATTTCAGGTTGATGTTGAAGACCTGGTCCCAGACGTCGAGGTCCATCTCGAGAGCCGACTTGTCGCGGCCGAACCAGAGCACGCCTGCGACATTGGCGAGATAGTCGATACCGCCGCGTTCGCGGCCCGCAGCGCCGATGGTCCGTTCAACAAAGCCGGCGTCGGTGAGGTCGCCCTGGGCGAAGGTCAGCCGGTCGTCATAGGCGGCGAGCGCTGTCGGGCGTGGCTTGACGTCGATGGCGGTGACCGACGCGCCGGCATCGAGCAACGCCAGCGTGATCGCCTCGCCCATGCCGCCACCGGCCCCGGTGACGACTGCGTGCCTGCCGGTGAAATCATAAGCAATCATTAGAATCCCCCTCGTGTATTTTTGCCAAATGCCTGCCGGGCGACAATAGGATATCGCGTGAATCCTAACAGGGATCATTTCCGCTGATCGTTTGGCTCAAGCGAATTCGTGTGACAAGCCGGGCAGTGCTTCCTACATCAGCCCTCTGACCGGGGAGAGACATGTCGGCGCAAGCAATTTCCGAGAACGGCGCGAAAAGCGATTTCTGGCAAGGCGTACGGCTCTCCATGCCGGTCGTGGTGGCGGCGGCGCCGTTCGGGCTGCTGTTCGGCGCGATCGCCGTCGACAACGGCTTTTCCGTTTTCGAGGCCTTCCTGATGAGCGCGCTGATCTTCGGCGGCGCCAGCCAGATGGTCGGCATAGAACTGTTCGGCCAGCATGTCGCGCCGTGGCTGATCGTGCTGTCGATCTTCGCCGTCAATTTCCGCCACGTGCTCTATTCCGCCGGCATTGGCCGGCGCATCGCGCACTGGTCCGGGGTGCAGCAGGCGCTCGGTTTCTTCATCCTCACCGATCCGCAATTCGCCGTCGCCGAGGCCAGGGCCCAGTCGGGCCAGACCGTCGGCTTTGCCTGGTATCTGGGACTTGGGCTGCCGGTCTATGTATTCTGGACCATCGAAAGCGCGCTCGGCGCGCTGTTTGGAAAGCTCATTCCCGATCCCCATGCCCTGGGCATCGATTTCCTGCTGCCGATCTATTTCCTTGGCCTCGTGATGGGCTTCCGCAAGCGGCCGCTGTGGCTGCCGGTGGTCGTCGCCAGTGCCTGCGCCTCGATCATCGCCTACAAGACAGTGGGTTCGCCCTGGCACGTTTCGATCGGCGCCATCGCCGGTGTGTTGCTCGCCGTCGTCCTGCCGCCGCATCACAGCGGTGTGGAGACAAGGCCATGAGCACGACCTTCTGGATCATCATCGCCGGCGCCATCGCCACCTATCTCACCCGTATTGGCGGGCATCTGGTCATCTCGCGTTTCGATCACATCCATCCGCGGGTCGAGGCCGGGCTCAACGCCGTGCCTGCGGCGGTGCTGACGACGCTGGTGGCGCCGGCGGCGCTCGGCGCAGGCCCGGCGGAGTGGGCAGCGCTGGTCGTCTCCGCGCTGGTGGCGCTGCGTGGCGGGCTGATGGCGATGTTTCTGGCGGGCGCGGCGGTGTTGATCGTAGCGCGGCAGTTCGTCGGGTAGGGCGTATCGATATCCAGGTGATTCCGGCCCGCAGACGGCTGATAGCTGCGCTTCGGTGCTCCAATCCGGTTCTCCGTATCAACCGTTTTCGAACCGGTCTGGCCTGAACCTCGAGCCCTTCAGCGCTTCAGAAAATCAAATCTTCGCATCGTGCGGCAGCGGTGCCGTTGCCTTTTCGAGCCAGGCCAGCGTTTCGCCGTCGAGCATCGGACCGATCTCGGCCAGCACGCGGGCGTGGTAAGAGTCGAGCCAGTGCAATTCGTCTCGCGTCAGCAGATCCGATCGCACCAGCCTGACGTCGATCGGGGCCAGCGTCAGCGTCTCGAAACCGTGCATGGCGATGTCGCCGCCCTCGATCTGTTCGGCCGGCGTCACCAGGATGAGGTTCTCGATGCGGATGCCGTAGGCGCCTTCCTTGTAGTAGCCGGGCTCGTTCGACAGCATCATGCCTTCGAGCAGCTTTTCGGTGCCGGTGCGGGCGATACGCTGCGGACCCTCATGGACGGCCAGGTATGAGCCGACACCGTGGCCGGTGCCATGGGCGAAGTCGCAGCCATGCCTCCACAGCGCCATGCGGGCGACGGCGTCGATCTCCGAGCCGCGCGTGCCGGCGGGGAAGCGCAGCGTGGAAATGCCGATCATGCCTTTGAGCACCAGCGTGAAGCGCTCGCGCATCTCTTCGGTCGGCTGGCCGATCGGCACGGTGCGGGTGATGTCTGTCGTGCCGTCCTGGTATTGCGCGCCGGAATCGAGCAGGAACAGCTCACCGGCCTGGAGCTTGCGGCTGGTGGCGCGCGAGACGCGGTAATGCATGATGGCGCCGTTCGGGCCGGCGCCCGAAATGGTGTCGAAAGAGACGTCGCGCAGCGGCATCTGCGTTTCCTCGCCGGTCTGCCGGCGGGTTTCTTCGAGCCTGGTGACAACCGCGATTTCGTCGAGTGAGCCGGGTTTCTGGCGCTCCAGCCAGCACAACAGCTTGGCCACCGCCGCGCCGTCGCGGCGATGCGCGGCGCGCGAGCCGTTGATCTCGGCCTGGTTCTTGGTGGCGCGCGGAATGCGGGCAGGGTCGGGCGCGGCAACCACCGTGCCGCCATTGTCCTCGACCAGCATGCGCAGCCGGTCGGCGGCCAGCACCGGATCGAGCGCGATTTTCGCGCCGCTTTTCGCAAGTGCGGCGATCGCCGCTTCGAATTCGCCGGGCTCATGCGGATCGGCGAGCTGGGTGAGGTAGGCCGCCACCTGGCGCGAGAACTTGCGCCGATCCATGAAAAGCTGGTGCGACCCATCGGCGGCGAGTATGGCGAAGCCGAGCGCCAGCGGCGTGTGCGGCACGTCACCGCCACGGATGTTGAAGGCCCAGGCGATGGATGATGGGTCGGTCAGCACCGCATGGGTGGCGCCGTCCTTGCCGATCGCCGTCGCCAGCCGCGCCAGCTTGTCCTTGGCGAGTTCGCCGGCAAAGCCGATCGGATGAAGCTCGATCGGGGTCACGGGTGCGGCGGGCTGATCCTTCCAGATGATGTCGATCGGGTTCCTGTCGAGCGGCACCAGCACCGCGCCGGTCTTGTCGGCGGAGGCCTGCAGCGCCTTGACCTCGCCGATGGTGTGCAGCCAGGGATCGAAGCCCAGCCGCGCCCCCTTGCCGATGTTGTCCTTGAGCCAGACGGCGGGCGGATTGTCGACCAGGCTTTCGATCGAAAAGATGCCGAGATCGACCTCATTGCGCACCTGCAGCGTGTAGCGACCGTCGACAAAGACAAAGGCGCGGTCGCGCAGCACGATGGCGACGCCGGCCGAGCCGCTGAAGCCGGTCAGCCATTTCAGCCGTGCCGACCGGTCGGCGACGTATTCGCCCTGGTGCTCGTCAGCGCGCGGAACGATGAAGCCGTCGAGGCCGTTCGCGGTCAGCCACTGGCGCAGCAGCGCCACGCGCGGCTTGCCGACCGCCGGATCGCCCGCGGAATCGAAGCTCTGGAACATGATGGGCCTCCTTGGTATCCGCTCGACCGTAACCTATGGGCCTGGAAAGCGGAATCGATTTTCCGGCTGGTGCAAATTGCTACAGCGTCCTCCGGGTGACAACCAAATGAGGCTGGTCCAGCCATGGATAAAGGGGCGGCGGCGGCATTCTCTTGCCGACACGCATCGAAGTCCAGCAACCGGGACCGTTGAGGGCCGGCAACCGCCTTGCCGGCCTCAGTGCTTGAGATGGATCGTCACCCAGCCTTCGCGGTGCAAAGTACTGACGTGGCGGAAATTCTGGCCGACATAGGCCGAGATCACAGCGTCGCGCTGGCGGTCGAGAATGCCTGACAGCACGATCGAGCCGCCAAGCGTGACATGCCCTGCCATTTGCGGTGCCAGCCGCATCAGCGGCCGCGCCAATATGTTGGCGACGATGAGGTCGAAGGGCGCGCGCCTGGCAAAGATCGGGTGGTGAAAGCCAGGCGCGGTCACCGTCTCGATCAGGCCTTTGACGTGATTCAGACGCGCATTGGCGGCGGCGACCTTGACCGCGACCGGATCGATGTCGGTGGCCAGCACCGGAATATGTGCCAGCTTGGCGACGGCGATCGCCAGCACCGCACTGCCGGTACCGAGGTCGAGCGCGTTGCGCGGGTGCTCGCGCCGCACGACTTTCTCCAGCATTTCGAGGCAGCCCGCGGTGGTGCCGTGGTGGCCGGTGCCGAAGGCAAGGCCCGCTTCGATCTCAATGGCGAGTTCGCCGCTGTGGCGCTTCCTGCTGTCATGCGCGCCGTGGACGAAGAAACGGCCGGCGCGCACCGGCTTCAACCCTTCCAGGGACCGTGCCACCCAGTCGATGTCGGGCAACGCCTCGCGCTCGACCGGTCTCGACAAAGCCAGGCTTGCGAGAACATCCTTCAGCCGCGCCTCGACCGCTTCGACGTCGCCATCGGCGTAGAGCGAGACCTCGTGAATGTCGGCGTCTTCGTCGACCTCCAGCACGGCGATCGGCAGGCCCTCATCCTCGAAGGCCGTTTCGAGCGCCGCGAAGATGCGCTCGGCCTCGATCTTTCCGGTGGTGAAATGGAGCCGCGTCTGGGTCATGTGAATTCTTGTCAGCCCTTCGCGGCGAGGCGCTTCAGCTTCTCCACGGCGGTGCTGGCATTCTCGCCATAGGCGATCGTGCCCGCGAAGTCGCCCTTGGCGTTGAGCAGCAGCACCGAGGCGGTGTGGTCCATGGTGTAGTCGCCGTCGCCGGTATCGACCTTCTTCCAATAGATGCCGAACGCCTTGGCCATGGCATGGACCTTGTCCGGATCGCCGGTAATGCCGGTGATGCGGTCGGAGAAATTGCTGACATAGGCGTCCATCACCGGCGGCGTATCGCGCTCCGGATCGACCGAGACGAAATAGGCATGCAGGTTCTTGCCGTCGTCGCCGAGCGTCTTCAGCCAGCCGGAGAGTTCGAACAGCGTGGTCGGGCAAACTTCGGGGCAGTGGGTGAAGCCGAAAAAGACGACGCTGGGCTGGCCCCGGAAAGCGGCTTCGGTGATCGGTGCGCCTTTCTGGTCGACCAGGGTAAAGGGCGCGCCGAACGGTTCGCCGCCATAGTGACCGCGATACCAGTCGAAAGTCAGCCAGCCGATGCCGGCCGCCATCAGAATGAGAATGCCGACCAGGATAGAACGCATCATCAAAAAAGTCCGTCCGTAATGTCACGGCGCGCCGGCCAGAACCATGCACCCGTTGTAGGCCACAGTCTTAGCGGTTCGACGGGGTACACGCAAAGATGCCGCGTTGACGCAACCGGCTATGGCGGATGCCTGCGGTTTGATCCGACCTTCCGGCTTGCAATGTGTCAGCCTTGGCCCCACCTGAGACCCCGGCAACCCGAACCGCAGGAGGATTCTTTGCCGGGATTGACTGGGCCAGAATTTATCGGACGAGGCTTGATTGGGCGAAAACTGATCGGCGGTGCCTTGGCCGCGTGTGTCGTGCTTGCCGCCGGTAGCGCCATCGCCGAGGAAGTCGGCAAGGTCGGCGTCGACTGGATCGGCAACGACATCATCGTCGAGGCGATCAAGGATCCGAAAGTGGAGGGCGTGACCTGCCACGTTTCCTATTTCGATCGCAGTGTCATCGACCGCTTGCACAAGGGCAACTGGTTCGAGGATCCCAGCGATTCCTCGATCTCGTGCCGTCAGACCGGTCCGATCACCATCGGGGATATTGATACGAGCGAAGGCGGCGAGGAGGTTTTCAAACAAGGCATCAGCCTGATCTGGAAGAAGCAGGTGGTGAACCGCATCTACGACAAGGCCAACGAGACCTTGATCTATCTGTCGCATTCGCGCCAAGTCCAGAACGGCTCGGCCAAGATGTCGGTTACGACGGTGCCGCTCTATGGCCAGAACGTGGTGTGGAGCAACGGCAAGCCGAAATAGGCGGGTCGAACTCTACCCTGTCCTGTTCTGGCTGGCGATTGGCCCCGCTTGCGGGACCAATCGGTCTGACGTAAAGCCGCCGGCATGGACCGTTCTGAAGATCTCGTTGCGAAAGATCCCGAGCCGCGCATTCATCCAACCGCTGAGATGAAGGGCTGCAAGCTTGGCCGCTACGCCGCGATCGGCGAACGCGTCGTGCTGCGCGAGGTCATCGTCGGCGATTTCTCCTATTTCGAACGCCATGCCGAGGCGATCTACACGACGATCGGCAAATTCTGCTCGATCGCCGCCAGCAGCCGCATCAATGCGCTGGAGCATCCGATCGAGCGGCTGACCCAGCACAAGGTCAGCTATCGGCCGAACGAGTATTTCCGCTGGCTGGGCGTCGATGCCGCGTTCCGCGAGCGGCGGCGGTCGAAGGCCGTGACCATCGGCCATGATGTGTGGATCGGCCATGGCGCGGTCATCTTGCCTGGGATCGCCATCGGCAATGGCGCCGTCGTCGGCGCCAATGCGGTGGTGACGCGGGACGTGCCGTCCTACACGATCGTTGCCGGCGTGCCGGCGAAGCCGCTCAAGCAGCGCTTTGCCCCTGAAATAGCGGCACGCATCGAAGCTCTCGCCTGGTGGGACTGGCCCGTCGAGAAACTCGCCAGGGCGGTTCCCGACATGCAGGCAATGCCGATCGAGGCTTTCCTCGACCGCTGGGAAAACGACGCCGTCTGACGGAATGAGACCCCTTCCGCCATGCGGGGGTGGCGCAGCGGAAGGGGCTGGAGGTAAACCGCTGTGAAGCGGAAGGAACAGGCTCTTTGCCTGCACGGCTACAATGACCTTAAACCGATAAGGTGTGTTTTGTTCCAGATGCGCGCTTTGCGTGCATTCGATTGCGTGGGTCGTATTTTTTATCGGCGGGAACCCGAAATGGCTGCTGGTTGTTTCTTCCGGCGGACCGCATGACGCGGCGCTGTTTTGAGGGACCACATGATCGAGAAGCTTTTCACCAAATTCGCCAACCAGATCGCCCATCTCACCGGACTGCCGCTGACATTTGCGGTGTGTTGCCTGATCGTTATCGTCTGGGCGGTGAGCGGGCCGTTCTTCAATTTTTCCGACACTTGGCAGTTGGTGATCAACACCGGAACCACGATCATCACCTTCCTGATGGTGTTTCTCATCCAAAACACCCAGAATCGGGACGGCGCCGCGATCCAGGCCAAGCTCGACGAATTGATACGGGTGAGCGAGGCCAAAAACACCTTCATCGGCATCGAGCACCTGACTGAAGCCGAGGTCCAGGAAATCCGCGCCAAATGCGAGGTCGCGGCGAAGCGGCATGACGACAAAGTCGCGACCATGGCCGCAAAGAAAGTCGTGGCGGCAAAACGCAAACCGAAAAAAGAGGTGGCACGAAGCGCCGGCGGCTGAACCCGCGGTCAATTTTCGAGAGTTCCGCCGGTGTTCGAGTTATGTGATCCGCACAGCGGCCATGTTCGGGACATGCTCATCGCTTCATGAACGCCGCGAATGCATCCTTGTGGCCGGGGTGCCAGCGCGACAGGGCAGGGCGGTTTTCGATCATGTCGCCGATCGCCCAGGCCATGCGCTTTTCGTCCATGGGTCGCGCCGTCTCATTGTCGGGACACAGGATATAGAAGTCGCCCCCGACCAGCGATTCCAGCATGAAATCGATCACCTGTTCGCCCGTCCACGCTCCAGCCGGCTTTTCGGTCGCGCCCTCGGTCAGGCCGGTATAGGTGAAGCCGGGGATGAGCAGATGCGCCGACAGGCGGGCGCCGGGCTCATTGCGCAGCGCATGCGCCAGGCCCTCGGTAAAGGTCTTCACGCCAGCCTTGGAAACGTTGTAGGCGAGGTTGCCGGGCGGTGTGGTGATGCCTTGTTTGGAGCCGGTGTTGACGATCAGGCCCGGCTTGGCCGACGCCAGCATGCGCGGCGCGAAAGCTTCGACGCCGTGCACGACGCCCCAGAAATTGATGTCGAGCAGCCGCTTCCAGCCGTCGCGGTTTTCCCAGGGCTTTCCGGGGTTGTCGCCGACGCCGGCATTGTTCATCAGCAGCGAGACCTCGCCGAAGGCGCCGAATGCCCGGTCGGCGAGGCGATCGACCTCATCGGCCTTCGAAACGTTCGACGCGACGGCAAGCACGGCGTCGTCACCGGCAATCGCGGAGACGGCCCGCGCGGCATCGTCGAGGCGCGGCCCGCCAATGTCGGCCAGCACGATCTTCATGCCCATCAGCGCCAGCCGTTTGGCCGCGGCAAGGCCGATGCCGCTGGCGGCGCCGGTGATGACGGCGGTGTTGCCAGGGGCAAGCGCTGGCAGGGCGGTCTGGATCTCGGTGTCGGCGATCATCGGCGATGGTTTCCTTTTTTGATGGCGCCGAACTTAGCGCCGGAACGGGCCTGCGCAAGCCTCCGTCGGGCTTGTCGGGTTGACCGGCCCGGTCGGGGCTGCGCATGCTACGACGCCAAAAAGGAGATTTCCGATTGACGGATTGGGTTGCAATTCTGAAGGAACAGACCGCCACCGGCGACCGGATGGGGCGCGAGGTGCCGCAGATGCTGGCCAACCCCGATATCAGCGAAGCCCAGGTGAAGACTCTGTTTTCGGCGCTCGAGCAACAGGCCGAGTTCGTCGAGAAACTGCGCATGGCGCTGGAAAAGTTCGGCCATGATTTCTCGATCATCAAGGTGGCGGAGCGGCTGGAAGAGCGCTACGCCGATCTGGCCGCTTCGGTGGCGGAAAAGCTGAAGGCGATGCGCGGTTAGGCAATTCCACGAAACGTGTGAAGCGGTTTGCCCTCTCGGATTGCGTCAGGCAGATCGCTATTTTTCGATCACCCGCGCAAAGCGCGTGTCCGGCACCAGCCAGATCAGGGCGACGGCGACATAGAGCGCCACGCCGATCCACCGGTCGAGGAAGGTCAGCCCAACGGCCGCTATGTAGACGGCGAGCGAAATCCTTCCCTTGCGATCGCGGCCGATTGCCTTGGCGAATGCGGTGTCCGGCCCATGCAGCCGATGCAGCGCAATGACCAGGATGCTGTAGGCGGTCGCACACATTACAAGGTCAAAACCATAGACCGCGACCGGAACCGCGGCGAAATGGTTCTCGCCCATGAAGGCGGTCGTCACCGGCATCAGGGACAACCAGAACAGCAGATGCAGGTTCGCCCACAGCACGCGGCCGTCGACACGCTGCACGGTATGGAACATGTTGTGCAGATTGTTCCAGTAGATGCCGACATTGATGAACGAAAGCACGTAGCACAGGAAGACCGGCCACTGCGGCAGCAGCGCCGAAAAATCCTCGCCTTCCGGTACCTTCAAGTCCAGCACCATGATGGTGATGATGATCGCCACCACGCCGTCGGTGAATGCCTCGACCCTGCCCTTGCCCATGATCACCACCTCGGTCCGCGACGAATTGCCGAAAGATAGTAAATCGTTAGCGGATGTTGGCATGCCGATAAACGGCGTACGCAAAATTCCTCAACTATATCAGGGGAAACTTCCACCCGGATCGGTGATCGTGGTGATTGGCCTTGGTAACTTGTTGACTTTTCCCTGCCCAGCCTCTCCCCTTGCGATGCAGTCCCGGCCGAAGCAGTCGAACGGCCGGCGCTCGATGGAGGGACTGATGAGATTTCGATTTCTGCTTGCGATAGCGACCATTCTGGCCGCCGTCTTCGGGACGTCCGCCGCGGCCTTCGCCTACGGCGCCCACACCACGACGAGCCTCAACGTGCGTACCGGACCTGGCGCGGGATACGCCAAGGTCGGGACGTTGCCGGCCGGTCTCAGGGTCGACGTGACCGGCTGTCAGCCGGGCTGGTGCAGGATCCATGGCGGCGGTGTCAGCGGCTGGGCCAGTTCCGGCTATCTCTCGCGGGCCCAAGTCGTGCATCCGCCGGTTATCATCGTGCGCCCGCCGCATCGGCCGCCGCACTGGCATCATCGGCCCCATCACCGTCCTCCCCACCACCGCCCGCCGCACAAGCCGCGTCCCGGCAAGTGCAAGATCGCACCTGGTTTCTCCTGCAAGTAGGCCCGGCTTTTTCTGCAAACAGGACTGATTACGTCTAACGGTAAAGGGTGCCGTGATGGATCGGGGCCGCTGGCCCCGATCCACGTTTTTACGATCATCGGCTTGCCTGGCCGGGCAATGCCCACCGTGGTGTCAGGAGCCTGGCCGTCCACCGGAACGTCGGCGGTGAGGACGCGTTAACGTCGCGACCCCTGAACCTGGTGAGGAGGTTGGCCATGGCCTTTCGCGATCTGGCGCAAACTCACAACGAAGCCGGCAGCGACGTCCTCGCGATTCCGACCGTCGCGGCGATGATCGCGGTGCTGTTTGCCGGCAGCACGGTGCTGACGCCTCTCTATATCGTCTACAAGCAGCAATTCGGCTTTTCGCAGATCACCTTGACGCTGATCTACGCGGTCTATGTCGTCGGCAATCTCGGCGCCCTGCTGGTGTTCGGCAGCGTTTCGGATGTCGTCGGGCGCCGGCCGGCGGCGCTTGCAGCCATGATCGTCGCCGTCATCAGCGCGGTTGTGTTCCTGTTTGCCGGCAATGTCGCGTCGCTCGAGGTTGCGCGGATCCTGAGCGGACTTGGCATCGGCGTGGGCGCTGGGACGGGAACCGCGTGGATCGCCGAGCTTCTTCCAGAGGCCGGCAGGTCGCGCGCCAGCGTCATCGCCACCAGCACCAACTTTCTCGGCCTCGGTTTCGGGGCGCTTGTTTCGGGGCTGCTGGCCCAATACGAGCCGTGGCCATTGCGTCTGGTCTTCATTGTCTACCTGGCGACGCTCGCGGTGGTGACGATCATGGTCTGGCGCACGCGCGAAACGGTGATGAAGCCAGGCGGCCTTGGCAAGGTCTCCATGCGGCCGCGGCTTTCCGTGCCGGCGCAGATCCGCTCGCGCTTCGTGGCGCCGGCGGTGACCGGCTTTGGCGCGATGGCGCTGGTCGGCTTCTATGCGGCGGTGGCGCCGAGTATCTTGGCGCAGCAACTGCATGAGGCCAACCACGCCGTGGCCGGTGCGCTGTTCTTCGAACTGGCGATGGTCGCGGCGATCAGCATCGTGGCGCTGGCGCGGATGGGGAGCAGCAAGGCGATGCTGGCCGCGCTGGCCCTGATGATCCCAAGCGCCGTGCTTGTGGTGGCGGCGCAGATGCTGGCCTCGATGGCGCTGATGATCGCGGCGACGGCCTGCTGCGGCGTGGCGGCAGCGCTCGGCTATCGCGGCGGCCTGCAAGTGGTGAATGAGATCGCGCCGCGGGATCGCCGCGCCGAGGTCGTGTCCAGTTTCTTCGTCTGCTGCTTTGTCGGCAACGCCTTGCCTGTCATCGGCATCGGCGTCGTGTCGACTTATGCCAGTGCTGTCGTCGCGAGCCTGGCCTTCGCGGCCATGATCATCGCGTTCGCGCTGGTGGCGCTCGCCTTCGGGCTCGGACAGAGGCGCTGAGACCGCCGCGCCAGCCCGGCAAGGCACGCCGGCAAGGCACCTCGGCAAGGCGGCCCGGCATCAGCCGTTCGGCGTTTCAGGCGCCATGTTCGCGCGCTGGCGCGGCATGCCAAGGCCGGTGTCGGGCGGTTCGCCGGCAGCCGGCCTGTTCTCGATCATGTGCAAGCTGCGCCAGCCGCCGAAGCGGTAGTAGATCGCGGCCAGGATCAGAGAGGTGATCGAACCGGCCGGAAAACTCCACCACAGCGCTTCCTCGCCGATCACGCCGCGCATGTAATAGGCAAAGCCGGTGCGCACGACGAGCACCGAGATCACCAGGATGATCAGCGGCGGCATCACGGCACCCGTGGCGCGCACCGTGGCGAACAGCACGATGGTGATGCCGAACAGGATGAACGACCAGGACGCGGCCGTGTTGATATGGGCGGCGATATCGATCGCCGCGCTGTCGCTGCTCAGGAACAGGCTCAGGATCGAACGGTCGAAGACCCATAGCAGCGCGACGAGGGCGCCGGTCAGGACAAGGTTGAAACCGACGCCGGAGGCGGCGATGCGGCCGATCCGGTCCCAGCGACCGGCGCCGACATTCTGCGCCGCCATGGAAGAGACCGCGGCGCCGATGGCGAGCGCCGGCATCTGGATGTAGGTCCAGAGCTGCGCGGCGATACCGTAGGCGGCGGCGACCTGCGAACCGTAGGAATTGACGATGCCCATCACCGTCAGGGCCGCCGCCGAGATGACGATCATCTGCAGGCCCATCGGCACGCCCTTGAAGACGACGATGCGCAGCAGCGCCGCATCCGGGCGCAGCAGGACGAGATTGGCGCCGGCCAGCCGCAACGGATGCTTGCGCACGTAGAGCACGACGAGGATGGCGACGACGCTCACGGTCTGGCCGATCAGGGTCGAGGTGGCGGAACCGGCGATGCCGAGTTCAGGAAACGGGCCGATGCCGCGGATGAGCAGGGGATTGAGCACGATGTCGAGCACGACCGCCAATGCCATGAAGATGAAGGGGGTGCGTGAATCGCCCGCACCGCGCAGCACGGTCATGACGAAGGACAGAAGGTTCATCATCGGCACGGCGACGAAGATGATGCGCAGGTAGGAGCGTGCGAGCGGCAAGGCGTCGGCCGGCGTGCCGAGCGCGCCCAGGATGGCATCGACCCAGATCCAGCCGCAGACCGCGAACACCACCGAGACGAGGAAGAAGAAGGTGGCGCTGGTGCCGACGATGCGGCGCGCCTCGGGCAGGTCGCGGGCGCCGACCGACTGCGCCACCAGGATTGTGGCCGCCATGCCGATGCCGAACACCGTGCCGAGGATCAGGAACAGAACGAGGTTGGCGTTGGACGTCGCGGTCAGCGCCGACTCGCCGAGGAAGCGGCCCACCCAGACGGCGTTGACCGAGCCGTTCAGTGATTGCAGCACGTTGGAGCCGAGCACCGGCAGGGCGAAGAGCAGCAGCGTGCGCGGGATCGGGCCGCTGGTCAGGTCGCCGGTACGCCGGCGTGCGGGCATTTTTTCGTCCATGGCGGCGAACCTGGCAAATGTGACTCTGGCCCGCGACGATACCGCAGGCCGGACCGAGATGCACCCTGCGCCGAGGCGCAGTGACCGTCGATCGGCCGGGCTCGCCGGAATGGAATTCGATCGGCAAGAACGCGTCGTCCGGCTGCGTGCGCTTATGAACCAGGACATCATCGACCTCCCGCTCAGGTCTTCGTGCGGCCCAACCTGTCGGCAGCCGGCAAGATCATGGCCGTGTCGAGCAGGACGGCCGAGCCGATCGATGCCGGCGTGCCGAAGGACGCGGAATTCCTGAAGTAGGGCTTCGCGACCTGCTCAAGCGGACGCGCCAGGCGCGCCCGCTTGAGCAGTGGTCGTTACTTCTTGCCGAGACCTGGCAGCGTGACCTGATAGACCAGGAACATGGTGTCGACATCGGCGCCGTCGTCGGCCTTGTAAGGCGCGCCGACCTGGAAGCCGTCCTGGGCGAGGAAGTCATTGTCGTTGCCGACGAACAGGAAATAGTCGTCGGGCAGCTTGGGATCGAGGACGCTGACCAACGACATCGCTTCCCACTTCTCCGAAAGCTCGTTGTGGTCCTTCGCGCCGCCATTGTGCAGGCCGAAGTGGCCAAGCGCGGTGGCGTCGTTGATGTCTATGAACGGCGTCAGCTTGGCCGGCGTCACCGAGGGATCAAGCACGCCCTTGGGCGCGACCGGCTTGTCGGCCGCATCGAAGGCGCCGCCCGCGATGTCGGTCGCGCCGGAGACGTCGACGATGTTGATCTGGCGGTAGAGCGAAGCGTCACCCTTCTTCAGGCCCTGGCCGTTGCCGCTGTCGCGCGCCAGCATCAGGAAGGACGTGGCCGAAAGCGCCACGATCTCGCTCTGCGCGGCGATTTTGGTCTTGCCCTTGGCATCCTTGAACACCGGCAGCGGCACGACATATTCATGCGCGAGCTTCAGATGGGCGAGGTCGGAGGCATCATAGACCAGCGCCCGCGTGTTCTGCCGTGTCGAGGGTGAATCGCCGCCATCCTGCCTCGGAGCCGACTGCAGCACAGCGATCAGGAACTTGCCGTCCGGCGTGATCCCCATGCCTTCGAGGCCCTGATTGTTCTGGCGCCCGGTTTCGGGATCCTTCGGATCAGGGTCGGCGGCGCCCGGCCCGGGATTGTCGGAGGAGAAGTTCGGCGCTCCCTTGCGCATCGGCACGAGGGCCGCAGGCGGCTGGGTCGCCGACATCAGGCGGCCTTGCGCGGAGAACCTGTAGATGTTGGGGCCGTACTCGTCGGAGATGAACATCGAGCCGTCCGGCAGCCGTACGATGGCTTCATTGTCGAGCGCGAGCTTGCCATTGGTGGCGACGGGCAGCATCGGCATGTCGCCGGCCGCGGCGCGTACGTCCGACAGCGGATCGAGGCCGGTGGCATCGGCGCCCTTGTCGTCTGTGAGAAGCATGGTGTCGGCAAGCGTCGCCTTGACGCCCGTCTGCTCCTGGCCGGCGGCGGGAGCAGCGCCCGGCGCGACAGGCGTGAACTCGATGGCGATGGTGTTGAGGCGCGGCCGGTAGTCGGTGGTGCCGGCGACATTGTAGCCACGGTCGGGCAGTAGCCAGAGCGATCCCTTGTAGGTGCCGGCATCATGCGTCCAGCCCGAAATGTCGATCGCCATGCCCGAGCCCGAGCCGAAGGTCTCGCCGAACTTGTCGCGCTGGTCGGCCGGGATGCGGCCGACGCCGACGAGGCCCTTGTTGATGTAGGCCACGCCATCGGCAAGCGCCGGGGTGAGGGCGGTGAACAAGGCCAGCGCGACGCCGAGCGAGGCGGTTCGGTGCAGGTGTTTCATGGACAATCCTCTTTGTGACGAAGCACGCCGGAGCGGCCGAAGGAAAAATGAAAAAGAGGTGCCGCATCGATGATGCCGCGCGTGCCTCCCCGAAAGCGATCTAAGGCGTCAACATGATGCTTGCGTGACAGAGGGCGACACGGGTCAGCCGGTATCTCCATGTGCTGATAAAAAACGCTGGAGAGCGGGAATTGGTGACCTCCCATGGAGCGTCCCTGGCATAATAGGCACTTATGTCTAGTACGGATATGATGCCGGCTTCGAACTGACCGGGAGGGATGAAGCCGCACTGTCGCGCCGTGGTCATCGGGGCGGCGTTGTCGGCGCCTCGGACGGATTTGGCTACACGATCGGCAAGAGCGTCGCGCTGGCGTTGGTGGACGACGGTTTCGCTGGGGAGGGGATGGCGCTTTGCGTGCACATTGTCGGCGTCGAACGGACGGCGCGGGTCATCGCGGCCTCGCCCTACGGTCCCCAGGGCAGGGCGATGCGGCAATGAGGAGGAGTTTCTGATGGTCGATGACGCTGCACGGGATACCAGGCGCGAACGCCGGCGCGGACGCATGGGCGAGGCAGGCAGCGAATCGAGCCGCAAGCCCAATTACCGGTCGCTGAAGAATCCATTCCTGCCGCAGCCGATCTTTTCCGACGACCAGGTGGCGTCGATCCACGACACGGCGCTGCGCGTGCTGGAAGAATTGGGCATCAAGGTGCTGCTGCCCGAGGCGCGCGAGGTGCTCGCCCGCGCCGGCGCCCTGGTCGACCCCGACACCGATATGGTGCGCATCGGTCGCGACATGGTGGCGGCAGCCTTAGCCTCGGCGCCGCGATCGATCCACGCTTATGCCGGAGCGCGCGATCGCGACCTGTCGCTCGAACTGGGCTCGATGACATTCCTGGCGGGCTCCGGCGCGCCCAATGTCACCGATCTCGAGCGCGGCCGGCGGCCCGGGACGCTGGTCGCCTTCGAGGAGTTGATCAAGCTGGTGCAGCATTTCGACGTCTTGCACATGCTGGGGCCGTGCATCGAACCGCAGGACATCGACAATCGTTTCCGCCACTATGCCGTCAACCGGGCGCAGCTGACTCTGTCGGACAAATTTCCGTTCGTGTTCGCGCGTGGCACGCCGCAGGTCGATGACAGTTTCGAGATGATCAGGCTGGCGCGCGGGCTGTCCGAGGACGAGTTCCGCTCGGGCGCGCATTGCTACACCGTCATCAACACCAACTCGCCGCGCCAGCTCGACATTCCGATGGCGCAAGGCATCATCGATTTCGCCAAGGCGGGCCAGGTCCTGATCATCACGCCGTTCTGCCTGGCCGGTGCGATGGCGCCGATCACCGTGGCCGGCGCGCTGACCTTGCAGCATGCCGAAGCGCTGGCCGGGCTGACGCTGGCGCAGATCGTGCGGCCGGGCGCGCCGGTGGTCTATGGTTCCTTCTCCTCCAATGTTGACATGAAATCGGGCGCACCGGCTTTCGGCACGCCGGAGCACGTCAAAGCCACGCTGGGCGCAGGCCAGCTGGCGCGCTTCACCGGTCTGCCCTGGCGCTCGGGCGGCGGCAGCGCGGCCAACATTTCAGACGCGCAGGCCGCGCACGAGACGCAGTTCGCGCTGTGGGGCTCGGTGCTGGCGGGCGCCACCGTCTGCATCCACGCGGCCGGCTGGCTGGAAGGGGGCTTGAGCGTTTCCCTGGAAAAGCTGGTCACCGACATCGAGGCGCTGCAGACGGTCGCGGAACTTTGTGCGGCGACCCCCGGCGACGACGACGCAATAGGCTTCGAGGCGATCGCCGAAGTGCAGCCGGGCGGCCACTTCTTCTCGGCCGGCCACACCATGGCGCGCTATCGCACCGCCTTCTACGAGCCGCTGGTGGCCGACTGGTCGAATTTCGGCAACTGGACGCAAAGCGGCTCGAAGACCGCGACCGAACGCGCCACCGGCATCTGGAAGCGCACCCTTGCCGATTTTGAGCCGCCGGCCGCGGCGGCCGCCACGTCAGGCGTGCTCGACGCGTTCATCGCGCGGCGCACGGAAGAGGGCGGCGCTGCGCCAGTGTCGTGAGATAGTTCGCGGATCCATCATCCCGAATTGTGGCCGTGATCCCGGAACCCGCGGCGCGTCCCGCGCATTCATGGATGCGGGCCAATGCCTGGCTCCATCCGTGAGCCGTTGAGGGAGGACGACATGGGTTTCGACCAGTACCACGAACCGCCGGAAGAATTGTCGCAGGAAGTGCGGACCTTTGCCCGCATGATCACCTCGCTGATCGAGGAGGCGGAAGCGATCAGCTGGTACGAACAGCGCATGTCGGTCGAGAAGAACCCGCAGGCCAAGGCGATCATGAAGAACGCGCAGAGCGAGGAGTTCAAGCATTTCGGCATGGACCTCGAATTCCTGCTGCGCCAGAAGACGGATTGGCGCGTGGAACTGAAGGAAATCCTGTTTACGACGGGGGATATCGTGAAGGCCGGGGAGAAGGGCGAGAAGAAGGTGGATTGAGGCCGGACGTCAGCCTTCGAGGCTGGCAGCCTCACACTGGCAGCACAAACCCGTCCAGTACGCGCTTCTGGCCGGCCTTGTCGAAGTCGATGGTCAGCTTGTTGCCCTCGATGGCTGAAATGTTGCCGTTGCCGAATTTCTGGTGGAAGACGCGGTCGCCGACGCTAAAGGTGGACGGCGTGTCGGAGACGGACTTGGCGACCAGTTCACCGTCGATGGTGCGGCCCTTGACGCTGGTGCGGCCGGCGCCGTAGCCGGAGTCTGTTTCACCATAGCCGATGCGTTCGACCTGATGGCCCGAACGCGTGCCCCAGTTGCGGTCGGTCGCCTCGGTGCGGTTGGCCTGCGCACGCTGCCAACCCGGCGTCGAATAGGTGTTGGAGAAGGCGCCGGATTTTTCCCCGCCCGAAGTGCCGCCGATATTGTCGAAGCGCGAGGCGCCATAGGGGTTCTGTCTTCCTGCCCCCTGGCCGCCGCCGCGGCCGGATGCGAACGAGCCGCCGCCATAGGGATTGCCGTAGCCGCCATAGGAGTTGCCGGCTTCGGCGACCTCGACATGGGCTTCCGGCAGTTCCTCGAGAAAGCGCGACGGGATGGTCGATTGCCAGAGCCCGTGGATCAGGCGGTTGGAGACGAACCAGATATGCAGGTTCTTCTTGGCCCGCGTCAGCCCGACATAGGCGAGCCGCCGCTCTTCCTCGAGCCCGGAGCGGCCGCCTTCGTCGAGTGCGCGCTGATGGGGAAAGAGGCCTTCTTCCCAGCCGGGCAGGAAGACGGTCTCGAATTCGAGGCCCTTGGCCGAATGCAGCGTCATGATGGAGACGGCATCGAGCCCGGCATTCTGCTCGGCATCCATGACCAGCGCGACATGTTCGAGGAAGGAGCGCAGCGATTCGTACTCCTCCATCGAACGGATCAGTTCCTTCAGGTTCTCAAGCCGCCCGGGGGCTTCCGCCGAGCGGTCGTTCTTCCACATGTCGGTGTAGCCGCTCTCCTCGAGAATGGTCTCGGCGAGTTCGGTGTGCGGCGTGGTTTCCAGCGCCTTTTGCCAGCGTTCGAAATTGGCCGCGACCTCGCGCAGCGCGGCGCGCGGTTTCGGCTTCAGCTCGTCGCTTTCCGCCAGTGTACCCGCCGCCTCCAGCATCGGGATGCGCAAGGCGCGCGCGGTGTCGTGGATCTGGCGGATGGTCGCTTCGCCCAAGCCGCGCTTGGGCACATTGACGATGCGCTCGAAGGCGAGGTCGTCGGTGCTGTTGGCGACGACGCGGAAGAAGGCCAGCGCGTCGCGGATTTCCATGCGCTCGTAAAAACGCGGACCGCCGATGACGCGGTAGTTAAGGCCGAGCGTGATGAAGCGGTCCTCGAAGGCGCGCATCTGGAAGGACGCGCGGACCAGGATCGCCATGTCGTTCAAATTGTGCTTCTGGCGCTGGTAGGCCTCGATGGTCTCGCCGATGGCGCGGGCTTCCTCCTCCGAATCCCAGGCGGCGTGGACGTTGACCTTGCCGTCCTCCGGATCGTTGCGGTCGGTGAACAGCGTCTTGCCGAAACGGCCCTCATTGTAGGCGATGAGATGGGAGGCGGCCCCCAGTATGTGCGCGGTCGAGCGGTAGTTGCGCTCCAGCCGGATGATGGTGGCGCCCGGAAAATCCTTGTCGAAGCGCAGGATGTTGTCGACCTCGGCGCCGCGCCAGCCGTAGATCGACTGGTCGTCATCGCCGACGCAGCAGATATTGACTTTGTTTTCGCTCACGGGCTGTTCCGCGCCTGCCGGCGCGGGCCCTCCGCGGGGGCCTCGCAACGGCTCGGACGCCCGGTCGGGCTTGCGGCCTTCGGCCGAAACTGCTGATTCGTCCTCTGGAGTTGCGGGTCTATAGCTACCCGCTTCCGTTCTATCCGAAACACCGGAAAAACTTGGAACGCGCCCACCCGGAGAAACACTTCGCGCTGGTTGTGATCCGCTCGGCCTCTGCGCCAAGAGCCGCAGCCACATGTATTGGGCGGTGTTGGTGTCCTGGTACTCGTCGACGAGGATGTATTTGAACCGCCGGTGATAGTCCTTCAGCACATCGGGATTGGCGCGGAAGATGCGGATCGGGTGGCAGAGCAGATCGCCGAAATCGCAGGCGTTCAGCGTCTGCAGCCGCTCCTGATAGGCCTTGTAGAGCTCGCGGCCCTTGCCGTTGGCGAAGCTGCGCGCATCGCCCTCGGCGATATCGGCCGGACCCTGGCCCTTGTTCTTCCAGCCGTCGATCATCTGGGCGAACTGTTTCGCGGGCCAGCGTTTGTCGTCCAGGCCCTCGGCCTGGATCAGCTGCTTGATCAAGCGCACGACGTCGTCGGTGTCGAGGATGGTGAAGCCGGACCTCAGGCCGGCAAGCTCGGCGTGGCGGCGCAGCAGCTTCACGCCGATCGAGTGGAAGGTGCCGAGCCACGGCATGCCCTCGACATTGCCTTCGCCGATCAGGATGCCGATGCGCTGTTTCATCTCGCGCGCGGCCTTGTTGGTGAAGGTGACGGCCAGGATCTGCGAGGGGAAGGCCCTGCCGGTGGCAAGGATGTGGGCGATGCGGGTGGTCAGCACGCGCGTCTTGCCCGTGCCGGCGCCGGCCAGCACCAGAACCGGGCCTTCGGTGGTCTCCACGGCCAGCCGCTGCTCGGGATTCAAGCCCCTGAGATAGTCGGGCGCATTGTTTTGGCCGCCGCGGGCAGCCATGGCGCGCGCGGCAATGCCCGACGGGGCCGTGGGCCGCGCATTGGGTTCGTCGAAAAAGGGCATGTCTTCGGAAAAGCCGGACATCTCCCCCGAATGTAGTGATTCGGGAGGGAAAGACCAGAACTGTCTACGTTTTGTTCCGGTAAAGTGCCCGATACGGCGGCTTCACCGATATGGGAACCGCCGTTGTGGAACAATCCCAGGCGGAACGAGGTTGCTGCCCGCGGGTCCGCGACCTACGCTTGACAGGCGCCGCCGTCGGGAGAAAGTTGCACGGGAAACGCGCAATGCCGGGTTGCCCTAGCCCGCCCCACGCGCGCAACAGTCGAAGGAGTATCATCTTGGCTGTCACCATCACCTCCCTCATTCTCTTCCTCATAGGCCTGGCGCTTGGCGCCGGCGGCATCTGGTTGGCTTCGCTGGGCGGCAGTTGGTACTACATCATCGTCGGTCTCGCCTTCCTGGTCGCCGCCTGGCTGCTCTACCGGCGCCGTTCCACGGCGCTCTGGCTCTACGCGGCGATCGTGCTCGGCACGCTGGCCTGGGCGGTCTGGGAAACCGGCTTCGACTGGTGGGAGCTCGGCCCGCGCGGCGGCATCATCGTGCTGGTGGCGTTGTGGCTGCTGACGCCGTGGGCGCGGCGCGGCCTTGCCGGTCCGGACGGGCGAGCCCCTTTGATCCTTGCCGTGCTGGCATCGCTGGCGGTGGCCGGCTATTCGATGACCACGGACCCGAAGGACATCGGCGGCGCCCTCGACACCGACAAGGTGATCCCCAACGCCAATCTCGGCGGCGATGTGCCTGCGGGCGAATGGCACTATTACGGGCGCACGCAGTTCGGCCAGCGCTATTCGCCGCTCGACCAGATCACGCCGGAAAACGTCGCCAACCTGAAGCCGGCCTGGACCTATCGCACCGGCGACGTCAAAGGCCCCGACGATGTCGGCGAGACCACTTATCAGGTGACACCGCTCAAAGTGGGCGACACGCTCTATATCTGCACGCCGCACAACTTCGCCATCGCCGTCGATGCGGCGACCGGCAAGGAGAAGTGGCGCTACGATCCCAAGATCAAGCTCGACAAGGACCGCCAGCACCAGACCTGCCGGGGCGTTTCCTATTATGCCGATGCGGCGGGCGCCGCCGGCCAGCCCTGCGCGGCGCGCGTCTACCTGCCGACCTCGGATGCGCGGCTGATCGCGCTCGATGCCGCCAACGGGCAGGTTTGCCCGGCCTTCGCCGAGGGCGGCACGCTCAATCTGTTGACCGGCATGCCGTATCCGAAGTCGGGCTATTACTACTCGACCTCGGCGCCGCTGATTGCCGGCGGCAAGATCATCGTCGGCGGGGCGGTCAATGACAATTATTCGACGCAGGAGCCGTCCGGCGTCATCCGCGCCTATGATGCGAGCAGCGGCAAATTGCTGTGGAACTGGGATTCCGGCAATCCGGACCAGACGACGCCGTTGCCGGCCGGCCAGACCTACACCGCCAACTCGCCCAACATGTGGTCGACGCCGAGCGCCGACGAGAAGCTCGGCCTGCTCTACGTGCCGCTCGGCAACCAGACGCCGGACCAGCTCGGCATGGGCCGCAGCGCCAATGTCGAGAAATTCTCCTCCTCGATCACCGCGCTGGACCTCAACACCGGGCAGTTGAAATGGGTGCGCCAGACCGTGCACCATGACCTCTGGGACATGGACGTGCCGGCGCAGCCGAGCCTGATCGACATCACCAAGGCCGACGGCTCCGTGGTGCCCGCGCTGGTCGGGCCGACCAAGCAAGGGGACCTCTATGTGCTCGACCGGCGCACCGGCGAGCCGGTGATTGCGGTCAAGGAAGTGCCGGCGCCCGGCGGCGCCATCGAGGGCGACCACACATCGCCGACGCAGCCGGCGTCCGACCTTTCCTTCAACCCGCCGCCGCTGACCGAGCACGATATGTGGGGCATCACCATGTTCGACCAGCTGGCGTGCCGCATCGCGCTTCACAAATTGCGCTATGAAGGCCGCTACACGCCGCCTTCGCTGCAGGGATCGCTGGTTTATCCCGGCAATTTCGGCACGTTCAACTGGGGCGGCGTGGCGGTCGATCCGGTGCGGCAAGTGATGTTCGGGATGCCGACCTATCTTGCCTTCACGTCGCGGCTGGTGCCGCGCGCCGACGTGCCGCCGCCGGGCGACACCAAGGGCAGCGAGCAGGGGCTGAACCGCAATGACGGAGCGCCCTATGCGGTGGTGATGGGACCGTTCCTGTCGCCACTCGGCATTCCGTGCCAGGCGCCGCCCTGGGGCTACGTCGCGGGCGTCGATCTTCGCACCGGCGCGATTGCCTACAAGCACCGCAACGGCACCGTCTACGACATGACGCCGCTGCCGTTGCCGTTCAAGGTCGGGGTGCCCGGCATTGGCGGGCCGATGATCACCGCCGGCGGTGTCGCCTTCCTGGGTGCCGCGGTCGACGACTATCTGCGCGCCTACGAGCTGACGTCAGGCAAGCAGCTCTGGCAGGCGCGGCTGCCGGCCGGAGGGCAATCGACGCCGATGACCTACACCGTCGCGGACGGACGCCAGTTCGTGGTCATCGTCGCCGGCGGCCACGGCTCGGTGGGCACCAAGCCGGGCGATTACGTGATGGCCTACGCGCTGCCGAAGTAGGCAGGCGGGGTTACCGGGTCCGGCGAGCCGACGATCAGCCGAGCCCCAGATGGCTCTTTAGGCTCGGCACCGAGCCAAGCACTTGGTTGGTCAGATCGGGGCCTGCGGCCGCCTCGGCCTGCTGGACAAGCGTCTCGCCAGCCTTCTGGATCTGCGCCAAGTCGAGGCCGGAGGCCTTGAGCGCCGCGAGGCCGTTGACCAACGCGCCGGCCTTTTCGCCGAGAACGCCGCCAAGCGCGCCCTGCAGCGACGACAGGAAGCCGCCACCGCCGCCGGCCGGGGCGGCCATGACGTCATATTTCTGCGCCAGCGCATCGGCGCCCGGAATCTTGGCGAAGAAGGAGGAGGCGCTGGTGCCTTCGGCCTCGTGCTCGAGCACCGAGAAAATGGTGCCGACGACCTTTTCGGTCGTGGCCTGGTCGAGACCGGCCTTCTGCGAGACGGTGTTCACGATGTCCTGGACGTTCATGACTTCACCTCAACCTTGGGTTTTCGTGTTCGCGGGCTGGCGCTTGCGGCTGCGGACCCTGACCATGGACTTGCGGCTTGCCGCGACAACAGCCGCGCGCATCGCCAGAACGGCCGCCACGAAGGCGGTTGCCAGGATCGGCGAGGGCATGGTCATCGGCATTGTTCCTTTCAGATCGGGCCTATAGGACCGTGACCGCCAAGGGCGGCCGGCCAGCCAGTTTCCCCCACTATTGTGGCAGCGCCATCAAGATTTGTCACCGATGACAAAAACGTGATGATCTTCAGCCGACTGACCGGCGGCCGCCAAGGCAGCGAGATGTCACGCTCCGGTGACTGGACGATGAGAGGCTCGCCCCTATCTTGCGACCGGCAAGGACACCGCAGTCGCGGCGAGATCGGGGAAGCCCATGGCCGACGTCACCACCAAACCCGTCATCACCCAGGCGATGATCGATGCCTATGATGAATACACGCATCTGACGCTGGATCGCCGCCGCTTCATGGAGCAACTGACCAGGCTTGCCGGATCGGGCGCGGCGGCCGCCGCGATCGCGCCGATGCTGGCGGCGAACTCGGCCCAGGCGGCGATCGTCGCCGACAACGATGCCCGCGTGAAGGGCGAGGACATCACCTATCCCGGCAGCGGCGGCGAGGTGAAGGGCTATCTGGTCAGGCCTGCGGACCAGGCCGGCAAGCTCGGCACGGTCGTCGTCATCCATGAAAACAGGGGGCTCAACCCGCATATCCGCGACGTCGCCCGGCGCGTGGCGCTGGAAGGATTCGTGGCGCTCGCGCCGGATTTCCTGTCGCCGCTCGGCGGCACGCCCACTGACGAGGACAAGGCGCGCGACATGTTCGGGAAGCTCGACCCGGCGCAGACCGTGGCCAATGGCGTGGCGACGGTCGCCTTCCTCAAGGGCGACAAGGACGGCAACGGCAAGGTCGGCGCCATCGGCTTCTGCTGGGGCGGCGGCGCGGCCAACATGCTGGCCGTCAACGCGCCCGACCTTGCGGCGAGCGTCGCCTATTACGGCATGCAGCCGAAGGCCGCCGACGTCTCGAAGATCAAGGCCGCGTTGCTGCTGCACTATGCCGGCCTCGACGAGCGCACCAATGCCGGCATCGATGCGTTCACGAAGGAACTCGACGCCGCCCATGTCGAATACACGGTCTATGTCTATGAAGGCGCCAACCATGCCTTCAACAACGACACCTCGGCGGCGCGCTACGACAAGAAGGCGGCCGACCTCGCCTGGGGCAGGACAATCGCCTTCCTCAAGCAGAAGCTGGCATGACCATCGACTTCAGGCCGCCGGCGCCCAGATCGTCTTGAAGGCCGGCGACAGGGTGAAGCCCGCCGGGCGCTCCGATTTCGGCGGCGGGCGCCGCACGCCTTCCTGCAAATAGCGCAGGGCAGAGGTCAGCCCGTTCATCGTGTAGGGCTTGGCGATGACGCCGATCGCACCGGCGAAGTGGTCGGGGATGCGCTTCGGGTTGGCGGTCATGAAAATGACCATCGAGTTCTTTCTGTCGCCAATATATTCGGCGACGTCGATGCCGGTCGGGCCGTCGGTGAGATGGATGTCGACAAAGGCGATATCGGCCTGCGTGGTATCGACCATGTCCTTTGCTTCGGCGAGCGATGTTGCCCAGCCGACGACGCTGTGCCCGGCGTCCTCGACCAGGCTCTCCAACTCCATGGCCAGCAGCGCCTCGTCCTCGACGATCAGGACCTTGAGCGGTTCAATCATGACAGGTTCCCTTTGTGCTGTGGTCCATTGGGCATCGAGATGACAACGCGAGTGCCGGGACCGGCATCGCGCCACTCGATGTCGGCACGCAATTGGCGGGCAAGCGACTTGATCAGCCGCATGCCGAAGGAGGCGTCGCCATTGGCGCCCGCCATGCCGACGCCGTCATCCGAGACCTCGATGTTCAAATGGCCGTCCGGCTGGCTCATCTTGATGCCGATGCTGCCCGATCTCGTGCCGTCGGGCCTTTCCTTGAAGGCATGCTTGAGCGCGTTGGTGACGAGTTCGTTGACCATCAGCGCCACCGGCGTCGCCTTCTCGGCCGGGACGACGACGGGCTCGAGATCGAGTGTCGGGTTGATTTCCGAACGTCCCGAAGCAGTCAGCAGGTCGGAGATGAGATCCTTGGCGAAGTCGGAAACATCGAACTTGCTGACATCCTTGGACTGATAGAGCCGGCGGTGCACGGTGCTGAGCGCCTCTATGCGCTCCAACATCGTGCCAAGCGAGCGCTTGAGGTTCGCGTCGGAGACGGTGCGGCTCTGCATGAGGATAAGCGAGGAGATCATCTGCAGATTGTTCTTCACCCGATGATCGACCTCATGCAGCAGCGTGGTCTGCGCCTCAAGCGCCGCTTCGAGCTCAGCCGTGCGTTCCTTGACGGCCTTTTCGAAACGCTCCTTGTCCGCGGTGATGCGATTTTCCCAGAGCTTCCGGTCGGAAACATCGAGTTGCGAGGCGAAGAAGAACTGCATTTCGCCTTTGTCGTTGGAGACGGGGCTTATGTAGAGCGCGTTCCAGAAGGTCGACCCGTCCTTGCGGTAATTCAGGATATCGACACTGATGTCGGTTTCATCGGCGATCGCGGCGCGTATCTGAGCGATCGCTTCCTTGTCGCTCTCCGGCCCCTGCAGGAAGCGGCAGTTCCTGCCGAGAACCTCGTCGCGCTCATAACCCGTCAGGCGCAGAAAGGCGTCGTTCGCAAAGACGATCGGATTGTCCTGCCGGCGCGGATCGGTAATGATCATCGACATGCGCGTGGCGCGGATGGCCGCCGCGAAGGGGTCGCCCTTGCCGTGCTCGACATGAAGGTCGTCGGTCATGTGCCATGCGTCCGCCGGCTCCCTGGTCCGTTTCCGTTCCATAGCGTCGCTCCAAGCCATTTTTCGCGGGAGACAACGGCTCAAAGTAGAATTTGGTTTCAATCTCGGCTGGCCTGTCGCAGTTCGTCGCAAGCGGGAACCGATGGAGGCTTTCCGCAACCGACCGCGAGGAAGGGGTTTCCCGGCTAGCCAGCCGAGGCCGGCCTGTGAAGCGCGACGCCGGCCACGACCAGCGCGATGCCGAGGCAATCGGACGGACCGGGTACCTGGCGCAGCACGACGACGCCGATCAGCGTTGCGGTGACCGGCAGCAGCGACAGCATCAGCGCGAAACTCGCGCGCGGCAACCGCGCCATGGCGAGCTGGTCGCATACGTATGGAATGACCGACGAGCAGATGCCGACGCCGATGGCGGCGACGAGCAGCGGCGGCGACAAAAAGGCGGACAGGGCGTCGGCGAAGCCAACGGGCAGCACGACGACGAAAGCGACCGCCATGGCCGCACCCAGGCCGGCGATGCCGTCGCCGGCGCCCGCGCGGGCGACACGGTGTCCAAGCACGATGTAGCCGACAAAGAGCGCGCCGTTGAGGAAAGCCCAGACCAGCCCGACCGGGTCGGTTGACCATTTGACGTGGATCAGCAGCAAGGTGCCGGTGACAGCGACGGCAAGAGCGGCCAGATTGCGGGCGCTTCTGAGGCCGGCGAGCGCGACGCCGATGGTGCCGGCGAATTCGATCGCCGCCACCAGCGAGATCGGCAGGCGGTCGAGCGCCAGGTAGAACGAACAGTTCATCACCGCCAGGCAAGCACCGAAGGCAACGAGCAGGAGCCGCGTCGGAGGATCGGCGCTGGCGAAGGTTCGCCATGCGCGGGTCAATGGCGCGAAGACCAGCGCCGCGGTGGCTACGCGCAGCCAGGCCATGCCGAGCACGCCGACTTGCGCAAAAAGCAGCACGGCGAAGGCCGGGCCGAGATAATGAAAGACAGCGCTGACAGCGAACCAGATATGAGGCGGCAATCTTGTCGCGAGCCCGGCGAGCGCAGGGCCGGCAAAGGCCGGGGTGGCAGCGGCAGGGCTGGCATGCGGGGCTTGCCTCTGGTCATCCATGGGATCAGTATCGTAGCCAATCCTCCCTATTCATATGGATGATGACCAGCTTGACCAATCATTCCTTTCCCGGAGGCAAGGAGTTTTCCATGAAACGCCTTCGAAACGAAAATGCCGACATCGACGCGGCCGACATGAAGATCCTGCGCCTGCTGGAAGAGGACGCGCGCATCAGCACCGCGGAGCTGGCCCGTTCCGTCGGCCTGTCTGCGCCGAGCGTGGCGGAGCGCATCAAGCGGCTGCAGGAGAACGGCGTGATCGAGGCCTATTGCGTCAGGATCAACCCGGCGGCGCTTGGCCTGAAACTGTCGGCGTGGCTGCGCATCCGGCCGGTGCCTGGGCAATTGTCAGTCGTGGCCGAGATCATCCGTGAGTTGCCGGAGATCGCACAATGCGACCGGGTGACCGGAGAGGACTGTTTCATCGCGCTGGCGCATGTCGGCTCGGTCGCCGAACTCGAACGGGTGATCGACCGCATCATCCCCTATGCGATGACCAACACGGCGATCATCCAGTCGTCGCCGGTGATCGCGCGCTCGCCGCTGGCGGCGATCAGGCAACGGCGCTAAGCGTGGCCGCGCTTCAGGCGGGCGCGCTTCAGGATGCTGCGCCAGCGGATCATGTCGAACGGGATCGGTTCGTTGTTGTTGGCGATGTGAAAGATCTCGTTGTCGACATTCTTGAGCGAACGCCAGAAATCGTAGTCCGATATGCGCGGATCGGCCGCCAGCCTGTCCACCTCGACCTTGATGTCGGTTTTCATGCACGTTCCTCGAACCGGCTTCGCCGCGCCGCCCGCTAAAACAACCCTGTGCGGACGTTTTCGACCGCTCCGCTGAGTCGTTCAACGGCTCAGATGGCTTGTTCCCGTTAAATCCTCAGTAAGGTTAATGCGGGTGCGAGGTGGCTTCAAGCACGCGTGCCAGCCGATTTTAGGAACCCGGCGATTTTGGATCGCGGGTGTGGCTTTGAGGCCAGACCCGGTCGCCTGGGCTTCGCCCTATTTGCGCTTGATGCCGATCGAACGGCCGGCGCGCTCGGGCATCGGGAGCACGGAGTGGGCGGCGCGCATGGCTTCGATCCTGGCCAGTACATCGGCGGGAAAGGGCGCCACCTTCGGCCCCGACATGTCGACATGCAGCGACAAGGTCTCGGACGTGGCGGCGAGCCAGCCGTCGACATGTCGGATTTCCTGATAGGCTCGCAGCCGCTTCTCGTCATGGTCGATGAGCTGGAAGGAGACCGCGACCTTGTGGTCGAGATGCAGTTCCCTGACGTAGCAGACATGGGCTTCGGCGGTGTAGATGGTGAGCCGCCGCTCTTTCACATAGTCCAGACCCATGCCCATCGCCTCGAAGGCCTCGTCCGAGCAGCGGTCGAACAGCACGTTGTAATAGGCCATGTTGAGATGGCCGTTATAGTCGATCCAGTCCTTCTCGATGCCCATGGGCCTGGAGACGAAGGGGGCGGGAATGGACATCGAAACTTCCTTGTTCTGGTGCTGGACAGAGTAGCCGGTGAGTGTCTTTACATTCTGACGCAATTTCGGATGGAAACCGCTTCACACTTTTCCTGAAATTGCTTTAGGCATCCATACTCGCATAACAAGCGTGGGCGCTGGTCCATTCGCGGAGGAATTCATGGCTCTGAGCGACCTCAATCCGGTCGAACGCAACGAGGAAGGCATCGCGGCGGTGCTCGGCATCCTCAAGCAGCGGCTGGGCGAGCGCTTCCAGACCGGACAGGCCATCCGCTCGCAGCACGCGCATACGACCACCTATATTCCGACGCAGGCGCCCGACGGCGTCGCTTTCCCGGAGACGACGGCCGAGGTGCAGGAAATCGTGCGTGCCTGTGCCGCACACCGTGTGCCGGTGATCGCGTTCGGCGTCGGCTCGTCGCTCGAAGGCCACACCAATGCGCCGGGTGGAGGCATTTCGGTCGATACGTCGCGGATGAACCGCATTCTTTCGGTCAATCCGCAGGATCTCGACTGCACGGTGGAGCCCGGCGTCACGCGCGAGGATTTGAACCGGCATCTGCGCGACACCGGCCTGTTCTTTCCGATCGATCCGGGCGCCAATGCCTCGCTCGGCGGCATGGCGGCGACGCGGGCGTCCGGCACCAATGCGGTGCGCTACGGCACGATGCGCGAGAACGTGCTGTCGCTGACCGCCGTCATGGCCGACGGCGAGACGGTGACGACCGGCAAGCGGGCGAAGAAGAGTTCGGCCGGCTACGACCTGACCCGGCTGCTGGTCGGCTCCGAGGGCACGCTTGGCATCATCACAGCACTGACCTTGAAGCTGCAAGGCATTCCGCAGGCGATCTCGGGCGGCGTCTGTCCCTTCCCGAGCGTCGAAGCTGCCTGCAACGCCGTCATCGCGACGATCCAGATGGGCATTCCGGTGGCGCGCATCGAACTGGTCAACGCCCTGCAGATGCGGGCGATGAAGACCTATTCCAAGCTCGATTATCCCGAGGGCCCGTGCCTGTTCGTCGAGTTTCATGGCAGCGAAGCCGGCGTTGCCGAACAGGCCGAGACCTTCGGGGCGATCGCGGAAGACAATGGCGGCGGGCCGTTCCTGTGGACCAGCGTTGCCGAGGAACGCACCAAATTGTGGAAGGCCAGGCACGACGCCTACTGGGCGTCGCTGACCTTGCGCCCGGGCGCCAAGGGCCTGTCGACCGATGTCTGCGTACCGATCTCGCGCTTTGCCGAATGCGTCATGGAAACCGAGGCCGACATTGCCGAGATGGGACTTATCGCGCCCATCGTCGGCCATGCCGGAGACGGCAATTTCCACGTCCTGGTGCTGATGGATGTCAATGATCCCAAGGAAATCGCGCTGTCGGAAAAATTCGTGGCACGGCTCAACATGCGGGCGATCGCCATGGAGGGCACCTGCACCGGCGAGCACGGCATCGGGCAAGGCAAGATCGGGTTCCTGCGCCACGAACTCGGCCATGGCGTCGACATCATGCGCACGATCAAGCAGGCGCTCGATCCGCAAAACATCATGAATCCGGGCAAGATCCTGCCTGACGCGGGCTAAGCGCATCGCGAACAGCGCGTCTTGACCGCGCCGCCATTCGGGTCGAGGCGGTGCTGGCCATGGCGATGCGGCGGCTGAACGGCGAGGCCGAACGGCGCCGCCAACTGGCGGCTCGCACTTCGCTGGTCGACAATGCGCGCAAGGCGCTGGCCTTGAAGCAGAAAGCTCCGGACGGTCCCACGCACAATTCGCGCACCGCCCACGAGGGCATGCGGGCCGTGGCCAACCAGAAGGTTCCAAGTCTTGTTCGGCCGGCCGAACTCGGCCGCCAGCGCAAGGCGGCCAAGGTGGCGCAGGCGAAACGCGACGCACGCTAAGGGAGCGGTTAGGCCCGCCAACCGCCGCTCTATCCTGCAGTGGGAAGCTGCTCCCGGGCGTCCTGCACAAGCGTCTGCAGCATGGGGCGGGTCGGGGCGAAGAAGGTCGTGCCGGTGTGCGGCGTGGAGACATCGAGCAGCCGGTCGTAGGCGCCCGGCGGGTCGCCGACATACATGCGCTGCAGCATTTTCTCGGTGACCCAAAGATATCTGCTGTAGCCGATGAAGTAGGTGCCGAATTCGTTCTGCCCGGGCCTGCCGAACGGCATGTTGTCGCGCAATATGTCGTGTTCGTTGCCGTCGGCATCGACCACGGTGGCCAGCGCCTTGTGCGATTTGCGCAGCGCGTCGTCATCATCGATTTCGATGTTGTCGATCTTGGTGCGGCCGATGATCGCCTCCTGCTCGGGCGTGGGAATGCGCGCCCAGGCCTGCATGTCGTGCAGATATTTCTGGACCACGACATAGCTGCCACCGGCGAAATCGGCATCCTCGTCACCGACCAGCGCCGAGGCGGGCAAATCGAGGCCGGCCGGGTTGGCGGTGCCGTCGACGAAGCCGAGCAGGTCGCGGGCGTCGAAATAGCGAAAGCCGATCACTTCGTCGACGACGCTGACGCCGGGACCAAGCCTGTCGAGCAGGATACGCTCGAATTCGAAGCACATGTCGGGCCGCTCGGCGCGGATGTGAAAGAGCAGGTCGCCCGGTGTCGTTGGCGCCGAATGGACCGCGCCCTTGATCGGCGCGAACGGCTTCAGTTCCAGCGGCCGCCGGCCGGGGCTGAGCCGGTCCCAGAGATCGCGGCCGATGCCGGCGATGCAGGACAGGCGCCCGCCGAGATCGCGGAATCCGACAGTCTTGACCAGATCGTCGAGTTCGCCGAGCACGGAACAAACCCTGGCCAGAGCCGGCTGATCGCCGGCGACGATGCCGACAAGGAAAATCGCCGACTGCGATAGCGGGGCATCGACACTCTGCGCATCGATCGGCACGCGATCCCAGTTCTTGCCCGACATCCGAGAATCTCCGCTTTTCCCGGATTTGTTTCAGATCGTCCGACATGACGCAACACGGGATGAATTGCCTCTTTATCGACACGCGGATGCGGGTAGAGTGCGGCGGAATTGCAATCAACCTGTTCGGAGCTGATGCTCGCACGCCTGTTCGTGATCTTCGGTGGCCTGTTCGTGCTGGTGCTGCTTGCGGCGCTGGTGGTGCCGCATTTTATCGACTGGACTGGCTACCGCGCCGAGTTCGAGCGCGAGGCAAGCGCCATCCTCGGCCGCAAGGTAACCGTGCAGGGCGACGCCACGGCAAGGCTGCTGCCGTTTCCCTCGGTGACCTTTTCCAAAGTCGCCGTCGCCGGTGGCCCCGACGGTCAGCCGGCCATGACCGTCGAGACGTTTTCGATGGACGCGGAACTGGCACCCTTCCTGCGCGGCGAGGTGCTGATCTTCGACATGCGGCTGGTGCGGCCGAAGGCGACCATCGACATCGCCGCCGACGGAACCGTCGATTGGGCCATGCGCCCGTCCTCGCCCTTCGACCCCGGCCAGGTCTCGATCGAGAAACTGACTGTGACGGAAGGGCAGATTGAACTGCGCCACGCCGCCGGCGGCCGCAGCCACATCTTTTCGGAGATCAACTCGACCATTTCGGCCAAGTCGCTGGCCGGTCCGTGGCGCATGGATGGCACGTTGCGGCTGGACGGGTTGCGGACCACGGTCGCGGCGTCGACCGGCAAGGCCGAACCCTCCGGGCAGATGCGGTTACGGGTGAAGGCGGATCCCGACGCCTATCCGCTGGTCATCGAGACCGACGGCAATGCCGGCATCGTCAACGGTGCCGCCGTCTATTCCGGCCAGTTCAAGATTTCGGGCGCGGACAAGGATAGCGCGGGCAAGAATTCAGCCGAGTTGCGCGGCACGGACGGCGAGACGGTGAAAGTCAGCACCGGCAAGTCCGATCCGGGCTTCCGGCTTAACGGCAAGTTCTCGCTCGATCACCAGAAGCTTGGCGTCGACGAATTCCGTTTCGAGACCGGTCCGCTCGACAATCCCTACACCGCCGATGGCAAGGCCTCGGTCGATCTTGGCCAGAAACCGAGCTTCGCCATCGAGGCCAATGGCGCGCAGGTTCAGTTCGACGAGGCGGTGGGTGCCCAGGCGGGTACGGGCCTGACGCTGGATCAGCGCATCGCCGGGCTGGAGCAGGCGCTGCTCGATCTGCCGAAGCCGACCATTCCCGGCACGGTCGAGGTCAAGTTGCCGGCGGTGGTGGCCGGCGACACGACGGTGCGCGATGTTCATCTTTCGGCCGAGCCGGTCGGTGACGGGTGGTCGGTGAAATCGCTGGCCGCGACCTTGCCCGGCCGCACCAAGCTGGAAGCCGATGGCAAGGTCATGCTCAACGTGCAGGGCCATTTCGGCTTCACCGGCTCGTTGCTGCTGGCCGTGGCGCAACCCTCGGGTTTTGCCGCCTGGCTGTCGAAGGATGTCGACGAGGCGATCCGCCGTCTGCCTGCCGCCGGTTTCAAGGCCAAGGTCGATCTCTCGCAAAATCATCAATCCTTCAGTGATCTCGAACTGATCCTCGGCAAGGCGAAGTTTTCCGGCCGCATTGATTCCAGCCAGCCCGAAGACGCAAAGCCATCGGTGCTGATGCGGCTCGAGGGCGGCGATCTCGATGTCGATGGGCTGGCGGCCTTCGCCTCGATCTTCGTCAGCGACAAGGGAGCCAATCGTTTTGCCGACAGCGACCTCGATTTCCAGATCAAGGCCGGCCCTGTCAGCGCCGGCGGCTTGACCGCCGACACGGTCGATACCGCGCTCAGGCTGCGCGACGGGCTGCTCGAAATCGACCGGCTGTCTGTCGGTGGACTGGCCGGTTCCTCGATCAGCGCCACCGGCCGCATCAAGGATTTTCCTGCGAGCCCGACCGGCAAGCTCGACGCCTCGGTGGTGGCAGTCGACCTCAAACCGCTGATCGATGTCGCAGCACGGCACTATCCGGACAATGCCGTGCTGAAGGGGCTCGCAGACCGCGCCGCGGCCTATCCCGACTTGTTCCAGGACGCGCGCGTCGACCTCGTGGCCAGTGCCGCCGACAATGGCGACGGCACCACGGGCCTGGCGGTGAGCGGGCAAGGCAAGGCCGGCGGCTCGTCCTTTTCGGCGTCGCTGTCGGGAAAGGGCGCGGTGGACAGGCTTGCCGACGCGCCAGTGACACTGACTTTCAACGCCAGGAACCCGGACGCAACCGCCTTGCTCGCGCTCTACGGCCTGCCGGCGCTGCCGCTCGGCATGCTGGGTGAAGCAAGCACCGACATCCGGGCCAAGGGTACGCTTTCCGGCGGCCTGGCGACGAGCTTCAGCCTTGCCGGCAATGACTTCAAGGCCGGCTTCGAGGGGGTGGTCGCCGACACGCCGCAAGGCCCGACGGCCAAGGGCAAGATCAACCTCGACGCCTCCGACATCGAGCCGTGGCTGATGACGACGGGCATCGGCCTGCCCGGCATGGGCGCCGGCATGTCGACATCGCTGGCCGCGCAGGCCGATTACGGCAATGGCCTGCTGGTGCTCTCCGGGCTCAGCGGCGCCATCAACGAGGCGGCTGTGTCCGGCGACATCAACCTCGATGTCAAGCAGGGGGTCGACGGCAAGGACGGCGTGCCGCATCTGGCTGGGGCGCTGGCGCTCGACGAACTCGACCTCGATCCGATGGCGGTGGCGCTGTTTGGCGATTCCGCTTTTCTCGTGGACAAGAACGGGTCCGGCAAGAGCGACAATGCCGACAAGAATAACAGGGCCGACAAGAATGACAGGGCCGACAAGAATGACAGGGCCGACAAGAATGACAGGGCCGACAAGAATGACAAATCCGGCGCGTGGCCGTCGGCGCCGTTCAGCCAGAAGTCCAGCCTGCCATTCACGGCCGATCTCGACCTGACCACGGCTTCGCTGACCGTCGGCCCGCTCGCCACCGCCTATGACGCGGCCCTCTCGCTCAAGCTCGACCCGGAAGGCATTCGGGTCACCGATCTCAAGGCCAAATTCCTCGGCGGGGCGCTCTCCGGCCTGTTCGAGCTGAAGAACAATGACGGTACCGGGCTTTTCACCGGTCAGATGAAACTGGCGGGTGCCGATCTGGCTGATGTCTTGCCGGATGCGGGCATCGGCGGCAGCGGCGATTTCTCGACGACGCTGTCGACCAGCGGCAAATCCGTCGACGCGATGATTGCCGCTCTATCGGGATCCGGCACGGCGACGCTGAAGGGCTTGCGGATCGCCGGCGTCAATCCTGACGCGTTCGGCGCATTCCTGGCCAAGGCGGATGCGATCGGACGCGATATCGACGCCGCCAAGACGGCTGGCTTCGCGCCTGACATCGCCGCCGACGGCAGCTTCGCCGCCGGGAATGCCGAGGTCGCCTTCACGATTGCCGGCGGCACGCTCAGGGCGCCGCCGATCAGTCTTGAAAACCCGGCGGCGACCTTGTCGGCCGACATCACGGCGGACCTCAACGCCAGCACGGTTTCCACCAAGGGCGCGATCACCTATCGGCCTGGCGACGAAGCGCTGGTCGGCTCCGAGCCGGCCGTGAATTTCACCGCCGAGGGGCGGTTCGGCGCCGTGAAACGGCAGTTCGACAGCGAGCCGCTGGCGCAATTCCTGACCCAGCGTGCGCTGGAAAAAGAACAGCAGCGCGTCGAGGCGATGCAGGCCGCGCTGCTGGAGAAACAGCGGCTGCGACGCGAAGTGCGCTATTACGCGGCCCTTCAGGATGCCCGCGACAAGGCCGCCGAGGAGCTGCGCCAACAAGAGGAAGCGGCGCGCCTGAAAGCCGAGGCCGACGCCAAGGCGAAAGCGGAGGCCGACGCTCAGGCCAAGGCCGAAGCGGATGCCAAGGCAAAGGCCGACGCGGAAGCAAAAGCCAAGGCGGATGCCGAGGCCAAGGCGGCGGCGGAACAGCAGGCAGCGGACGAGGCGGCCAAGGCGCAGGCCGAGCAGGAGCGCCAGAAGGCGGAGGAGGCGATGCGCATTGCCTCCCAGGAAAAAGCCAGGCTCGAAGCCGAGCGCAAGGCGGCGCAACAGGCACCCAAGGCCGAGCAGGTGCCCGCCAACGACAATCCGCCTCCAGCCAAGCCGAAAGCCAATCCATTCACGGTCGACAATCTGTTGAAGTCACTGCAGTAGGCAGCAGGGCTAGGCTTTCCGGTTGGTCACCCGCCGGGCAATCGTCTCAAGAACGAACGTTTCGGCGCCGTCGGCGACGTATCTGGCGTGGCGGAAATCGCGGATGGCGGCAAGCTTGCCGCCCTGCCAACCCAGCAGGATGAAGTATGCCGGCGCTGCCGTCGGGTCGTTGGGATCGCGCACGAGGATTGCCGGACGGTCCTCGACGAAACCGGACTGGAAATGCCAGTCCCGCACCCGGGAATAATTGCCGAAATAGGTGGCCACCTCCTTGCGGCCGTTGAGCCTTGCCCTGGCCACCAGTTCCAGCCGCACTTCGTCGGCCAGCATGTCTCGCACGGCGTCGAAGTCGCGGGCGTTGAAGCGATCGACATAGGCGTCGAGCAACAGGCGCTCCGACGCACTCAGCCTGGGAACAGGACGATCGTCCTGTTCGTCGGCGAGCTCACGCAGCCGGCCACGGCCACGATGCAGCGCTGCCTTGATCGCGGGGATGCTGGTGTCGAGCATGGTGCTGATTTCCCGCAGCGAATAGCCCAGCACATCCATCATGATGACGCTGCTTCGCTGCGCGACGGGAAGGCGCATGAAACTGTGCAATCCGGCTGCCGCGGCCTGCCGATCGGCGATGGAATTTGCCGGGTCGGCGATCATGTCCGGCTCCTCCTCGGAGAAAGTCTTCTCACGGGCGCGGCGGCGCAGGAAGTCGAGCGCCGCATTGTGGGCGATGCGAAACAGCCAGCCTTCGGGATTGGCGATCGGGACGGTGCCGGCCAAGGCCTCGAACGCCCTGGCCAGCGCCTCCTGCACGACGTCCTCGCCATCGACGACCGAGCCGGTCATCCGGGCGCAGTAGCGATGCAGTTTGGGGCGCAATTCGCCGAACAAGCGGTCGAAAGGCTCTGGGATCTCGCCTGGATTGTTCATGCACCGGCCGTTCTTGACATGGTTCTATTCAGGCTACTCGTCCAGCATCCGATAATGGCCCACCACTGTCATCACGTCACGATGCGGAGGGTCGACGCAGCGATCCCTGATGCCACTCTGAAAAGCCTGGAAGGCGGCAAGCCCTGTGATGAGGTCGGCATGCCCGTCGGTTTCGGTCTCGACGAGATGGACGAAAGTGCCATTGCCGGAGCGCCAGGTCATGTAGCGAACGCCTTCCGGCGATTTGCCGCGCAGTTCCTCGAACACTGCCTTGACAAGGCGCTCGTTCTCGTCGGCCCGGTCCGGCTTCGTCTTGTAGCGTATCAAATGGCGTTTCATCGCATTGGCTCCCTTGGCTGTCGCCTGTCCAAGACGCCGCGGCCAGGCCAAAGGATTCGGATTCCGGAAAAATAGTCCGGTGAAAAAAATAGTTCGGTATCGGCCCGATGCTGGACGTCAGTCCTGGCTCCGGTCGAGCAGGCGCCGCAGCATGGGTTCGATGCGCGAGAGCTCGTCGAGATGCGCGGCCGACAGTTCGGCCAGGCAATCGTCGGCGCGTTGGGTCAGCCGCAGCAGCACGCGGCGGTGGTCGTCCTTGTCCTGGTCGCGTGCGACCAGTCCTGCCTCGCCGAGACGGTTGACCAGTTCGACGGCGCTGTGGTGACGGATGCGCAGGCGTTCCGCCAGGTCGCCGACCGTCACCGGCCCGCCGCCGGGATATCCCTTGATCGCCAGCAGCGCCTGGTGCTGGCGCGGGGTCAGGCCGGCGTCCTCGGCCTGCACCTGGCTGAATTCGAGGAAGCGGCGGATGAGGTAGCGGAACTCGGACAGCCGCTGGTAGTCGGATTGCCTGATGGCGGGGCGTGGTGTCTTGGGCTGCGTCATGTCGGAGATGTCTTCGTTTTCCGGTGAAAGCTCAAACGAAATTTCGAGCGAAAGCCGCTTGAACAGATATATCGTGTTACGATACATACCCCGCCGACAACCGGCTGGCCACTTCGACCGTGCCGCAGAACCCAGACACGGCCGCCGGCAGGAAGCAAAGCCACCATGAAGACCCATAACTCCAATCCCGATCATCTCCGGGATTTCACCACGGATGCCCGAGTGCTGCTCGTCGCCGCGATAGCGGTGGTGGTGGCGACCGCCGGGCTGTTTGCCGGCATCGCGCTTCTGAAGCTGATCCGGCTCGCCACCAACATCGCCTATTTCGGCCAGTTCTCGCTTGCCGAGCTGAAGCTGCAGGATACGCCGCTCGGGCTTGCCGCCGTCATCGTTCCGGTCATCGGCGCGCTGATCATCGGCCTGATGGCGCGCTACGGCAGCGAGAAGATCCGCGGCCACGGCATTCCCGAGGCCATCGAAGCGATCCTGCTTGGGCGCTCCAAGCTCGACGCCAAGGTGGCGATCCTGAAACCGCTGTCGTCGGCGATCTCGATCGGCTCCGGCGGGCCGTTCGGCGCCGAGGGTCCGATCATTATGACTGGCGGCGCCATCGGCTCGCTGATCGCGCAGATGCTGCCGGTCTCGGACAACGAGCGCAAGACATTGCTGGTGGCGGGAGCGGCGGCCGGCATGACCACCGTGTTCGGCACGCCGATCGCTGCCATCATGCTGGCGGTCGAATTGCTGCTGTTCGAATGGACGCCACGCAGCTTCATCCCCGTCGCGGTTGCGGCCATCGTGGCCGAGGTGGAGCGCACCATGCTGCACATGCCAGGGCCGATCTTTCCGTTCGCGGGCAACATGGCGGTTTCGTTCGTCGGCCTTGGCGGCTGGGTGCTGGTCGGCATCTGCGCCGGCCTGTTGTCCGGGCTGCTGACGCAGATGGTCTATGCCTGCGAGGACGGCTTCCAGAAGCTGCCGATCCACTGGATGTGGTGGCCGATGCTCGGCGGCCTGGTGGTCGGCATAGGCGGCTTGATCGACCCACGAGCGCTCGGCGTCGGCTATGACAACATCGCCGACATGCTGGACGGCCGCACGATCGCCACCGCGGCGCTGCTGCTGCTGGTGGTCAAGGCCATCATCTGGTCGGTTGCGCTCGGCTCGGGAACTTCGGGCGGCGTGCTGGCGCCGCTGTTGATCATGGGTGGCGCGATGGGGGCGGTGCTTGCCGGCATCCTGCCGGCGGCGGACCCGGGCTTCTGGGCACTGCTGGCCATGGCCGCCACCATGGGCGGCACGATGCGCGCGCCGCTGACAGCCACGTTCTTCGCCGTCGAGCTGACCGGCAACACGCATGTGCTGGTGCCGCTGATCGCGGCTTGTGCCGCGGCGCACGCGGTCACCGTGCTGCTGATGAAGCGTTCGATCCTGACCGAGAAGATCGCCAGGCGGGGGCACCATCTGGTTCGCGAATATCGCGTCGACCCCTTCGCGCTGACCAGGGTGCGCGAGGTGATGACGGCGCAGGTCGAGAGCGTGCCGGCGACGATGACGCTGCATGGTGCGGCCGCCTTCCTGACCGCGCCGGAAACCCGGCATCCGAGTTTTCCCGTGGTCGATGAAAACAGGCAGGTGCTCGGCCTCATCGATCCGCCGGCGATCCTGCGCTGGCGCCGTGCCGGCAAGCACCGGACGACGACGCTCGGCGAGCTGCTGGCGGGAAGCAAGGTGACACTGGCCCATCCCGACGAATATCTGGAAGGCTTGTCGGACAAGCTGCTGACCGCCAATGTCTCGCATCTGCCGGTCGTGGCGCGTGAGGATGGAAGGCTGGTCGGCTATGTCGGCTGGAAGGATCTGATGCGCGTGCGCTCGCGCAAGCAGGCCGAGGAGCGTGAGCGCTCCACCTTGCTCGGCTTCGGGCGCGGGAAAAAGGCTGACCCGGTCGAGGGTGCGTAACTTCAGGCGCTTGTCACGCGCTTCGCCCACTCCAGGACATGCAGTCTGAGCGCCGAGGACAGGTTGGTGTCACGGGGCCGGGTCTCGTCGATTTCGGCGACAAGGGCGGCGAGCGTCAGCTTTCTGGTCGCCGCGATGGCGACGAGATCGTCATGGAAGGGCTTTTCGAGGGAATAGCTGGTGCGATGGCCGCGAATGGTCACCGAGCGCTTTTCGACAGCGCTCATCGATCGTCAGGCCGAGTGGGCTTTTCGCGGTGATGGCCCGCGACAAACCTTTCACTCTTGTCGGCGATCAGACGGTCGCGTTCCTTTTCGGCCTTGGTGCGACCGTGCAAGGCGCGATTCCGGCTGGCCGTTTGTGCCTTGTCGTCCCGCGCCTTCTGCTTGCGAGCCTGGCGGAGATTGACGATGTCGGCCACGGACCGCGAGCCTACTTCTTGCGGAAGGCGTCGAGCGAGACCACTTCGGCGCCCTTGGCGCCGGCATCCGCGGCGGTTGCCTTCTTCTCCGCTTCGGCGGCGGCCTTCTTCTCGGCCTTCGGCTTCTTCTCGGAGACGATGGTCAGCGGCTCGGGCACCGGTGCTGCCGGTTCCTCGTCGGGCTGCGCATCGGTCTTGACGTCGAATTCGAGCTCGAAATTGACCGACGGGTCGTAGAAGCCGCGCACGGCCGAGAACGGGATTTCCAGTTTCTCCGGCACGTCGGAGAAGGAGAGACCGACCTCGAACCCGGTGTCGGTCACCTTCAGGTCCCAATACTGGAACTGGATGACGATGGTCATCTGCTCGGGATAGCGCTCGCGCAGCCGCGATGAGACGCGCACGCCCGGCGCGCCGGTCAGGAAGGTGATGAAGAAATGATGGTTGCCGGGGAGGCCGGTGCGCGCGACCTCTGCCAGGACCTTGCGCATGACGCCGCGCAACGCCTCCTGGGCCAGAATGTCGTAGCGGATATGGTCGTCGGCCATGAGGTGGTCGGGTTCCGTTGAATCGTCCGCATAGCTGTAATCAAGCTTGGGCGCGGCGTAAACCTGATATAGACCGCCGCCGCGCCGAAGCGAGGACTATTGCAAACGATTTGATCGGCAAGGCGGCTTGGCGGCAACGCCAAATGTTATGCGTTAGCCAGCGCAGCGTGTCTTTTGAGGCTGGTCGGGGAAGGGCGCTTGCCGAAAGCGCGCAGGAAGGTGCGCACGCCGTTTGTCGCCGATTGCACCACCTCGTCCTCGCCTGGCGTGCCGCCAAGCATGAAGGTGGTCTGCAATTCGGCATTGACGAGGCCGAGGAACTGGCGCGCCGCGACGTCGGGATCGTCGATCGTGAGATAGCCGCCATAGGCGAGGCGGGCGAAGCGGGCGGCGATCGCCGGCCACGTCCTGCCGGGTCCCTGTTCGCGCCATTCGGCAAAGAGCTCGGGATAGCGCTCGCCCTCGGTCTGGATCAGCTTGCGCAGGAATTTTCCGTCCCGGTTGCAGATGCAGTTCTGGTTCAGGCGCACGGCAAAACCGATCAGGTCGGCCTCGAGATCCCCAGGCTGATCGGGGAAGGTGGCGATGGTGGCGAAAATGCCGGCGTTGCAGCGCTCGGTCAGGTCGCGCACCACCGCGATGAACAGTTTTTCCTTGTCGCCATGGTGGTTGTAGACCGTCTGGCGCGACACCCCGGCCTCAACCGCGATCAGGTCGATATTGGCGCCGGAGAAGCCTTCGCGGCAGAACACGCCGGCAGCGGCGTCGACGATCGACAGGCGCTTGGCCTCGTGCCCGCGTGGCGGGAAAGTGTCAGGAGAAACGCCCAGTCTCATGAAAATCTATATAGAGGTGATTGACGATTTAGACAAGACTGTCTAAATTTGTGGACACGATATAAGGGGATTTCGCTCCGGAGACGAATAAATTTGCTCCAGGAGTAGGAAACCCACGGGATGGAACGTCCTAGGGTCAGACGTCGCCGGCGGCGGCAACCAGATTCGAAAGAAGCCAATATCATGAGCCCCAAATTCCTCCGCATCGCGGTCGTGCTCGGCCTGTTGTCCGCCATCGGCCCGTTCGCCATCGACATGTATCTGCCCGCTTTGCCGTCGATCGGCACCGATCTGCATGCTGGCACCGCCGCCGTGCAGATGAGCCTTTTGATCTTCTTCCTGTCGATGGGCTTCGGCCAGATCGTCGTCGGGCCGATCTCCGACATGGTCGGCCGCAAGCTGCCGCTCTATGGCGGCTTGGCGCTGTTCATGGCCGGCGGCATCGGCTCGGCAATGGCGCCGACCATCGAGTGGCTGATCGCCTTCCGCTTCCTGCAGGGGCTTGGCGCCAGTGCCGGAATGGCCATTCCGCGCGCCATCGTGCGCGACCTGCACACCGGCAATGAGGCCGCCAAGCTGATGTCGCTGCTGATGCTGGTGTTTTCGGTGTCACCGATCCTGGCGCCGCTGACCGGCAGCCAGATCATCGAGAATTTCGGCTGGCGCGCCGTGTTCTGGACCGTGACCGGCGCGGCGGTGCTTGCCACCATCCTGCTCGCGACCTCGCTCAAGGAGACACGGCCGGCGGAAGAACGCGTCGGGTCCTCCTTCGGTACCGCCCTTGCCGGCTACCGCTTCCTGATGGGCGACCGTAATTTCCTCGGCCTGGTGGCGATCGCCGGCTTCGGCATTGCGAGCTTCTTCGTCTATCTGTCGAGTTCGTCCTTCATCCTGATCGACCATTACGGGCTGTCGCCTTCGGTCTACAGCGTCTTCTTCTCGATCAACGCGGTTGCCTTCATCGGCATGTCGCAGTTGACGGGCCTGCTTTCCGAACGGTTCGGACTGAAGCGCGTGGTGTGGGTGGCGGTGACCGGCTACGCGACGACGATGGTTGTGCTATTCGCGATCATAGCGACTGGCGTCGATCGGCTTGACGTGACGGCGGCCCTGCTGTTCGTCGGCTACGGCTTCCTCGGCTTGGTCATCCCGACCACATCGGTGCTGGCCATGGAAGAGCATGGCGAGATCGCCGGCACGGCGTCGGCGCTGATGGGCACGCTGCACTTCGCCATCGGCGCGCTCGCCATGGGCGTCGCCGGTGTGTTCTTCGACGGCACGCCGCTGCCGATGGTCGCTGGCATCACGCTCTGCGCCGTGATCTCGTTCGCACTGGCGAAGGTCACTCTTGGCCGTTCGCGCGAAGCGGTCGAAGCGCCGGCGGAATAGGAAATCCTCAATAAACCAGGGGAGGCCGGGTCGATCCCGGCTTTTTTGTGTTGAAGCCGGCGTTTGCCCCCGGGTTGACGACCGCGCTCTGGCTGCTGACGCTCAGCTGAGTTCCTGGGCGAGGCCGATGAGAAGCCCTTCAGGCCCACGGATGTAGCAGAGCCGATACACGTCCTTGTACTCGACCACTTCGCCTACGAGTTGCGCGCCGCGCGTGCGGAGCCTTTCAAGCGTGTCGTCGATGTCGTCCACGGTGAACATGACGCGGAGGTAGCCCAGGGCGTTGACCGGGGCGGTCCGGTGATCCGCAACGACAGGCGGCGCGAGGAAGCGGGAGAGCTCCAGCCGGCTGTGGCCGTCCGGCGTGCGCATCATGGCAATCTCGACATGCTGGTCGCCCAGTCCGGTGACGCGTCCGGCCCATTCTCCTTCGACCGTGGCCCGCCCTTCGAGCTCAAGGCCGAGTTCGCGAAAGAAATCGATCGTCACTCCGAGGTCTTCGACGACGATCCCTACATTGTCCATCCGCTTGAGCGCCATGTTTCCGATCTCCAGGGGGGTGGTTTCAGTTTACAAGGTATCGCCTGGTCCAACAACGCACAGGAAAGGCCGGACCCGTCCGACTTCTTTATGTCCGCGATGTCAGCGGCAATCCAGCAGCGTCGAGGAGGAAGCGCACGCGCTCCTCGACTGGCGCAAGCGGCAAGGTCACCAATTCGTAGCCGAGTTCGGCATAGACATTGGCCACCGATTGGCAAGTGCGCTCGGCCTCGTCGAGGGTTTGCTTGCGTTCTTCGTCCTGGATGAAGATCTCCGGCCATGGCGGGGCGACGAAGACGCGACGCGCATAGCGGAATTCCGTGGTGGCACTGGTGAGGTGATCCGGCACCGGCAGGCCGCAGAGCCTGAGATAGCCGATCGTGTCCGGCACGCCGCGATCAAAGAAGACCGGACCGGCCAGCTCGCGGACCGCACGGTACGAGCGCATTTCCCACGACAGCATCAGTTCGGCGAACAATGCGCGATCGCTCCAGGGCAGGGCGGTTCCACCAATGGCGGATTGGTCGCGGATGATGCCGCGCCCGGCCTCGGCGGATGTCGCAAAGCCCGCCTGCCGCAAGGCTTCGATCAAGGTGGTCTTGCCGGAACCGGGGCCGCCGGTCAGCACGAAGAATCGATCGGAATCGTTTTGCATTTTGTCCATGGAGAAAGGGCACGCAACGCAGCGGCTTCGCAGCCGTGGACGTGCGAAGTCTTGACGGCAGGAACCGTTGTGCGTCACGCAAAATGAAAGGGGGAGAAGTGGAGGTTTCTGTTGCCAGGTACCTCCGAACCCCGCCTAGAAGTGCGAACCCCTAGGGCTTGATTTGAAGCTATCGCACTGCATTAAGCAGCGAGACGTGCTTCCGCATAGTTGTCGTTGGCAACTATAAGTTTAGCCCGATGACGGTGGTACAATGCCGGGCAAAAGTACGATCTTTACACCTTCGTCGATCCTATTTCGCCCCCAGCAAAAACCGCTCTGTCTTCAACAGCGGCTTTTGGTGGAGGCGCCGGGTACCGCCCCCGGGTCCGAACGGCTTATTTCATCGCCCATTTATCGCCATAGTCGGTCAAGCCGACAAAACGAATATAGGGGGGCTTGCGCGGAAATGAAAGGCCGCAATGGTGCTTTGTCCCTGTGTCAAATCGCGACGCGAAGGGTTGACTTGGGCGCGGTCTCAACCGAAGCTTTGCGGGCGGTGAGGAGTTACCGACCTAGCGCACAAGTTGCGAAGCGCGCCACAGCCCTCATCGATCGGATCCGTGGCGCCGACGAGGGGAATTCTGATGGCCGACTATCTTGCGGATGTGAAGAAATATGACGCCGCGGCAAGCGCCGATGCGGTCGAAAAAATCGTCAAGCACCTGGGCATTGCGCTGAGGAACCGCGATTCCTCGCTGGTGTCCTGCACGGATCCGAAGGAATTGGCGCGGGTCAAGGAGAGCTGGGTGGCCAAGAAGCTCGGCGTCAGCGACGGGGCGAAAGCCGACGCCGCGATCGAGAAGACTTGCAAGGCGATGCACGCCGACAACACCAAGAACCGCGTGACCTTCTACTATCTGGTGGCCAAGGACCTGGGCAAGCTCGGCTCTCTCTGAGACCTTTGGTTACTTCATCCTGGCGGCCGGTTGGCGATTTCCGCGCTTCCGGTTCGCCGGTGAGGATTCTGGGCGGGCTTCGTCCCTGCTAAGTGGGGACGATCTCAGACAAGCGTGGCGTCGGCGCCTATATGCGCTATGATCGACGAATTCCCGAATCGAGCCCGGAACCGATGCGCCAGTATCTCGACCTCCTGCAGCACGTGCTGGACAACGGCGCCGATCGCGGCGACCGCACTGGCACCGGCACGCGCTCCGTCTTCGGCTACCAGATGCGCTTCGATCTGGCGCGCGGCTTTCCGGTCACCACCACCAAGAAGCTGCATCTGAAGTCGATCATCCATGAACTCCTCTGGTTCATGGCCGGCGACACCAACATCAAGTACCTGACCGACCACGGCGTTTCAATCTGGGATGAATGGGCCGACGAGAATGGCGATCTCGGCCCGGTCTACGGCAGGCAGTGGCGATCCTGGCCAGACGGCCATGGCGGCTCGATCGACCAGATCGCCAATCTTCTCAAGGAGATCCGCCGCAATCCTCAATCGCGGCGGCTGATCGTCTCGGCCTGGAATCCCGCCGAGGTGGAAGCCATGGCGCTGCCGCCTTGCCACTGCCTTTTCCAGTTCTACGTGTCCGAGGGCCGGCTTTCCTGCCAGCTCTACCAGCGCTCCGCCGACATCTTCCTCGGCGTGCCGTTCAACATCGCGTCCTACGCGCTGCTGACGCTGATGGTGGCGCAGGTGACCGGGCTGAAGCCGGGCGATTTCGTCCACACGCTTGGCGACGCGCATCTCTACTCGAACCATTTCGAGCAAGCGCGCGAACAGTTGCGGCGCACGCCAAGGACCCTGCCGACGATGTGGATCAATCCTGAGGTGAAGGACCTTTTCGCCTTCCACTTCGAGGATTTCCGGCTGGAAAACTACGTCGCCGATGCGTCGATCAAGGCGCCCATCGCGGTCTGAGTCGCGGCTTTTCAGTCGATGCCGACCATCACGTCCGAGGCCTTGACCACGTCGTAGGCCTGCTTGCCCTTTTCGAGCTTGAGGTCGGCGGCAGCTTCATTGGTGATCGAGGCGGTGACGATGATGCCGCCGCCGATGTCGATGCGGACATGCGAGGTGGTGGCTCCCTTGACGATTTCGGTGATCGTTCCCTCGAGCACGTTGCGGGCGCTGATCTTCATTGCAGTTCCTTTCGCGGCGGCGGTCTTATCAGAACAATCATGCAGCGCCGGATCGAGTTTCAGCCGGCCGGGCCTTCCCTTGTTATATCCATGCGGATATATCGGTCTACAGGCTTCGAGCCAACCGGAGTTTGAACCCAGGGAGAGTTTTCGATGACACGCAAAGGTTTCGGGTTGAGGATGATCGCCATTGGCGGCTTTGCGGCGACATTGATGGCGGCAATGCCGGCAGCGCACGCGGAAGACAAGGTCGTGGTGTTCGCGGCGGCCAGTCTCAAGGACGCGCTCGATGCGGTGAACAAGGCCTGCGAAGCCGATGTCGGCGAGGCCGCGACCGTTTCCTATGCCGCGAGTTCGGCATTGGCCAAGCAGATCGAGGGTGGGGCGCCGGCCGACGTCTTCATCTCCGCCGATCTCGACTGGATGAAATATCTCTCCGACAAGAAGCTGACCAAGTCCGACACGGAAGTGAAGCTGCTGGGCAACGAGATCGTGCTGGTGGCGCCGAAGGATTCGACGGTCGAAACCAAGATCGAGAAAGGCTTTGACCTCGCCAAGCTCGTCGGCGATGGCAAGCTTGCCATGGGCGACTTCAAGGCCGTGCCGGCCGGCAAGTACGGCAAGGCGGCATTGGAATCGCTCGGCGTCTGGTCCTCGGTCGAGGGCAAGGTGGCACAGGCCGAGAATGTCCGTGCGGCGCTGAAGCTGGTTTCAACTGGTGAGGCCGCCCTCGGCATCGTCTATGCCACCGACGCGCACGCCGAAAAGGGCGTCAAGGTGGTCGGCACCTTCCCCGAGGATTCACATCCGCCGATCATCTATCCGGTTGCCCAGACCGCCGATTCGAAGGACAAGGATACGCTGGCCTTCCTGAAGTGCCTGCAGTCCGCCAAGGCTGGCGCGCTCTTTAGGGAACAGGGTTTTACCGTGCTCACGCCCAGCAACTGAGTCGGCGAGCAACTGAGTTCGAAAAGGCCCGATACCGCACTATGAGCTGGCTGCTGGACCTCACTCCCGACGAATGGAATGCGGTCCGGCTGTCCATCAAGGTGGCGACGGTGGCGATGCTCGCCAGCCTGCCGCCGGGCATAGCGATCGCGCTGCTGCTTGCCCGGGGGCAATTCTGGGGCAAGACGCTGCTCAACGGGGTGGTGCACCTGCCGCTGATCCTGCCGCCCGTGGTGACCGGTTATCTCCTGCTTTTGACGTTCGGCAAGCGCGGCCCGGCCGGTGCCTTCTTGGCCGAGCATTTCGGCATCGTCTTCTCGTTTCGCTGGACGGGTGCCGCCCTTGCTTGCGGTGTCATGGGCTTTCCCCTGATGGTGCGGGCGATCCGGCTGTCGATCGAGGCGGTGGATCGCAAGATGGAGGCGGCGGCGGGAACGCTCGGCGCCAACCCGCTGTGGGTGTTCGGCACCATCACGCTGCCGCTGATCCTGCCCGGGCTGATCGCCGGCGCCATCCTGTCCTTCGCCAAGGCGATGGGCGAGTTCGGCGCGACGATCACTTTCGTCTCCAACGTTCCTGGCGAGACGCAGACGCTGCCGTCGGCGATCTACACTTTTACCCAGGTGCCGGGCGGCGACGAAGGGGCGCTGCGACTGACGCTGATTTCGATCGTCATCTCGATGGCGGCATTGGTCGCATCGGAAGTGCTGGCGCGGCGGGTCGGGCGGCGGATGGACATCGAATGAGCGTCCTTGTCGACATCGGCCACCGGCTTGGCGATTTCGCCATCGATGCCCGCTTCGAGAGCGCCGGACGGCTGACGGCGCTGTTCGGGCCGTCCGGTTCCGGCAAGACGACGCTGATCAACATGATTGCCGGGCTGATCCGGCCGGACAAGGGGCGCATCGAGGTCGATGGCCGCGTGCTGGTCGACGCGGGTGCCGGCATTTTCGTGCCAAGGCACAAACGCCGCATCGGCATGGTGTTCCAGGATGCGCGCCTGTTTCCGCATATGAGCGTGATGAGCAATCTGTGCTACGGTCGCTGGTTCACGCCGGCGACGGAACGCTATGCGGACATGGACGCCGTTGTAGAATTGCTGGGCATCGGCCCGCTGCTTGGGCGACGACCGGCAAAACTCTCGGGCGGCGAGAAGCAGCGCGTGGCGATCGGCAGGGCGCTGCTGGCCAGCCCCAGACTGCTGCTCATGGACGAGCCGCTGGCCTGGCTCGACGAAGCGCGCAAGGCCGAGATCCTGCCCTATATCGAGCGGCTGCGCGACGAAACGAAGATCCCGATCGTCTATGTCAGCCATTCGGTCGCCGAGGTGGCGCGGCTGGCGAGCCACGTCGTGATGCTGGCGCGGGGCAAGGTCACGGCCAGCGGCCCGACCGACGCTGTCATGCAAAGGCTCGACCTGTTGCCGGTGGAAGAGCGCGGCGAGGGCGGCGCCGTGCTGGACACGAAGGTGCTGCGTCACGAGGAGGCTTTTGGGATGACCGTGCTCGGCTCGGCCGCCGGCGAGATCCGCGTGCCGCGTCTTGGGATGAAGGCCGGGGCTCCCGTGCGTATCCGCATTCGCGCTCGCGACGTGATGATCGCCGCGGAGGAACCGACGGGCCTCAGTGCCCTCAACATCCTGCCCGGCACGATCGTCGCGATCAGTCCCGGCGAGGGGCCGACGGTCGAAATCGGCATCGACTGCAATGGGGCAACGGTGCTCGCCCGCATCACGGAACAGTCGCGGCAGGCGCTGAAGCTGCGGCTCGGCGGCAAGGTTTTCGCGGTGGTCAAGACCGTGAGCTTCGATCGGGGAAATACCGGCGCCGGTCTGCCGCTCGACGTCGATGGCTGACAGCGGCGGTGATCGGCGCTATATTGTTTTGGAATAACGGTCGCCGAAGCTGAAGCGGTCGCGGAGGAGCAACAATGCCGTCGCTGAGCTTGCGGATAAATCTCGATCCGGACGGACGGATCGGTCCTGGCAAGATTGAGCTTCTGGAGCACATCGCCACCTTCGGTTCGATCTCGGCCGCCGCGCGCGGCATGGAGATGTCCTACAAGCACGCATGGGACCTGGTCGAGGACATGAACCGGGTGTTCGGCAAGCCGCTGGTGGCGGCGCAGACCGGCGGCCGCAAGGGCGGCGGCGCGCAACTGACGACCGTCGGCCTGGCCGTGGTCAGCCGTTTTCGCGCCATCGAGCGCGCGGCGAGTGCGGCCGCGGCGACGCATATGGACGCGTTGCAGTCGGAGATTGAGGCGGGATAGGGGAGTAGTGAGTAGTGAGTAGTGAGTACAGCCTAGTCCTCACTGACTACTGACTACTGACTACTCACTATTTACTACTCACTATTCCACTACTCCGGCTTTCGCAGCAAATACGTATCCATGATCCAGCCTTTCTTCCGGCGGGCTTCGTCGCGGCGCTTTTCGATGTCGGCGCCGACATCGCCAAGGCGGCCGGAGATGATGATCTCGTCGGGCGTGCCTAGGTAGGCGCCCCATTGGATGAAAAGGTCCTGGTCAGCCAGCGTGTTGAAGGCGCATTTGCCGTCGAGCATGACGACGGCGCTGCCGGCATTGTCCGGCATGCCTTCCTCGGTCAGGCGGCGGCCGGTGGTGATCAGCACGGGATCGCCGATGCGGTTCAGCGCCGTTTTGTGGCTGGCTGCCAGCGCCTGGACGGCCGTTATACCGGGGATGACTTCCAGGTCGAATGCAACATTGCCCCTCAGGCGCACGCGCTCGAGGATGCGCAGAGCGCTGTCATAGAGCGAAGGATCGCCCCAAATCAGGAAGGCGCCGCAGCCATCACCGGAGATCTCGTCGCGGATCAGTGCCTCGTAGATGGCGGCGATGGCTTCATGCCAGTCGTCGACGGTCGAACGATAGGAAGAGGTTGGTTCGGCACGCACCGGCACGTCGAACTCGACCCGGCGTGAGGCCGGGTTGGTGACGAAGCGGTCGCAGATGCCGCGCCGCAGGTTGGCAAGGTCGGTCTTGTCGGTGCCCTTGTCGGGAATAAACAGGACGTCCGCCCTGTTCAGCCCTGCTATGGCCTGGACAGTCATGTGGTCGGGATTGCCGGCGCCGATGCCGATGACGAGAAGCTTGCGCATGGCGCGAACTCCTGCCCCATCGGAACCTGTTAGTCCAGACCGCCTGCGTGTCCAGACCGCGTGCGTGTCCAGACCGCCCGCGTGTCCAGACCGGTCACGCACGCCCAGCAAGCGGAAGGGCTTTGAAACGCCGCATCGAAACGGCTAGGGTCATCCAGGCATTCCAGCCGAGGGGGCTTCGATGTTGCGATCTGTTCTGGCTTTAGCGTTGGCGCTTTCGGTCGCGCCTGCAATGGCCAATGATTCGGTTGCCGAGCTTGGCACCGGCGGCCTGATCCTGTCGCGCAGCGATGCCGTGGCGATGCAAAGCGAGGATCTTTTCATCTCGCCCGAAAAGGTGACGGTGGACTACGTCTTCCACAACAACACCGACAAGGATGTCGAGGCGATAGTCGCCTTCCCGATGCCCGACATTTCGGGCGATCCCGAAGAGATGCCGGCGATCCCGGAAAACCAGAGCGATAATTTCCTCGGCTTCGAGGTGACGATCGACGGCGTCGCGGCCAAGCCCCAACTCGAGCAGAAGGTGCTCGCGCTCGGCATCGACATCGGCGCCGACCTCAAGGCGCAAAACGTGCCCTTCAACCCGTTCGGCGACGCGGCCAAGGCGGCGCTGGTGAAGCTGCCGCAAGGGGTGGCTGACGACTGGGTCGACCGCGGCATCATCATCGGGGATTCCACAGCCGACAGTGGCCAAAAACCGGTCTATTCGCCGTTCTGGCAATTGCGCTCGACCTATTGGTGGCGCGCGGCCTTTCCGGCCAACAAGGACGTTCACGTCTCGCACCGCTACAAGCCCAGCGTGGGCGGCACATCCTCGGTCAGTTTCTTCAATGAAGGCCAGTTCCAGAACTCATACGCGGCCTACAAGAGCCGCTACTGCATGGACGACACATTCGAGAATGCGGTGCGCAAGGCGGCGAAGGACAATCCGGACGGCTATCCCAAATTCTACGAAAGCCGCATCGCCTATATCCTGACCACCGGCGGCAACTGGGCGGCGGGCACCATCGGCAAGTTCAAGCTGACCATTGACAAGGGCAACCCGAAAGCCCTGGTCTCGTTCTGCGGCGACAACGTCAAAAAGGTCGGGCCGACGCGTTTCGAGATGAAGGCGAACGATTTCTATCCCGAGCACGACATCGACATCCTCCTGCTTGTCCCGTCGGACAGCAATGGCGGGGATGCAAACTGATGCATGTCGCGATCTATGTCGCCATTGCCGAGAACGGCGTGATCGGGCGGGACGGCGGGTTGCCCTGGCGGCTCTCCACCGACCTCAAGCGGTTCAAGGCCGACACGATGGGCAAGCCCATCATCATGGGCCGCAAGACCTATGAAGGCATCGGCCGGCCGCTGCCGGGCAGGCTGAACATCGTCGTCACCCGCGACAAGGCCTGGCGTGCCGAGGGCGTCGAGGTGGCGCATACGCTCGAAGCCGCGATCCAGCTGGCAACCGTGCGCGGACGCCGCATGACGGGCGTCGACGAGGTCTGCATCATCGGCGGCGGCGAAATCTATGCCCAGGCGCTGCCGCTGGCCGAGCGCCTGCACGTGACCCATGTGCTGGCCGCCGTCGATGGCGACGCGCATTTCCCGCCGATCGACCCTGATGCATGGCAAGTGGTCAGTTCGCGGGAGATTGCGTCAGGAGAAAAGGACAGCCATGCGACGCGCTATACGGTTTATGAGCGCCGCCGCGAGATAGTTTGAAGATAAAGGACGACAAAGGGTCGCTACCGGCCCAAAACGGATGAAGTCGGCGGCGCATCGCGTTGAAAGCGCGCCGTGGCGTCCCTATAGAAGAACGACACTGGATTTGCGCCGTAACCGCGGTGCTTGAGGGAATTCCAAGCGAAAGGACATTCATGCCCTGGAACGACAAAGGTGGCGGAGGCGGCGGCCCGTGGGGTGGCGGCGGTAACAATCAGGGACCCTGGGGGCAGGGACCGAAGGGGCCAAGCGGCCCGCAGGGGTCGCCTCCCGACCTCGAAGACATCATTCGCCGTGGCCAGGATCGGCTGCGGCGCGCGCTGCCCGGCGGCGGTGGCGCCAGTCCGGCGGTGTTCGGCCTGATCGCCGCGGTGCTGGTTGTTCTGTGGGCCTTCCAGGCGGTCTATACCGTGCAGCCCGACGAGGTCGCGGTCGAACTGCGCTTCGGCAAGCCGAAGGCCGAGCTTTCCCAGCCAGGCCTGCATTTCCACTGGTGGCCTCTCGAGACCGTCGAGACGGCGAAGATTTCAGAGCAGCTTGTCGACATTGGCGGCGGCAATACCAGCGGCAACGGGCTGATGCTCTCGGGCGACCAGAATATCGTCAATGTGCAGTTTTCGGTGGCCTACCAGGTCTCCGATCCCCGCGCTTACCTGTTCGACGTCTCCGACCCGGACGGCATGCTGCGGCAGGTTGCCGAGAGCGCCATGCGCGAAGCCGTCGGCCGCCGGCCGGCGCAGGACATTTTCCGCGACGATCGCCAGGGCATCGCGGCCTCGGTGCGCGAGATCATCCAGACGACGCTGGACGGCTACAAGGCCGGTCTCAACGTTAACGCCGTCTCCATCGAGGATGCGGCACCGCCACGCGAGGTGGCAGATGCGTTCGACGAGGTGCAGCGCGCCGAGCAGGACGAGGACAAGTTCGTCGAGCAGGCCAATCAGTATTCCAACCAGAAACTCGGCCAGGCACGCGGCGAGGCAGCCCAGGTCCGCGAAGACGCGGCCGCCTACAAAAACCGTGTGGTGCAGGAAGCCGAAGGTGAGGCGCAGCGCTTCATCTCGGTCTACGACGAATATGCCAAAGCCCCCGATGTCACGCGCAAACGCCTTTATCTGGAAACCATGGAGAGGGTTCTGAAGGACTCGAGCAAGGTCATCGTCGAGCAGGGCAACGGACAGGGTGTCGTGCCTTATCTGCCGCTGCCCGCATTGCAGCCGAAACCGCCAGCACCGGCCGCGCCCGCCGCGAACACGGGAGGTACCAAGTGATGGCCAACCGTCTTCCCATCGTCGTCGCCGTGGCGGCGGTCGTCCTGTTCCTGATCTATTCCTCGGTCTTCGTGGTCAATGCGCGCCAGCAGGCGCTGGTGCTCCGCTTCGGTGAGATCGTCGACGTCAAGAGCGAGCCCGGCATCTACTTCAAGGCGCCGTTCTCGTTCTTCGACGCCGATACGGTGCAACTGATCGAAAACAGGGTGCTGCGCTTCGACCTTGACAACATCCGCGTCCAGGTCTCGGGCGGCAAATTCTATGAAGTCGATGCCTTCATCGCCTATCGCATCTCGGATCCGCGCGTCTTCCGGGCCGCCGTGTCCGGTCAGATCGAACTGGCTGAAGCGCGGCTCAGGACGCGTCTCGACGCTGCCCTGCGCCGCGTCTACGGTCTGCGCGATTTCGAGGCCGCGCTTTCCGAAGAGCGTGCCGTGATGATGCGCGAAGTGCGCGATCAGCTCAGGCCCGACGCCACGTCGCTCGGCTTGCAGATCGAGGATGTTCGCATCCGCCGCACCGACCTAACGGCCGAAGTTTCACAGCAGACCTACGACCGCATGAAGGCGGAACGCCTGGCGGAGGCTGCGCGGCTGCGGGCACGCGGCAACGAAGCGGCACAGCGCATCACGGCGCGCGCCGATCGTGAAGTGGTCGAGATCGTTGCCGAAGCGCAGAAGGAGTCCGAGATCCTGCGCGGTGAGGGCGAGGCGCAGCGCAGCGCCACCTTCGCCGATGCCTACAAGCGCGATCCCGCCTTCTTCGACTTCTACCGGTCGATGAATGCCTATGGCACCGCGCTGGACAACACCGGGACGACCATGGTGCTGTCGCCGAGTTCGGAGTTCTTCCGCTACTTCCGCGATCCCGACGGCAAGGAAGGACCGGCGAAACCGACGGCGCCGGCTGCGGCACCTGCCGCGCCGACGACACAACCCAGCACCGGCCAGTAACGGCCGGTGCAGGATTTCTTCGCGGCGATAGGCCTGGTCCTCGTCATAGAGGGCCTGGTCTATGGCGGCTTTCCCCGCCTTGCGAAGAAGCTCGCGGGCGAAGTGCTGTCGATGCCGGAGAATGCGTTGCGGATCGGCGGGCTGGCGGCGATCGCCATTGGTGTTGGCGTCGTCTGGCTGGTGCGGGGCGTGTAGAGGCGGCGGTTTGCGGAATAACGCTCGATTTACACTCCACCGATAGTCATAGCCGCAAACGTGCCGTATTTCTTGCCATCATGGCGCGACACGGCGTTTTCGTCGAAGCGCTTTTCTCTTTTAGAAATGCCGGGAGGCTTCTCGATGACATCCAACACCCTTTTGGACGCCGCTCGACGGACATTGGTCGCCGGCGCGGCAGCGCTGGTCCTGGGCGCCGTCGCCGTTCCGTCCTTCGTGGCCCCGACATTCGCCGCCGACGGACCGGCCTCGGTCGCCGACCTGGCGCAAGGCGTGCTTGGCGCGGTGGTCAACATCTCGACCTCGCAGACGGTGAAGGGCACGGAAGGGCCGGGCGCGGTGCCGATGCCGCAACTGCCCGAAGGCTCGCCGTTCCAGGATTTCTTCGACGATTTCTTCAAGAACCGCGGTGGCGAAAAGGATGGCGGCTCGCAGAAGGTGCAGTCGCTCGGTTCGGGTTTCGTCATCGACGCCGAACAAGGCATCGTCGTCACCAACAACCACGTGATCGCCGATGCCGACGACATCGAGGTCAATTTCTCCGATGGCGTGACCTTGAAGGCGACGCTGGTCGGCACCGACACCAAGACCGACGTCGCGGTGCTGAAGGTCGATCCGAAAGGCCACAAGCTGACAGCGGTGAAATTCGGCGATTCCACCAAGATGCGCGTCGGCGACTGGGTGATGGCGGTCGGCAATCCGTTCGGCCTCGGCGGCACGGTCACGGTCGGCATCGTCTCGGCGCGCAACCGCGACATCAATTCAGGCCCCTATGACGACTTCATCCAGACCGACGCCGCGATCAACCGCGGCAATTCGGGCGGACCGCTGTTCAACAGCGCCGGTGAGGTCATCGGCATGAACACGGCGATCATTTCGCCGTCCGGCGGTTCGATCGGCATCGGCTTCTCCATTCCCTCGCAGCTCGCCTCTGGCGTCGTCGAGCAGTTGCGCCAATATGGCGAGACGCGGCGCGGCTGGCTCGGCGTGCGCATCCAGCCGGTGACGGACGACATCGCGGAAAGCCTCGGCATGGCGACCGCCAAGGGCGCGCTGGTGGCCGGCGTCATCAAGGGCGGACCAGTCGACAACGGCACCATCCAGGCCGGCGACGTCATCATCAAGTTCGACGGCAAGGACATCCATGAAATGCGCGACCTGCCGCGCGTCGTCGCCGAAAGCCCGGTGGGCAAGGCCGTCGACGTGTTGATCGTGCGCAAGGGTGTCGAGCAGACGGTGAAGGTGACGCTCGGCCGGCTCGAGGATGGCGAGAAGCTGGCGAGCGGCGAGAATGGCAATACCGACCAGAACAAGGGCGCTGACAAGGCTCCGGCCGTCTCGACCGCCTCGGTGCTTGGCATGACGGTCGGCGAACTCAACGACGAGACGCGCAAGAAGTTCAGCATCGCCGGCGATGTTTCCGGCGTTGTCATCACCGACGTGGCCAAGGACTCCGCCGCCGCGGAACGCGGTATCCAGCCGGGCGAGGTGATCACCGAGATCGCGCAGGAGTCGGTCGCCACGCCCAAGGACGTCATGGACCGGATCGGCGCGCTGAAGGAGCAGGGCCGCAAGAACGCGCTCTTGATGCTGGCGTCGAAGACCGGTGAGTTGCGCTTCGTTACGATCCGGATGGATTGATCCAGTACGCCGGCAGAAATCTGATTTTGATGGAAGGGCGGTTAGAGAGCCGCCCTTTTTCTTGCCTGCCAGTCCTCGCGCGACAGCCGGTAGAGCACATGCCACTTGAGTGCGGGATGGCTGTCTGGAATGCTGGGGTGGTCGAAATCGTTCGATGGGTCGGCTGTCATGCCGAGGCGTTTCATAACGGCGGTCGAGCGGTGGTTTTCCGCCACGGCGAAGGAAACGATCTCGTCGACGGCCAATGTCTCGAAGCCGTAGGCCAGCCATGCCTCCGAGGCCTCGGTGACATAGCCCTTGCCCCAGAATTCGGGAGCCAACCGCCAGCCGATCTCGATTGTGTCGGCCGGCAGCGATGGTACATCATCAGTCGCGAGGAGGCCGACGAAACCGATGCATTCGCCGGTCGCGGCAATCTCGGCCGCGGCGAAGCCGTAGCCGTCCTCATCGACCCAGGCGCGGAACTCATCCATCTTGGCGTCGGCGGCGGCACGGTCGCGGCGAAACGGGAAGAACTCCATCACGCGATCATCGGAATTGATGCGATGGAACAATTCGCGGTCGCGATCCTCCCAATTGCGCAGGATCAGGCGTTCGGTGCGGATTGGCTTCATTGGACGAATTCTTCCTGCCGGTAGCCCTGCAGATAGAGCAATGCGGTGAGGTCGGAATGGTCGATCCGGACTTTTGCCTGAGCCGCGACGGAAGGCTTGGCATGCAGCGCGACACCGGTTCCGGCCAGGCGGATCATGTCGAGATCGTTGGCGCCGTCGCCGACGGCGATGGCATCGGCCGGCGTCAGGCCAAGACGCGCACAGATTTCAAGCAGCGCCTCGGCCTTGGCGGCGCGGCCGAGGATCGGCTCGCCGACCAGCCCGGTGAAGCGTCCGTCCTGGTCGAGAAGGCGGTTGGCGCGGTCTTCCTGAAAGCCAAGCATCGCAGCGATGCGCGTGGTGAAAACCTCGAAACCGCCCGAGACGAGCGCCGTCCAGGCGCCGTTGGCGCGCATGGTCTGGACCAGCGCACGGCCACCCGAGGCCAAGGTCAGCCGATTGGCGACGATATGGTCGACGACGGCGGCATCGAGCCCCTTGAGCAGTGCCACGCGCTCGCGCAGCGCCGGCTCGAAGGCGATCTCGCCGTTCATCGACCGTGCGGTGATCGCCGCGACATGATCCTTGACGCCGATCTCGTCGGCCAGCTCGTCGATGCACTCCTGGTCGATCATGGTCGAATCCATGTCGGCGAGAAGGATTTTCTTGCGGCGTGTTTCAGCCTGCTGGACGATCACGTCGACGGGCTCAGCGGCCAGTGCGGTACGAAGGCTCGCGGTCGTTTCATCAGCCTGCGCCGCTGGCGGCAGGGCAATGTCACAGGCAATGCCTTCGGCCAGCCATACGACAGCGCTTGCGCCCACCGACCGTGAGGCCATATTCGCAAGCGATGGCGACAGAGCGCGATCGGCGGGACGGGAAACAAGCGTGGCAATGAGCGGCATCGAGAATTCCGGCACGGATGCGGGCGAAGGCCGCGTGAAGAACACGATCCTGATAGCCGGGCCGACCGCCAGCGGCAAGTCGGCGCTGGCGCTTGAACTGGCCGAACGCACAGGCGGCTTCATCGTCAACACCGATTCCATGCAGGGCTATGCGGTTCTCGACGTGCTGACGGCCCGGCCGCAGGCGGCCGAGCTCGCACGAGCGCCGCATTTTCTCTATGGGCATGTCCATCCCGGCACCGCCTACTCGACCGGCGCCTGGCTGCGCGACGTCATGAAACTCATTGATGACGGGACGCTCTCGCGGCGGCCAATCTTTGTCGGCGGCACCGGCCTGTACTTTCGTGCGCTGGCGGAAGGGATTTCGGAAATGCCTGATATTCCGCAACGGATACGCGACCGCTGGCGCTACGAATTGAAGGAGCAAGGCGCGGTCAAGCTGCATGCCTTGCTGCTGCGCGAGGATTCGAGCGTCGCCATGCAGTTGAAGCCAACCGACAGCCAGCGCATCGTGCGGGCACTCGAGGTGCTCGACGCTTCCGGCCGGTCGATCCTGGACTGGCAGGCAGAGCGCGGCCTGCCGCTCATCGACAGGCCGAGCGCGCATTTCCTGGTTGTCGAGCCGGATCGGGCAGCATTGGTTGATCGCATCGAAAGGCGTTTCGACCAGATGCTGGACAAGGGCGCGCTGGAGGAAGTCAAGCAGCTTGCGGCCCTTCGTCTGGATCCAGACCTGCCGGCGATGAAGGCGATCGGGGTCCGCGAGCTCCAGGCCGCGATCTCAGGGCAGTCGAGCTTTCCCGAGGCGATCGAGCGCGCCAAGATCGCGACAAGGCAATATGCCAAGCGGCAGGCTACCTGGTTTCGCCATCAGTTGGGGCCGGAATGGCAGAGACTTCGCCCCGGTGACGATCTCGAAACCACGATCCAAACACTTGTTGCTAATGCAACTTAAAAAGTTGCCCCTGAGGGAAGGGTTCTCGCCGAAGTTGTCGGAATTAACGCTCCGTAAGTCGGTCCCTGCGATAAGGTCATGGGGTATTTTTCCATCGGGGAGCAGATGCGTTTCCACAAAGCGGAATCCGCTTTTTTCGTCTTTATCTTCGTGATCCTGGCTGCTGGCCTGGTGACCCTGCACGCCTATGGGCAACTGCAATCCTTCGCCACGGAGCTCCATACGGCCTCCGGCCTGGACAAGGTCATCTACCTCAACAAGCTTCTGTTCGCGACCGGCGTACTGCTCGCCACCGCGCTGTTTTTCGGCATCTTCTTCATCTATCCGCTGATCCGCAAGCAGGCGACCGAAGAGGGCAAGCTGCGCGCCATGACGGTGTCGCTCAGCGCCCGCTCCGAAACGCTCGAGCATGCCGCCCTGACCGACGGCCTGACCGGCATGCAGAACCGGCGCTATTTCGACGACGCGCTGAAGGAATATCTCGAGGAGTTCCGGCGCATCGAAAAGCCGGTCGGGCTGATGATCCTCGATCTCGACCATTTCAAGCAGGTCAACGACACGCACGGCCACGATGTCGGCGACGAGGTGCTCAAGGCTGTCGCCAGATGCCTCAGGGACATGACACGTTTCCACGATGTGGTCGCGCGCCTGGGTGGTGAGGAGTTCGCCGTGGTCACGCCCAACATGGAGGCGGACCTTCTGGCCAAATTCGCCGAGCGCATCCGCAAGGCGATCGCCAACATGTCGATCCTCTCCGGCAACAATGTCCGGCTCAAGATCACCACCAGCGTCGGGCTTGCCGTCTGGGATCGCAAGGAAACGGCGGAGGAATTTTATCGCCGCGCCGACCGCCAGCTCTACGAAGCCAAAAGGCAAGGCCGCAACCGCGTCTGCGCCTAAGATCCCATCACTGAATTCGTGATGCTGGCCGCTTGATGCCGGCTTCTGCGCTTCCGGCCTTCGCCGGCCGAAGCACTTATGAGACGTTGCGCTTTAAGGCTGCGGCCGGCGAAGGCCGGTGCTCACGGACCAAAACACCGATCGGCTCAGCCTGACCAACTCCCTGACGGGCTTCGCCCAAGCTTTCCGACGAAGACGGGATAGGCCGCTTGCGCGGATTCTCGGGACTATTCGTAGAGGCGTGACGCTCAGCTCAATCGTTCTGCGGGCGCAGGCCGAAGGTCGCGGGTTTGAGGCCGTAGCGTGTGTCGAAATCTTCGTCCGACTGCACGCGCGCCGCCGCCGGCGCTTTGCGGTAGTCGGGGTCGCCGGCCTGCCGGCCGGAATCGACCACCTCGGCGAAAGCCATCGCCTGGCTCTGCGGTTTCGGCACGTTGCGCAGCCGCTCCACGATCGCCACAAGGTCGACCTCGCCGGCCTTGGACGTCACGTCTTCCTCGCGCTTGGCCGTGCCCGGAAGCAGGTGAGCGGGCAATCTTTCGAATTTCAGCCGCATGGTCGTCGCTACGCCTTCGCCGAAGGCGATCGCTTCGCGCTGGCCCATGGAGGACAGGAAAGCGAGCGTGGATGCGGAAGAGTCTGCGATTGCCGAGCGGATGATCGCCTGGTCCTGCTCGTTGGCGAGCCGCATGGCGAAGAAGGTCGAGCACTGCGACAGGATAGTCGGGTCGAGCTCGCCGGGGCGCTGGGTGACGACGCCGAGATAGCAGCCATATTTGCGGCCTTCCTTGGCGATGCGCGACAGCGCGTGCCGCGTCGGCGCGAAGCCGAGACGCGCATCGGCGGGCATGTAGCGGTGCGCTTCCTCGCATAGGAACAACAGCTGCAGCTTGCCTTCGCTCCACAGAGCAAGGTCGAAGGCCAGACGCGCCAGCACCGAGCAGACGGAATTGACCACTTCCGACGGCATGCCGGCCATCTCGAAGCAGGTCACCGGACGGCCATGATGCGGCACGCGGAAGATGTTGCCGATCGTCTCGTGGATGGTGTCCTCGATCAGGCGCGAATTGAACATGAAGCGGTAGCGCGGATCGGCCGCCGCCGATTCGATGCGTGTCTTCAGCGATTTGAGGGTCGGACGATCGGTCTTGCTTTCGAGCATGCCCATGCGCTCGTCGATCTGCTTGAGCAGGTCGGCGATACGGTAGGGCACCGGCGTATCGGCGGTCAGCGCATCGCTGCCGCGCCTGAGGTAGGTGCCTGAACCGGGGTTGCGATAGAGATTCTTGGCGAGCGGAATGAGGTCGCGAAGGGCATCGATCTCTTCCGGCACCGTCTCGCGTCCGCGAAACAGCACTTCGGCGAATTCCTCCAGCGTGAACATCCAGAACGGCAGGTCGAGCGTCTTGGAATCGACCCTGACGCAATATTCTGGCAGCGAAGCCGCGAACTCGTTGTGCGGATCGAGGATCAGGATGCGCAGGTCCGGTCGCGCCGCGATCGACTTGCGCAGCAGCAGCGACACCGCTGTCGACTTTCCGACGCCGGTCGTGCCGACAATGGCGAAGTGGCGCGCCAGCGTGTCATCGATGGCGATGTTGGCGGCGATCGCCTCGTCCTGGGCCAGCGAGCCGATGGTGATGGAATGGCGGCCGGCTAGGTCATAGACCGCCTGCAGGTCGCGGGTGCGGATGCGGTGCGCGACGGCGCCGATATGCGGATAGATGGTGATGCCGCGGTCGAAGATCGGCCTGGCCCCGGGTTCGGCGCCGTCACGGACTTCGCCGATCAGCTCGATGCTGACCTCGATGGCGTTCTGGCCGTCATTGTTCCAGGCCAGATCCGACTTGCCGATCGCGTAGACCAGGCCGACGGTTCGTGTCGTGCCAAGGTTGATCGAGATCATCTTGCCGACCGTCCACAGGCCGGTGATCGCGCCGTCGGCGTCGTCGGCATAGGCGCTGATGGTGGCGCGCGCACCGTCGCATTGCACGACATTGCCCAGGATGCGCTTGTCGTTTTGGTCGGCTGTGCGGCGCTCCTGCGATGTCGGTTCTCCGACTGAAGCTTCGCGTTCGACATACATGGACAGGCCAATCCCCATTTCCCTTGAGGCCGTACCCTACAGGAACGGGGTTAAGGTCGGATGAGGTCGGATGGTGTAGAGAGGATTAAGGTCCTGGTGAAAATTGCTTTGAAATGGCTCTTCACGCGCTTGTCTGTTTCGTTATAATGGACGAATGGATGATATAGCGAACGACATTTCCTCGACCATCGGCAGGCGTATCCATACCGAAAGGACCATGCGGGACTGGTCGCTGGCCGAGCTCGCCGAACAGTCCGGTGTTTCCAAGGCAATGCTGAGCACGATCGAGCGTGGCATGACCAGCCCGACGGCGGCACTTCTGGTGCGCATAGCGGCTGCCTTCGGCATGACGCTCTCGACCCTCATCGCGCGGGCGGAATTGCAGGGCGGCGGGCTGCTGCGCGCGGCCGGCCAACCAGTGTGGCGCGACCCCGACACAGGCTATGTCAGGCGGCATTTGTCGCCGGCCTGCGACATGCCGCTCGAACTGATCAAGGTCCATCTGCCGGCGGGCGCGAAGGTCAGCTTGCCGGCGGCTTCCTACGCCTTCATCAAGCAGCAGATCTGGCTGATCTCGGGAAAACTCGAATTCACCGAGGGTGACCAGGTGCACAGGCTCGAACCGGGCGACTGCCTGGCGCTCGGAGCGCCGTCGGATTGCACCTTTCATGCGCTGGAGCCGGGCGCCGATTATCTCGTCGCCCTGGTCAGGAGCTGACGTCATGGCACGACGGCCAAAGCGCTCCCACAATGGGGGGCCGCCTCTTGACGACTACAAGGGGCCGCCATGGGGCAAGGGCGATCCATACATCTTCCTGGCCTGGCAGGCCGCGCACGCCAATGCATGGAAGGCGCCGAGCCGCGAAGTCATGCTGATGCGGATGGACAAGGCCGAACGGCTGGGCCTGACCTATGAGGAGTACACGCTCGAGATCCTGGAGCGCGGTCGGCATCTCAAGGAAGAAGACACCGAACGCATCGGCGCCATCAAGGCCGCGCGCAAGCGGCGGCGTGTGCGCCATCTCGACTGAAGCGGCGCTGTCGACCCATCAATCGTTTCCAGAGGACCAGATATGAACGTCATAGAAATCGGGCCGTTGACCGCAAGCCGGGAAACACTCGCACAGCTGACCGATCTGCTGGTCGAAACGGCTGCCGCCGGCGGATCGGTCAGCTTCATGCATCCGCTGGCGTTGGATGTTGCCAGCGCGTTCTGGGAGACGTCGCTGGCCGCGGCGGCACGAGGGCAAAGAATGGTGCTTGGGGCATGGGACGGCGGCGCTCTGGTCGGCACCGTCACCCTGCTGCTCGACTGTCCGCCCAATCAGCCGCATCGGGCCGAGATCGCCAAGCTGATGACATCGGTCGGGCAGCGGGGCAGGGGTGTCGGGACGCGCCTGATGCGAGCCGCCGAACGCCTCGCGGCGGAGAAGGGACGCACGCTGCTGGTTCTGGATACGGCGAGCGAAGAGGGTGCGTCGGGACTTTATGAGAAGCTCGGCTTCACCTTGGCCGGCGAAGTTCCGGACTATGCGCTGAAGCCGCATGGCGGGCTGACGGGCACGCTGATCTACTGGAAGCGCATCGGCACAGCGTCGCGGTAACGCCAGTCACTCATGCCTTCCCGGCGAGGCGCTTCAGCAGCCAATGGCGGAAATCCTGCTCGGCGCTGGTCAGGTGCGCGGTCGACGGCCTCGTCAGGAAATGCCCTGACGTGCTGGGCAGCTCAAAAACGGAAAGCCGGACCAGCGCTCCGCCGTCGAGCGCCGCGTCGATTAGGGGCCGCGACCCAAGGAGGACGCCGGCACCGGCGCTCGCCGCATGCATGGCGGCAACGAAACTGTCGAAGCGATGCGAGCGCCGGGGATGGCCGGCCAATCCGGCCGCCGCGAACCATTCGGCCCACATCTCGCGTGCGCCGGCCACCAGAAGCAGCGGCAGCGATGTCCAGTCGGCGGCACTGGCCAAGGCCGGGCTTGCCACCGGCACAAGCCGCTCGGCGGTCAGCCTCTCGGCCTCGCGTCCGGGAAAGGATCCGTTGCCGAAACGGATGTCGAGCGCCGAGCCTGGCAAATCGTAGTCGGTCGGGCGATGGATCGTCACCAGATCAAGCTGGATGCGCGGCAGCGCCTCGGCGAGGTCGGGCAGCGCCGGACCCAGCGCCAGCAGCGCAAACGAGATCGGCACCCGGAGCGAGACGGTCTGGACGGCGCGCGGTTCGAACAGTTCCGTGGTGCTGCTGCCAATGGTGGCGAAGGCCGACTGGATGTGGGGCAGGTAGGCGGCACCTTCCGGCGAAAGCGCGACCCCACGCGCCAGCCGCGAGAACAGACGCGTCTTCAGCCTTTCCTCGAGCAGCCGGATGTGCTGGCTGACGGCCGCCTGGGTCAGGCCGAGTTCGGCTGCCGCCGCGGTGAAGTTCGACAGCCGTGCCGCAGCCTCGAAACTGCGCAGCCAGTCGAGTGGAGGGAGGGTAGGAGCGGTTCGCCGAGCCATTACCAAATCGCTGCCATTGGCCAAAAAATGATAATTGGAATTATGCCTTTCGGGAGGTCAACATGCAATCCAAACCACGGTACGAACCGTGGGCAACAAGGCGACAGGACGGATTTCCATGCTCACCCACGTGCTGGTTGGCGATGAAGGCAGAACAATCGAACTTGGTTGGACAGACGGCAAGCGTACCCGCTTCCACGCCGTCTGGCTGCGCGACAACGCGCTTGACGACAAGACGCGCAGCGCCGGCAATGGCCAACGCCTGATCACCATCCTCGACATTCCGGCGAAGACGAGAATTGGCGCTGCCGCCATCAAGGCCGGAGCGCTGGAGATCAGCTTCGAGCCGGAGGGAAAAACGGTCAGCTTTCCCGCCCAATGGCTGCGTGCGAACGCCTATGATCGCGACGAGACACGCCAGCCTGGTTGGACAGGCGATGTCATCCAGCGCTGGACCAGGGCGACGATGCAGAACGCGGTGCCGCGCGCCAGCTATCCGGCGGCCTTGCATGGCCGCGGTGTCCTGCGCGAATGGCTTTCGGCGGTGAGGACTTATGGTTTTGCGGTGATGGACGGGCTGCCGGCCGAATCCGGGGCGCTGTGCAAGGTGTCCGACCTGTTCGGCTATGTCAGGGAGACCAATTACGGGCGCTGGTTCGAAGTGCGCGCCGAGGTCAACCCGAACAATCTCGCCTACACCAATCTGGGCCTGCAGGCGCATACCGACAATCCCTATCGCGATCCGGTGCCGACGCTGCAGATCCTGTCCTGCGTCGAGAACACGGTGGAGGGCGGTGAATCCAGCGTCGTCGACGGCTTTGCCGTCGCGGCCGCTCTTCAAACGGAAAATCCCGAAAGTTTTCGGCTGTTGAGTTCCCATGCGGCGCGGTTCGAATATGCGGGGTCGTCCGGCGTGCGGCTGCAGGCGAAGCGCCCGATGATCGAGCTTGGACCCGACGGCGAACTGATCTGCATCCGCTTCAACAACCGTTCGCTGGCGCCGACCGTCGACGTGCCGTTCGCCGAGATGGGCGCTTATTATGCCGCCTACCGCCGCTTCGCCGAGCTGATCGAGGATCCATCCTTCGAAGTCACCTTCAAGCTTGAGCCCGGCCAGGCCTTCATCGTCGACAACACCCGCGTCATGCATGCCCGCAAGGCGTTTTCCGGCACCGGCAAGCGCTGGCTGCAGGGATGCTACGCCGACAAGGACGGCCTGTTGTCGACGCTCGCGGCGATCGAACACGGCTTCAAGGAGGCTGCGGAATGATCGGCCAGGATCTGAACGCGGACACCATCGTCGAATTCATCGCCGACATTTTTGAGCGCCGGGGCGCCGAATCCTATCTCGGCGAGCCGGTGACGATGTCCGAGCATATGCTGCAAGGGGCTTGGCTGGCGGAACAGGATGGAGCCCCAGACGTGCTGGTGGCCGCCGCGCTGCTGCACGACATCGGCCATTACACCAGCGAGTTCGGCACCTATTCGCCTGACGATGTCGAGGACAAGCACCATGACGAGGCCGGCGGCGAAGTGCTGGCGCCGTTCTTCCCGCCTGTCATCGTCGAGTGCGTCCGGCTGCACGTTGCCGCCAAGCGCTATCTCTGCGCCGCCGACCCGACCTATTTCTCCAGGCTGTCGCCGGCTTCGGTTCATACCTTGTCGCTGCAGGGCGGACCGATGAGTGCCGACGAGGTGGCTGCGTTCCGCGAGAACCCGTTCCATGAGGAAGCGGTGCGGGTTCGCATCTGGGACGAGGGCGGCAAGGTCGCCAACATGCGGACGCGGGCGTTTCGCGACTATGTGCCGTTGCTGCAGCGCGTCGTGCACGACTTCGCCAATCGGCCCTGACGAGACCAATGATCAGGAGGAGACAGCCATGTGCTTCTGCTTCGACGGCGAAAGCGCGGTGGCGGCATACCGGCCCTGCCGCGAGCGTTTGGCTGACGAGGGCGTTTTCACGCCATCGCCGACCAGCCCCAGCGGCGAACTCGCCGCTGCCGCCTTGTTCGACGTCGCCGACGCGGGACAGGTTCACCGTGTCGATGCGGGAGAAGCGACCTATCCCTTGTGATGGACCTGCTGCAATCCATAGACAGGTGTTGGCAAGCCAACCTGCCGGGCTTTGAGCTGCAGCGCCAGATATTGCGAATAGTGGCGTGACTGATGGAGGTTGCCGCCATGGAACCACAGCGCCTCCTGCTGGGTCGGCTTCCACATGTTGCGCTGCTCGCCTTCCCAGGGGCCGGGATCCTTGGCGGTGTTGGAGCCAAGGCCCCAGACCTTGCCGACCTTGTCGGCCACCTCCTGCGAGATGAGGTCCGCCGCCCATCCGTTCATCGAGCCGTAGCCTGTGGCGTAGATCACGAGATCGGCCGGCAATTCGGTGCCATCGGCGAATTTGACGCCGGTTTGCGTCAATTCCCGCACCGCCGCACCTGGTCCGCTCTTGAGCTTGATCGAGCCGTCTATGACCAGGTCGCAGGCGCCGACATCGATGTAGTAGCCCGAACCCCGGCGCAGATATTTCATGAACAGGCCTGAGCCGTCATCGCCCCAGTCGAGCAGGAAGCCGGCCTTCTCAAGGTCCGCGTAGAACTTCGCGTCGCGTTCCTTCATCTGCTGGTAAAGCGGGATCTGGAACTCGTGCAGGATGCGATAGGGCAGGGAGGCGAAGATCAGGTCGGCCTTGCGCGTCGTCATGCCGTTCTCCACCGCCTGCTCGGAATAGAGTGCGCTGAGCCCGATATCCATCAACGTGTCGGACTTGACAATATGGGTGGAGGAGCGCTGCACCATGGTGACGTCCGCGCCACCCTCCCAGAGAGCCGCGCAGATGTCGTGGGCGGAGTTGTTGGAGCCGATGACCACGACCTTCTTGCCGCGATATTTGTCGGGGCCGGGATGGGTCGAGGAATGCTGCTGCTCGCCCTTGAAGATGTCCTGGCCCTTGTATTTCGGCCAGTTCGCCTTGCCGGACATGCCGGTGGCCAGCACCAACTGCTTGGGCTTGAGGACGATCTCTTCGCCGTCGCGTTCGACCACGACGGTCCATTCCTTGGCCGTCTCGTCGTATTTCGCGGATTTAGCCGAGGTGGAGGACCAGTAGTTCAGCTCCATCACCTTCGTGTACATCTCCAGCCAGTCGCCGATCTTGTCCTTCGGGGCGAAGACCGGCCAGTTCTTGGGGAAGTCGATATAGGGCAGATGGTCGTACCAGACCGGATCGTGCAGGCAGAGCGACTTGTAGCGCTTGCGCCAGGAATCGCCGGGACGCTCGTTCTTCTCGATGATGATGGCCGATACGCCGAGCTGGCGCAGGCGCGCGCCGAGCGCAATGCCGCCCTGGCCACCGCCGATGATCACGACATAAGGCTGTTTGCCGCGGCCGAGTTCGGCGATCTCGTCATCACGCTCCTCGCGCCAGGATTTCCTGTCCTTGCCGTGACCGTGCTTGGCGCCGAGCGGCCGATTGAAACCGGCCTTCTCCTCATGGCCCTTGAGCTCGGCCATGGTGGTGAGCAAGGTCCAGATCAGGTCGCCCTTGAACCGCACCAGGCCGAAGCCGCGCGCCACCTCGGTCTCGAAGGTGATCCAGGCGGTGGTGACGCCGTCCGCCTCGGTCGCCTCCTCGCCGTCGGCCACCTTCCAGTCGCTCGGCCGGGTTCCAGCCAGGGTTGCTTTCAGCATGTCGCGGACCTGCTCCTGGCCCTCCATCGTCCGGAGATTCCAGGTGAAGGTGACGAGGTCGCGCCAGTAGCAATCCGCCTGGAAACAGTTGACCGCCGCGTCGATGTCGCCGGTCTCCAGCGCCTTGCCAAGCTTGTCGAGCAGGGCCTGCGCCTTCGTGGTGGGTGTTCTCTCGAGCATGGTTTCTCCTCCGGTTGTCGGTTTCCAAGAACGCCTGTTCGGGCTTCCACTGGAACAGCAAGCGGCCGGCCAGGACCTCCCTGCCTGGAATGGGACTCCCATTCGCCGGCAACGCGTCTCCTCCCAGGCACGTCGTCAGCCCGGCATAGTGGTGCGTCGATGGGATGGGCTCAACTGTACTATGGTAGCGCGCGGCGGAGCCGATCTCACGGCTGAGTGAATTCGTGCGGTACCCCATTGACGACCCCGCGACTTCGCCTTTATGGTCCGCCACCATGAAAACGGCACTCATTCTCGTAGGAAGGCGCGTGGGCAAGGCGGTGTAACCGCCGGGCGAAATCCCCCCATGCGCAGAAACAGGCTCCCTCGGGGGCCTTTTTTATTGCCTGAAACACGACTAAACGACCAGCAACGCCCAATGGCGGACAGTACGGGACCAGACCGATGAGCAATGGACAGAACGAGCGGCGCGAGATGGCAGGTAGGGAAATGACCGGCGCCGAAATGGTGGTGCAGGCGCTGAAGGACAATGGCGTCAAGCATGTCTTCGGTTATCCCGGCGGCGCCGTTCTCCCGATCTATGACGAGATCTTCCAGCAGGACGAGGTCGAGCACATCCTCGTGCGGCACGAGCAGGGCGCCGGCCATGCGGCAGAGGGATATGCGCGGTCGACCGGCAAGGCCGGCGTCATGCTGGTGACATCGGGTCCCGGCGCCACCAATGCGGTGACGCCGCTGCAGGATGCGCTGATGGATTCGATCCCGCTGGTCTGCCTGACCGGTCAGGTGCCGACCTCGCTCATCGGCTCCGACGCGTTCCAGGAATGCGACACGGTCGGCATTACGCGGCCCTGCACCAAGCACAACTGGCTGGTGAAGGACGTCAACGAACTCGCCGCGACCATCCACGAGGCCTTCCATGTCGCGACGACCGGCCGTCCCGGTCCGGTCGTGGTCGACATCCCGAAGGACGTGCAGTTCGCCAAGGGCTTTTATGTGCCGCCGCAGATCGCGCCGCGCACCAGCTACCAGCCCAAGGTCCAGGGCGACCTGGAGAAGATCAAGGCGGCGGTCGAACTGATGGCCGGCGCCAGGAAACCGGTGATCTATTCGGGCGGCGGTGTCATCAATTCCGGCCCGGAAGCGAGCCATCTCTTGCGCGAACTGGTCGACCTCACCGGTTTCCCGATCACCTCGACGCTGATGGGGCTCGGCGCCTACCCGGCGTCGGGCAAGAACTGGCTCGGCATGCTCGGCATGCACGGCACCTACGAAGCCAACATGGCCATGCATGACTGCGACGTCATGCTCTGCATCGGCGCGCGCTTCGACGACCGTATCACCGGCAGGCTGAATGCGTTCTCGCCGAACTCGCGCAAGATCCACATCGATATCGATCCGTCCTCGATCAACAAGAACGTCCACACCGAAGTGCCCATCATCGGCGATGTCGGGCGCGTGCTGGAAGACATGGTGCGGCTGTGGCGGGCAACCGCCAAGGCCGACAAGAAGGCGCTCTACCCCTGGTGGGAGCAGATCGCCAAATGGCGCGGGCGCGATTCACTCGCCTTCAAGATGAACAACGACGTGATCATGCCGCAATACGCCATCCAGCGGCTGTACGAGCTGACCAAGGACATGGACACTTACATCACCACCGAGGTCGGCCAACACCAGATGTGGGCGGCGCAGCATTATCATTTCGAGAAGCCGAACCGCTGGATGACCTCGGGCGGGCTGGGCACGATGGGCTACGGCCTGCCTGCCGCGCTCGGCGTGCAGATCGCGCATCCCGATGCGCTGGTCGTCGATATTGCCGGCGATGCTTCGGTGCAGATGACCATGCAGGAGATGAGCGCCGCCGTGCAGCACGACGCGCCGATCAAGATCTTCATCCTCAACAACCAGTATATGGGCATGGTGCGCCAGTGGCAGCAGCTGCTGCACGGCAACCGGTTGTCGCATTCCTACACCGAAGCGATGCCCGATTTCGTCAAGCTGGCCGAGGCCTATGGCGGCCACGGCATTCGCTGCGACAAGCCAGACGAACTGGACGACGCGATCAAGGAGATGATCTCGGTCAGGAAGCCGGTGCTGTTCGACTGCCGCGTGGCGACGCTCGCCAACTGCTTCCCGATGATCCCGTCAGGCAAGGCGCATAACGAGATGCTCTTGCCGGACGAGGCCACCGACGAGGTCGTGGCCAATGCAATCGACGCCAAGGGCAGGGAACTGGTGTAGACGACGGACCGGGGCAGGGCTTGTCAAATAAGCCGTGCGGAAACAGATAGTTAGATCAAGAATTTGAGATTCATGTCATGAACGCACAGCACCTTCAACCCACCGGCTCCGCCTACTTCATCGCCAAGGAGACGGAACGGCCGGAAAACCACACGCTTTCCGTGCTGGTCGACAACGAACCGGGCGTGCTTGCCCGGGTCATCGGCCTGTTTTCCGGCCGCGGCTACAATATCGAGAGCCTGACCGTCTCGGAGACCGAGCATGAAAAACACCTGTCGCGCATCACCATCGTGACGCGCGGCACGCCGCATGTGCTGGAGCAGATCAAGCATCAGCTCGAGCGCATCGTGCCGGTGCATCGCGTGGTCGATCTCACCGTGCGTTCGCACGAGTTCGGACAGGAGCGGCCGCTGGAACGGGAACTGGCGCTGGTCAAGGTTGCCGGCACCGGCGAGGCCCGGGTCGAGGCGCTCAGGCTCGCCGACGCGTTCCGCGCCAGCGTCATCGACGCCAACACCGAGCATTTCATCTTCGAGATCACCGGCAAGGGCTCCAAGCTCGACCAGTTCATCGCCATCATGAAGCCGCTAGGCCTGGTCGAGATCTGCCGCACCGGCGTGGCAGCCATGAACCGCGGCCCGCAGGGGATGTAGCAGTCATACGAAATTAAAGTTCAGCAATCACGGTCGGGCGAGGCATCCGAAAAGCGAACTGAGACTTGGTGGCGCATGACCCCACGACAAGATCTGGTGATACATGTGATGATGTACGCAATGATCGCATACTCGATCTGGGTGCTTGCCCACGGCTGGGTGACGATGACAGTCCCAGCCTTACGAGGCAATGAATGGGTTGTCTATGCGGATAATCCAACCAGATTCTGGGACCTGATCTTCTTCCACGCGGGGTCCATTGTCATCTTCAGTTGGCTTCTCTGGGCTCTGAAGTATCGCCGTCGGAACTAACGCGCCGCTGGCCGTACAGGCGGATCACTGCGGCGCGCATTGGACCACTCGAATGACGTTGCGTCCGGCGCCCGGTCGATTTAAGTCAGTATTGCTGACCTCTTGAGCCGTCATGACCCTCGACGCCTTCCTTGCCCTGCTGCTCTACGCCCTGGTGACCTCGGTCACGCCGGGCCCGAACAACTTTATGCTGCTGGCGTCGGGCGTGAATTTCGGCATCGTGCGGACTATCCCGCATATGCTCGGCATCAGCATCGGATTTCTCGTCCTTTTGCTTGCCGTCGGCTTCGGGCTTGGGGCGGTGCTGACCGCGTTCCCCGCGCTGCACACCGGGCTTAAGATCGCCGGCGCCGTCTATCTGCTCTACCTCGCCTGGAAGATTGCCATGTCGCGCTCGCTCAGCGGCAAGGGTGAGACGGATGCGCGGCCGATGCGATTCATCGATGCGGCGGCCTTCCAGTGGGTCAACCCCAAGGCTTGGGTGATGGCAATCACCGCGATGGCCGTCTATACCAATCCCGAACGGCCATTCTTGTCCATCATTCTGATCGGCGTGGCCTTCACCGTGGTCAATCTTCCCAGCGTCTCGGTCTGGGCCGGATTCGGCACGGCACTACGCGGCTTCCTGTCCGACCCGGTGCGGTTGAAATGGTTCAACATCGCCATGGGCGTGCTGCTGGCGGCGACGCTTTGGCCGATGCTGCGCTAGATAAGGCTGCCCTCTCGGAGGGCATTTTTCGGAGCCCATCCGGCTTCCGGCTTTGAGGATAGCCGGCTGCACAGCTATTGTGCAGTGCACATTAAATCTTCGTAATGCCGTGTTTTGGCCCTTTTCCGACAAACCCGCGTCCTATCTATTCGGCGAAATCGCGGCAGTGAGCCGGGAATTGCGCTAGAATACGACCACCTGGCTATGGCGTGTAGGACGGAGAGGTCTTTTGTCGATGCGTGGAAAAGTCATGCTTTCATTGCTGGCGGTCGCCTGTGTCGGCGCGGCCTGGCTCTATCTGTCGCCGGACGCGCTGAACAAGGCTCAGCAGTTCCTCGGCGCAAAGCAGGTCGCCGCGACAGACAAGCCAGCGACCGAAAAGCCTGCGGCGGGGGACAAGGCGGCGGGTGGCGGCAACGGTGCCCGTTCGGCGTCAATCGTTTCGGCGACGGCTACGACCGCGGATTTCCCGATCCGCCGCTATGCCATCGGCTTCGTCTCCTCTCCGGCCGTGGTCAACATCAATGCGCGCGTCTCCAGCCAGATCGTGTCGATCGACGTCAAGGACGGGCAGATGGTGAAGGCGGGCGACCTCCTGTTCTCGCTCGACGACCGGGCGCTGAAGGCGCAACTCGCCAAGGACCAGGCAGCGCTTGCCAAGGACCAGGCGCTGCTCGCCAGCTCGAACTCCGACCTTCAGCGCGCCAAGGACCTTGTCGCCAAGCAGGCCGGTACGCAGCAGACCTACGACCAGGCCGTTGCCGCGCAGAAGGCGGCGGCGGCGACCGTCGATGCCGACAAGGCGACGATCGACGCCGACAATGTCCAGCTTGGCTTTGCCACCATCACCGCGCCGATCGCCGGCAGGCTGGGTGCCGTGAATGTCGCCGTCGGCGACCTCGTCACCGTCAGCAACGGCAACAGCAGCACGGCGACGCCACTGGTGACCATCACCCAGATGGACCCGCTGCAGGTCAACTTCAATCTGCCGGAAAGCAACCTTGCGCTGCTTCACAAGGCGCTTGCCAATCCGCAGCAGAACGCGGTGACGTTGATCCAGAACGGCGACCCGACGCCGATCGGCAAGGGCACGCTCGATTTCGTCGATTCCAGCGTCGACACCGCATCGGGCACGATCGCGACGCGGGCAAGTATTCCGAATGCCGATCTTTCCCTTTGGCCGGGCCAGTATGTGAATGTCGTGCTCGACGCCGGCATCATGCCGCGGATGACCTCGGTTCCGACCGTGGCGGTGCAGCCCAGCCAGAAGGGGCCGTTCGTCTACGTGGTCAAGCCGGACAGCACTGTCGAGATGCGGCCGGTGCAGGTGGCGCTGACCGAAGGCGCAAACAGCGCCATCAGCCAGGGGCTGAAAAGCGGCGAGAAGGTCGTCACCGAGGGCCAGACAAGGCTGAAGAACGGCGCCGCGGTGCATGAAGGCAAGGCGGCCGCGCCGAAGGTTGCCGAGGCGACCAACGCCGGCGAGGCGGCCCAATGATCTCCGAATTCTGTATCCGCAGGCCGGTCGCCACCCTTCTGATGTCGTTCGCCCTCGTGCTGGGCGGACTGTTCGCCTACAAATTCCTGCCGGTGGCGGCACTGCCGAGCGCCGAATTCCCGGTCGTCAATGTCTCGGCCTCCCTGCCCGGCGCTTCGCCGGAAACCATGGCCACGTCGGTGGCGACGCCGCTGATCAAGCAGTTCGCGACGATCGCCGGCATCGATTCCATTTCGACCACCAACTCGCTCGGCCAGACCTCGATCGCCATCCAGTTCGTGCTCAACCGCAACATCGACGCGGCCGCCGCCGACGTCCAGGCGGCGATCGCGCGCACGCAGAAATCGCTACCGCCGCAGATGACGGCGCCGCCAAGCTACCGCAAGGTCAATCCGGCCGATGCGCCGATCCTCTTGATGTCGCTGGTTAGCGACACGGTGCCGCTGACCGACCTCGATGCCTTCGCCGAAAACGTCATCTCGCCGTCGCTGTCGACCATCGACGGCGTCGCGCAGGTCTCGATCTTCGGCCAGCAGAAATACGCGGTGCGCATCCAGATCGATCCGACCGCGCTTGCCGCGCGCGGCATCTCGATCGATCAGCTGCAGGCGGCGGTCGCGTCCGCCAACAGCAACACGCCGCTCGGCGTGCTGCAGAACAACAAGCAGCAGCTCACCATCACCGCCAACACGCAGCTTACCGACGCGGCCGGTTTCTCAAACCTCATCATCGCTACCAAGAACGGCCACCCGGTGCGGCTGGGCGAGGTGACCCGTGTCGTCGATTCAGTGCAGACCACCACGACCGCAAGCTGGTATGACGGTACCCGCGCGATCATCATGGCGGTGCAGCGCCAGCCGGACGCCAACACGGTCGACGTCGTCGACAAGGTCAAGGCGATGCTGCCGTCCTTCCAGGACCAGATGCCGGCCGCAGCCCAGATCAAGCTGCTCAACGACCGCTCGAGCTCGATCCGCCAGGCGGTCGACGACGTGCAGTTCACGCTGCTTTTGACCATCGCGCTGGTGGTGATGGTGATCTTCGTGTTCCTGCGTCGCGTCACGGCGACCATCATCCCGGCCGTGGCGGTGCCGATCTCGCTGATCGCCACGCTCGGCGCGATGTTCCTGTTCGGCTTTTCCATCGACAACATATCGCTGATGGGCCTGACGCTCGCCGTCGGCCTTGTCGTCGACGATGCCATCGTGATGCTCGAAAACATCTTCCGCCATATGGAAGAGGATGGGCTGTCGGCCTTCGACGCGTCGCTGAAGGGCGCGCGCGAAATCGGTTTCACCATCATCTCGATCTCGATCTCGCTGGTGGCGGTGTTCATCCCGGTGCTTCTGATGGGTGGCGTGATCGGGCGCATCTTCAACGAGTTCGCCGTCGTGGTGACCGTCGCCATCCTGGCCTCCATGTTCGTGTCGCTGACGCTGACGCCGATGTTGTGCTCGCGGCTGCTGTCGGTGACCAAGGCCGACCGCGAGGCACATGGTGCTGGCCACAAGCGCGATTTCCTCACGCGCGGCTACGATCGGATTCTGAGCTTCTGCCTGCGGCACACCTTCCTGGTGTTCCTCGTCTTCGTCGGCACCGCGGCAGCCTCGGTGTGGCTGATCGAGGTTTCGCCGAAGGGTTTCTTCCCGCAAGAAGATATCGGCCAGATTTCGGTGACCACCATCGCGCGCCAGGACATTTCGTTCGACGCCATGGCCAAGCTGCAAGGGCAGGTGGCCAGCGTGTTCTCGAAGTCACCCTATGTCGACCATGTGGCGTGGTCGGCGGGCAGCGGTAACAATGCGCTGAACCAGGGACAGCTCTTCGTCCAGCTCAAGGGCAAGGACCAGCGTCCCGATATCGAGAAGGTGCTTGCGGATCTGCGCAAGCAACTGGCCGGCGTGGCGGGCATCGAGACCTACATGCAGCCGGTGCAGAATCTGCGGCTCGGCTCGCGCTCGTCGGCCAGTGCCTACCAGCTCGTGGTTCAGGGCCTCGATACCGGCCTGACGGATCAGTGGGCGCAGAAACTGAATGACGCGATGGCGGCCGACCACACGACCTTCACCGACGTCACCAGCGACCTGCAGAACAACGCCTTGCAGGCGACGCTGGTGGTGGACCGCGACAAGGCCGCCCAACTCGGTATCGACACCGACACGCTGCGCTCGGCTCTTTATGGCGGGTTCGGCACCGACCAGGTTTCAACGATCTTCGGCTCGGCCGACAGTTACGAAGTCATCGCCGAACTCGATCCCAAGATCGAATGGTCGCCGGAGCGGATGCTTGCCATCCAGATGCGGACGGCGAGCGGCAGCCTGGTGCCGCTCGGCGCCTTCGCCAGGGTCGACCGCACGGCCGGAGCCTTGACGGTCAACCAGCTCGGCCAGCTTCCGGCGGTGACGATCTCCTACAACCTGCCGCAGGGCGTGGCGCTGGGCGACAGTGTGAAACGCATCGACGCGCTGAAAGAGCAGATCGGCATGCCGACGGCGATCTCCACGACCTTCGCCGGCACCGCCAAGACCTTCCAGGATTCGCTTGCCAACCAGGGCCTGCTGGTCGGCGGCGCCATCCTGACCATCTATATCGTGCTCGGCATTCTGTATGAGAGCTTCATCCACCCGCTCACCATTCTGACCGGCCTGCCGTCGGCTGTGCTCGGGGCGGTTGTTGCCTTGCGCTTCGCCGGCATGGATCTGTCCGTCATCGCGGTGATCGGCATCCTGATGCTCATCGGCATCGTCAAGAAGAACGGCATCATGATGGTCGACGTCGCGCTTGAACTGCGACGAGAGGGCATGTCGGCCACTGATTCCATCCACAAAGCCTGCCTGATGCGGTTCAGGCCGATCATGATGACGACGCTGGCGGCACTGATGGGCACGTTCCCGATCGCGCTCGGCACCGGCGCCAGCGCGGAACTGCGCCAGCCGCTGGGCGTTGCCGTCGTCGGCGGCCTGCTCGCCTCGCAGGCGCTGACCCTGTTCGTGACACCGGTGATCTACGTCTACATGGAGAATTTCTCGGGCTGGCTGGTCGGACTCATGCCGAAGCGCAAGGCCGAGTTGCACCTGGTCGAAGAGGGCGACCAGCCCTCGCTGTTCGGCACCAATGACGACATCCCCGGTGAGCCGCAGAAGACCGCCGCCGAGTAGCAGGTCGCCACGCACCCAGTTCCGCTGGCCCAAGCCGTGATACTTGCGGCCGGCGGATCGGAACTTTAGTTTGCCGTCATGTCCCACGATCATGACCACGACAACGAACTCGATCCGTTTGCCGCGCGTGTGCGCGCGCTGGAAACCATCCTGACCCGCAAGGGGCTGATCGATCCGGCTGCGATCGACGTCATCGTAGATACCTACGAGACGAAGATCGGTCCGCGCAACGGCGCCCGGGTGGTGGCCAAGGCCTGGAGCGATCCCGCTTTTGCCGCGTGGCTGAGGCGCGACGCGACGGCGGCGATCGAATCGCTGAGCTATACCGGTCGGCAAGGCGAGCATATGCAGGCGGTGTTCAACACCGGGAATACCCACAACCTCGTCGTCTGCACATTGTGCTCCTGTTATCCGTGGTCGGTGCTTGGCCTGCCGCCGGTGTGGTACAAGGCGCCGCCCTACAGGTCGCGCGCGGTGATCGATCCGCGCGGCGTGCTCGAGGAGTTCGGGCTGGTGCTGCCGGCCGGGACGAAGATACGCGTCTGGGATTCGACGGCGGAACTGCGCTATCTCGTCGTGCCGATGCGACCGGAGGGAACCGAAGGCTGGAGCGAGGAGCGGCTGGCCGAGCTGGTGAGCCGCGATGCCATGATCGGCACGGCTCTGGCGATTCACCCGGCATGAACGGGCCGCAGGATCTCGGCGGACAGATGGGTTTCGGGCCGGTCGCGCCCGAACGAGACGAGCCGTATTTCCATGCCGACTGGGAGAGGCGGGCGCTCGGCTTGACGCTCTGCGCCGGCGGCATAGGCGCCTGGAACATCGACGAGAGCCGGCACGCACGGGAATCGCTGCATCCGGCCGATTATTATGGCTCCAGCTACTATCAGATATGGATCAAGGCGCTTGAGATCTTGCTCAAGCGGCATGGTTTCGTCAGCGAGCGCGACCTCGGGGCGGGCGAGGCGATTGATCCGGCGGCGACACCCAAAAGAGTGCTGAAGGCGGAAAACGTTCCCGCTGTGCTGGCCAAGGGCGGTCCTTGCGATCGGCCGGTGGAGACAGCGCCACGATTCAAGGCCGGAGATTCGGTGCGGACGAAAAACTTCAACCCGACCGGCCATACCAGGCTGCCGCGCTATGCGCGCGACAAGCAGGGCACCATCGAGGCGGTGCGCGACGGCTTCGTCTTTCCCGACAGCAACGCGCATGGGCAGGGCGAGAATCCGCAATGGGTCTATACCGTGGTTTTCGATGGCACGGAAATCTGGGGCGAGGGCGCCGACCCGACACTAACCGTCTCGATCGACGCCTGGGAGAGCTATCTTGAGCCGGCCTGAAGCGAAGGGATCCGCCGCCAGTTTGCCCGCCGGCTTCGACGCACCGGTGTTCGCCGAGCCATGGCAGGCCGAAGCCTTCGCCATGACTGTGGCGCTGCACGACAAGGGCCTGTTTTCGTGGAACGAATGGGCTGATGCCCTGTCAGCCGAGGTGAAGAAGCCGGATGCCGCGGCGGACGGCCATGACTATTACGAGCATTGGCTGGCGGCGCTGGAAGGGCTGCTCGCCTCCAAGGGGCTGGCTGCCAAGCCGGACGTCGATGCGATGGCGCGGGCCTGGGAGCGCGCCGCGCACGCCACGCCACACGGCAAGCCGATCCTGCTGGAGAACGATCCGCACGCTGCCAACTGAATTTTCGTTCCCTTTACGTTCTTGCTTGCGGCTGATAGCCTGAACAGCAGGGAAGTTCGCCACCGGCGTGTCGATGGTGGTGGCGGCGATCTTGTGTTTGCCTCGCGAATCCGGTCACACGATCAGATGGAATTTTCACCCCAACAAGATGAGGCGCTGCAAGCGGTCGCCCGCTGGCTGAAGACCGGCACGCCGCAGCTGTTCCGGCTGTTTGGCTATGCCGGCACCGGCAAGACGACGCTGGCGCGCTATTTCGCCGAACATGTCGACGGCCAGGTGCAGTTCGCAGCCTTCACCGGCAAGGCCGCCCAGGTGCTGCGCTCCAAGGGCGCGGTCAACGCCCGCACCATCCATTCGCTGATCTACCGGCCCAAGGGCGAGGAATCGGTGGCCGACGAGGTCACCGGCAAGACCTCGATGTCGCCAACCTTCTCACTCAACCGGCAGAGCCCGATCTCGCGCGCCAAACTGGTCGTCATCGACGAGTGCTCGATGGTCGACGAGCAGCTTGGCCGTGACCTGATGAGTTTCGGCACGCCGATCCTGGTGCTGGGCGACCCCGGCCAGTTGCCGCCGATCTCGGGTGGCGGCTTCTTCACCGACCATAAGCCAGACTTCCTGCTGACCGAGATCCACCGGCAGGCGCGCGACAATCCGATCCTGCGGCTGGCGCTCGATGTGCGCGAGGGCCGCGAATTCATGCGCGGCGACTACGGCACCGCGAAGGTGATCGGCAAGGAAGACGTCAATCAGGAACTGGTGCTGAGGGCGGACCAGGTGCTGGTCGGCACCAACCGCACGCGGCGGCGCTACAACCAGCGCCTGCGCGAGCTCAAGGGCTTCAATGCCGATTATCCGCAAGCCGGCGACAAGCTGGTGTGCCTGCGCAACGATCCCGCCAAGGGCTTGCTCAACGGCTCGCTGTGGAAGGTGATGACCTCGTCGCGCGAGACGGTCAAGCCCGGGATCAATCTTCTGGTTTCGCCCGAGGAGGACGATCCGGATCGCGGCGTCGCGAAAATCAAGTTGCTGAAGGCGGCGTTCGAGGATCCTGACGCCGAAATCCCTTGGCAGCAGAAGAAGCGCTTCGACGATTTCGACTATGGCTATGCGCTGACGGTGCACAAGGCGCAGGGCTCGCAGTGGAACGAGATCGTGCTGTTCGACGAGAGCTGGGCCTTCAAGGAAACGCGCCAGCGCTGGCTTTACACAGCTATCACCCGGGCCGCCGAACGCCTGACCATCGTCAGGTAGAAAGCTCGGCGGGTAGCCGGGAGAACCGTTTCATCCTCTTTCTGGAGCGGCGGTCGCCTCCTCACTCGTCGGCCGCGCGCCGAGCCATTCCCAGGCAGCGGCTTCGTCCTCGATCTTGAAATGCCTGAATTCGACGGGCGAGGAAGCCGGCAAGGCGTGTCGTGCGTTCGGCGTCCAGTCAGGGGCGCCGATCGCTGCGCAACGGCCAATATGTTCCAATGCATGGACGGCACCCTTCTTGATGGTCTCGTCCGAGATGTCGGCCCAGTCGACGCCCTCGTGATCGACTATGCGCACGGCCACGTCGATTTTCTGATGGAGCAAATAGGCCGCCTCCAGCAGGCCGAACAGGTTTTCGGCATCGGCGGCCGAGACATGGCCGACCACATCGATGGCAAAGAGGTCGTCGCGGCTGGTCTCGATGCGTCGGATCGCCGGCACGGATTGGAGGAAATTCAAGATGGTGCCTCCCTTTCGTGGAGTATGTTGGTCTTCTGGAACACCGGAAAGGCCCTATCTGTTCCCGTCAAAGACGCTATAGATGCGCCGTCTCAAATGCGCCGTGCCGGAACGAATGAGGGTGGCGCGCCTCGATCGCCTGTTTCACGGACGCCAAACCATGCCAGCCAAGCTTTCCGTCAACCTCAACGCCATCGCCATGCTGCGCAACCGGCGCGACCTGCCGTGGCCCAATGTGATCGCTGTCGGACGCCTCGCCCTTGCCGCCGGAGCGCATGGGCTGACCGTGCATCCGCGCCCCGACGAACGTCACACAAGGCATTCCGACCTGCCCGAGATCAGGGCGCTGATCGACGACGAGTTCCCGCGGGCGGAATTCAACATAGAGGGCTACCCGAGCGAGGATTTCCTGGCGCTGGTGGAGAAGCATCAGCCCGAACAGGTGACGCTTGTGCCCGACGATCCCTCCCAGGCAACCTCCGACCATGGCTGGAACTTCGTCACCGATGCGGCGTTGCTGACGCCGATCGTCAGACGCCTGAAGAAGGGTGGTTTCAGGGTCTCGCTGTTTTCCGATGCCGATCCCGCCGGCATGGCGGCCGCGCGCGACACGGGCGCCGATCGTATCGAACTCTATACCGGTCCTTATGGCAGCTACCATTCCGATTCGGGTAAGGCGGCCAAAGAACTGGAAAGATTGGGCAAAACCGCTGACGCGGCATTTGCCGCCGGTCTCCAGGTCAATGCCGGGCACGATCTGACGGTGGCCAATCTGCCCGCGCTGGCCAGGCGCATTCCGGCACTGGCCGAAGTGTCGATCGGACATGGGTTGACAGCCGACGCGTTGGAGTATGGCATGGCCGGAACGGTGGGTCGCTTCCTCAGGGCCTGCGGCTGGTAGGGGGTAGTGCTTCGTATTGGTATGGCAGCCATCGCGTGCATTTGATATCGTATCGCAGCATGCATAAAGCACCGCGCGCTTATCGGAGAGTGGTCGATGGCCCTTGCCAATAGCGGGAGCGAAGCTGAAACCGTCGAGCAATCGAGCCATGCCGGGGTCGAGCAGCACAGCACCAAGGTTCTCATGCTGGGCGCACTCGGCGTTGTCTATGGCGACATAGGCACAAGTCCGATCTACGCCTTTCGCGAGGCGCTTCACGCTTCGCCCGGCATCGATACGCGCGTTCACGTGCTTGGCGTGCTGTCGCTGATCGTCTGGGCGCTGACGATCATCGTGACCGTCAAATACGTTGCCTTCGTGCTTCGTGCCGACAACAAGGGCGAAGGCGGCACGCTGTCGCTGATGTCATTGGCACGCAGCGCCTATCCCAAAGGCGCTCGACTGATTCTGGTGATCGGTCTTTGCGGCGCGGCGCTGTTTTTCGGCGATTCGATCATAACGCCGGCCATCTCGGTGCTGTCGGCGGTCGAAGGCCTCACCGTGGTGACCCCAACGCTCGACGCCTATGTCGTGCCGATCACGCTGGTCATCCTTGCCATCCTGTTCTCCGTGCAACGCTTCGGCACGGGAAAGGTGGCGGCGGTGTTCGGGCCGGTGACGGCACTGTGGTTCCTGGCCATCGGCGTTGCCGGCATCTATCACTTGATGGACGATCCATCGATCCTGCTTGCCATCAATCCCTATTACGCGGTCATTTATCTGGCCAGCACACCGACCGCCGCCTTTGTCACCGTCGGCGCCGTGTTCCTGGCGGTAACCGGGGCCGAGGCGCTTTATGTCGATCTCGGCCATTTCGGACGCAAGCCGATCGTGCTGGCATGGTTTTCCGTGGTTTTCCCCTGCCTGCTGCTCAACTATTTCGGGCAGGGCGCCTTTGTGCTCGCCAATGACGGAAAACCGACCAATCCGTTCTTCCAGATGCTGCCTGACTGGGCACTGATGCCGATGGTGGGACTTGCAACGGCCGCGACTGTCATTGCCAGCCAGGCGGTCATTTCAGGAGCTTTTTCGCTGACCCGCCAGGCGGTGCAGCTCAATCTTCTGCCGCGCATCGAGGTGCAGCACACCTCGGAAATGCAGTCCGGGCAGATCTACATGCCGCGCGTCAACCTGCTCATAGCAATGGGTGTGATGCTGCTGGTGGTCGGTTTCGGCAGTTCGAGTTCGCTGGCGTCCGCCTACGGCATCTCGGTGACCGGCGAAATGCTGATGACGACGATCCTGCTGTTCGTGGTGATGCGCAAGATGTGGAAATGGAAGCTGGCGCTCGCCCTGGCGCTGACCTTGCTGTTCGGCGTCATCGACAGCGGCTTCTTCCTGGCCAATGTCGTGAAGATCGTGGAAGGCGGCTGGGTCTCGATCACCGTTGCCTGCCTGATGGGACTGATCATGTGGACGTGGATACGCGGCACCCGCTATCTCTTCGACAAGACCCGCCGCAACGAAATCCCGCTCGATTTCCTCGCCGGCAATCTGCTGAAGAAGAAGCCGCAGCTGGTGTCCGGCACCGCGGTGTTCCTGACCAGCGATCCCTTGAGCGCGCCGACCGCCCTGATGCACAGCCTCAAGCACTACAAGGTGCTGCACGAGCAGAACGTCATCCTTTCGGTGGTGACCGCGCCGCAGCCCGTCGTGCCCGACAGCGAGCGTGTCAAGATGGAGACGGTCAACGAGTTGTTCATGCGGGTGACGCTGACCTTCGGCTACATGGAACAGCCCAACATTCCGCGCGCGCTGGCGATCTGCCGCAAGCAGGGCTGGAAGTTCGACATCATGACGACGTCGTTCTTCCTGTCGCGGCGGTCGCTGAAAGCCTCGCCCAATTCAGGCATGCCGGTGTGGCAGGACCGGCTGTTCATCGGACTGGCGCGCTCGGCGGCCGACGCGACGGAGTATTTCCAGATCCCGACCGGCCGCGTCGTTGAAATCGGCACGCAGGTCGCCATTTAACAGACGTGCTCGCCGGCCCGCAGGTTTTGCCATGGGTCCGGACATGAGGCCGCGAATGTCGCATTGACCGGCTTCGCTCGAAGTCGCCCACAAGAAGCCGCGCGCTGCCAACATGAGTGCCATAACGTTACGGCACTTGATATTGCAGTGCAGCAAGCGTAGAGCACCGCGCGTTTATCGGAGTGTCGTACATGGCCCTTGCCAGTGCTGGTAATGAGGCAGAACCCGTCGACCAATCGAGCCATCCCGAAATCGAACAGCACAGCACCAAGGTGTTGATGCTGGGCGCGCTCGGCGTGGTCTATGGCGATATCGGCACCAGCCCGATCTATGCGTTTCGCGAGGCGCTGGTCGCGTCGTCGGGCGGGCAAGTTGCCGACCGTGGCGACATTCTTGGCGTTTTGTCGCTGATCATCTGGTCGCTGACGATCATCGTCACCATCAAATACATCATGTTCGTGCTGCGTGCCGACAATCGCGGCGAGGGCGGCGTGCTGTCGCTGATGGCGCTGGCGCGCGGCAGTTTTCCAAAGCGTTCGGCGCTGATGCTCGGCATCGGCATCGTCGGCGCCTCGCTGTTTTTCGGCGACGCCGTCATCACGCCGGCGATTTCGGTGCTGTCGGCGGTCGAGGGCATGAATGTCGTCACCCCCACCTTCCAACCTTACGTCGTGCCACTGACGCTGGTCATCCTCGCCATGGTGTTCGCGGTTCAGCGTTTCGGCACCGGTGGCGTTGGGCTGGTCTTCGGCCCGGTCACCGCGATCTGGTTCCTGGCCATCGGCCTTTCCGGTCTCAAGCACATCATCGCCGATCCGGAGATCCTGTGGGCGGTCAGCCCGCACTATATCGTCGCTTTCCTGATCCATTCGCCCGATGTGGCTTTCGTCACCATCGGCGCCATCTTCCTTGCCGTCACCGGCGCGGAAGCGCTTTACGCCGATCTCGGCCATTTCGGCCGCAAACCCATCGTGCTCGCCTGGCTCTCGATCGTGTTCCCCTGCCTGCTGTTGAATTATGCCGGGCAGGGCGCCTTCGTGCTGGCGAAGAACGGCGTGGTCGGCCATCCGTTCTTCGAAATGAACGAGGGTTGGGCACTGATCCCGATGGTGGTGCTGGCGACGGCGGCGACCGTCATCGCCAGCCAGGCGGTCATTTCAGGGGCTTTTTCGCTGACCCGCCAGGCGGTGCAGCTCAACATGCTGCCCAGGCTCCAAATCCTGCACACGTCGGAAAAGCAGTCCGGCCAGATCTACATGCCGCGCGTCAACCTGCTGCTGGCGCTGGTGGTGATGATGCTGGTGGTCGGCTTCGGCGAGTCCAGCAAGCTGGCCTCCGCCTACGGCATCTCGGTGACCGGCAACATGCTGGTGACGACGGTGCTGCTTTATGTGGTTATGACCCGTATCTGGAAGTGGAAGCTGTCGGTGGCGGTCCCGCTGACCGTGCTGTTCGCTTTCATCGATATCGGCTTCTTCGCCTCCAACATCGTCAAGGTGTTCGAAGGCGGCTGGGCGTCGCTGGTGGTGGCCTTCACCATCGTGCTGGGCATGTGGACCTGGGTGCGTGGCAGCCGCTATCTCTTCGACAAGACCCGCCGCAACGAAATCCCGCTCGATTTCCTCGCCGGCAATCTGCTGAAGAAGAAGCCGCAGCTGGTGTCCGGCACCGCGGTGTTCCTGACCAGCGATCCCTTGAGCGCGCCGACCGCCCTGATGCACAGCCTCAAGCACTACAAGGTGCTGCACGAGCAGAACGTCATCCTTTCGGTGGTGACCGCGCCGCAGCCGGTCGTGCCCGACAGCGAACGCGTCAAGATGGAGACGGTCAACGAGTTGTTCATGCGGGTGACGCTGACCTTCGGCTACATGGAACAGCCCAACATCCCGCGCGCGCTGGCGATCTGCCGCAAGCAGGGCTGGAAATTCGACATCATGACGACGTCGTTCTTCCTGTCGCGGCGGTCGCTGAAAGCCTCGCCCAATTCAGGCATGCCGGTGTGGCAGGACAGGCTGTTCATCGGCCTGGCGCGCACGGCGGCCGACGCGACCGAATATTTCCAGATCCCGACCGGGCGTGTGGTAGAAATCGGCACGCAGGTGGCGATCTGACGAGGTCGATCGCCTCGGCCTGACGGGGAGGTGGCCATGGGCGGCGAATTGGTGCTTGTCACCGGCGGATCGGGTTTCCTCGGCGCGCACTGTATTCTTGCCCTGTTGAAGGCGGGCTATCGCGTGCGCACGACGGTGCGCTCCGCCAGGCGTGAAGCCGACGTTATCGCCATGCTCGAGGCCGGCGGCGGCGAGCCGGGCGACAGGCTTTCCTTTGCCATCGCCGACCTCATGAGCGATGCCGGCTGGCCCGACGCTGTCGCCGGCTGCGACTATGTCCTGCATGTCGCGTCACCATTTCCGCCCGGCGCGCCGAAGCATGAGGACGACCTGATCATCCCGGCTCGCGAAGGCGCGTTGCGCGTGCTCAGGGCGGCGCGAGACGCTGGCGTCAAACGCGTCGTGCTGACCTCGTCCTTCGCCGCCATCGGCTATGGCAAGATGCCGCCCGGCGGCCGGCCTTTCACCGAGGAGAGTTGGACCGATCCGACGGCCAAGGTCAGCGCCTATGTGAAATCGAAGACGCTCGCCGAGCGCGCGGCTTGGGATTTCATCGCCGCCGAGGGTGGCAAGCTGGAGTTGGCCGTCGTCAATCCGGTCGGCATTTTCGGACCGGTGCTCGGGTCCGACCATTCGACCTCCACCGAATTTGTTCAGCGCATGATGAACGGTGCGATGCCTGGGTTGCCGCGCCTGTCGTTCGGCGTGGTCGACGCGCGCGACGTGGCGGACCTGCATGTGCGCGCAATGACCAATCCCGCCGCCAGTGGCGAGCGCTTCCTGGCCGTTGCCGGCGATTTCATGACCGTGCGGGAGATCGCCCAGACGGTGAAAACGCGGCTCGGCGCGGCCGCCTCGCGGGTCACGACCCGGGAGCTTCCCGATTGGTTGGTGCGGGTGGTGGGGCTGTTCAACGCGGAAGCCGCGCAACTCGTGACGGAACTCGGCAAGGTCAAGAACGCCACCAACGCCAAGGCGGTGCGCATGCTCGGCTGGGCGCCGCGCTCGCGCGAGGACGCGCTGGCCGCCACCGCCGAAAGCCTGGTCCGGCTCGGGCTGGTCAAGACCCCGAAATAGCGCGGCGGGAGAAAGAACTTCCCGCCGCGCTGACATCAACCCGCCAGTGCGGCCTTGTTGGCCTCGAGGAACTGCTTCAGCGGTACCGATTTCCGACCGGAAAGTGTCTCGACCGAATCCGTTACCATGCCAAGGTCGCCGGCGCGCGTGGCGGCGTCGAAGGACACCAGGAGCCTGGCGATCGGCTCGGGCAGCCCGGCTGCCTTCATGCCTTCGGTCAGCGCTTCATCGGAGAGCTGGACGACCTGGATCGGCTTGCCTGTGACTTCGGTGACGAGCACGGCGACTTCGGCTGATGTGTAGGCCTCGGGGCCAGTCAGCGTGTAAGTCGTGCTTTCGGTGTTATCCGAAGCCAGCCCCGCGGCTATGGCCGCGGCGAGGTCGTCACGCGCGCCATAGGAAATCGCGCCGTCGGCCGCCGACGTATACCATTGGCCCGATGCGAGGATTTGCGGCATCGCCATGAACAGGTTCTCGTCGTACCAGCCGTTGCGGAAGATCGTGTAGGGAATGCCGCTGGCCTTGATCGCCTGTTCGGTGTCGTAGTGATCGGGGGCAAAGAGCACGGCGGAACCGGGTTCGGTGTTGGGCAACGAGGTGTAGAGCAGGTGGCCGACGCCAGCCTGCCTGGCCGCCGCGACGGCGGCAAGCTGCTGCTCGCGCCGCTTTCCCTGGATCGCCAGCTCGTTGGTCGAAATGATGAGCGCCCGGTCGGCGCCTGCGAAGGCTTGGGCAAGCGAGGCCCGATCGTCGAAATCAGCCTCGCGAACGGTGACGCCGCGCGCCGACAGGTCGGCAAGATTGGCGGGCGTGCGGGTCGTGGCGATGATGCGGGCCGCCGGCACCTCGAACGTGTCCAGCAGATGGTTGATGACGCTGCGGCCGAGCTGGCCGGACGCGCCGGTGACGAGAAGAGTTGCGGTCATGGGGGATCCTGACATTGCGCCGGAAGGGCGGTTCGGGTGGTGGTCTCAAAAAGAGACCAGCACTAAAATAGGAATTGACCCGGTGCCGTAAAGAAGGCAGTTTTTGGGGAGGTAGGCACACGCAGGGAACCAGCCATGGACAGCCGGACCGTCAATCTGAAATCCAAACTCGAAGTCTACAAAGCGATGACCGACGGCGGAAACATTGCCGATTGCCCGGTCCGCGACGTCATCCAGGGCCTCAATGGCAAATGGAGTTCGCTGCTGACGGCGGCGCTGGCCGAGCAGTCTTATCGCTTCGGCGAGCTGCGGCGGCTGGTTCCCGATATCTCGCAGCGCATGTTGACCCAGACGCTCTACGATCTGCAGCGCGACGGCTATGTGCGCCGCGAGGTGTTTCCGACCAAGCCGCCCAGTGTCGAATACAGCCTGACCGACCTTGGGCGATCGATGTTCGACGCTTTGCAGTATCTGCTGCAGTGGGCCGAAAACAACCATGACGCAGTGCGCGGCGCGCGGACTGCCTTCGATTCGACGCAGGCTTGACCAGCAGGCTAGCGCTCGGCGTCGCGACTTGATTTCGTCCGGCGGCTGAAGGATTGTCCCGGCCAGTTCGGCTTGGGGGCAGCGGCATTTCCTACGGTATCGCAATCGCCGGCGCTGGTCCGGCCGGGCTCGCCGCGGCGCTCTATCTCAAGCGCGCCGGCCACCGCGTAACCATCTTCGAGCGCTTCGAGGAACCGAGGCCGGTCGGCTCCGGGCTGATCCTGCAGCCGACTGGGCTGACGGTGCTCGCCGATCTCGGCCTGCTCGACGACATCATGGCGCTGGGCAGCAGGATCGACCGGCTGCATGGCGTCGATGCGTCGAGCGGCCGCACCGTGCTCGATGTCCGCTACGATGCCCAGCGCGGCAACCGTTTCGGCCTGGCGGTACACAGGGCCGCCCTGTTCGGCGTACTCTTTCGCGCTGCCCGGCGCGAGGCGATCCCCATTGAGACCGGCGTCGAAATCGAGGCCCTGGAGACCGGCGAGCGGGCGACGCTGATCCGGGGCAACGGCCGAAGGGAAGGGCCGTTCGATCTAATTGTCGACGCCAGCGGCGCGCGCTCGAAGCTGCGGCGGTGCGCCGGTAGTGCCGAAGCGCCACGGCCACTCACCTATGGCGCGTTCTGGGCATCGCTCGGCTGGCGCGGCGAGGGCTTTGACGAGCACGCGCTTCTGCAGCGCTACGACAAGGCCAGCGTGATGATCGGCGTGCTGCCGATCGGGCGGCCCGAGCCGGGCGCCGAAAGGATGGCGGCCTTCTTCTGGAGCCTGAAGCCGGCCGATGCCGACGCGGTGCGTGCCAGCGGTCTCGACACCTGGAAGGAGCGGGTGGTGCGGCTGTGGCCACGGGCCGAGGCGTTCACCAGCCAGATCGACAGTTTCGACCAGCTTTCGCTGGCCCGCTACGGCCATCACACAATGAAGTTTCCGGTTGGCCGGCGGCTGGCCGTGATCGGCGATGCCGCCCATTCGACCAGCCCGCAGCTTGGCCAGGGCGCCAACATGGCGCTGCTCGACGCCGCGGCACTTAGCTATGCGCTGGCGCGAACGGACGGCGTGGAGACAGCGCTGGAAGCCTATGCGCGAGCGCGGCGCCGGCATGTCAGGGTCTTTCAGGCACTGTCGCTGGCATTCACGCCCTTCTACCAGTCGGATTCGGTGGCACTGCCCTTCATCCGCGACAGGCTGGTGGCGACGATCGCCAAGATCCCGCCGGCGCCGCGGTTGCTGGCCTCCATGGTCGCCGGCACGGTGACCGATCCGTTCAGGCGGGCTGGGCTTGCCGAAGCGCTATGGCCGGATCGCCTTGCCGAATGAGGCTCGATAGAAATGATCCCTTCGCCCGCAGGAAGGCATGCAGGCGCTGCGGATAGTCCGGCGCCACGGCCTGCCTGATCGACGGACGGTCACTCGACGCACTGCGCCAAGCCTGGACAAGCGGCTTGCCGTCAAGAATACCGAAATCGCCGATCCGATCGAAGGCGTCGAGGTAGCGGAAGACCGGACCGTAAACGGCATCGACGAGGGAAAAGCGACTGCCAGCGAACCATGGCCCGCTCCGCACGGCGCCCGGCAGTTCAGCCTCAACACGGTCGAACATCGCCGACAGTGCGCTGGCTTCGGCGAGGAAGCCGGCCTCGCTCGGCGCTGAATAGAACCGGCCGATGGTGTTGAGGATGGCTGAGCCATACTCGATCCAGGCACGGTGCCGGGCGCGTGCATAGGGGTCGGCGGGGTGGAGGGGATTGGCCTGCGTTTCCTCGAGGAATTCGAGGATGACCGCGGATTCGAAGATTATCGTCTCGTCGCCATTTTGCCGTACGCGCAGCAATGGCACCTTGCCGAGCGGCGAGATGGCCTTGAACCAGTCCGGTTTGTCGGCAAGGTCGATGTCGATCCGCTCGAACGGCGCGCCTTTCTCGGCCAGCGAAATCGCGGCGCGCTGGACATAGGGGCAGAGCGGATGGCTGACGAGAACAAGGGTGTCGGCGGGTTTCATAGGAATGTGCCTTTCGATATCGATGCAATTGCATTTATGTAGATGCATGTGCATTGAGCGTCAAGCTTGATGCATCTGCATCTATCGCCTAGGGTGGGCCATGACCGAAAAAGACAAGCCTTCGCCTGAAGCCATCAAGGCCTGGGCCCGCCTGATGCGGGTTTCGCGCCAACTGCTGGAACGGGCCGAAGACGCGCTGAAGGAGGGCGGCCTGCCGCCGCTCGCCTGGTACGATGTGCTGCACGAGCTTGCCGAGGCGGGCGAGGGCGGTTTGCGGCCGTTTCAATTGACCGAACGCACCCTGTTCGCGCAGTACAACATCTCGCGTCTATTGGCCCGGCTCGAGGCCGACGGGCTGGTCGAGAAACTGCCGGTGGCCGACGATGGCCGCGGCCAGACCATCCGCGTCACGGCCAAGGGACGGGAGACGCGCCGCCGCATGTGGGCAATCTACGGCAGGACGATCGAGGAGTTGGTTGGCGCGAAGCTGTCGTCGGATGAGCTGAGCACGGTCTCGGCACTGCTGGGCCGCCTGCGTCATCCGCCTACCGGGGACTGAGCATGCGGACTGCGCGGCTGCGCGGACATCAGCGGATTTTTTCTTCTTTGCCCTTGCGCCGCTCACCGGATTGCGCAATATGCCGAACCGTAACGTACGGTACGGCAGGTCGAATTCACGCCCTGCCTTGTCCTTCCGAGGGAAGAGCGTGTTGCACAGCGTACCCGACATCGACAACAGCGAGGCGCTGACGGAGCGGCAGCAGGCCGTTCTGGACGCGGCTTTGCGGCTGCTGGTCGAGGAGGGCGATCACCTGACCATGACCGCCGTGGCGCGTCGCGCGAGCTGCTCGAAGGAAACACTCTACAAATGGTTCGGCGATCGCGACGGGCTCTTGACGGCGACCGTGCAGTGGCAGGCCTCGAAAGTGCGGGTGGCTTCGGTCGGCGGCAAGGGGCTTGATCTTGCCTCGCTCACGGCGAGCCTGGAGCGCTTTGGCTCCGACTGGTTGAAGGTGATCTCCAGCGATACGTCGATCGCCCTCAATAGGGTGGCGGTCGGCCATGCCGGTTCGGGGAAGGACAATCTCGGCGCCGTCGTGCTGGAGAATGGGCGCTTTGCGCTGGCCAAGCGGCTGAAGCCCGTGCTGGAAGCCGGTCGGCAGGCCGGGCTCCTTGAATTCGGGGATGCCGAGATGGCCTTCCGTACCTTTTTCGGGCTGGTTGGCCGGGACGTGCAGATCCGCCTGCTGCTCGGCGACCGGCTGGAATTGACTGAAGCGACGATCGGCGGCGATGCCGTCCGCGCGACGCAGCAGTTTCTCGCTCTTTTCGGAGCAAAAACCGGGCCGCAAGGCCTCTGATCTTCAAAAACGGGAAGGAAGACAAAATGCGTGTCTATTACGATCGTGATGCCGATCTCAACCTGATCAAGGGCAAGAAGGTCGCCATCATCGGCTATGGCAGCCAGGGCAGGGCGCATGCGCTCAACCTCAAGGATTCCGGCGCCAAGGAGATCGCCATCGGTCTCAAGGCCGGCTCGGCGACCGCCAAGAAGGTCGAGGCCGACGGGCTCAAGGTGATGAGCGTCGCCGACGCCGCCAAATGGGCCGATCTGATGATGATGGCGACGCCCGACGAATTGCAGGCCGACATCTACAAGAACGAAATCGCGCCGAACATCCGCGACGGTGCCGCGATCGCCTTCGCGCACGGTCTCAACGTGCATTTCGGCCTCATCGAGCCGAAGTCGACCGTCGACGTCGTCATGATCGCGCCAAAGGGCCCGGGCCACACGGTGCGCGGCGAATACCAGAAGGGCGGCGGCGTGCCGTGCCTGGTCGCCGTCAACCAGGACGCCTCGGGCAACGCGCTCGATCTCGCGCTTTCCTACGCCTGCGGCGTTGGCGGCGGCCGTTCGGGCATCATCGAGACCAATTTCCGCGAGGAATGCGAGACCGACCTGTTCGGCGAGCAGGTCGTGCTGTGCGGCGGCCTGGTCGAACTGATCCGCGCCGGCTTCGAGACGCTGGTGGAAGCCGGCTATGCGCCGGAAATGGCCTATTTCGAGTGCCTTCACGAGGTCAAGCTGATCGTCGACCTGATCTATGAAGGCGGCATCGCCAACATGAACTACTCGATCTCGAACACCGCCGAGTGGGGCGAATATGTCTCGGGTCCGCGCATCATCACCGCCGAGACCAAGGCCGAGATGAAGCGCGTGCTGAAGGACATCCAGACTGGAAAGTTCACCTCGGAATGGATGCAGGAATACCGCGCCGGCATGTCCCGCTTCAAGGGCATCCGCCGCAACAACGACGGCCACCAGATCGAGGAAGTCGGCGCCAAGCTGCGCGCCATGATGCCATGGATTTCCAAGAACAAGCTGGTCGACAAGGCCAAGAACTGAGCGAACCACGCTCCACTATCAATCATGAAAACGGCGCCACGTGGCGCCGTTTTCATTTCTAGTCTCAGGCAACTCAACTATAGGGCGACCAGCACTGCTGGCGCGGGCCGTTATAGGGTTGGAACGTGTTGTCGTAGGCGCGATACGAGCGGTAGCGGTTATAGCACCATTGCACATGCGCGTTCGACAACCGGCCGGCGCGATAATAGCGGCGCGGCGCCGGCGCATAGTAATCGTAGTTGTTGTAGTTGTTGTACATGCTGCCGAGGCCGAGCCCCAGGCCGAGACCGAGGACCGCCGCAGCGCCATCATCGTAGTAGCGTCCGCCACGATAATGATGGCGGCCATGGCGCCAGCGCCAGTTGTCGCCGCGGTTCCAGTTGCCACCACCATTCCAGTGGTGGCCGCTCCAGTTGCCTCCGCCATTCCAATGGCGGCCGTTCCAATTGCCTGACCGGCGCCATCTCCAATCGCCGCCGTTGTTGCCGCCAGCCCAGCCCTCGCGGACCGGGATGACCGTCGGCGCGGCGGTGCTGGCCGGGATCGACACATCCGGCTGCAGAATCGGCGCGGCAGCGGATGGCGCCGTGATGCCGGAGACAATACCGAGCGCTATCAGCCCGGATTTGACAGTGGAAGAAAAGAGCGCGTTCATTGCACTTCTCCAAGAGAACAGGCCCCACGCCTACCCTGGGAATGGGCTTACCGTGGACCTTTGCGTCTGAACGGCGGATGAACGGAAAGGTTCCGTCAACCATGGCGCGAAGGCCACCAGGACCAAGGGGTCCCTGCTTGTGGTCCTGCGATCTTGTTTTCCGCCGCTCTTGCAGGCAAAGGTCAGCGCATGTCGCTGCGCCTTGCCACCTTCAATGTCGAGAACCTGATGAACAGGTTCGATTTTTCCGGCTTTCGCAACCAGCTCAACGAGGATCGCACGTTGGCGCTCTTCGATATCCAGAGCGAGGCCGAATACAAGATGCTGGAACAGGCGCGCGCCATCGCGCAATCCGACGACACGCGCCAGCTGACGGCGTTGGCGATTGCCGCCGCCCGTGCCGACATCATCTGCATGCAGGAGGTCGACAACATCGAGGCCTTGAAGGCCTTCGAGTACGGCTATCTGTTCAAGATGGTGGGGCAGGGCTACCGCCAGAAATACACCACGTCGGGCAATGATTCGCGCGGCATCGATGTCGCGGTGATGATGCGCAACGAGACCGCGCAGGGACAGCCGATCGAATTCGTGCGCATGACCAGCCACGCCTATGTCACCTACGAGCAGTTCGGGTTGCATACGCCCGAGCTGGCGGCCCTCGGCAACCAGCCCAATGAACGCATCTTCCGGCGCGACTGCCTGGAGGTCGACATCAAGGTGGGCGGCGCGCCGATGACGCTCTATCTCGTGCACTTCAAGTCCATGGGCTCTCCCCGCAACGGGCTCGACGGACGCGAGGCGACAATGCCGGTGCGCATCGCGGAGGCGCAGGCCGTGCGGCGCATCATCGAGGAGCGTTTCGGGGCGGAGCACGCGGCCGACAAGCGCTGGGCGATCTGCGGCGACATGAACGATTACCGCCAGCGGGTGAAGATCGCCGGCGATGAGGTCGACGGCTACCGTTTCGAGGTGGTCGACGAGAACCTGTCCTGCATCAATGTGCTGACGGCGGGCGGCTTCTGTGAAAATGTGGTCGAGCGGCGGCCGGAAATGAACCGCTGGACCTTCTATCACACACGCGGGCCGCAAGAGCGGCATCTGTGCCAGCTCGACTATATCCTGCTGTCGAAGGGGCTGGCGGCGAAGAACGCCACCGCAGTTCCCGACATCATCCGCAATGGCCAACCCTGGCGCACGATCTTTCCCGCGGGCCAGGAAGTCGAACGCTTCCCGCGCGCCGGCTGGGACCGGCCAAAGGCCTCGGACCATTGCCCGGTGGCGATCACGCTGGACATGGCCTGAGCCGACATGAATTTTGATCTTCCGCGCAACGTCATCCTGCCGGTCGATGCCATCGATGTCCGTCTCGATCCCGGCCCGCATCCCTTCGCGGTGGAGAATGCCGCGGCGATTGCCGAGAACTGGCGGGGCGAGATCGAGGCCAATCCGGCGCTGTTCGACGGCATTGTGGTGCTGCTTTCCGAGCTTGCCTATCGCGACCGCAGCCTTATCGGCCGCTGCCATGCGGTCAATTACTCGACCTTCATGCTGTGGCGGAAGCGGCGCGAGAATTCCGGCGCCGAACACGCCTATGCCCATGCCGTGCTGGTGGCCGGGGACAACGCTCTGGTGGCGATCCGCATGGGACCGCGAACCGTCAGTGCCGGCCGGGTCTATTTCGCCGCCGGTTCGTTCGAGCCGATCGATTTCCGCGACGGTCTCGTCGATGTCGATTTCAACATGATGCGCGAGGTGCGCGAGGAGACCGGCATCGACCTGTCGAACGCCAGGCGTGGTGTGCGCTGGCACGCCCTGTCGACGGCAAGCGGCACCGTCATTTTCCGCCGCTATCACGTCGACGCGTCGGCCGACGAGATCGCGCGCCGAATCTCGGCCTTCGTCGCCACCGAAGCCGACCCGGAGATCGAGGGGCCGGTGATCATCCGCCATGCCGGCGACCTGCCGGACGGCCTGTCGCCGCACATGAAGCCGCTGATCGAGTGGCATTTCGCGCGCGCAGACTAATATCGGTGCGTACTGGTTGTATCGCGGCGATGCCTGCCGGCAAGCGTCGCACGATCCTCCATGACCCTCTTGAGCAGAAGGTTGTGTAACACCGGCCCGGAGTGCCGGGCTGCCTTCGCAGCTTGCTCCTTTACTCGTGACGCAACGCGTCGATCGGATCGAGCCTGGCGCCGCGCAGCGCCGGGAAGAAGCCGAACACCATGCCGATCAGCGCGGAGAAGCCGACGGCAAGCAGAATGACGGCCGGGCTTGGCGCGAAAGGTATGGTCAGCGTCACCGAGGCAAGGCCGGCCAGCGCCAGCCCAATCAGGATGCCGATGATGCCGCCAAGCAGCGACAGCACCGTCGCCTCGACCAGGAACTGGATGAGGATGTGCTTTTCATGCGCGCCGATGGCGAGCCTGATGCCGATCTCGCGCGTGCGTTCGGTGACCGACACCAGCATGATGTTCATGATGCCGATGCCGCCGACCAGCAGGCTGACACCGGCGACCGCGCCCAGCATGCCGGTCATCGTCGTGGTGGCGCTGGCCATGGCGTCGGCGATCTGGGTCATGTCGCGGATGCCGAAATCGCTCTCGCGATCGGGCGTGATGCGGCGCGCATCGCGCAAGATGTCCTCGACGCGCGGCTGCAATTCGGTGGTCGGCGTGCGGTCGTCGGCGGCGATGTAGATGTTGTCGATGTCGCGATTGCCGGCGATGCGGCGCTGATAGGCGGCGAGGGGCATCAGCACGACATTGTCCTGGTCCTGGCCGAAGCCGGTGTAGCCTTTCGGCTCGAGCAGTCCGACGATCCTGCAGGAGGTGCGGTTGACGCGGATGATCTCGCCCTCGGGATCGCCGGCGCCGAAGAATTGCTGGCGCACCGTCTCGCCGATCAGGCACACACCGGTGCCGGAGCGGGTTTCGGAATCGCTGAACGGGCGGCCGGACACCAGTTTCCAGTCGCGTGCGTCGAGATAGGCGCTGTCGGTGCCGGTGACGCCAGAGGTCAGGCTCTCGGTGCCGAAGATGACGCGCACCTGCTTCTGCGCCGCCGGCGAGATGGCGCGCGCACCGGTGAGATGCGCAACCAGCGCCGCCAGATCCTTTTCCGCCAGCGGCCGCACCGCCTGGTCGAGCCCGCCCGGACCGCCGGGGCCGGCCGGGCGCCCGGCTCGGACGACCAGAAGATTGCTGCCGAGCTTGGAAATGTCGGACTTGACCTTTTGCGTGGTGCCGGAGCCGATGGTCAGCATGGCAATGACGGCGGCGACGCCGATGACGATGCCGAGCAAGGTCAGGAACGAGCGTAGCACGTTGCGGCGGATCGAGCGCATCGAGAGGCGGACGGTTTCCCAGATCATGCCATCTCCATATTCATGGTGTCGGAGGCGACATGGCCGTCGAGGAAGCGGATGGTGCGCTCGGCATATTCGGCGACATCGGCTTCGTGGGTGACCATGGTGACGGTCAGGCCAAGCTCTTTGTTCAGCCGCGTCAGCAGCTCCATGATCTCATGCGTGCGTGCGGTGTCGAGATTGCCGGTCGGCTCGTCGGCGACGAGCAGCGTCGGCCTGGTGACGATGGCGCGTGCGATCGCCACGCGCTGCTGCTGGCCGCCGGAGAGTTCGGCCGGCGTGTGATGCTCGCGGCCGACAAGGCCGACCTCGGCCAGCGCCTGCATGGCAAGGTCGCGGCGCTCGCGGGCGGCGACACCACGATAGATCAGCGGCAGTTCCACATTTTCGGCCGCGGTGGTGCGGGCCAAGAGATTGTAGCCCTGGAAGACGAAGCCGACATAGAGGTTGCGCAGCATGGCGCGGCGGTTGCGGTCGAGCCGGCCGGCATCGACGCCCATGAAGGAATAGGTTCCGGCCGTAGGCGTGTCGAGGCAACCGATGATGTTCATCGCCGTCGACTTGCCGGAGCCCGATGGGCCCATGATGGCGACGAATTCACCGCGCCGGATGGCAAGATCGACTCCGGCCAGCGCATGCACCTTGGCTTCGCCCTGGCCGTAGCTCTTCCAGACCTTGTCAAAGGTGATGAGGGGGGCGCCCGCGGCCACTGCCTCAGCTCCGCGACTGCGAAGCGGTGATGATCTGCGCGCCTTCCTCCAGGCCGGAGGTGATCTCGGTCAGCTCGCCATCGGTCGAACCGATCTTGACGTTGACCGGATGCGGGCGGCCGTTCTCCAGCACATAGAGCGTGCGGGAACCATCGGTCGGGGCCTTCGCCACCGGGCGCTGGCGATTGCCGCGGCCCATGCGGCCGGTGAACAGGTCGCTCAGGCTCCAGCCGCGCGCCGCTTGCTGCGCCGGGCGATAGCGGAAAGCGGACGAGGGCACGGTGAGCACGCCCTTGGCTTCCCTCGTGACCACAGAAACGGTGGCGGTCATGCCGGGCCGCAGCAGCAACTCGTTGTTGTCGACTTCGAGCCGCGCATTGTAGGTGACGACGCCGTCCGTCGTGACCGAGGCATAGGAGATGTCGCGGATTTTGGCATCGAACGGCCGCTCCGGGAAAGCGTCGACGGTGAAACGGGCATGCTGGCCCGACTTGACCGCGCCGATATCGGCTTCGTCGACCGCTGCCACCAGTTCCATGTTCCTCAAATCGGCGGCGATGATGAACAGCACCGGCGCCTGCAGCGAGGAAGCGACCGTCTGGCCGGGGTCGACCGAACGCGTCAGCACGATGCCGTCGATCGGCGCGTAGATGGTGCTGTTGGCAAGGTCGGTCTGCTGCGACTTGAGATCGGCATTGGCGATGGCGAGATTGGCCTCGGCGCTATCGAGTGCCGCCTTGGAACGGTCGCGCGTCGCCGTCGCCGCCTCGAGCGACTGGTCGGTTGCCATGCCACGCTTGGTCAGGGCCGCGGCGCGGACAAGCGCACTCTCGTTCTCGGCGAGCGTCACCCTGGCGTCCTCCACATTGGCGGCCGCTCCCTTAGCGGACGCTTCGGCGCGTTCGATCTGGACCTGCAGCTTGGCGGTGTCGAGGGCCGCCAGCACGTCGCCCTTCTTCACCTGCTGGTTCTCGTTGACCGCGACCGAGCGTATGATGCCTGAGAGCTGGCTTGATATGTCGACCTGGGTGAGCGGCTGCAGCGTGCCTGTCGCCGATACCTGGACGGTGAGGTCGGCCTTGGCGGCCGGCACCGTGGTGTAGTCAATCCTGGCCGGCGTGCCCGCATACCATTGATAGAGGCCAAGGCCGGCGGCAAGCACGATGAGGGTCAGCAACGCATAGAGCCAGCCACGCCGGCGCGTCCTGCGTCGACCGGTCTGGTCGAGCCCAAGCGCCGTCTCGATGGCGGAATCCGATTCCGTCTTTGGCAGATTGACAATCTGGTCCACGTCGGACCCCTATGATGCGTAATGTCCCTGTCTGTGCACAGATCAGGCTTACCGGTTCGAATATCAAATTAAATTTCGCCCATGTTGGGATTGAGGCAGGGATGCAAACCCGGAATTACTTACTTTACGATGTGTTTACGACCGAGCGACTGGCCGGCAACCCGCTGGCGGTGGTGTTGGATTGCAAAGGTCTGGACACGGCAGCGATGCAGGCCATCGCGCGCGAGTTCAACCTGTCCGAATCGGTTTTCGTGTTGCCGCCGGACAATCCCAAGCACCGCAACCGCATCCGTATCTTCACGCCCGACTATGAAATGCCATTCGCCGGCCATCCGACGGTGGGCTCGGCCATCGCGTTGGCCGAACTGGCGGGCGAGGGCGGCGCCGGCATCTTCGTGCTTGAAGAAAACATCGGCCCGGTGCGTTGCGCGGTCAGCACGCATGATGGCGCCACCTTCGCCGAGTTCGACCTGGCGAAATTGCCGGAGCCGCTGAAGCTGGAGGCCGATCCAGAGGCGATCGGCGCTGCCCTTGGCCTGGCGCCGCACGAGATCGGCTTCGAGAATCACCGCATCGCCTTCTGGTCGGCCGGCGTGCCCTATGTGACCATTCCTGTCGCCAATCTCGAAGCGGCGGACCGCATCCGGCTGGACAACCAGGCATGGTCGGAACTGGCGCCGCGCAAGAGCGAATGGGCCTTCGCCAGCCCGTACGTCTATTGCCGCGAGACGGTGAATCACGAAAGCGCTTTCCATGTCCGCATGATCGTTCCCGGCACGCCTTCCTATGAGGACCCGGCGACCGGTTCGGCAGCGGCGGCCTTCGCCGGCGCCATCATGCATTTCGACGGTCCGACGGACGGGGTTTCGCAGCTATGGATCGAACAGGGACTGGAGATGGGCCGGCCGTCGCGCATCCGCCTCGAACTGACCGTGCAAGGCGGAAAACTGGCGTCCGCGCGCATTGGCGGGCATGCGATCAAGGTGGCGGAAGGCAAGCTTTTCGCCTGATTGGAGAGAGCCCCGGTCGATTTGTCGGGAAATGATTCCAGCAGGGCTGGACAGGACCGGTATCGGCGGCTATATGCCCGCCAACGCCGGTTTTTGCCGGCCGAGTGGGTGCGTAGCTCAGTTGGTAGAGCAGCTGACTCTTAATCAGCGGGTCCACAGTTCAATCCTGTGCGCACCCACCAAATTCCTAGAAGACTTGGTGGAAAGACCTAGAGACGAGACGCGTTTGGCGCGTCTCGTACCGCAATGGCCGTTCACTGCGCCGGTTTGCCAATACTGGCCTTGAACTTGACCTTCATGGCGATCTGCCCGGTCACCGTCATCTGCGATCCCGCAGCGCCTCCCATGCTGCGATCCCTGGCGTTGACGTTCGTGGTCACGCTGGTTACCTCGCACGTGTCGGCGACGGTATCGAGCACCATGGCGCAACTGGCGGCAGCGACCTTGTAGAACGAACGCAGCGCGGCTTGCTGCTGTGTGGCGACATCCTCTTCGTCCTTGACCGGAAGGGTCATGGTCAGGCTGGACTGGACCTTGGCCAGCCCGTCGTCGCCCGCGTGCCGGAAGCGGCCGTTCTCATCGACATACTGCGAAAAAGCTGGCGCAGCAGTGCCGAAAAGCAGTGCAATGACAATTATCGCCTTCAAATACATCGCCTGATCTCCACATGAGATCTACTGATCTCACGTAACAATCAAAACGACGTTATTATTTTGGCTCAATCACGTTAAAAGTTTGACGGATTATTTCTCCGAAACCCCAGCCTCGGCAAAGCTTGCCATTCTCGCATGGCACTCCAGCGCCGAGCGGACGATGTTGACGGCGAGGCACGCGCCGGAGCCTTCGCCGAGCCGCATGCCGAGATCGAGCAGCGGCGGCAGGGCGAGCGCTTCGAGCAGGCCGCGGTGACCCGATTCGGCTGAGACATGGGCGGCGATCGTATGGGCAAGGCCGGTCGGGTGCAGCTTCGCCAGCGGCGCGGCGGCGGCGGTGCAGACGAAGCCGTCGAGCAGCACGGGTATGCCGAGATGACGGGCGGCTACCGTGGCGCCGAAGATGGCGGCGAGTTCGCGCCCCCCGAGCGTGGCTGCGACCCCCAACGGGTCTGCGAGGGCGGCGGCATGGCGCTTCAGGCCGGCTTCGATGGCGACCACCTTGCGCTTCAGGCCGGCATCGTCGATGCCGGTGCCGCGCCCGGTCCATTTTTCGGCGCCGCCGCCGAACAAGGCAGCCGAAATGGCGGCGGCGGGCGTCGTGTTGCCGATGCCCATTTCGCCAAAGCAGACCAGGTCGAGGTCTTTCGTCACGGCGTCATAGCCGGCCGAAACAGCGGCGAGGAAGGCCTTCTCATCCATTGCCGGCACTTGCGTGAAGTCACCGGTGGGATGGTCTAGATCAAGCGGGATGACGTCGAGTTCCGCGCCGGCGATGCGGGCGAGCTGGTTGATGGCGGCACCGCCGCCGGCAAAATTCGCCACCATCTGCACGGTGACTTCGGAAGGATAGGCCGACACGCCCTGCGCGGTGACGCCATGGTTGCCGGCGAAGACGAAGACTTTCACGCGGTCGAGCCTAGGCATGTCGCGGCCTTGCCAGCGCGCCAGCCAGGCGGCGATCGCTTCGAGTTTGCCGAGGCTGCCTTGCGGCTTGGTCAGCGTGTCCTGGCGGCGAGCGACGGCACTGGCGGCCACCTCGCTGCCGGCAGGCAGGTCGAGGCAGGCGGCGCGCAGTTCAGCGAGGGATTTGAAGGGCATGGGGGCAATGTCTCCGGAAGGGAATCAGGTCAAGGGGGTCAGGAAAGGGCGACGGAAGCGACGAGAAGCACCGCGATTTCGCTCAACTGCTGCAAGGCGCCAACCGTGTCGCCGGTCTGGCCCTCGATCTGGTTGAGGCAAAGGGCGTGGAAGGCGGCAAAGAACAGGCCGAGCAGGATGAGCGCGGCAATGGCGCCGCCAAGCCCGAGCAGGAGCAGTGGTATCGCGCCGAGCACGGCTCCGGCTATTGCCGTTTCGAGCGAAACGGTGCCGGCGCCAGCCGACAGGCCGTCGGACCGCGCCGGTGGCAAGAGATGCATGAAAGCGCCGAGCACGCCACGCGAGGCTGCGTGCGCCGCCACGAGCGCAAACAGAGCCTGTGTGGGTTCCACCACTTGCGACAGCGCGCTCCAGCGGATCAGCAGCGCCAGCGCCAGCGCCATGGCGCCATAAGCGCCGATGCGGCTGTCGCGCATGATCTCGAGCTTGCGGCCGCGCGACTTGCCGCCACCGAAGCCGTCGGCAACGTCCGACAATCCATCCTCGTGCAGGCAGCCCGTGGTAGCCACGGTTGCAACAAGGGCAAGGGCAGCCGCCGGCCCAATGGCAAGGCCAAAGCGTTCCGCCGTGGCAAAAACGATGGCGCCGATCAGGCCGACGACAAGGCCGGCAATGGGGGCGGCCCAGATCGCGGCGGCGAGGTTGCGGCCGCGAAAATCAAACACGGGCAGCGGCAGGCGGGTGAAGAAGACCAGGCAAAGCGCGATGTCGTCGAGGACTTGCCGGGGCGACAGGGTGATTTTCGGGAGCTTCATGGCCCTAGCTCCTCGCAATCGCATGAAAGAAGGTGCCGCTGACATGGCCGCGCCGGTAGCCTGAGGCGCCGAGCGGATTGCCCTGGCCATCGGCAAGGTCAGCCAGCGGCTCGTCATTGCCGGTGGCCGTCATCTGCGCATAGTGGAATTCGTGACCCCGGATCAGCGCGCCCTGCGAACCCAGCGGGCAATCGGCACGCAGCCGAGCCTCGCGGTAGCCAAGATTCATCTTGCGCCTGGCGAAGCTGGTGGAATGGCCGAGCAGGCCGAGCATGCGATGCGTTTCGCCTGATGCATCCTCCATCGCTTCACCAAGCACCATGAAGCCACCGCATTCGCCATGGATCGGCTTTGTCGTGGCGAAACGTGCCATCCCCGCATGGAAATTCGCGGCGGCCGTGAGTTTGCCGGCATGAAGCTCGGGATAGCCGCCGGGCAGCCAGCAAACATCGCAATCCTCGTCCGGCGCTTCGTCGGCGAGCGGCGAGAACGGGACGATTTCCGCGCCGGCCTTGCGCCAATAAGCGGCGACATGCGGGTAGAGGAAGGTGAAGGCGGCATCCTCGGCAAGCGCGATGCGTTGACCGGGCGGCCGCAGCGCGTCGGCGAAGGAACCTGCTGCCGGGGCGAAGGGCGTTGCCAGGGCCATGACCGCGTCGAGGTCGAGCGACTTCTCCGCCGTGTCGGCGAGCCGGTCGAGATGCGCCATCAGGTCGTCATATTCGCCGGCCTGGACGAGGCCGAGATGGCGCTCGGGCAAATTGAGCGAGGGGTCGCGCAAAATAGCGCCGACGACGGGCAGGCCGATCGCCTCGATGGCGTCGCCGGACAGCTTCCGATGGCGCTCGCTGCCCAGCCGGTTGAGCACGACGCCGGCCATGCGCACATCCGGGTCGTACGTGGCAAAACCCTTGGCGACGGCCGCCGCCGTCGTCGACTGGCCTGACACGTCGAGCACCAGCAGCACCGGCAGACCGTAGAGCCGGGCCAGATCGGCAGCCGAACCGGTGCGGCCAGGCGAGGCCGGGATGCCGTCGAACAGGCCCATGGCGCTTTCGAGGATGACGAAATCGGTGTCGTCGGCCGCTTGCGCGGCGAGCGCATTGAGCAGCGACGGTGACATCGCCCAGCTGTCGAGATTGACGCCGGACAGGCCGGTGGCGGCGGTGTGGAAGCCGGGGTCGATATAGTCGGGGCCGGACTTGGCGCCGCGCACTTTCAGGCCACGCCGGGTGAGTGCGCGCAGGATGCCGATGGTGACGCTGGTCTTGCCCGAACCAGAGCGCGGCGCGCCGATGATGATCGCCCGGGCTGTCATGCCCCGCCCGCCAATGCCGCGCGCATGGCGACGATGCCGCCGACGACGATCAATGCCGGCGAGGCGAGCCCGGCCGCCGCCGCTGCCTCGGCAATGGTGGCGAGCGTGGCGACGACGGTCCTTTCCTGCGGCGTCGTCGCGGCGACGATCACGGCCGCCGGTGTCGATGGCGCCAGTCCGCCGTCGAGCAGGGCGGCTGCTATGAGAGGCAGATTGGCCATGCCCATATAGACGACGACCGGCTGGCCGGTGCGGGCGATTGCCGCCCAGTCGAGATCGTCATCGGTACCGGCGGCGTGGCCGGTCGCCAGAATGACAGCCTTGTTGATGCCGCGCATGGTGGCGGGAATGCCGGTGGCGGCGAGCGCGCTGAGACCCGAGGTGAGGCCTGGCAGGACGCGGAACGGGATGTTCTCACGCGCCAGCGCCAGCGCCTCTTCGCCGCCACGGCCGAAAATATAGGGGTCGCCGCCCTTCAGCCTGATGACGCGGCGGCCTTCGCGCGCCAGTCGAACCAGCAGGGCTGTGATGTCGTCCTGCTTCATCGAGGGCTTGCCGCCGCGTTTTCCCGCAAAGAAAAGCTCGGCACTTCCGGCAACAGCAACCACATCGGGCGATACCAGCGCGTCGTAGACCAGCGCATCCGCCTCGGCCAATGCCGCCAGCACCTCCAGCGTCAGGCAGCCGGGATCGCCGGGACCGGCGCCGGCCAGCCAGACATGCCCCGGCTCAAGCGAACGCGGCTTGAAGTTCAGCCGCGCGAGCGCCTGTTCGAGTGTGGCGTTTTCGCGGTTATTTCCAGTGCTGGCGCTCACAATCCGTCCCGTCCGCGAAAACGCCGCTGGTAATGGGCGTCGTACAATGAACTCTCGCCGAAATCTTGTGCCGCCAGCGAGCGGCCGACGAAGATGATGGCTGTGCGCTCCATCGGATCGGCCGCCAGTTGTGCCTCGATGGATTCCAGCGTGCCGGTCAGCACGCGTTCGTCCGGCCACGAGGCGCGGAAGACGATCGCCACCGGGCAATCGCCGCCATAGTGCGGCGTCAGCTCGGCGACGACGCGGTCGATGGCGTGGATGGCAAGGTGGATGGCCAGCGTGGCGCCGGTGCGGCCGAAGCCGGCCAGCGTTTCGCCGGGCGGCATTTTCGACGCACGTCCGGAAACGCGGGTCAGCACCAGGCTTTGCCCGACTTCGGGGATGGTCAGCTCGCGGCGAAGTGCGGCGGCGGCGGCCGCGAAGGAAGGGACACCCGGCGTCAGCGTGTAGGGGATGTCATGCTTTTCCAACCGGCGGATCTGCTCGGCGACGGCACTCCACATCGACAGGTCGCCGGAATGCAGGCGGGCAACATCATAGCCGGCCATGTGGGCGGCCACATATTCAGCCTCGATCTCGTCGAGCGACATCGGCGCGGTATCGATCAGCTTCGTTCCCGGCGCGCAATGCTGCAGCAGTTCCGGCGCGACGATGGAGCCGGCGTGGAGGCAGACCGGGCAACTCGCCAGGAGCCTTGCGCCACGCAGCGTGATGAGGTCGGCCGCACCTGGGCCGGCGCCGATGAAATGGACGGTCATGGCGCGTCTCCGCTGATGGCGATGGCGCAGGTGACCGGACCGAGCACCGTGCGGGGACCGAGCAGCGTCGCGCCTTTGCCGGCGACGGCAAGGGCGGAGACTTCCGAGACCGATGGCGTGCCCACCAGCTTCCGCGAGAGGCTGGAGCTGCTGAGCGTACCCGGCGAGGCGGCCTGAAGGGCTGCGTCGTCGACGATAATGACGGGAAGGTTCAGCTTGCGACCGGCGGCGGCGATGGCGTCTTCATCCTTCTTGAGCGCCGCGGTGGCCAGTGCCGAAAGAGCTGTCATCGCCAGGCCATGCGTTTCGAGTGCGGTTTCTACGGCCGCGAGCACGTCCTCGACGGTGACGCCCCTTCGGCTGCCGATGCCCGCGACCATCATGGCTTCACCCAGCTCCATTGCGTGACGGGCATGGCCGGCCGCCATGCCTGCATGGAGCCGACCGGCGAAGCGCGGGAGATGCCGATGCGGGTGAGGTCGCCGCCGCGCTTTGTGTGCTGGGCGAGGAGCAGGGCTTCCATTTCCAACGTCACCGCGTTGGCGACAAGACGGCCGCCGGCGCGCAAGGCTCTGATGGCGGCATTCATAACGCCGGCGTCGCTGCCGCCGCCGCCGATGAAGATGGCATCAGGTGTCTCCAGTCTGGCCAGGGCCTTGGGCGCGCTGCCTTCCACAATGAGGAGGCCGGGAACGCCGCAAGCGACGGCGTTGTGGGCGATGCGAGCGGCGCGGGACGGGTCGACCTCGATGGCGATGGCGCTCAGCGAAGGGTGGGCGAGCATCCATTCGATGCCGATCGAGCCCGAGCCGGCGCCGACATCCCACAGCAATTCGCCGCGCCTCGGCGCCAGCGCCGACAGGGTGATAGCGCGGATTTCGCGCTTGGTGATCTGGCCGTCATGCTCAAACAGATGGTCGGCGAGGCCTGCCGTGAGCGACAGCACGCGCGCCTGCGGGGCCGAATCAATTTCGATGGCCAGGACATTGAGCGGATTGATGTTTTCGAGGTCGAAGGCATCGGCGCGAACCGAGCGCAATGTCTCCTTCGGCCCGCCCAACGCTTCCAGCACCGTCAGCCGCGAAGTGCCGAAGTCGAGTTCGGCGAGCAGGCGGGCAACCGCCGCCGGAGCGAAGCCATCGGATGTCAACGCCAGGATGCGGGCGTTGGGCTGCAGCAGTGGGCGGATCAGGTCGATCGGGTGGCCGTGCAGTGAGACGGTCTCGATATCCTGTAGCGCCCAGCCAAGCCGCGCCGCGGCCAGCGACAACGCCGACGGCGCTGGTATGACGTGCATCTCGCGCGGCTTGACCTTGCGGGCGAGGGTGGCGCCGACCCCGTGGAAGAACGGGTCGCCGGAGGCGAGCACGCAGACGTTCCTACCGGCAAGCGCCAGGACGTCGGCCATCCCGGCATCGAAAGGAACCGGCCAGGGACGCGGCTTGCCCTTGGCGAAGGAAGCGACGAGCGCCAAGTGCCGCTTGCCGCCGAAGATGAACTCCGCCTCGGCGATCCGCCGCTTGGCCTCGTCGCCGAGACCCGCTAAACCGTCCTCACCGATGCCGACGATTGTGAGCCATCTCGGGTTGGGCTTGGCGGCGCGGGGACCCTCAGCAGGCATGATGACCCACCGCATTCTGATCCTCGGCGGCACCACCGAAGCCCGGCAACTGGCCGGAAAACTGGCGGCGCGCGCCGATTGCTCGGTCACGCTGTCGCTGGCCGGCCGTACGGAAAACCCCGTCGCGCAGGGCGTACCCGTGCGAAGTGGAGGGTTCGGGGGTGCCGACGGTTTGGCCGCTTACCTCAGGGAGAAAGGCACTGGTCTGCTGATCGATGCCACGCATCCCTACGCGGCGCGTATCTCCGTCAATGCCGCGCAAGCGGCACGCGCCATTGGCGTGCCGATCCTTGCCTTGCGGCGTCCGGGCTGGGATGTCGTCCAGGGCGACCGCTGGCTTGAGGTCGACAGCGTTGCCGGGGCGGCGCGGGCGCTTGGCGATGTGCCGCGCCGCGTGTTTCTGGCGCTGGGCCGGCAGGAGGTCACCGACTTCGAGGCCGCACCCCAACACCACTACCTCATCCGCAGTGTCGATCCGGTCGAGCCGAAGCTGGTTGTGCCCGATGCCGACTATCTGCTGGCGCGCGGGCCGTTTGGCGAGACCGACGAGCGCGTGCTGCTCGAAAAGCATCGCATCGATGTCGTGGTGTCGAAGAACAGCGGCGGCACGGCGACATACGGGAAGATTGCCGCGGCGCGAACGCTCGGCATCGAGGTGATCATGGTGCGCAGGCCCGTCCTGCCGGATGTGCCCTCGGCTGAAACAGTCGAAGCGCTGGCCGCGATGGTCCGTCATTTCGTCGAGCCCGACGCCGAGCGCGGCGTGTAGACCAGCGCCGGCTTTTCGCCGCGCTTGATGATCCGGGTCTCCGGCGAGCCGATGATGATGCAGGTCGCCATGTCGGCCTTTTCTGCGTCGACATCGGCCAGCAGATAGACCTCGATGCGCTCGTCGGGCCGGCCGGCGGCGCGGCCGAAGATCACCGGCGTCGTGCCGGGCAGGATGGCGGCCAGGCATTCGAAGGCGCGGCCAAGCTGCCAGGGACGCGCCTTGCTGATCGGATTGTAGAGCGCAATGACGAAGCCGGCGCCGGCCGCCGCCAGAAGACGCAGTTCGATCAGATCCCAAGGCTTCAGATTGTCGGACAGCGAGATAGCGCAGAAGTCGTGGCCAAGCGGCGCGCCGATGCGGGCGGCGACCGCGAGCATGGCGGTGACGCCGGGCACGACAGCGACATCGACCGCGCGCCATTCGGCCGGACCGGCCTCGATGGCCTCGCAGACCGCTGCGGCCATGGCGAAGACGCCGGGATCGCCGCCCGACACCACGGCGACGTCGTGACCCTCGGCGGCCTTGGTCAAGGCATCCTTGGAGCGGGCGAGTTCCTCGCGGTTGTCTGAAGCGACACGGGTCTGGTCCGGGCGCAGGTCGAGCCGGTCGAGATATGGCTTGTAGCCGTAGAAGAATTTTGCCTCGACGATAGCGCGGCTGGCTTGCGGCGTGACCTGGTCGGCATTGCCGGGCCCAAGGCCGATGACGGTGAGACGGCCGCTCATATCTGGGCTCCAGCCGCGCCCGGTCGACCGGACCAGCCGGCAACCAGCACGATGGCGAAGTAGGGCGCCTTGTCGTCCGGCTTGTCGGCAAGTTTCATCGAGACGCTCCCGGCCATCGTGCCGCGCTCGACATAGACGGCGCGCGTCAGCCTGCCGGTCGCCTCAAGCGCGCGCCTGATCTTGGGCAGGTTGCGGCCGACCTTCATGATGACGGCGGCGTCGGTGTCGGCGAGGCGGCGCGTCAGCTCGAACTCGCTCATCGTGCCGGGCAGCACGGTCAGCACGTCGTCGCCCTGGACGATCGGCACACCGGTCTGCGACCAGCAGCCGGACATTGCGGTGATGCCGGGAATGACCTCGGTGGGGAAACGATGGGCAAGGCGGACATGCAGATGCATGTAGGACCCGTAGAACAGGGGATCGCCTTCGGACAGCACGGCAACCACCCTGCCGGCGTCGAGGTGCTCGGCGACCTGTTCCGCCGACTCCTCGTAGAAACCCGTGATCTGCGACCGGTAATCGTCGTGGTCCTTGTCGATCTCGGTGGTCACGGGATAGAGCAGCGGCAGTTCCAGCATGTCGGGCCGGAAGCGCGCCTCGACGATGGCGCGCGCATTGCTGTTGTTGCCACGCTTGGCGAAATACGCCACGACATCGGCCTCGGCCAGCACCCGCGCGGCCTTCAGCGTCAACAATTCTGGGTCGCCGGGACCTGTGCCGACACCGACGAGACGGCCTTTGGGGAGCGCGTTCACAGGCCCGGCCTCGCCAGTGAATTGAGCGCGGCGGCGGTCATGGCGCTGCCGCCAAGCCTGCCGCGCACGATGGCATGGGGCACGCCATAGGAATTCTCGGCCAGTGCGTCCTTGGATTCGGCAGCGCCGACGAAGCCGACCGGCATGCCTATGATGGCTGCCGGCTTGGGCGCGCCATCGCGCAACTTCTCCATGAGATAAAAGAGCGCGGTCGGCGCGTTGCCGATGGCGACCACCGAACCGGCGATGCGCTCGCCCCAGAGGTCGATGGCGGCCGCCGAGCGGGTATTGCCGATCTGCCTCGCGATGTCGTGCGTGCGCGGGTCGCGCAAGGTGCAGATCACCTCATTGCCGGCCGGCAGCCGGGCGCGGGTGACGCCATGCGAGACCATTTCGGCGTCGCAGAAGATCGGCGCGCCGGCGGCAAGGGCTTTGCGCGCGGCGCTGACGAAATCGGGGGAGAAAACGAAATGACTTGCCGCCTCGACCTGGCCGCAGGCATGGATCATGCGGATGGCGACATCGGCCTCGGCCTCGGAAAAGCGCGAGAGATCGGCCTCGGCGCGGATGATGGCGAAGGAGCGCTCGTAGATCGCCGTGCCGTCGTGGATATAGTCGTAGGCGGCCATGCTCATTCCTGTTGGTACATTTCGGCGATTGCTGCCGTGCCAAGCCTTGTCAGGCAAGCGGCGGCGGTTTCGCCCTGATATCGTGCGCCGCGGATCATCGCCGCGACGCGGCTGAAGCCGCGCGGGGCGTCATAGCCCGGCCTGTAGCCGGCAGGAAGAGCCTTTGCCGTCGCGTTCACGACAAGTCCGGCTCCATTTTCGCCGCCGACTATTGTGAGCGCTGCCGGGCCGGGATTGGCGCAGCCCTTGGCGCAGCCCGACACGTGCAGCGTGAAATCGAGGATGTCGGCGTTTTCGGTGGCGATCGCCTCGGCGATGTCGCGGGTCGCGATCCGGCCGGAAGCGCAGGCCGGGGCGCCGGGGCAGGCCGCGATGCGCGTGCGCGGGTCGGTGGGAGAGGTGACGAAGCCGAGGGTGGCGGCGGTGTGGTGAAGGGATTGATTGGCTTCCGTCGGCTGGCCGAGGAAAAGCAAGGCGCGGCCAGGGGCGAGGCGGATCTCTGACGTGCCGAGAGCAAGAGCTTTTTGCGCGAGGCCGATGATCTTGTCCGCCGGCATGCTGCCGTAGGGGAGGCCGATGCCGAAGGCGAAAATGTCGCCGGCTAAGGAGAAAAAGCCGATAGGCTTGCGCGAGGCGCCCCCCTCTGTCCTGCCGGACATCTCCCCATCAGGGGGGGAGATCGGCAGCTTCGACTCCGGCTTTTCCTTAACAACACCGGAGATTGGCGAAACCGTCGGTGACATCGTAATCTCCTCCCTTGAGGGGGAGATGTCCGGCAGGACAGAGGGGGGCGCCTCGCGCAAACTCATCAAGCATAGCCAACCCGCCAGAGACACCAACTGCCGCTCCGACAAATCCCGCGCATGAGACTCCCGCCCCTTCTCGGTAACCATCCTGAGCACCGCAACCGCAATATCGCGCGCAGTGTCTTCTTCCGCCACGACCAGCAGTCTTGCGCTCTGCCCATCACCCGCAACAGACACCTGCCACTGAACTCCGACACCACTCCGTACCGCCTTCAGCCTGACATCGGCCGTCACCGCATCCAGGGTCAGCTGCCCGCCGCCGTCGACGACCACCGAAACCTTCGGCCCCAGCCTTGGTGCCAGTCCGGCATCTTCGATCGCCGCCATGATCCGCTCAGCCATCGCCCGGGGATCCGCAATCTCGTGTGGGTCGATACCCGCCAGCGGGCCGGTCTCGACCGGTACGCCGGTGCGCACCGCGATGCCCAGCGCATCGACCTCCGCCGCCAGCAACGCGGCACTTTCCGTTGTCAGGCCGCGGATCTGCAGGCTGCCGCGGGCCGTCACTTCCATGATGCCGTTGCCGTGCCGCGAGGCGGACTCAGCCAGGGCGATCAAGAGCTTCGGGGACAACCCTCCGGAAGATGGGCCTCCAGCGACCGGGTTGAGCCGCACCAGCAGGCCGTCGCCTGTCTGCATCGGTGCGGACAGAGCAGGGCAGGCGCCACGGCGCGAGAAGGCGTTCATGCCGCGACCCCGAGCGCGTTGGCCTCGGCGATCAGCGCGGCGAGATCGTCGTCGATGGAATTGCGCAAGGGATGCCAGAGGCCGCGCCGCCGCGCCGACAGGAAGCGCTCGGCAATGACTTTGGCGGCAGCGGGATTTTCGCGCAGGATAAAGGCGCGGACGTCGGCGTCGCCAAGATAGGCATCGTGCACGGCCTGGATCAGCGCGCCTGAAATCGCATGGGTGGTCTCGGCGAAGCCGACCAGCCGGTCGACGGTTTCGGCGAATTCGGAGGCGCCGCGCGGGCCGTGGCGCATCTGGCCCGATATGAAACGTGAATTGACCGCACGGGCGCGCACCACGCGCGAGACCGCCTCGGCGACCGATCGCGGTTTTGGCCTCTGCGGATCCGTGGTGTCGAGCACGATGATGTCGGCGTTCCTGCCAAGTGTGGCCAAGGCGGCCGAGAAGCCGCCGATGAAGGCGACGTCGGCGGAGCCTTCGAGAATGTCGCGGCCGGGGTCGTCGCCGGTGTGGACGAGAAGATCGGCCTCGGCGATGCGGTCTTCAAACGCTCCAGGTGCCGAGACGCCTTCGCCGCCGGCACCGCCATAGGCATGCGAGGTCGCGTCGAGATAGGCGCGGCCGATCTCTTCGCGCGCCGTCCAGTCGCCACTCGACAGCATGTCTTCGACGCCGGCGCCGTACGTGCCGGGCGAAGTGCCGAAGATCCGTGGGCTGACCTTGCCGTCGGCGCGGGTTTTGGCGGCGAGCGGGTTTTCCGAATCGTCCTCGTCGCGCGCGGCAACGGCCTTGGCGGCGGCGTCGATCAGCGCGATCTGGGTCGGGAACATGTCGCGGAACAGACCTGATATACGCCAGGTGACGTCGACACGCGGGCCGCCGAGCGCCGCCGGGGGCAGCACCTCGATGCCGGTGACGCGGCCGGTGGCAGTGTCCCATTGCGGCCGGCAGCCCATCAAGGCCAGGCCCTGCGCGATCTCCTCGCCGCCGGTGCGCAGCGAAGCCGAGCCCCAGAGATCGATCACCAGCGAACGCGGCCAGTCGCCATGCGACTGCATGTAGCCGCGCACCACTTCTTCCGCCGCGGCTTTGCCAAGATCATAGGCGGTCGGCGTCGGCATGGTGCGCGGATCCGAGGTGAACAGGTTGCGGCCGGTGGGCAAAACATCGGAGCGCCCGCGCGCGGGCGCGCCGGCCGGGCCCGCCTTGACGTGACGGCCATCGAGCGCGGCGAGCAGGGAGGCTTTCTCGGCGTCCGCGCTTTGCCGGCGCATGGAGTCCGGTTCGTCGTTGGGGACGCGGCCGTAGATGTGCAGCCCATCCTTGATGGCGAAATCCTTGAGGTCGCAGAGCCAGGCATCGATGCGGCGCAGCGCTTCGTCGGGCGCGTCGGTCTGGGCGACGCCGGCTTCCGAGGCAAGGCCGGTCTTTTGCGCGGTTTCGACAATCAGCCTGGCGAGCCGGTCGCGGCGACGGCGGTCGAGCCCGTCGGCCTGGGCGTATTCGTCGACCAGCCGTTCGAGCTCGTGCTGGTCCTCGTCCAGTCCGGCGCCCGCCAGCGGCGGCGGCAAATGGCCAAGCGTGACGGCGGCGATGCGCCGTTTGGCCTGCGCTGCTTCGCCTGGGTTGGAGACGATGAAGGGATAAATGACTGGTAATGCGCCGGTGACGATCTCGGGAAAGCAGGTTTGCGACAGCGCGACGGTCTTGCCGGGCAACCATTCCAGCGTGCCGTGGGCGCCGACATGGACGAGAGCGTCGACGCCGAGCGATTTGCGCAGCCACAGGCCAAAGGCGATCAGGGCATGGCGCGGCGGGAGGGTCGGATCGTGGTAGTCGGCGCGACGGTCGGCCGAGCGGCCCCGGTCGGGGGCGAGTGCCACGGTGATATTGCCGAAATGCGCGGCGCGGAAGGGGAAATTCTTTTCGATAGCATGGCGAGGCTGGCGTTCTGTCACGCCCCCCTCTG
>NZ_JAIUHA010000012.1:0-207471 GCF_020164885.1 Mesorhizobium sp. CO1-1-7 | reverse complement strand
CGGTCCTCCGGCGGACAAGAAAACTGTCACCCATGCTATCGGTCCATTCTGTTACCTATCTATCCGGTTCGGACACCTGCCGGACATCTCCCCCGCAAGGGGGGAGATTGGCAGTTTCACTCGCTACGCCCTTCCTGCAGCGTGGAAGACTGGCGAAAGCCGAACTGACATCTGATCTCCCCCCTTGCGGGGGAGATGTCCGGCAGGACAGAGGGGGGTGCCTCGCGCCAACGCCCTTTAATTCGCTGCATAAAAGGGCGCGCCCTTTTCCACCTTCACCCATTCACCAGCGCCAGCAACTCCTCCGTATAGCGCTTGCCCATAACCTTGTCGGGCGACAGCGCATCGCCGATCGCCGCGACCTCTGCCGCGCTGAGCACGATGTCAGCCGCGGCCGTATTCTGCTCCAAATGGCGGATTTTTCGCGCACCCGGGATCGGCACGATGAAGTCGCCCTGGTGCAGCACCCAGGCCAGCGCCAGCTGCGCCGAGGTGACGCCCTTCTCCATCGCCATCCTTTCCAGCGTGGCGATCACCTTGGCGTTGGCTTCCATGGCGTCGGCCTGGAAGCGCGGCAAGGTGCGGCGCCAATCGTCGTCGCTCAGGGTCTCCGGCCTCGCGATGGTGCCGGTGAGCAGGCCGCGGCCGAGCGGGCTGTAGGGCACGAAACCAATGCCCAACTCGCGGCAGACGGCGAATGTCTCGTCTTCCGGGTCGCGGCTCCACAGCGAGTATTCGCTCTGCACTGCTGATATCGGGTGCACTGCGTGTGCCCGGCGGATGGTGGCGGCACTTGCCTCCGACAGGCCAAGCGCCCGCACCTTGCCCTCGCGCACCAGCTCGGCCATGGCGCCGACCGTATCCTCGATCGGCACGTCCGGGTCGACGCGGTGCTGGTAGTAGAGGTCGATGACATCGGTGCCGAGCCGCTTCAGCGACGCCTCGGCGACGGCCTTGACGTGCTCGGGACGGCTGTCGACACCGGCCATGCGATCCATGCCGGTGCCTTCCTCCAGGATCTTGAAGCCGAATTTGGTCGCGATCGTCACCTTATCGCGAACCGATTTCAGCGCCTTGCCCAGCAGGATCTCGTTCTCGTAGGGGCCGTAGACCTCGGCCGTGTCGAAGAAGTTGACCCCGATCTCGACGGCGCGGTGCAAGGTGGCGATCGCCTCGGCTTCCGGCTGGCCGCCATAGGCAAAGCTCATGCCCATGCAACCGAGGCCGACCGGATAGACTTCGAGTTCAGTTCCTAGCTTGCGGGTTTTCATCACGCATCTCCTTGTTGTGATGCCTAGGAAATAACGCCTTGCAGCACGTTCGATAATCGGCTCTTGTTCGTACAGGTCATTCCATGAAATAGATCAATGAATCGAGCACATCTCTCACAGCTCGCGGTGCTGGCAACCGTTGCCCAATGCGGCAGTTTTCGCGGCGCGGCCAGGGAACTGGCGATAGCTCCCTCCGCGGTGAGCCACGCGGTCTCCAGCCTGGAGGCACGGCTTGGCGTGCGCCTTTTGGCGCGCAGCACGCGCAGTGTCGCTCCGACCGAGGAAGGCGCGCAATTGCTGGAGCGATTGCGCCCGGCGCTTTCCGAGATCGACCTGGCGCTGGAGACGGCCGTCGAGGCGCGCGACCGGCCCGCCGGGAACTTGCGGCTCAGCGTGCCGCGCACGTCAGCGCATCTGGTGCTGACGCCACGGCTCAGCGCCTTTGCATCGGCCTATCCCGACATCGTGCTGGAGATCATCATCGAGGATCGCTTCACCGACGTGGTGGCAGGCGGTTTCGATGCTGGGGTCAGGCTCGGCGAGAGCCTGCAGCGCGACATGATCGCGGTGCGCATCGGGCCGGACATTCGTGGCGCGGTGGTGGGCGCGCCATCCTATTTCGAGAGCAGGCCCCGGCCCCGCCACCCGCGCGATCTTGCCGAGCATCGCTGCATCCGCTTCCGCTTCTCCAGCGGCATCCTCTACCGCTGGGAATTCGAAAAGGACGGCGAGGAGGTCGAAATGGCTGTGCAAGGGCCGCTGATCCTCGACGAGGACCATCTGATCGCCCAGGCCGCGATCGACGGCGCCGGGCTCGCCTTCGTTTTCGAGGATTATGTCCGCGCGCCGCTCGCCGATGGACGGCTGATCCGCGTGCTGGAGGACTGGTGCCCACCCTTCCAGGGATTCTTCGTCTATTACCCGAGCCGCCGCCAGATGCGGCCGGCGCTGAGGGCTTTCGTCGATTTCTTCAAGGCGGGTGGGTAGGCAACTCTCCTCCTCGTCGGCAAGGGGAAGAAAGCTGGCCGCGCCAACGTTCGCCTCGCATGCAGGCTTCAATCACCAACACCGCGACCCGCTATGGATGGGCAACCATCGTCCTCCACTGGCTGATCGGGATTATCTTCATCGGCCAGTTCATGCTCGGCTTCGTCATGGTCAGGACCCCGAGCCAACGCACGGCCTTCGAATTGATCCAGCTGCACAAATCCCTGGGCTTCCTGCTGCTGGGGCTCATCATCCTGCGTATAGCCTGGCGGCTCGGCAATGCGGCACCGCCCTTGCCGCCTTCTGTCGGCGCCCTGGAGCGCCGCTCGGCGCCGCTGGCGCATCTGGCGCTCTATGCCTTCCAGGTCGCCCTGCCCCTATCAGGCTGGGCACTGGTGTCGGTCTCGACGCTGGAGATTCCCAGCATGCCGTTCAACCTGTTCGTCATGCCGAACCTGCCGCTCGCCGAATCCGATGCCGCCGAAAGCTTTTGGACGTCGGCACACTGGTATCTCGCCTATGCCGGCGCGGCGCTTGCCGCCCTGCATGTCGCGGCGGCCCTGCGCCATCATTTCCTGCTTCGCGACGGGGTGCTCACGCGTATGATCACGCCTTCGTCAGCCGGGGAATAGAACGCGCCTTGGTCTCGTTTGTGGGGTGAGGACGCCAGAGAGCGCTTCCTCCTAACAAGGAACAACCCAATGCGTGCGCGAATCCTCGGATTGGCGGCTGCCGCCGCCTGCCTAGCCATGCCTGTTTATGCGGCGGTCGTGCTCGGCGATGCCGCCGGCAGCTATACGATCAGCCAAACTGGCTCCGCGATCCGCTTCACCATCGGCAAGGCCGGCGGCGGCGGGTTCGACGGCGCCTTTGCCCGTTTCAAGGGCATGATCCGCATCGACAACAATGATGTCGGCCGTTCGAAGGTAGACCTGACCATCTATCCCGAAAGCGTGGGCACCGGCCAAGGCCGCATCGATGCGTTCCTGCGCTCCGACGCGGTGTTCGACGCGGCCAACAGTCCCGAAATCCAGTTCCGCTCGACCAGCGTGACCCGCACCGGCGACACGTCGGCCCTTGTCACCGGCAGGCTGACGGCGCGCGGCAAGACGTTTCCGGAAAAATTCACCGCCGAGCTCGACGGGTTGAAGGGCGGGACGATCAAATTCCATGTCACCGGCAAGGTGCTGCGCTCGCGCTACGGCATGGATGTCGGCACGCCGCTCTATTCCAACGTCGTCGATTTCGACATGACGCTGACCGGGAAAAGGGGCTAGCGCGCGGCTGAGGTGCCTGGATTCCTTGCCCGCTTTCGTGGGGCGAGGAACCTAGCGACCTGCATTGGCTTTTCCAGCGATTTCAGGCAAACCTCCTTGCCTGTAATCTATAGGGAGAAGCGTGATGTTCCGATGGGGTGTGTTGTCGACGGCCAAGATCGGCCGCGAGCAGCTGTTGCCGGCAATCGTCGAAGCGGAGAACGGCGTGCTGTCGGCGATCGCCAGCCGCGACCTAGCGAAGGCCAAGGCATTGGGCGACCGCTTTGGCGCGCGCCATGCCTTCGGCTCCTATGAGGAGTTGCTCGCTTCCAACGAGGTCGATGGCGTCTACATCCCGTTACCGACCTCGCAGCATGTCGAATGGACTGCAAAAGCCATCGAAGCGGGCAAGCATGTGCTGGTCGAAAAGCCGCTGGCACTCGATGCCAAGGACATCGCGCCGCTGATCAAGCTGCGCGACCAGAAGAAGGTGCTGGTCTGCGAAGCCTTCATGGTCATCTACCACCCGCAGTGGATCAAGGTGCGTGATCTCATCGCCAGCGGCGCCATCGGCCGGCTGCGCCATGTGCAGGGCGCGTTTTCCTACTACAATGTCGACCCCAACAACATGCGCAACAAGCTCGATCTCGGCGGCGGCGCGCTGCCCGACATCGGCGTCTACCCGACCGTGTCGACACGCTTCTCGACCGGCAAGGAGCCGCTGCGCGTACAGGCGACGATCGAGCGCGACAAGACATTCGGCACCGACATCTATTCATCGATCCGCGCCGATTTCGGCGATTTCGAGCTGTCCTTCTACCTGTCGACGCAGATGGCGGCGCGGCAGATGATGGTGTTCCACGGCGAGAAGGGTTTCATCGAACTGTTCTCGCCCTTCAATGCCGGGCTCTACGACCATCACCGCGTCGAACTGCACAACCAGAACCACACCGAGGCGCAGGTGTTCCGCTTCCCCGGCACGCAGCAATACAGGCTCGAGGTCGAGACCTTCGCGCGGGCAGCTCTTGGCGGCAAGGAGCGCGTCTTCACGCTGGAAGAATCCGTGCTCAACCAGAAAGTCATCGACGCCATCTTCCGCGCCGGCGACACAGGCGGCTGGGAGACCGTCTGAAACCCGTATTACATAGCCGGCTAATCCTGGGGAGGAAAAATGGCTGACGACGCGGATGTGATCATTGTCGGCGCCGGCCTTGCCGGACTGGTTGCCGCCGCCGAGCTTGCGGAAGCGGGCAAGAAAATCATCATCGTCGACCAGGAGCCGGAGCAATCGCTGGGCGGCCAGGCGTTCTGGTCGTTCGGCGGGCTTTTCCTCGTCGATTCACAGGAGCAGCGGCGCATGCGCATCCGCGACTCCCATGACCTGGCGCTCGAGGACTGGATGGGCACCGCCGCCTTCGACCGGCCGGAAGACCACTGGCCACGCAAATGGGCCGAGGCCTATGTCGGCTTTGCCGCCGGCGAGAAGCGCTCCTGGCTGATCGAGCGCGGGCTGAAATTCTTTCCTGTCGTCGGCTGGGCCGAGCGCGGCGGCGGCAACGCCATCGGCCACGGTAATTCGGTGCCGCGCTTCCACATCACCTGGGGCACCGGTCCCGGCGTGCTCGAACCTTTCGTGCTGCGCGTGCGCGAGGCGCAAAAGCGTGGATTGATCGACTTCAGGTTTCGTCACCGGGTCAATGCCCTGACGCGGACGGGTGCAGCCGTGACCGGCGTACAGGGCGACATCCTGCAACCGAGCCCTGTCGAGCGCGGCCACAGGAGTCCGCGCGACGTATCAGGCGGTTTCGCATTGCAAGCGCAGGCGGTGATCGTCGCCTCCGGCGGCATTGGCGCCAACCATCGGCTGGTGCGGGAAAACTGGCCCAAGCGGCTGGGCAACGCGCCGCAGCGCATGATCACCGGCGTGCCGGACCATGTCGACGGCCGCATGCTGGCCATATCGGAACACGCCGGCGGCAGGGTCATCAACCGCGACCGCATGTGGCACTATGTCGAGGGCGTCAAGAACTGGGCGCCGATCTGGACAGACCATGCGATCCGCATCCTGCCCGGCCCATCCTCGCTGTGGCTCGATGCCCGGGGAAAACGCCTGCCAGTGCCACTCTATCCCGGCTTCGACACGCTGGGCACGCTTAGCCATATCATGAGCACCGGCTTCGACTATTCCTGGTTCATCCTGACGAAAAAGATCATCCAGAAGGAATTCGCGCTGTCGGGCTCGGAGCAGAACCCCGACCTGACGGGAAAAAGCTGGCGCCAGGTGCTCGGTCGCGCCACGTCGGGCATTCCCGGCCCGGTCAAGGCGTTCATGGAAAAGGGCGAGGACTTCATCGTCGAGGCCAATCTTTCGAAACTGGTCGCGCGCATGAACGCGCTGGCCGGCGGCGAACCGCTGCTTGACGCCGCAACGGTCGAGCGCGAGATCCGCGCCCGCGACATGCAACTCGACAATCCGTTCTCCAAGGACATGCAGGTGACCGCGCTGCGCGGCGCGCGCGCCTATCTCGGCGACCGCCTGATCCGCACGGCAAAGCCGCACAAGATGCTCGACCCGGCGAACGGACCGCTGATCGCGGTGCGCCTCAACATCCTGACCCGCAAGACGCTGGGCGGCCTGCAGACCGATCTCGACAGCCGCGTGCTCGATGCCGGCGGCCAGCCGGTGCCGGGCCTCTATGCGGTCGGTGAAGTGGCGGGCTTCGGCGGCGGCGGCGTGCATGGCTACGCGGCGCTCGAAGGCACATTCCTGGGCGGCTGTATCTTCTCGGGCCGCAGCGCCGGCCGGGCGGCGGCACGCTCAGTGGGGTGAGACAGCGGCGTGCTGCCGGCATTTGGCTGAGCCGCTGCCATCGACCGTGCACCCAATAAACCGCGGCTTAGGAGATTTGGCGCGCCCGAAGAGATTCGAACTCCTGACCCCCAGATTCGTAGTCTGGTGCTCTATCCAGCTGAGCTACGGGCGCGCATCAGGCCATGTTTTCGACAGCCCCGCGATCCGGTCCGAAAGACCGGCCGCGAATGTGTGCAGTTCCCTAACGACTGAATTCGCGAAAAGCAAGCCGATCCGGCAAAAGTTTTGTCGCAAGCCTGTCATGCGGCGATGCCGGCGCTCATCCCGGCCATTTGAGCCGCTGTGACCGGCCTGATCCTGGCGATCGGGAACTGTTGGAGAGAGCGACGGGTCCGCAAGGTGGTAATCTTGGGGCAACGGTACGGAAGCCGTCAGGCCGGGCGGCGCAGGCTGCCACGGGCCTGGTCGAGCCGCACCGGCTGGTCGGGGATGGTGACGGCGAATGTGGTGCGCCCGCCGATCGATTCGACCAATTCCACCGTGCCGCCATGCGCCCTGATCAGTTCATGCGCGATCGCCAGGCCAAGACCGGTGCCGCCGCTGCGTGCCGAGCCGCGGAAGGCCGCGAACAGGTTTTCTCGCGCCTTCGGCGGCAGGCCGGGGCCGGTGTCGGTGACGGCGATGCGGCTGACGCTGCCCATGCGCTCGGCCGAGACCGCCAGCCGCCGCACCACGGCGCTTTCGGTATCGGCCGCCATCGCCTGCACCGAGTTGCGGCAAAGATTGGTGAGCACCCGGAAGAGCTGGTCGGAATCGGCATCCACCTCGAAAGCCATCTCGACCGCGTTGATGAACTCGATGCCCTGCTCGATGTCGAGCAGGCCGTGCACGTCCTCGACCAGTTGGCGCAGCCTCACCCTGCGGCGCGACGGCGGCGGCTCCTGCGTGCGGCCGTAATGAAGCACACCCTCCGAATAGGAGACGGCGCGGTCGAGCGCGCGCAGAAGCTTCGGCGCAAAGGCCTGCACGGTCGGATCCTTGACCAGGCGCAGGCGGTCCGACATCAGCTGGGCGGAGGCCAGGATGTTGCGCATGTCGTGGTTGATCTTCGACACGGCGAGACCGAGGTCGGCCAGATGCTTCTGCTCGGCCAGCATCTTTTGCAGCCGCTCCTGCATCTGCGACAGTTCGCGCTCGGCCACTCCGATCTCGTCGGAACGAGCAGCGGGGCGGATGATCCGTCCAGGGTCGTCGGGAGCTTCCGAGAAGGAGAGCATGGAGCGCGTCATGGTACGGATCGGCCCGATCATGATCAGGTCGATCGCGGCATAGACCAGCATGGCCGTGAACAGCGAGATCAATAGCGAGACGAAAGCGACGTTGCGCGAATAGATGAGCATGGCCTTGCGGAGCGAATAGTCCGGCATGATCAGCTCGAACTCCTTGTCGCTGTCGCCGACCGGCCCGAAGACGCGCAGCATCCTGTCGCCGCCGAAAAACAGCGTATCCAGCGCGCCGGTCATGCCCTTGATCATGCCGACGCTGGCGAGATCGATGTGTTCGTCGACCTGCGGCGGCATGTCGGCCACCACCAGAAGCCGCGACACGCCGCCGTCGCGCACCGCGATCGCCTTGGCGCCGATCGCCATCAGCACGTCATTCTGGGCCGTACGCGACAGCGAGGTCGACTCGCCCTGCACCAGCACGATCGACACGGCTGCGGCCGTGCTCAGCCTCTCCTTGAGCCAGCTCAGCCGGTAACTGGCGATCCAGGGCAGGAAGATGAGCACTTCGGCCAAAAGCACGAAAACGATGGTGAGCAGCAGCAGCTTCGTCGACAGACCACGCGACAGCGGTACCGTGCGGACAGCGGCTGACGCCGGTCCGGTCCCTTCCCCTGCTTGGCTGGCTTCGTTCATGCGACTCGATCTTCACAATCACTTGATCAGCCAAGATTAGGCGATTACGGCTTTTTTGCCAATTTCTCCCTTGGTCGGAAAAATAGATGCTCCAAAACAGGTGCGTCTTTAGGGCGCCGACGCCGGATTGACTTCCAAAACCCTTCTTTCTATAAGCCCGCTCACGCTCGGGCCATTCGTCCCGGCGCGGTTTCGATCGCGCCAAAACCGGCCCGGCAAAGCTCCTGTTACAAAGTGACAGAATCAAGAAGGGCCGCACCCCGCGGTATTAAAACAAATGAAGCGTACCTACCAACCGTCCAAACTCGTCCGCAAACGCCGGCACGGCTTCCGTGCCCGCATGGCCACCAAGGGTGGCCGTGGCGTCGTCGCAGCTCGCCGCAACCGCGGCCGCAAGCGGCTCAGCGCCTAAGCGAGACGAGATCGTTGCCCGCAACCGGCAAGCCAGTGGGGCAAAATCCCGAGCGGCTTCTGAAACGCGCGGAATTCCTGGCCGTCCGTCGTGGTGAAAAGCGACGCGGACGGTTTTTCCTCGTCGAGGTCCTCGACCGCGGCGATGGCGGGGTGCCGCGCGTCGGCTACACCGTCACCAAGAAGGTCGGCAACGCCGTTGTGCGCAACCGCGTCAGGCGGCGGCTGAAAGAAGCCGTCCGCGTCCATGCCGCAGATGACATGGTGCCCGGCAATGATTATGTCATCGTCGGGCGCGATGATGCGCTGCGCGCCCCTTTCGGCCAGTTGAAGGCCGAACTCTCCCGCCGACTTCGCGGAACACGATAGGCCAAGGGCTCTCGATGGAAAACAACCGGAACTTCTTCATCACCATCGCCCTGTCGGTGCTGATCCTGGCGGTATGGCAGTACTTCTACGTGCTGCCGCGCAGCGAGGCGCAGCGCGAGGCCGCCAAGATCGAGCAGCAGCGCGTCGAGGAACAGAAGAAGGCGGCCGATGCGGCCAATCCGGGCGCATCGACACCGGCCCCAGGCGCGACCACCCCGGGCGCCATTCCCAACGCGCCCGGTGGTGACGTGGTCACCGTGGCCGGCCGCGATCAGGCGCTGGCGGCATCCAAGCGCGTCAAGATCGACACGCCGAGCCTCGAGGGCTCGATCAATTTGACCGGCGCGCGGCTCGACGACCTCAAGCTCAAGCACTACACCGAGACGGTCGACAAGAATTCGCCCGAGATCGAGCTGCTCAACCCGCAGGCGCTGCCCACCGGCTATTTCGCCGAGATCGGCTTTGTCGGCAACGACAAGACCGGCGCGGTGCCGGGTGCGGAGACGGTGTGGAGCGTGGACGGCAATCCGACGCTGACCCCGTCGACGCCGGTGACGCTCACCTACACCAATGACAAGGGCCTGACCTTCAAGCGCACCTTCTCCGTCGACGCAAACTACATGTTCACCGTGTCGGACACGGTGCAGAATTCAGGCTCGAGCGCGGTTTCGCTGTTCAACTATGGCCGTGTCACGCGCTACGACAAGCCGGCCGTCGCCAGCACCTATGTGCTGCATGAAGGCCTCATCGGCTTCACCGGCACGGAAGGCCTGCAGGAACACAAATACGCCTCGGTCGAGAAGGACAAGCAGTACCAGCCTGGCAAGTCGACCGACGGCTGGCTCGGCATCACCGACAAATATTGGGCCGTCACGCTGGTGCCGACCGAGAAGCAGCCGTTCCAGCCGCGCTATGCGTATTTCGAGGATGGCCGCCACCGTTACCAGTCCGACTTCCTGACCGACCCGATCAATGTCGAGGCCGGCCAGTCGGCGACCGTCGAGACCGAAATCTTCGCCGGCGCCAAGGAAGTCGGCAAGATCAACGCCTATGCCGAAGAGCGCCATATCAAGCGGTTCGACCTTTTGATCGACTGGGGCTGGTTCCACTTCATCACCAAGCCGATGTTCTGGCTGATCGACACGCTCTACAAGTTCCTCGGCAATTTCGGGCTGGCGATCCTGGCCACCACGGTCATCGTGAAAGCCATTTTCTTCCCGCTCGCCAACAAGTCATACGCGTCGATGGCGAACATGAAGAAGGTGCAGCCCAAGATGCTCGAGATCCGCGAGAAATACGCGGACGACAAGATGAAGCAGCAGCAGGCGATGATGGAGCTGTACAAGACCGAGAAGATCAATCCGCTCGCCGGCTGCTGGCCGGTGGCGCTGCAGATCCCGGTCTTCTTCTCCCTCTACAAGGTGCTCTACATCACCATCGAGATGCGGCATGCGCCGTTCTTCGGCTGGATCCAGGATCTGGCCGCGCCCGATCCGACCTCGATCTTCAACCTGTTCGGGCTGGTTCCGGTCACGCTGCCGCATATGCTGATGATCGGTGTGTGGCCGCTGATCATGGGCGTCACCATGTTCCTGCAGATGCGCATGAACCCGACGCCGCCGGACCCGACGCAGGCTGCGATCTTCACCTGGATGCCGGTCATCTTCACCTTCATGATGGCCGGATTCCCGGCGGGTCTCGTCATCTACTGGGCCTGGAACAACACGCTGTCGATCCTGCAGCAGGGCGTGATCATGAAGCGCCAGGGCGCCAAGATCGAGTTGTGGGACAATCTGGTGGCGCTGTTCCGCAAGAAACCGTCACCGGCGGAATAGCCGGCGCCTCTTTGGCAAGAGAGCCCGCCCCAGCGACTGAGCCATAAAGTTGGACGGTCTCGGCAAGCAAACAGATTTGACGGCTGGGTCCTGTGTTCTACAGGGCCCAGCCTTTTAGTTTCAGCGATGCGGTGGTCCGGCACGCGATAAAACAGGCACCGAGTCGGCATTTCCTGGTCTCCGTTATTGCCGGCAAATCAGCCGGCCCTCGCCGCTGCCGGATTGTTCCGCATGGAACTTATCCTGCGTTCAAGAGTTCGCGCAAAAGGCTTCCTAAGCTCCCGCGTGAGAGGATCAGGTCGGCGCACCCATCCAAATTCAAGGCAGTGCAGCGGATCGACCTCATCACATGCAACTTGCAGAGAGGCATTCCGATGAGCAGCAACATTCACCCAAAGACGGCCAAGCCCACCAACAAGGATTTGAAGCAAAATCCCGGAATCGGCGCCTCCAGGGGCACGATCAAGGGAGGCAATCTTCTCGACGAGGACGAGGAACTGGACGGCGAGAACACTTTCAAGGGAGATGTCGATAACGACACCACGCCCCAAGGCGGCGTCAATCCCCGGCAGACCGGGCGAACCAACCAATAAGCCTGCGCGATCGACGTGGGCTGCCGAGGAAGACCGGATGGTCTGCCGGAGCCGGGAGAGCGAATGCCACCGAAACGCCTTCGCTCTTCAGATGACATCACGTCGATCCGATCAATCGCCTGATTGGAGGCTCTCATGCTGGATTTCGAGTACGCCAGGCATCGGATGGTGGAGGCGCACATCGCGCGCCGTGGAGTGCATGACAGGCGGGTTCTGAATGCGGTACGCCGGGTTGCGCGAGAGCAATTCGTCGACGAGGGTTTCGAGGAATTCGCCTATGAGGACAGCCCGCTGCCGATCGGCAGCGGACAGACGATCTCGCAACCCTTCATCGTGGCGAAAATGGCGGAGATCGCCGAGATCGAGGCGACCGATCGCGTGCTGGAAATCGGCACCGGCTCGGGCTACGCGGCGGCCGTGCTGGCCGAACTTGCTGAACACGTCTTCACCATCGAGCGGCATCGATCGCTCGCGCAGCAGGCGGAGCAGCGGCTCAATGCCGCCGGTTATCGAAATATCGAGGTCAGGATCGGCGACGGCACGAAGGGCTGGCAGGAAAAGGCACCCTTTGACGCCATCGTCGTCGCGGCCGCCGGAACGTCCATCCCCCTCGGCTTGCAGGAGCAGTTGGAGATCGGCGGCAGGCTGATCATCCCGGTCGGTGAAGACCTCTACTCCCAGCGGCTCGTTCGCGTCACGCGGATCGCTGCAAACAAGTTCGAGGAGGAGGATCTCGGTGGTGTCATGTTCGTGCCGCTGATCGGCGAGCATGGCTGGCACGACGAAAACGCATCGGTGCGCGAGGCGCGCGCTCCTCCATTGCCGCGGCAAATTGCAAGGGCGGCCGAAGATTTGCCGCAGATCGACGATCCGGCCTTCGGCGCGATGTTCGATCGGTTCGGCAGCCGGCGCGTCGTCCTGCTCGGGGAGGCGAGCCACGGCACTTCGGAATTTTATCGTGCCCGTGCGGCTGTCACCCGACGCCTCCTCCAGCGACACGGCTTCACCATCGTGGCCGTCGAGGCGGATTGGCCGGATGCGGCGCAAATCAACCGGTATGTTCGCGGAGGGGAGCGGCGGTCGGATGCGCAGCCGCTCTTCCAGCGCTTCCCGACCTGGATGTGGCGCAACGCCGAGGTGTCCGAATTCATCGGCTGGCTGCATGAATACAACCGGGATGTGCCCGGTCATGCGCGGAAAGCAGGCTTCTATGGGCTCGATCTCTACAATATGAGCGGCTCGATCGCCACGGTGCTTGCCTATCTGGACAAGGTCGATCCCGAAGCGGCCGCCGTCGCACGCGAGCGCTATGGCTGTCTGATGCCCTGGCAGAACGAGCCCAGCACCTACGGACGCGCGGCGCTGCGGCCGGGCTACAGAACCTGCGAAGAGGCCGTTGTGCGACAGTGCATGGATCTGTTCGAGCGATCCATGATGGAGGGCGACGGCGATCTCCTCGACGCCAAGCAGAGTGCACGTCTGGTCGCATCGGCCGAGCGCTACTACCGCGTGATGTATTATGGTGGCGCCGAGACCTGGAACCTCCGCGATCGGCACATGTTTGAAACGCTCGATCAACTTCTCGAAGCGCATGGGCCGAAGTCGAAGGCCGTGGTGTGGGCGCATAACTCGCATATCGGGGACGCGCGGCATACCGACATGGGCACTGTCCGTGACGAGTTGAACATCGGCCAGCTCTGCCGGGAGCGCTTCGGTGCCCAGGCGGCGCTGATCGGCTTCGGGACGGATACCGGTACTGTCGCCTGTGCCTCGGATTGGGACCGTGAGATGGAGGTAAAGGACGTAAATCCGTCGCTGCCGGGCAGCTTCGAGCGGCTGTGTCACGAGAGCGGCAAACCGTCGTTCCTGCTGGATTTTGAGCGCCATGGCGAGCTCGGCGCCGACCTGGCGGCGCCGAGGCCGGAACGCTATATCGGCGTTATCTACAGGCCTGAGACTGAACGGCTCAGCCATTACATGGACTCGTCCGTCTCCCGCCAGTTCGACGCCTTTGTCTGGTTCGATCGAACGTCCGCGGTCACGCCGCTCAGCAAGCCGACCGACGGCATCGGCAAGGTACCGGATACATTTCCCTTCGGCATCTGAATGTCCGGGACTTACTTCCAGTGCCTGACGGGTCGGCCTGTCCGCAATCGCGCGGCCCGTCGAAAAAGCCTGGTTCGTCCAGATATTTTCTTTGGGCAGGCCTCCATTCACGTTCCCGTGATCGGCGAAACTGCAGGCACCCGCGCGGCGTGACTGCTTGTGCGTTTCCAAAAGGCTATCAATTCCGATCAGCCCTCACCCGGAGGAAGACCACATGCGCTTGCCCACATTCAGGACCATCGCCGTATCAGCCCTTGTCGCCGGCATGGCGATTGCCGCCCCAGCCCACGCCAAGAACCCGAATGTCGGCGGCGCGCCGATGTACGCCACCAAGAACATCGTGCAGAACGCGGTCAAGTCGAAGGATCACACGACGCTGGTCGCCGCCGTCAAGGCCGCCGGCCTGGTCGACACGTTGCAAAGCGCGGGTCCGTTCACCGTGTTTGCCCCGACCAACGAGGCGTTCGCCGCACTGCCGGACGGCACTGTCGATACGCTGCTCAAGCCCGAGAACAAGGACAAGCTCACCAAGGTGCTGACCGCGCATGTCGTGGCTGGCAAGATTTCAGGCGCCGAGATGATGAAGAAGGCCAAGGCGATGGGCGGCAAATACGAGATGAAGACCGTGTCGGGCGACACGCTCACGGCCGAGATCAAGAAAGGCAAGCTCTACATCATGGACGAGTCCGGCGGCGAGGCGAAGGTGACGATCGCAGACGTCAACCAGTCGAACGGCGTCATTCACGTCGTCAACAAGGTGCTGTTGCCGAAGTAACGGCTTCCGGCGAAAGGGGGCGTTGGCAGGCCGTTGGGGCTTTCTCGGTCCGCCATCCCCGCCTCGTGACGAGGTGCCATGTTTCTTGGGAAGCCGTATCGGCGAGGCCGGGGTCCTGTCGTCCCTCACAGGACCCCGGTTTCTTTTTGCCTACCGTGGATTGTCGGGGTCGGCGGTCAAACGTCAACCGTTCCCAGCGGTCTCACTCCATGACGGCGCTATGGTCGATCTTGGCCGGCGTTCCCGGTTTGCGCAGCAGGAGCACCAGCGGGATGGCGGCCAGCGACAGGAGCATCATCAGCTTGAAGTCGTTCATGTAGCTGATGATGGTAGCCTGCAGCGTCACCACGCCGTCGAGCGCGGCGCGGCCGGCGGCGGTGTAGGGGTTCATCGCCTGGAAGATCGCCGGATCGTTGAACGCCTGGTTGAAGGGCGTCACATAGGTGGCGATGCTGGCGTGATTGATCTGCACATTCTGCGTCAGGAGCGCGGTGACCACCGATATGCCGACGCTGGAGCCGATGTTGCGCGACAGATTGTAGAGGCCGGTTCCTTCCGCGCGCCGCTCCGGCGCCAGCGTGGCGAAGGTTATGGTGGTCAGCGGCACGAACAGGAAGCCGAGCCCCGCCCCCTGGATGAACCCGGTGGAGATGATGGTCCATTGCGAAACGTCGGGCGTCCAGCCGGTCATGTCGTACATCGCCCAGGCGGTGATCAGCAGGCCGATGAGCAGCAGCCAGCGCGTGTCGACCTTGCCGATCAGCCGACCGACCAGGAACATGCAGGCCATCGTGCCAAGCCCGCGCGGCCCCATGACGATGCCGGCCGTCACCACGGGGTAGCCCATCAGCGTCTGCAGATAGGGCGTCATCAGCGCCAGCGAGGCCAAGTAGGTGATGCCGATGATGAAGATGAAGATCATGCCGACGGCGAAATTCCGGTCCAGGAACAGCCTCGGATTGACGAAGGTGTTGCGGGCGGTGAAGGTGTGGACGAGGAAGATGTAGAAGGCCGATGCGCAGATCACCGCCTCGACGATGATTTCGGATGACGAGAACCAGTTGAGCTGCTCGCCGCGATCGAGAAACATCTGCAAGGCGGCGATAGTGATGCTGAGCATGCCGAAACCCAGCCAATCCAGCCTCGCCTTGAAGTCCAGCTTGGTTTCCAGGACGTACAGCGACACGCCGGCGAAGGCCAAGGCGCCGATCGGCACGTTGATGTAGAACACCCAGCGCCAGCTGACATTTTCGGTCAGCCAGCCGCCGATGACCGGTCCCAGCACCGGCCCGACCATCACCGAAATGCCGAACAGCGCCATGGCGGAGCCGCGCTCTTCCACACTGTAGATGTCAAGCAGGATACTCTGCGAGAGCGGCACCAGGGCCGCGCCGAACAGGCCTTGCAGCAGGCGAAAGCCGACGATTTGCGGCAGCGACTGCGCGAAGCCGCACAGCACCGAGGCGACGACGAAGCCGGTGATCGAGGTCAGGAGGATGCGCTTGCGGCCGAAGCGGTTGGCGAGATAGCCCGAGGGCGGCGTCATCACCGCCGCCGCCACGATGTAGGAGGTCAAAACCCAGTTGATCTGGTCGGCGCTGGCCGAGACGCTGCCCTGGATGTAAGGCAGCGCGACATTGGCGATGGTGGTGTCCAGCGCCTGCATGATGACGGCCAGGATCACGCAGGCGGTGATGGCGCCGCGATTGGCGACCACCGGCGTGGCAGCTGTCGCGGACGCGCTGGTCATGACTTTTGTCCGAACAGGCCGACGAGATTGGTGACGAAGTCGGGCAGGCCGCGTGCATGGCCCGTCTCGACGTCGACCACCGCGCTCATGCCGCCGCGCAGCGGCGGCTTGCCGTCGATACCATCGATCGTCACGCGCATCGGGATGCGCTGCACGACCTTGACCCAGTTGCCGGTGGTGTTCTGCGCCGGCAGCAGCGAGAAGCTCGACGAGGAGGCGGGGCTGATCGAGGCAACGGTGCCGTGCCACACGGCGCCCGGATAGGTGTCGACGCTGATCGTCGCCGTCTGCCCCGGCCTGACATAGGTCAGCTCGGTTTCCTTCGGCTCGGCCGCGATCCACAGGTCGGTCGACGAGACCAGGCTGAACGCCGGCTGCGAAGCCGGCAGGTACTTGCCGACCTGCAGTGCGTCGACATTGGTGACGATGCCGTCGAACGGCGCCTTGACCACGGAATCGCCGAGGTTGCGCTGCGCATCGTCGACGCCCGACTTGGCCTGCAGGTAGAAGGGGTTCTTCTCCACCGGCTGGTTGGCGTCGCCGCCGAGCTGGGCCAGCGTGGCCTGCGCCTGCGCCTTGGCGACGGACACTTTCTGGCGCGCGGCGACGAGGTCGTGCTGGGCGCTGTCGAAAGACGCCTTCGAGGCGGTGGAGGTCTTGAGCAGATCCTGCTGCCGCTGGAAGGCGGCCTCATAATAGGGGATGTCGGCTTGCGCCTGCTCGATCTGCGAGAGCGACTGCTGGTAGCTCGCCTCCAGGGTCAGCACCTGGTTGCGCACGGTGCCGAGCTGGGCCTGGGCGGCGGCGAGAGCGGTCTCGAAGGAGGCCGGACGCAGGCGAAACAGCACGTCGCCCTTCTTCACGGCCTGGTTCTCATGCACGTCGATCTCCTGCACCGTGCCGGAGACGTCGGTGGAGACGCCGAGCGACTGGGCCTGGATATAGGCATTGTCGGTCGTCATCAGCTGGCCGCCGGTGACATAGTAATAGCCACCGACGACGAGCGCGACCGGAAGCAGCGCAAAAAGGACCGGCCGTGTCGGGCTGCGCTTCGGTTTGGCCGGAACAGGAGGGGCGACGGCGGCGGGGGCCTGCCGTGGCTGCGGCTCCTTGGCCGGAGCCTCGAGTGCCGCAGGCTCCAGGGCGGCCGGCGTTTCCAGCTCGTCATTGTCGATGACGACGTTGGCCCGCCGCTGCTCCCGCTCATTGTCGAGCTGGATGATCTGGTCGCTTCGACCCGATGGCGTCTCGTCTCCAGCGGGCTTTTTGGGATATGTTGATTCAGCCATGTATTTTCTCCCGGTCGACGGCCGGCTGGGTGCAAGCCGCGAGCAGATTGGATTTGATCAAGCTTAGGGTTTGCAGCAGACGCTGCTGTGTCTCAGGCGAAAGGCCGGCGAAGGCCTCGTCTCGAGTTTTCTGGCCGTTGCCGCGCATGATCTCGAGCAGCGGACGGGCCTGCGGCTTCAGGTAAAGCAGCCAGGCCCTGCGGTCGGCGGGATCGGGCCGGCGCTCGATGAAGCCGCGGGCCTCCATCTTGTCGAGCAGCCGGGCGAGCGTGATCGGCACGATCTCGATAAGGTCGGCGAGCTTGTTCTGGTGGATGCCTTCATGCAGCGAAAGGTACGCCAGCACCTGCCACTGGGCGCGGGTCAGTCCCGAAGCGCGCGACCGCTGCTCGAACCGCTTGCGAAGCAGGCGCGCAACGTCGTGCAGCACGAAGCTGATATTGGGGGAAGAGGGCATGGCAGGAGATCGGGATCGATGGACAATTTTTCGTGAGCATGCTTATTATCATCATGCACATAATCCCGCTGGACGCGCCGCGCAAGACCGATTAAGCCTCGGGCAGGAAAAAACGCATGGTCCACGGCACCGCAAAGGCCGCCTGGCGATGTGGATTTGCCGGCAAGGATTTGGCGATGAATTGGATTGGGATCGCGGCCGTCACGGCTCTCATTGGGTGCCCCGGCGCCGCGGCTGCCAAGGATGCGGTCAGTTGTGGCGGCGCCGCCATGCTGGGCGGCGCACAGCTCAATTGCAGCCACGTCGAATCCAAGGCGCCGCCGCAGTTCTGCACGTTTAGCTGGGATCTACACACGATGGCGGGCGATCAAAAAGTCGTCGAAGGCAGCTTCATGCTGCCGCCCGGAGCGTCGAACGTGCAGGTGTATCAGGGCAGTGGGTTCGACAGCGCGCTGTCCAATCCGATCGTGATCTGCCGCGGCGACAAATGAGCATGGCGAGCAAGGAAGGCTCGCTCGTCAGCCGATTGGTGCTATAGGGCGGATCACGTTATTTTGACCAGGCGCGCGGATTGCGGATCGGCGTGGCTATCAATTCCTGGACGGACTTCGACATGGACGGACCCAACCCCGGCATCAAGCACCCGATCCCGATGCACACACGCGTCGGCTTCCTGAAGCCTCTGGTGACAGTGCCGAATATCGAGATCGGCGACTTCACCTATTATGACGACCCCGACGGGCCGGACAAGTTCGCCGAAAAATGCGTGCTGCATCACTATCCCTTCATCGGCGACAAGCTCATCATCGGCAAGTTCTGCGCCATAGCCGAAGGCGCGCGCTTCATCATGAATGGCGCCAACCACGCGATGTCCGGCTTTTCAACCTATCCGTTCAACATCTTCGGTCATGGCTGGGAAAACGGTTTTGACCCAGCCACGTGGTCGAAGGAAGTGCGCGGCGACACAATGGTCGGCAGCGATGTCTGGATCGGCATGGAGGCTGTGATCCTGCCCGGCGTGGAAATCGGGCATGGCGCCATCGTCGCCGCCAAATCGGTGGTGACGCACGATGTGCCGCCCTATGCGATCGTCGCCGGCAACGCCGCGAAAGTGGTCAAGATGCGTTTCGACGACAGGACGGTCCGGCGGCTGCTGGCGGTGGCATGGTGGGATTGGCCGGTGGACAAGATCGGCCGCAACCTCGACGCCATCAGGGGCGCCGATATTTCTCTTCTGGAGGCAGCAGCTTGAACGTTCCCAACAGCACCGCGATCGGCACCGACCTGTTCACGCGCGGGTGGATCTTCATCCGCGGCGTGCCGGCCATGAAGTTCCTGCCGCCGGAAGGGCCGCCCGAGATCGCCTTCGCCGGCCGCTCCAATGTCGGCAAGTCGTCGCTGATCAATGCGCTGGTCAACCAGAAGGGCCTGGCGCGCACCTCCAATACGCCAGGGCGCACGCAGGAGCTCAACTATTTCGTGCCGGATGGATTTTCGGGCGAGGGCACCGACCTGCCGCCAATGGCGCTGGTCGACATGCCGGGCTACGGCTATGCCACCGCGCCCAAGGAGAAGGTGGACGAGTGGACCAAGCTGGTCTTCGATTATCTCAAGGGTCGGGTCACGCTGAAGCGGGTCTATGTGCTGATCGATGCCCGCCACGGCATCAAGGCCAAGGACGACGAAGTGCTGTCGCTGCTCGACAAGGCGGCGGTGTCCTACCAGATCGTGCTGACCAAGACCGACAAGATCAAGGCCGCCGGCGTGCCGCGGCTGATCGAGGAGACGCTGGCCAAGATCAAGAAGCGTCCCGCCGCGTTCCCGTTCGTGCTGGCGACGTCATCGGAAAAAGGCGAAGGCCTGGAGGAATTGCAGGCCGCGATCGTGCTCGCCGCCAATGGCGGCTAATCGTCGTGCGCGCATCCGTTGACCGGGCCTTGGCAATCCGTCAGCATCGCAGTGTCGTTCGAGGGCATTCGGATGCGTATCGTTTTTCGTTGTGATCCCGCGCTTGCCGAAACGCTGCCCCGGCCGGTTCCGGCGCGCGGCGTGCTGCCTGACTGGCTCCGCAAGATGCCTCCGAAAGCCTTTTCGGAAATCCATGGGCGAGAAATCCGGACGGTAAAGCAGTGCCCGCCCTTCGTCGATGCCATGACACATGGCTTCATGATCCTGCTGCCATGCGATGTGACTGTGGAGAACGGCGCCTTTGAATGGCGGTGGGACATCGCCGAGCCGTCAACCAAGGGTCATCCGCGTTCGCCGCTCAGCTTCCATGTCGCCGAACAGCTCGCCGGCGCACCGTTCTCGAATGGGCTTGCGGCCATAAAGTTCAACAGTTTCTGGACGATCGAGCTGGAGGAAGGCTGGTCCCTCTTCGCCACCCATCCGGTCAACCGCGATGATCTTCCTTTCCGACTGGTGACTGGTGTTGTCGATGCTGATCATTTCCAGGACGCCGGCATCAATTTCCCGGCAATTTGGACCGACCAGGGTTTCTCAGGAGTACTGGCGAAGGGCACGCCGGTTGCGCAATGCTTTCCAGTGCCACGCGCCGCGCCCGAACTCGTCTTCGAAAGCTTCGATGCCGTGCGCAAGGCTTCCTACGAAAAGACCGTCGCCGATGTTCTTGCCGAGCCCGGCGTCTACCGCAAGCAGTTTCGCGTAAAACGCGCCCGCTAGAACTTTCCTGGAGCTCTCTAGCCGCCAAGCAAGCCCTTCAACGCTTCGCGGTCGACCCAAAGCTTGCCGTGCGGCGCTGACGTCAGGGCCATGGCGATAATGCCGAAAGTCGTGGTGCGCTGCTCGTAGGCCGACCGATAGGCCTCCATCGCGGCGTCCATGTCGCCCGTCTCCTGCAGCGCCACCCCAAGATTGACCGCCGCCTCGGCGTCGCCGGGACGTATCTCCAGCGCTTTGCGATAGGCGGCCGCTGCCCCCACATGATCATGCAGATCCTGCCTGACAAGGGCGAGGTCGAACCATGCCGATGCTGGCGCGTCTCCGTTTACGGCCCGCTCCAGCAAAGGTGCCGCATCGGCAGGCATTCCGTCCTCGAACAGCATGCGGCCCAGACGCGCTGCCGCTTCCGCCGACAGGGGATCGGCAAGTGTCACCTGCCGCCACGCCTCGAGCGCGCGCCTCCGGTCGCCCGCCTCGTCGAGCGTTCGCGCCTGCTCGACAAGCACGGCAGCGTCAGGCGCCAATGCCGCCGCGCGTGAGAGATGGAACAACGCCTGGTCAAAATCCCGTGCCGCCCGCGCCAGACGGCCGGCGAGCAATTGAGCGGATGCGTTGTCAGCCCTGATCGCCAGACTTGCATGAATATGCGTGCGGGCTCCCGATATCTCTCCCTTGGCGAAAAGAACGGCGGCCATAAGGTGGTTGAGAGCTGGGTCGTCGGCGGTCCGGTCAAGAGCCTCCTGGCAAAGCAGCCGTGCCTGCTCGTGACGACCGGCATTGAAGTCCGTCACGATGCGCCGCATCTGATCCTGAAGCTTAGGACCGCCCATACCGATCTGCCTTCACGCTTGCGGCAGGGCTTTTTCGTCCTCGACGAGCTTTTCGGTGCCGTAGGCTTTCAGGAACATGTTGACGCCCGACCTGACGATGTGGTCGATCTCGTCCTGGGTCGGGGCCTTGGTGCGATAGGCGAAGATGCACTGCCGGAAAAGACCGGCCAGGCACAGTTCGGTGAACTGATAGGCGGCGAGGTCGACATCGTCGATCTCCAGCAGGCCGCGCTCGATGGCGGCGTTGAGGAACGTCACCACCTTGTCATGGCCGCGCTTGGGTCCGCGTTCGTAAAAGCGAGCGCCCATATCGGGTATTCTGTCGGAGGCGCCGATCACCGTGCGTTGCGCCTGGATGACCCTGGCCGAGGTGATCTTCATCGACAGAACCTTGCCGAACTTCACCAGCGTCTGGCGCAAGTCGTCGGCGCGGTCGAGCATGTCGTACATGTTCTTGAAGATGGTGCCGCGCTCTTCCTCGATCAGCGCTTCGAACAGCTCTTCCTTGTTGGCGAAGTAGACGTAGATGGTGCCCTTCGAGACCCCGGCCTCGCGGGTGATGTCGTTCATCGAGGCGGCCTCGAAGCCCTTTTCGATGAAGACACGACGGGCGCCATCGATGATCTGGCTGCGCTTGACCGGGTCCTGTCCAGCGGCCGGGCGGCCGCGGCGCAGACCGTCCAGCAGGTCTTCGCACGGATCGGTTTCGCTGTTGCGTACAATCTCAACCATAAAAGTCGGACCTCGAAATAATTCGAACCAATCGGTTCGATTGCCTCTTGATATGGTCTTCTTTACGCGCTATGTCAACGGCCTGATCGAACCGAACGGTTCAGTATTATAACTTTAGAGAGATGTCATGTCCTCGACCGCGTCAACATCAGCCGAAGTCCGCCCTTTCCCCAACGCCAAGGTCGCGCCGGCGACGGAAGCTCCGGAAATTCCCCTCCAGCCGGTCGTCGCACCGCCGCCGGCGGAAGCGCCGGCCAAGAAAAAGCGCTCGGTGCGCTCCTTCCTGCTGCCGATCATCGGCCTTGCCCTTCTGAGCGGCGGCGCCTGGTATGGCTATGACTACTGGACCACGGGCCGCTTCATGATCTCCACCGACGACGCCTATGTCCAGGCCGACATGGCGTTCGTCTCGCCAAAAATTTCGGGCTATGTCGACCAGGTCCTCGTCAGCGAGAACCAGCAGGTCAAGGCCGGCGATCCATTGCTGACGATCGACGCCGGCGACTACAAGATCGCCGTCGCCCAGGCCGAGGCGCAGATCGCCACGCTGGCCAAGACGCTCGACCGCATCGACGCGCAGACCAAGGCCGCGCAAGCCTCGCTTCAGCAGGCGCAGGCGCAGAAGGTCGCCGATCGGGCCGCCGCCGACAATGCCGGCCGGGCCCAGCAGCGCGCCGCGCAACTGGTCAAGACCCATGTCGGCACGCAGGCACAGCTGGACGACGCCCAGACCGCGCTCGACCAGGCCAATGCCGCGCTCGTCGGCGCCGACGCACAGATCGCCGCCGCGCAGGCCAATATCGGTGTGCTCGAGGCACAGCGCGCGGAATCCGCCAGCACGCTGGCATCCCTGCAGCTCGGCCGCGACAAGGCCGCGCGCGACCTCTCCTTCACGGTGCTCAAGGCGCCTTATGACGGCGTCGTCGGCAACCGCTCCGTCGAACAGGGCGATCTGGTCAGCCCCGGCCAAAAGCTCGCCGTGGTCGTGCCTATGGACAAGCTTTACATCGTCGCCAACTTCAAGGAGACGCAGCTTGCCAGGCTCGTGCCCGGCGAAAAGGTCAACATCTCGGTCGACGCCATCGACGGCCAGCCCATCCAGGGAACCGTCTCCTCGCTGGCGCCGGCCTCGGGCGCGGTGTTCTCGCTGTTGCCGCCTGAAAACGCCACCGGCAACTTCACCAAGGTGGTGCAACGCGTTCCGGTCCGCATCGACGTACCGGCCGATGCGCTGAAGACCGGCAAGCTGCGCGCGGGCCTGAGCGTCGTCGTCGCCGTCGACAGCCGTACCGCGCCTGCCGCCACCAGTAACTGATCGCTTTTCGGAGGGCGGCTTGGTGGCTGATTGAAGCACCGAGCCGCCCGGCCTGCCTCAACGGGGCCCCAAGGAGGGCCAGGAAATGGCAACCGCAACCATCACCGCAGGATCGCCGCCGGCAATGCCGGCTGCCCCCGACACGATTTCGACGCGCCGCGTCATCGCTTTCCTGGCGATGGTGTTCGGCATGTTCATGGCGATCCTCGACATCCAGATCGTTTCGGCCTCGCTGGCCGAGATCCAGGCCGGCCTCAGCGCCAGCTCCGACGAGATCCCGTGGGTGCAGACAGCCTACCTGATCGCCGAGGTGGTCATGATCCCGCTGTCGGGCTTCCTCAGCCGCATGCTGTCGACACGCGTGCTGTTCACCGTCGCGGCGGCGGGCTTCACCGCGGCGAGCGCCCTTGCCGCGACCGCCACCAACATCGACCAGATGATCGTCTACCGCGCCGTGCAGGGCTTCATCGGCGGCGGCATGATCCCGAGCGTTTTCGCCGCGGCCTTCACCATCTTCCCGCCCTTGCGCCGTGCCATCGTCTCGCCGATGATCGGCCTGGTGGCGACACTGGCGCCGACCATCGGCCCGACCGTCGGCGGCTATATCAGCCACGCTTTTTCCTGGCACTGGCTGTTCCTGGTCAATGTCGTGCCGGGCATCCTGGTGGCGACCGCTGCCTGGTCGCTGATCGATTTCGACAAGCCCAATCTCAAGCTGTTCTCGAAGTTCGACTGGTGGGGCCTGGCCGGCATGGCGGCCTTCCTCGGCTGTATGGAATACGTGCTTGAAGAAGGCCCGAACAATGACTGGCTGCAGGACCAGGGCGTCTTCATCTGCGCCATCGTGATGACCATCGGCGCGGTGATCTTCTTCTGGCGTGTCTTCACCGCCGAGGAGCCGATCGTCGACCTCAAGGCGTTCAGCAACATCAACTTCGCCTTCGGCTCGCTGTTTTCCTTCGTCATCGGCATCGGTCTCTATGGCCTGACCTATCTCTATCCGGTCTTCCTCGGACGCATCCGCGGCTACGATTCGATGATGATCGGCGAAGCGCTGTTCGTCAGCGGCCTGGCCATGTTCCTCACCGCGCCCATATCCGGCATCCTGTCGAGCAAGATGGACCTGCGGCTGATGATGATGATCGGCCTGTTCGGCTTCGCCACCGGCACCTGGTGGATGACGCATCTGACCGCCGACTGGGACTTTTACGAGCTGCTCATCCCGCAGATCCTGCGCGGCTGTTCGATGATGCTGTGCATGGTGCCTATCAACAACATCGCGCTCGGCACCTTGCCGCCGGACCGGTTGAAGAATGCGTCGGGACTGTTCAATCTGACCCGCAACCTCGGCGGCGCCGTCGGCCTCGCCCTCATCAACACCGTGCTGATCGACCGCAATGCCTTCCACTATGCCCGGCTCTCCGAGCATGTGCAGTGGGGCAGTGCCGCCGCGCAGGCCAAGCTGCAGAACATGACGCTCAATTTCGAGCAGACCACCGGCCTCGACGCCACCAGTGCCGCGATCTCCAAGCTGTCGGGCATGGTCCACCAGCAGGCGGCGCTGCTGTCCTTCATGGATGTGTTCTATCTGCTGACGGTGCTGTTCGGGACGCTGGGGTTCTTCACCATGCTGATCAGGAAGCCGGCCGCGCCCGGTGGCGGCGGAGGCGGCGGGCACTGAAGCAAGGAATCGTGGCAGCGGTTTTCGGGAAGCTCCTCCAGTCCACGCCCGAAAGCTCCGACCCACGCAAAAAACTCCGGGCCGCAAAGCCCGGAGTTTTTTTATTGCCTTTGGGTCCTCAGGCGGCGGCGGGCTTGAAGGTCAGCGCCACCCCATTGATGCAGTGGCGCAGGCCGGTCGGCGCCGGACCGTCATCGAAGACATGGCCGAGATGGCCTCCGCAGCGGCGGCAATGCACTTCGGTGCGGGTCATGCCCAGCGACCGATCCTCGGTCTTGCCGATGCCATTGGCGATCTCTTGCCAGAAACTCGGCCAGCCGGTGCCGGAATCGAATTTCGTCTCCGAGGGATAGACCGGCAGGTCGCAGCCGGCGCAGGCGAAGATGCCCTTGCGGTGTTCGTTGAGCAGCGGGCTGGTGCCTGGATATTCGGTGCCTTCCTTGCGCAGGACGTTAAAGGCGGCCGGCGACAGGATGGCTTTCCACTCGTCCTCGGTCTTGGCGACCTCGAATTTTTCGGCGGCCTGCGCGGCCTGCGGGCTGCCCATGCGCAGCATTGCTGCCGCGGTTCCGATGACGCCGATAGCGGCGGCACCGCTCAAAAGAAAGTCGCGACGGTTCATGACCAGTTCCTCCTGTCGTCTGTTTTGCCAAACTATGCCGCCGCCCGAAAGTCAAAAGCCGGTGACGGTTGCCCCAAACGACACTCCGCGCCGTCCACTTTCGATCGTGGGCGGCGCGGAGCACGCGTGTCGATTGCGGATCACGGGAGCGAGACGGCGCGATCGACGGAGAGCTCTTGCAGCAGGTTCGTCCGCGACAAGCGCCTCGTTACATCTTCGGCCCGATCACATCTTCGGGAGCAGAACCTTGTCGATGACGTGGATGACGCCGTTGGACTGTTCGACATCGGCGATGGTCACATTGGCGACATTGCCGTTCTCGTCGGTGACGGTGACCTTGCCACCGTCGGCCTTCAGCGACAGCTCGCAGCCGCCGACCGTCTTGACCTTGTGCGTGCCGCCATCGGCCTTGGCCATGGACATCACATCCGCCGCCATCGCCTTGGCGCCGATCACATGGCAGGTCAGTATCTTGACGAGCTTGTCCTTGTTTTCGGGCTTGAGCAGCGTCTCTACCGTGCCGGCAGGCAGCGCGGCGAAGGCTTCATTGGTCGGCGCGAAGACGGTGAACGGGCCGGCGCCCTGCAAGGTCTCGACAAGACCGGCCGCCTTGACGGCGGCGACCAGCGTCGTGTGATCCTTCGAATTGACGGCATTGTCGACGATGGTCTTGTTGGCAAACATGGCGGCGCCGCCGACCATCGGGTTTTCAGCATAAGCAGCCGTGGCAAGCGCGGAGACAGCGATCGTGCCGGCGAGCAAAAGGGTGGCGAATCTACGCATTGTATTAAAACTCCTTGGGTTTCTCTTCCCATTTTGGGGACGCAAGGAGATACGGAACACAGATGCGTGAGTTTCAGAATATTTCGCGGATTTTTGATTTATTTTCACTGTGGATGTATTTTCTGCCTTGGCAATTCGCCGGCTACCGGTCCATTTAGACATATGGAACGGAGATAGACTGAGCCTGTTCTATCCAGGCGCCGCCAGTGCGAAGGCTCGATCAGATGCCCTTCAAATCGCCCGCGGCAACCACCGGCCCGGTGGGCTGCCCGGTCGGCGAACCGCCGGTGGGTTCGAGGCTGACGGCCAGCACGGCGCCCTGCGCGAGTTTCCGCTGCGTGGTGGGCGAGACGCCAATATGCGCCGTCGCACCCGCCGGGATGACGCCCATCGAGATCGGCGCGTTCTTGCCCTCGATCATCCAGAGTTCGAAGTCCTTGCCGGCGGCGAGCGCGCCGGAAACATGCGAAAGGCTGACTTCATGCCGTTCGGAATCATAGACGGCGAGATATTTGACGTCACTGCCGTCGGCGGCCAGCGAAGCGACGAGTCGCGCCTGCGGCTGTTCAGCCGGCCGGTTGACATAAGGGACGGCGACGTAAAGCGCCAGCGCGGCAACAGCCGCCACCGCAAGGCCGCGCCAGAAGGCGAGGCTGGACCACAGGCTTGCGCGCGGCTCGGCAGGCGTGGTGGCGGCGGATGAAAACAACCGGCGGTCGATCGCCGGCTTCACCGAAGCCGGCGGCTCGATTTCAAGATAGGCCGCGCCCAGCGGCGACAGGCGAACTTCCCAGCCGTCGACCAGCCGCGCGAAATCGGTCTCGGCGTCGATGCGCCTGGAGGCTATCTGCCGCTCTTCGACCGGCAGCACGCCAAGAACGTATTCGGCGGCGAACAGCTCGTCGCCTCCACGTTCCGGTCCGTTGTCCTCTGCCAGCGTCATCTTTCCAGACATTCCCTGAGTTTCATCAGGCTGCGGCGCAGCCAGGTGCGCATCGTGTTCAACGGCACGCCATGGCGTTCCGCCAGTTCGGCATAGCTTTCGCCCTTGAGATAGGCGCCCCGGACGGCCGCCGCCCGGTCTTTCTCCAACTCATCGAGACAATGATGGATCCGCTCGGTCTCGTCGCCCGCCACCACCATCGCTTCAGGTCCCGGCGCCGGATCGGCCACGTCGAGCGCTGCATCGATATCGGCGGCGGGCTTGCGCCGCGCTCGGATGCGATCGATCGCATGATTGCGCGCGATTGCCACCAGCCAGGAGATCGGGCTCAGATCGGAGACAGCAAAGCGATCCGCCTTCGTCCATATCTTGACGAAGACTTCCTGCAGCGCTTCTTCAGCATCTCCCCGGTCGTTCAATACACGAAGGCATACGCCGAAAAGTTTCGCACTGGTGTGCCGGTAAAGCAGATCGAACGCTGCCCGATCTTTCATCGAAGTCCGGACGATCAGCTTGGTAATGTCCTGCGGCGTCATGCGCGCCAAATTAGGCAATTGCGCTGTATTTGCAACGCCGGAAATATGCTGTGCACCTAAAGTTCGGCGTCCGCACACCTGCCCCGAGACAGTGTCCCGGTTTGAAGTCAAAAGCTGGCAATCGCGTTTGAGGCGCTTCCCCCGACATGCTACGCTTCAGCCGAAGCAAGGGAGATTTGTCATGGGATTGGTGCTCGCCAAACCTGAGGATGTCGCCACTGCCTTTGCCGATGCCTGGAATAGACACGATATGAACGACTTCGCGGCGTTGTTCGCCGACGACGCCAATTTCGTCAATGTCGTGGGCATGTGGTGGAAGAACCGCACCGAGATCGAAAGGGCGCACCGCGCAACTCATGAAACCATGTTTCGTGACAGCCGATTGAAGGGTGTTGTCTCGTCAGTTGTTGAATTGTCTTCCGGCATTGCATCGGTGCACTATTCATGGATCCTGACCGGCGCATCCGCTCCGGACGGCTCATCCGCCGGAAAACGAGAAGGCATTCTGCTTCTGGTTTTGAAAGAAGAACAGTCGGGCTGGCGGATAAAGGTTGCCCAAAACACCGACATTGTTCCGGGGGCGATTGCGCCCCCTTCCAACGCCGGGAGATAGCCGTTTAAAAGTCGCCGCCAAACTCCAAACTGAGACACTATCAGCCTGGATTGCCAAGGGAATTGCCGCTGACTAGCTTGGCAGCAATGGGGGAGCGCACATGTCGGTCGAACGAATCCTTTGGGAAGAAGACGCAACCGGTCTTGCCGGTCTGGTGCGCAGGGGCGAACTATCGGCGATCGAGTTGACCGAAGCGGCGATCGCCCGTGCCGAGGCCACCCGCCCCGAAATCAATGCCACGGCCGAGCCGCTCTACGAGGCGGCGCGGACCCGGGCAAAGAGCATCGACCGTTCGCTGCCGCTGGCTGGGGTCCCCTTCGCCATCAAGGATCTCGGCATCGCCATCAAGGGCGTGCCCTCGCATGGCGGCAGCCGCATTCCGGCCTGGGTGCCCGATTTCAACTCGGTGATGACCGAACGCTATCTCGCCGCCGGGCTGATTCCGATCGTCACCTCGACGTCACCCGAGCACGGGCTGCGGCTGATGACGGAATCCAAGGCCTTTGGCGTCACCCGCAATCCCTGGAATACCGGCCACACCACCGGCGGCTCGTCGGGCGGTTCGGCAGCCCTGGTTGCCGCCGGCGTCGTGCCGGTGGCGCATGCGTCGGATGGCGGCGGCTCGATCCGCGTGCCTTCTGCCTGCAGCGGCCTTGTCGGCCTCAAGACCTCGCGCGGCCGTGTCCCGTTGTCCCCACTGGTGAGCGAAAGCTGGTACGGCATGGTCGTCGATCACACCGTCACTCGCTCGGTGCGCGACTGCGCGCTGCTGCTCGACCTCACCCATGGTCCCGATACGCTCGCGCCTTATGCCGCGCGCCCGCCAAAAAGCTCGTTCGCCGCCGCTGCCGCGCGGGATCCCGGCAAGCTCACGCTGGCGGTGTACCGCAAGTCGCCGCTGGGCTTGCCAATTTCGGCCGAGACGCTGAAGGCGCTCGACATTGCCGTGGCACTCGCCCGCGAGGGCGGCCATTCGGTCGAGGACATCGATCTGCCTTTTATCGGCCGCGATTTCTTCGCCGATTTCTGCACAACGGTCGCCTCCGCCGTCGCCGGCTCGTTGCGGGGTGAAGCGCTGCGCGTCGGCCGCTCGGTGACGGGCGATATCGAGCGCGCCACGCGCGTGCTCGGCCGGTTGGGCGAGATGATCTCGGCCGGCGAAACCTATGCCGGCCTGCAGCGCCTGCATGCCACCTCGCGGCAACTGATCACGGAGACCGCGCGCTATGATGCGGTACTGATGCCTGTTATCGCGCACCCGCCGCTCGCCTGCGGCGCCATGGATCCGAAAGGCGCCGACGAACTGATCGAAAACCTGCTCGACAAGCTTCACCTCACCGCGCTGCTCAGGATCAAACCGCTGTTCGGCCAGTTGATGGACAAGAGCCTTTGGTTCACGCATTGGCCGGCGATCCACAATGTCAGTGGCCAGCCGTCGATCGCGCTCCCCGTCCATGTCACGGACGCCGGCCTGCCGCTCGGCATCCAGGCCGCCGGCCGGCCGGGCGACGAGGAAACGCTTTTGTCGCTCGCCGCGCAGATGGAGAAAATCTCGGGCTGGCTGACGCGGCGGGCGCCGCTGATGGTGCCGTCACAATGACGACACCGTGAACCGACTATGACAGCAATGCCATTTGCGGCTCGCGTCAATTCCCGCTAAGACGCCGCCGTCCTTACCTGATGCATGTCGCCCAAAAGTGCCCAGCGGTTTGGGAACCGACATGCATAAAACCAAATGCCAGGGAACCACGCCGATGACGGACGTCGCCGCCACCGCCGAAATGCAGGCCGCCCTCTTGTCGCGCGCGCTGCCCTACATGCAGCGCTACGAGCACAAGACGGTCGTGGTGAAATATGGCGGCCATGCCATGGGCGATCTCGAACTCGGCAAGGCCTTCGCCCGCGACATCGCGCTACTCAAGCAGTCCGGTGTCAACCCGATCGTCGTCCATGGCGGCGGACCGCAGATCGGCGCCATGCTGGCCAAGATGGGCATCGAATCCAAGTTCGAGGGCGGCCTGCGCGTCACCGACCAGAAGACGGTCGAGATCGTCGAGATGGTGCTGGCCGGGTCGATCAACAAGGAGATCGTCGCGCTGATCAACGCCGAGGGCGAATGGGCGATCGGCCTGTGCGGCAAGGACGGCAACATGGTGTTCGCCGAAAAGGCGCGCAAGACGATGATCGACCCCGATTCCAACATCGAGCGCGTGCTCGATCTCGGCTTCGTCGGCGAGCCGGTCGAGGTCGACCGCACGCTGCTCGACCTTCTGGCGCGCTCCGAAATGATCCCCGTGCTGGCGCCGGTCGCGCCCGGCCGCGATGGCCATACCTACAACATCAACGCCGACACTTTCGCCGGCGCCATCGCCGGCGCATGCAAGGCCTCGCGGCTGCTGTTCCTCACCGACGTGCCGGGCGTGCTCGACAAGGACAAGAAGCTGATCGACGAGTTAACGGTCGCCGAGGCCAAGGCGCTGATCAAGGACGGCACGGTTTCCGGCGGCATGATCCCCAAGGTCGAGACCTGCATCGAGGCGATCGAGCGTGGCGTCGAAGGCGTCGTCATCCTCAACGGCAAGACGCCGCATTCGGTGCTGCTCGAACTGTTCACCGAACACGGCGCCGGCACACTGATCGTGCCATAATGCTCTTGTCAGCCGGCTAATCTTCTGCCTGACGGGCCGCGATTTACGGCCGCGGGAAGCTCCGGCTTTGTACCTGGCCGCCGGACAACCATCGATTCCTCCTCGGTGTCCTGCGGTGCGCCCCAGAATTCGGCGAGCGTCGGGCCGCCTTTCACCCGGCGGTCGGTCACCAGAAAACTCCAGATCTCGCGGAACCAGACGCGGCGGCCCATCTGCGTGTACCAGCGCATCGAATGCCGCTGCTCGGGATCGGGGTGGAACAGGATGCGCGCCAGCGCCTTCGGCCTCGACTGCACGGCGAGCTCAATCAGCTTGACCGAGAAGAACAGCATCCACGGCTTCAGCCGGGTCATCTGCAGCACCTGGTGCTTGTAATCCCACAGGCGGGCATCCCTCTGGATGACCTTGCGATCCCGCGCGATGCGGAAAAACGGCGTCCAGCGATGCGGCGTCACATAGAGCGCCTGGATCTGGTCGGGGTCATAGGCGAGGAGCTGGCGAAAGCCGCGCCACAGATCGCGAAATCCCTCATCCTCGAAGCCGGCGACCCAGGTTGCCATGGACAGGATGCCGTGCTTCCGCAGCAGCCGTATCGCTTCACGATCGGACGAGGTACTGCCGCCCTTGCGGATCAATTGCAGCGTCTGCTCGTCGGTGTTTTCCATGCCGAGCAGCCAGCGGATGACACCGGCCTGGCGGTAGAGGTGCAGCATATCGGCATCGCGCACGATATCGTCGGCGCGGGTCGAGCCGACGATCAGCACCGACACGTTCTCGGCAATCAAGGCTTCGAGAAAGGCGCGCCATGCCTTTTTAGAAACCGTCGGATTTTCATCCGCCAGGTTGATCAGTTCGACGCCATGCTCGCGGTGCAGCCAGGCGATCTCCTTGGCGAACTTGACTGGGTCGCGATGCCGCCAGCGGGTCCAGAAGCCACGCTGGCCGCAATAATTGCACAGATGCGGGCAGCCGCGCGAAAACTGCATGACCACCGCACGCTTGCCTCCCCAGTAGCTGTATCCGCGGTGGTCGATCAGCTCCCAGCCGACGCGGTAGGCGTCGAGGTCGGCGATGGTCATCGCCGCTTGCGTAGCGAAGGGACGGTCAAGATCGTCGCGGCAGGCGATGCCGGCAACGCTTGCCGGCGGCTGGCGCATCTCCAGCGCCTCGACCAGCGCCACCACGGTCGCCTCGCCCTCGCCGCGCACGATGAAGTCGAAGGCGTCGGTTGACGCCAGGATGTCGCGCCAGTGATAGGTGGGGAAGACGCCGCCATAGAGGATGATCGTCGCCGGCGCGCGCGCCTTGACCATCCCGGCGATCAACAAGGCGGTCGGATGTGCCGAGGTCGAGCCGGAATGGCCGATCAGAACGAAGTCGGGACAGTCCTTCAGGGCTGCCGCGACAACCGAGGCGAGCGGCATCGGCCCGAACTCGGCATCGACGAGCCGCACCTGATGACCGGCGTCGAGCAGCGGGCCGCCGATCGCCAGCAGACCAAGCGGCGGCAGGTGATCGTCCGGCACGCGGCTGCCGATGGCGGTGTGCGGCGGATTGATCAGGACGATTTTCATGGCGGACCTCATGGAGTTGGTCCGCGCAATGCTGGCCGGCGATAGTGCCGCCCGATTGGCCCGTTTCAGCAGTTTGCTTGCAGCTTTTCCGCAGAAACGCGGACGCGCATCACCGCCTGAGATGGGCGAGCGGCGTGTGGCCGGGTCCCTTGATGTTCTGCAGCACCAGTTGCGTGTGGACGTCGCGCACGCCGTCGAGCCGCATCAGCCGATGCATGACGAAGGCGTTGAGCTCGTCGACCGATGGCACCATGACATGCAGCAGGAAATCGTGGTCGCCGGTCATCGTCCAGCACGACGACACCTCATCCATGCGCTGAACGGCGGCAATGAAGCTCTCGGGCGAGCCGTCGCTGTGGCTGACGAGGCGCACCTGGATGAATACCTCGACCATCAGGCCGACGGCGCGGCGGCTGATCACCGCGGCAAAGCCCTTGATGACGCCGGCTTCCTGCAGCGCCTCGAAGCGCCGCGCGCAGGGCGTGGTGGAGAGGCCGACCTCCTGCGCCAGCTCGGAAACGGCTTTGCGACCGTTGCGTTGCAGGACATCCAGCATCTTGATCTCGAAATCGTCGAATTGAGGCATTTTCACTCCTCCCACGTGAATTGTGAGTGAATAGTATCTCGAATGTGGCGGAGGAGCCACCATCAAAACCGAATTGCCTCGGCAGATCGGGTTAGCCTTGCGGCACGTCAACCATTGATGCGAGGAGAAAACCCATGACGACGATGAGCGTTGCCGAATACGCCCGCGACTGCGCGGCGCAAGGGTTGCGCGGGGACTATTCGGTGTGCCGCGCGGATTTCACCGTGGCGCAGGCTTATGACTATTCGACCGAGGAGCAGGCGGTGTGGCGCACGCTGTGCGACCGCCAGACCAAGCTGACGCAAAAGCTCGCCCATCACTCCTATCTCGACGGCGTCGAGAAGCTCGGCCTGCTCGACTGCATCCCCGATTTCGAGGACGTCAGCACCAAACTGCGCAAGCTGACCGGCTGGGAAATCGTCGCCGTGCCGGGCCTCATCCCGGCCGCACCGTTCTTCGACCACCTCGCCAACCGCCGCTTCCCGGTCACCAACTGGCTGCGGACCAGGCAGGAACTCGACTACGTCGTCGAGCCGGACATGTTCCATGACTTCTTCGGCCATGTGCCGGTTCTCTCGCAGCCGGTGTTTGCCGATTTCATGCAGATGTATGGCAAGAAGGCCGGCGACATCATTGCGCTGGGCGGCGACGAGATGATCACCCGGCTCTACTGGTACACGGCCGAATATGGCCTGATGCAGGAGAACGGCCAGAAGCTGAAGGCGTTTGGCGCCGGTCTGATGTCGTCGTTCACCGAGTTGCAGTTCGCTGTCGAGAGCAAGGACGCCCACCATGTGCCGTTCGACCTGGAAACGGTGATGCGCACCGGCTACGAGATCGACAAGTTCCAGCGCGCCTATTTCGTGCTGCCGTCCTTCGACGCCTTGCGCGATGCCTTCCAGACGGCGGATTTCGAAGCGATCGTCGCGCGCCGCAAGAGCCAGCCGGCGCTCGACCCGGCGACGGTCTAAAACATAAAGCGCGTCGCATGAATCTGTCTCAACGCGACGCGCTTTGGACGCTTTGATCGCGCTGGGCTATTGCATGGCAGCGGGGTTCATCCACAGGAGCTCCCAGACGTTGCCGTCAGGGTCTTCGATGTGGCGGTTGAACATGAAGCCGAGATCCTGAGCGGGGTTGGGATCGGCGCGGCCGCCGGCCGCGACGCCCTTCTCGATCGTGGCATTGACCTCGTCCTTGCTGCTCGCGGTGAGTGCGATCAGCATCTGGCTGTCACGCCTGGCGTCGCCGATCTGGCGGGTTGTGAACTGGCCGTAATGCTGGTGCGTCAGCAACATCACCCCGATCGCGTCGGAAAACATGACCGAACTGGCCTGGTCGTTCGAGAACTGCGGATTGAGCGTGCCCCCGATCGCGAGATAGAAATTGGTCGCTGCCTGCAGATCCCGCACCGGCAGATTTATGAAGATCATCTTGGTCATCGGTCTAAGCCTTGCCTTCGTTGACAGGTACTAGTCAGTCCAGTACCGTTTCATGGGGCTACCACAAGAGAACGGTACCGTCTAGTACTGGTTAAGAGGGCGCCATGAAAATCGACGGTGAGACCAGATCGGCTCGCAAGGATCGTGAGATCATCCAGGCGGCCACGGCGGCGTTCACCAGCAAGGGATATGACGGGACCAGCATGGAGGAAATCGCCACCAAGGCGGGGGCCTCCAAGCAGACCGTCTACAAGCATTTCACCGACAAGGAGACGCTGTTTGGCGAAGTCGTTCTGTCAACCGCTACCCAGGTCAATGACATCATCGAGTCAGTGACGACGCTGCTTTCCGAGGCGAAATTCATGGAAGGCGGCCTGCAGCAGCTTGCCCGACGCCTGATAGCGGTTCTCATGGATGAAGAGTTGTTGAAGCTGCGGCGCTTGATCATCGCCAACGCGGATCGAATGCCGCAGCTTGGCCGCGCTTGGTACGAAAAGGGGTTTGAGCGCATGCTTGCCTCGACGGCGTCCTGCTTTCAAAAACTCACCAGTCGAGGACTGATACAAACAAGTGATCCCTATCTGGCAGCCAGCCATCTTTTTGGAATGCTTCTTTGGATCCCCATGAATGAAGCCATGTTCACGGGAGGCAACCGGCGCTCCAAGGCCGAACTGGAACGCCACGCGGATGCCTCGGTGGAGGCATTTCTGGCCGTCTACGGAGTCCAGCCGAACTAGTCGCGTCCCCTGCCCACGTTTGCAGGGGTCGAGGACACCACCATGTGCCTTTCGACCCGCAAACAGTGATGCGCACCGGCTACCAGATCGACAAGTTCCAGTGGAACGGCCGGCCGCCGGGACATTCCGCCATTCCTACAGAGCGTAGATGGTCCGGTTGAACTTCGTCTCCATCACCACGTGGGAAGCGGTTTTGACGACGCCGCTGATTTCATTCAGGGCATTCACCTCCCGGTTCAGCTTCTCGAGCGTCTCGGCGGCAAGGTGGATGATCAGATCCCATTCACCGGTTATGGCATAGACCGCCTGGATCGAGGGCATCGCCTTGATCCTTCTGGAGACGTCCGGATAACTCTTGTTGTTCAGGGAGGCGAGGGTGAAACAGTGGACGGCGTTCTGGGCCACCGTCTTGGCCAGCCGCACGGTATAGCCTTCGATGATGCCGCCGGCCTCCAGCTTCTGGATCCGCTCCTGCAGCGCTGTCCGCGACACGCCGAGCTGCCGTGCCAGTGACGCGACCGGCTCACGCGCGTTCTTCTGCATCAGCGCGAGCAACTGACGATCCTTCTCGGTCAATTCCACAAACAAAACCTCTCGCTCGATCCGCTTAGTAACCACCGCGCGATCCTATCGGCTGAACAGCCCTCGCGACAATCCGCAATACTGGCAGCGGCGAACGGAACAAGGCCAACTATCCGGCACTTTGTCATCCCAAGGGGCGCAATGACTGCGCGATCGCCAATATCCCGCATTTCGCCGGGTGGAACCCTTCTTTTTGCGACCTGACTGTCTGGAGTCACGAACGCCGGTCCGTCAGGGGGAATCAGCTTCGGCTGTGATGGGCAAAGTCCGAAACCGATCCGGTTGCACCTGCAGCTGAAGCGCTGAGGTTCGACGTCGGCCACTCAACCTATCAGTTCAACCACAAGGGAGGGATAACTTTGAAAAAACTGCTCAATTTGGCCGTTCTTGCCGCCGCGACATTCGCCATCACGACGGCAGCCATGGCCGGTGAAACCCTGGACCGCGTCACGTCGAAAAAGGCGATGGTCATCGCCACCAACGCGGCCTGGCCTCCACAGAGCTTTCTCAACGACAGCAACGAACTCGCCGGTTTCGACATCGATGTCTCGCGCGAGATCGGCAAGCGGCTTGGCGTCGAGGTCTCGTTCGAAACGCCCGACTGGGCGACGCTGACCGGCGGGCGCTGGCAGGGACGCTACGACCTTGGCGTCGGATCGGTCACGCCGACAAAAGCCCGCTCCAAGGTGATCGACTTTGCCGGCATCTATTATTACAGCCCCTACGTCTATGTCCTGCACAAGGACAGCGGCGCTAAGTCGGTCGCCGATCTCAACGGCAAGATCATCGGCGTCGAGACTGCCACCACCTCGGAGGATTTCATCCGCCGCAAGCTCGAAATCGACGCGCCTGGCCTGGCTCCCATCGAATACAAGCTCGAGCCGGGCGAGATCCGCACCTACGCGGATTCCATGCTTCCCTTCGATGACCTGCGGCTTGGCGACGGCGTGCGCCTGAATGCCGTGATCGCGCCGGAACAGACGGCGCAGAATGCCATCAAGAACGGCTATCCCGTAAAGATCCTGGAAGGCGAGTACGCCTTCCGCGAGCCGCTCGTCGTCATCGCCGAGAAGAAGGATCCCGAGTGGACCGCGAAGGTCGGGGGCATCATCACCGAAATGAAGACGGACGGCACGCTCGCCGCGCTGACCACGAAGTGGTACGGCAAGGACTACAGCGCCAAGTAATGTCATTCCGCCGGCTGCCTCCTCGGCAGCCGGCGGGCGTCACCCCACCTCATGAATGCCCCTCACTGCAAAGTCGTCGATGGCCTATCCGGACACCTATTACGCCCGCACCCTGACCGACCGGAAGACGCGGCCCCCGCTCAAAGGCGAGACGCGATGTGACGTGGCCGTCGTCGGCGCCGGATTGGCCGGGCTGACGACAGCGCTGCAGCTGGCGCGCGCCGGATTGCACGTCGTCGTGCTGGAAGCCCAGGTCGCCGGTTTCGGCGCTTCGGGACGCAATGGCGGCTTCGTCACGCCCGGCTTCGCCACCGGCGGCGACACTATCGCCGCACGTGTCGGCGGGGAGGCAGCGCGCGATCTGCACCGGCTGTCGATCGAAGGCATGGAATTCGTGCGCGACACCATCGAAGCGCTCGGAATATCGGCCGCCCAGCCGCGTGCCGGCCTGCTCAGCGTCTTGCGCTACGACGGCGGCGATGCGCTGAAGGCCTATGCCGACCAGATGGCACGCGACCACGGTTACGAGCTTCAATATCTGCGCGGCGAAGACGTGCGCGCGGTGCTGAAGTCTGCTCGCTACCACCAAGGCCTGCGCGACCCGAACGCCTTTCACATCCATCCGCTCAACTATCTGCGTTGCCTGGCCGACGAGATCGAGCGGCTGGGCGGCAAGATCCATGAGAGTTCCGAGGTCGTGCAAAGCGACCTGTCGGGACCGCAAAAGATGCTGCGCACGAGCCAGGGCACGCTTCGGGCGCCCCAGATCGTGCTTGCGACCGGCGGCTATACCGGCCCGGTGTTCGGCCAGCTCTACCGCGCCTTTCTGCCCATCGCGACCTATGTGATGGTTTCCGAGGCGGCTCCCCGCCTCATCGCGCAAGCCGTCGCCACCACCGATGCCGTCGGCGACAACAGGCGGGCCGGCGACTATTATCGTCTGGTAGAGAGCGGCAATCGCCTTTTGTGGGGCGGGCGCATCACCACGCGTGCCGCTTCCGCCGACGCGCTGGCGCGAGAATTGCGCCGTGAAATGGTCGGCACCTACCCGCAGCTCGCCGGCCTCAAGACCGAATTGGCCTGGTCGGGGCTGATGTCCTATGCCCGGCATCTGATGCCCCAGATCGGGGAGCTGCAATCGGGCGTCTGGTACTGCACCGCTTTTGGTGGCCATGGCCTCAACACCACGGCGATTGCCGGAAAAGTAGTCGCCGAGGGCATTCTGGGCGCTTCGGACCGGTATCGGCAGTTCGCGCCATTCGGACTGAGCTGGGCCGGCGGCGCCGGTGGCCTGGCCGCCGCGCAGCTCACCTACTGGAAATTGCAGGCGCAGGACTGGTGGCGGGAACGCCGCGCCACCACCAAGGACAAGGTGACGGCATGATCGGCAGGCTGATGCTCTCCCATCCAGGGCTTGCCCGCCACGCGGCGGCCGCGCTTTTTCCCGCGCTGCTGGCCGCGGCCCTCTACGCCATGGGCATCAAGTCGAGCTGGATCGGCTCGGTGATGCCGCTTGCATCCGACTGGTTGCAGGCCAATCCAGCCTTGTCGCGCGCCCTCTCGGCCGTGTTGATCGCGCTCCTGGTTCTGGTGAACTGCAAGCTGCTGCTGCTCATGCCCCGACGCCAGCAGATCGCCGGCGTCTGGATCGAGCTGTTCGCGCTGCTGATGCTGTTCTTCTATTCCTTCGACCTCTCCTTTGCCTTCATTGCCAGGAAGGTTGGCTTCCTGATCACCCAGGGCGTCACCACGACGCTTTACATTTCGGCGATCTCGATTCTCATCGCAACGACCATCGCGCTTATCGGGGCCATCGCCAAACTGACCGGCAACGGCATCGTCTACGGGCTGGCCACCTTCTACACGTCGCTGTTTCGCGGCCTGCCGTTGCTGATGCAGATCTACATCATCTATCTCGGCCTGCCGCAGGTCGGCTATGTGATCGGCGCGGTGCCGGCCGGCATCGTTGCGTTGTCGCTGTGTTATGGCGCCTACATGACCGAGATCTTCCGCGCCGGCATCGAAAGCATCCCGCGCGGCCAAAGCGAAGGCGCCACGGCGCTCGGCCTGAGCCCCGGCCAGACCATGGCGCTGGTCATCCTGCCGCAGGCCATGCGCGTCATCATCCCGCCGACCGGCAACCAGTTCATCGCCATGCTGAAGGATTCCTCGCTGGTGTCGGTCGTCGGCGTCTGGGAGATCATGTATCTCGCCCGCACGATGGGCCAGACGGAGTTCCGCCATATCGAGATGCTGATCACCGCCTCGATGATCTATTGGATCCTGTCGATCGCGCTGGAATTCGGCCAGGCCTATCTCGAACGGCGCTTCGGCCGATCGGACCGCTAGGGGTTTGACGCCTAAAATCAGCGCGGCTGCGGTGCCTCGGCCTTCAGCCGCACAAGCTGGTCGCGCTGCAGCTCGAGCGCGGCGGTGACGAAGCGCCGGATGGTGGCAAGCTCGGCGTCGCCGAACGTGGCAATGAGCTTTTCACCTTCCCGCGCGATGGCGCCGTAATAGCGCGCCGAGAGCTCCCGTGTTGTCTCCGTTGCCTCGATAACCACCTTGCGCCTGTCCTCGAGGCTGCGCGTGCGCGTCAAGAGACCGCGCGCCTCCAGCCGATCGATCAGCGCGGTCACCGCGGCCGGCGTCAGCCCGGTCGCGGCCGCGATCGCGCCGGCCGATTGCGGGCCGCCATGCAGTAGTCCGATACAGTGGCGCTCGGCCATGTTGAGGCCGAGTCTCGCGCCTACCGCATCGTCATAGGCCTGCGTCGCGTCCTGCCACTGCATGATGGCAAGGCCGATCGCGGCGGTCAGTTCGGCGCGATCTCCGCTTGACGAATTTAGTTCGATCATCTAATTATCAATCTGTCTAACATTTAGACTATTATAGCAATATGCGGCCACGGCTTGCGATAGGCAAGGGGCGGCCGCCAACGAGGAGTGGAAAATGAGCCTGATCCAACAGCGTACGCCTCTCTCGCATGAGGAAGAGTTCAGATACGCGAAGCTGGCGATGGAATGGTACGGCTGGGGATCGCCTATCGGCCTCGGCATCCTGCTGGTGTCGCTCGCCGCCGCCGCCGTGCTGGTGCGCATCGCCCTCTACGGCTTTTGAGCCTCTGCCGGCGCCATCCTTGGCGTCGGCAGAACGGGTGGTGATCCGAGCAGGGACGACGACTGCGCTCAGACCGTGACCACCTTGCTCAGGTGCTCACCCAGCCGGCAGGCGAGCGCGGTGATCGTCGTCGTTGGATTGGCTTGTCCCGACGTGCAAAAGACCGAAGAGCCGCCGACATAGAGATTGTCCATGCCATGCACCTTGCAGTTGGCGTCCACCACGCTCCTGGTGACGTCGGTGCCCATGCGCGTGCCGCCCATATGATGGTGGCCCGCCGTCTCTTCGTTGGTCGGATAATCGTCGCCCTTCGAGATCCAGTCGGCAATGCGCACCCGGCCCAGGTTCTTCTGGGCAAGCGTCGTGCCGAACAGCCTTAAGCCTTCGAGAAGGGTGCGGCGTTCCAGTTCCGATTTCTTCCAGTGCAGTTCGATGCGCGGCACGCCGGCATGGTCGACCTCGGTTTTCGACAGCTCGATCTGGTTCGAAGCCAGCGGCGCCTGTTCCCAGGCGACATAAAGCTGAGCGGCGCAACGCAGGTTCTGGTCGAGCTTGCCCGACACCCATTCCGCCATGTGCGGCGCCGTACAGGCAAGATCAGCGATCAGGCTCTTGACGCCCGGATAGGGAGTCTCGATCAGCCTGATGCCGAAATTCATGATCCTGAGCCGTTCCATCGCGGCAGCCATCGGCGAGAAGAAGGCCTCCTTGACGGCATCGACCTCGAACGCGCCGTCGTCGGCCAGGATGGCATTGCCGCCCTCGAAGGTCGGATGCTCCATCCAGTAGCGGCCAAGCGCCGTCGCGTTCGGCACGACGCCGCCGTTGGAGCGCCGGTTGGACCACAAAAGCAGCCGGGAATTCTCCAGTCCGCCGGTGCAGACGATGAAATAGTCGGCGCTGAACGAGCCGGCGTCCTGCCCGTTGGACCATAATCTGGCGCCGGTCACGCGTTTGCCATCTCCGGCAAGCTCGGTGGCGTAGGTGTTGAGCACGACGGCGATGTTTTTGCTCTGGTCGAGTTGGTCGCCGAACTTTTCTGCAAACCGGACCGCCGGGCTCTTGATCAGCTGCACCCAGCGAATGTCGTCCGAGATCGGCACATCTGGCCGGAAATCTGGAAGGTCGAGGATATCGCGCACTTCCGCAAGATAGGGTTCGATGTCGGCGCGCCGGATAGGCCAGCCGGTGTCCGGTGCCCAGGCTTTCGGCTCGAAATCCTGTTTGTCGAGCACGCGACACCAACCGGCCCAGTGATTGGAACTGCCGCCCATGAACCGCAACCGCGTGATATCGAGATCGAAGTAGGAATCGCCGACCGTGGTGCCGCGGTAGAAATCCTGCGACTCGTCGCTGAATTCCCGCGAGCCGGCTTCCAGCACCACGACCGGGATACCGGCCGCGCCAAGTTTCCTGGCGATCGTGGTGCCGGCGGGGCCGGAACCAAGTACACAGACCTTTGGCGCGAAATTGGCGGCGCGATACGCGTCGTAGCTGTCGAAGATCATGCCAGGTCGCTCCGCTTCAGGATCCAGCCATTGACCTCGACGATCTCGTCGGGATTGGCCCGGGATGAACCGGCATGGGTGGCGGCCGTATCAGGCAGCTTGCGGAACAAGGACAGCGCAGGCAGGGCGATCAGCGCCTGCACGAGCGTGCGGCGCGACATTTTTTTGATCAAGAAACTCATGACAGGCCTCTCGGCTGGGGCTTCGATGCGCGCATGACATTCCCCGAACGGCACACGCATCGTCACGGAAGCCAGTATCGTGCCAAGCATGGCCTCACGGCGGTAAAAAGCCTGACAAGCGGACAACCGGATGCAAACAGGGTTAGAGATTTCTTAACCGGCCGGGTGTGCTGGCCAACCCGCTCATGCGGCTTCGGAAATGTCGGTATCGAGGATCGTCAGGTTGCGGCCCGCATGCTTGGCCTGGTAGAGGCGCCGGTCCGCAGCGCGCATCAGGTCCGATACGTTGACATCCTCGCCGCACACGGTGCCGCCGATGCTAACGGTCAACGGAATGGTTCGCTCATCGACGGGTCGGAAGCGGATCAGCTCGACCTCGCGACGGATCCGTTCGGCAACGCGCTTGGCCTCCTGTTCCGTGGCTCCGGTCAGAAACGCGCCGAACTCCTCGCCGCCGATCCGGCCGAGCACGTCGCCGCTGCGCACGCCGCGCTCGATGGCGCTGGCGATCAACAGCAGCGCGTCGTCCCCGGTCAGGTGACCGAAATTGTCATTGATCTTCTTGAAATGATCGGCGTCGATGATCAGCAGCGCGCCGCGGTCGGACTTGCGCCGGGAGCCGTCCAACGCGGCAAAGAAGCTTTCCCGGTTGAGCATGCCGGTCATGTCGTCGCGGCTCGCCTTTTCCGCCAGGCGGCGGTGCGCCGCGGCGAGTTGGGCATGGGCACGGGCCAATTCGCGATGGGCATTTTTCAACCTGTCGCTCTGCCAGAACGTGCCGGCGCATGCCGTCCAGGCAAGGACCAGCGGACAGACCGTCGACGTCAGCCAGATCGTGCGCGTGACCGGGAATCCCATCGCTGGGACTATGATCAATGTCAGCAGGAGCGAGGCAGCGACGGAGGCCAAGGCGATGGCGGCGGATTTGAGAATAATGCTATTCATCGCGGGCTCCCCACAGGACTTGTCTCTGTGCCAGCAAGCCCTGAAGGCCACCTTTCCGGGATGGCTAAAATTTGAATCGTGAGGCCATTTCCGCCACTCTCGACGCGCATAAGTTGTGGATAAAGTCCCTTTCAGAATCCCTGTTTCATGCCATAAGGAGCGCATGACCACGCTTCCCGATCCCGCCCGCTTCGCCCATGTCACCGACTGGGTGTTCGACCTCGACAACACGCTCTACCCGCATCACTCGAATTTGTTCTCCCAGATCGACGTCAAGATGACCGCCTATGTCGGGGAACTGCTGGCGCTGCCGCGCGAGGAGGCGCGCAAGCTGCAGAAGGAGCTCTATCGCGAATACGGCACGACGCTGAACGGGCTGATGACGCGCCACGGCATCGATCCCGACGACTTTCTGGAGAAGGTCCATGACATCGACTATTCGTGGCTGGTGCCCGATCCTGTTCTCGGCACCGCCATCCGCCAGCTTCCCGGCCGCAAATTCATTTTCACCAATGGCGACCGCAGGCATGCCGAGCGCACCGCGCGCCAACTTGGCATCCTCGACCATTTCGACGACATTTTCGATATCGTCGCTGCCGGCCTCAATCCCAAGCCGGCGCGCCAGACCTACGAGAAGTTCGCCGAACTGCACGCCGTCACCGGCCACAATGCGGTGATGTTCGAGGACCTCGCCCGCAACCTGGCCGTGCCGAAGTCGCTGGGCATGACCACGGTTCTCGTGGTGCCGCGCAATTTCGAGCCGACCTTCTCGGAAATCTGGGAACGCGACCCGGCGCAGGAAGACGACGTCGACTACGTCACCGACGATCTCGCGGAATTTTTGACGGGAGTAGTGAGTAGTGAGTAGTGAGTAGTGAGTAGTGAGTAGTGAGTAGTGAGTAGTGAGTAGTGGAGGAGCACACCTTTCGCTCGCTCACTACTGACTAGTCCCTACTCACTAATTCCTACTGCCTACTCACTCACTCCCTAGCTTGTAGAAGCGGCTGATGATGCCCCACGCTTCGTCGGCTGTGTCGACGAAATCGATGATGTCCTGGTCGCCCGGGCTGATCGTGCCCTGCTCGGCGAGGAAGTCGAGGTCGATTGCCCGCTTCCAGAAGGACTTGCCGAACAGGATCACCGGCACGCGCTCCATGCGTCCGGTCTGGATCAGCGTCAGCGTCTCGAAGAACTCGTCCATCGTGCCGAAGCCGCCGGGAAACACCGCCACGGCCTTGGCGCGCATGACGAAGTGCATCTTGCGGATGGCGAAATAGTGGAAGTTGAAACAGAGCTCCGGCGTCACATAGGGGTTCGGCGCCTGCTCGTGCGGCAGCACGATGTTGAGCCCGATCGACGGCGCGCCGACATCATCGGCGCCGCGGTTTCCCGCTTCCATGACGCCCGGACCGCCACCGGTCACCACCACATATTCGCGATAATATGACGTGGCCGACTGCTGCGAGCAGAGGCGGGCGAATTTGCGCGCCTCCTCGTAATATTTGCTGTTTTCCTCAAGGTTCTTCTTCTGCATCTCGTTCTTGGCCGCCCAGGCCTCGCCGCCGGGCTCCGGCAGGCGCGCGCCGCCGAACAGGATCACGGTCGAACGAATGCCGCGCTCGGCGAGGATCATTTCCGGCTTCAGCAGTTCCAGTTGCAGCCTGACGGCGCGCAGCTCGCGCCGGGTCATGAAGTCGGGATCGTTCCAGGCCAGGCGGTAGGTCTCGGCCCGCGTTTGCGGCGTGTCCGGCACGCTTTTCGACCGCTCCAGATCCTCATCCGAGTGCGGCAGCGGCGTCCATCCCGCCTTTTCCATGGGAGTCATCGAATCCACCCGTCCATTCCTTTACTTGCGCCGTCCCATGACGCTGGCGCGATTGACCCCCATTCCACCTTAACATAGGGTCCGCGCGACTTTTAAACAGGTTAAGGCGCAGCCCTTAACAGCTTGGTAATGGAGCAAATTCATGTCGAAGCCCGATCTGGCGAGCCTCGAAAAGACCATCGACAGGGCCTTCGAGGAACGCGACGCCATTTCGACCGCGACCCGCGGCGAGGTGCGCGACGCCATCCAGTCGGCACTCGACCTGCTCGACCGCGGCACCGCCCGCGTCGCCGAGCGGCAGGCCGACGGCAAGTGGCATGTCAACCAGTGGCTGAAGAAGGCGGTGCTGCTCTCCTTCCGGCTCAATCCGATGGAGATCATCAAGGGCGGCCCCGGCGAGGCCGTGTGGTGGGACAAGGTGGCGTCCAAGTTCGACGGCTGGGGCGCCGTCGATTTCGAGAAGGCGGGCTTCCGCGCCGTGCCGTCGTCGATCGTGCGCCGTTCGGCCTATGTCGCGCCGGGCGCGGTTTTGATGCCGTCCTTCGTCAATGTCGGCGCCTATGTCGATAGCGGCACCATGGTCGATACCTGGGCCTCGGTCGGCTCCTGCGCCCAGATCGGCAAGAACGTCCACCTTTCGGGCGGCGTCGGCATCGGCGGCGTGCTGGAGCCGATGCAGGCCGGCCCCACCATCATCGAGGACAATTGCTTCATCGGGGCGCGTTCCGAAGTGGTCGAGGGCTGCATCGTGCGCGAAGGCTCGGTTCTGGGCATGGGCGTCTTCATCGGCCAGTCGACCAAGATCGTCGACCGCGCCACCGGCGAGATCTTCTATGGCGAGGTGCCGCCGAATTCCGTGGTCGTCGCCGGCTCGCTACCGGGCAAGGCATTTCCAAACAACGAGCCGGGCCCAGGTCTCTACTGCGCCGTCATCGTCAAGCGGGTCGACGCCAAGACCCGGTCCAAGACCTCGATCAACGAATTGCTGCGCGATTGATCTTTCCGCCGGGCAGGCGCACCTTCCGCCGGCGCGACAATCGGCCGCGCTGGTTCAACTGGAGGGGTGACATGGACTGGAAATATCTGCTCACAAGCTTTGATGGCCGTATCAACCGGGGCAAGTTCTGGGCTGGCATCGGCGTATTCATCGTTATCGGCATTATTGCTTTCATTCTCGATGCGATCCTCGGCACGCGTGTCACCACGGCCAGCGGTGCCCAGATCGGCATCATCGGCATCCTCTTCGCGCTGGCATCGATCTATTTCGCGATTGCCCTCTATGCCAAACGCTGGCACGACCGCAACAAGTCGGGCTGGTGGACGCTGATCGGCTTCGTACCCGTCATCGGCGGCATCTGGCTGCTGGTCGAACTCGGCATTCTCGAAGGCACCAGGGGTGCCAATCAATATGGATCGGACCCGCTTGCCTGAAAGATCGGATCTCAACTGGCTTTTCTTCAAGACCTCGGGCCGCGTCAGCCGCGCGGCCTATTTTCTCGGCGGGTTGCTCGTCGCCATCATCCAGGCGTTTCCGCTGTACCGCTTCACGCTGGTGCCGGAGGGTTCGGCCGAGAGCAACATGTGGTCGTTCATCTTCTTCATCGCCTTCATCGCCTCGCTGTGGTCGAACATCGCGCTGGCGGTGAAGCGGCTGCACGACCTCGACAAGCCGGGTATCGCCGCGCTGATCCTGTTCGTGCCGGTCGTCTCGATCGTCGCCTTCCTTGTGTTGTGCCTGTTTCCAGGGCAGCCTGGACCCAACCGTTATGGCCGGCGCACCAACGAGCCGGCAGAATCAAAGAAATAGAGCATGACGTCGTCGGAAAACCGCTTCACACTTTTCGGCATCATGCTCTAAGGGCTGATCGGATCGCCATGCGCTACCGCACGCTTGATCCGAAACTGATCATCGAAACCGCCGAGCGGCTGGAAGGGCGTGTGGCCGACCGTTTTCCGGAGGCCGGGTTGCGCGGCGTTGCCGCCGAACTTGTGTCGCTGTCGCGCGATCTGGCCAAGGCCGCCAAGGCCCTGGAAGCGCCTATATGGTGGCTGCGTGGCATCATCGTCGCCTCCGTCATCGCGGGCGCGCTGATCTTCCTGTTCGTCGGCACCATCCTGCCGCTCATTCACATCTCCCAGGCCGACGACGCGGTCCAGTCGGTGCAAGGCATCGAAGCCACGATTAACATGATCATCCTCGCCGTGCTCGGCTTCCTGGCCCTGATCCGCACCGAGGAGCGCATCAAGCGCAAGCAGGTGTTTCGCCAGTTGCACGGCCTCAGATCGCTGATCCATGTCATCGACATGCACCAGTTGACCAAGGATCCGGCGGCGCTGTCGGCCAGCTTCAAGCCGACGGCGCATTCGCCGGCCCGTCTCACCAATGCCGCGGATCTCGCGCGCTATCTCGACTATTGCTCCGAAATGCTGTCGATCACCGGCAAGATCGCGGCGCTGTTCGCGCAATCCGTCAATGACGCCGTCGTCATCGACGGCGTCAACGACATCGAGAACCTGGCGTCCAACCTGTCGCGCAAGATCTGGCAGAAGATCACGTTGATCGACGGCCGGACGGCGGCGCCACAACCTTCTCCGGCACCAGGCTTGGCGAGCCAAGCCGCTCGGCTTCCGCCGCGCGCACCAGCGCGCTGATAAGCTGGACCGTCGGCGCCGGCGTACCGGCTTTTTCAGCGAGCCGCAAAACAGCGCCCTGCAAGTCGTCGATCTCGGTCGACCGGCCACGCTGCAGATCGTCCCACATCGACGAGCGCGCCTCGAGATCGATCGCCAGCATGCGCCGGGCCAGGAGCTTGAACAGCCAGTCGGGCAACCTGAGCACCTTCGGCAGCAGCGTCGGGCGCAGGCCGGCGATCCGCGCCGGCTCGATGCCGGAGGCCTTCATCGCCAGCAAGGCCTCGTCGATCTGGCTGGCCAGGATCAGCCGCCAGCGCCGGTCGGCAAGTTCGGCTACCAGCGGCAGGCCTGACAGCGCCACCAGCGCATTGTTCAGGTTCATCAGAAGCTTCCCCCACAGCACGGCCTTCATATCGCCACGCGTTTCGACAGCCAGGCCTTCGGTGTCGAGAAGATCGGCAAGGCCGGCATTGCCTTCTTCGACCATAACCTTGCCGTCGCTGGCGCGGTGGACGCGCAACGGCAGCTCTCCATCGGCTGATTGCACGACATTGAACGGCACCATGCCAGCCAGCACCGTTCGCGGGCCAAGCACCGCGCGCAGCCTGTCGGCGTTGTCGACGCCGTTCTGCAGGCTCACCACCACGGCATCGGGACGGGCATGGGCCTTGATGAGTGCCGCCATTTCCCGCGTCGCGCCGCTCTTGACGGTGACCAGGATCACATCGGCCCCCGGCAAGGACGCGGCCGGATCGGCGGTGACGACAAGCTCTGCCGGCTTGATCAGGCGATCGCGGCCCTCGAGGTCGCTGACGCGCAATCCGCCCTGCCGGAGCGCTGCCTCGATGCGCGGCCTGGCAAGCAGGACAACCCGCCGCCCGGCGAGCGCCAGGCAGCCGCCGGCATAACAGCCAATGCTGCCGGCGCCGGCGATGACGATCCTCTTTTCGCCGTTTGCCATCTCTTACTCCGCATCAGCCAGAACTATACGACATGAAAACCATAATGTCGGCGGTATCGTCGGCCATTGGCTTGGCCCTATGTCTGGCCGTGACAGGCCATTCGCTTTCGACTATCGCTTTTGCCATGACGCTGCCGACTGACCCCGCCGCAAACCTTGCCTCTCTCATCCGCTGTGCCTCGGTGACACCAGCCGAAGGCGGCGCGCTGAGCGCGCTGGAGGCGATGCTGAAGCCGCTCGGCTTCCTGGTCGATCGGCCGGTGTTCTCCGAAGACGGCACGCCCGACATCGAAAACCTCTATGCACGGCGCTCCGGCAATGGCCCGCATCTGATGTTCGCGGGTCATACCGACGTGGTGCCGGTCGGCGACGAAGCCGCCTGGACGCATCCGCCTTTCGCCGCCGACATCGCCAACGGCGAAATGTATGGCCGCGGCGCGGTCGACATGAAGGGCGGCATTGCCTGCTTCATCGCCGCGGTGGCGCGCCACGTCGAGGCGAATGGTGGCCCGAAGGGCTCGGTCTCGCTGCTGATCACCGGCGACGAGGAAGGGCCTGCCATCAACGGCACGGTCAAGCTGCTCGAATGGGCCGCGTCCAAAGGCGAGAAATGGGACGCCTCGATCGTCGGCGAGCCGACCAATCCGGACACGCTCGGCGACATGATCAAGATCGGCAGGCGCGGCTCGATGTCGGGGAGCATCACCGTCAATGGCCGCCAGGGCCATGCCGCTTATCCGCAGCTTGCCGACAACCCGGTGCGCGGCCTGATGAGCCTGGTGGACGCCTTGCTGCATCCCGTCTTCGACAAGGGAACCAAGGATTTCCAGCCGACCAACCTCGAGGTGACCTCCATCGATGTCGGCAACCCGGCCACCAACGTCATTCCCGCCAAGGCAACCGCCACCTTCAACATCCGCTTCAACGACAGCTGGACGGCCGAGACGGTCCAGGCGGAAATCCACAACCGCCTCGATCAGGCGGCTGGGCGCAAGAAATACCGGCCGGGCAAGAAGACGCCAGTCGACTATGAGCTGGTCTGGCGCGACCGGCCGAGCCACGTCTTCCTGACCCGCGACGACAGGCTGGTCGAGACGCTGAGCGGCTCGGTCAAGGCGGTGGTCGGCAAAAAGCCGGCGCTATCCACCTCCGGCGGCACATCGGATGCGCGCTTCATCAAGGATTATTGCCCGGTGGTCGAATTCGGCCTGGTCGGCAAGACCATGCACATGGTCGACGAGCGCGTGGCCATCGCCGATCTGGAAACGCTGACGCGGATCTACCAGCGCTTCATCGACGACTGGTTCGGACAGGGCTGATCAGCATGCTTTCGGCGGACGAAACCCAAGCTTCGCTGACCGGCGCCTGGCGGCTGATGCTCGGCAAGGCCGACGGCCTGCGCCTGCTCGACCTCACGGCCGACGGCTTCTGGAATTCGTTCTTCGCCATCATCGTCGCGGCACCGGCGCTGATCGTCGGCTGGGTCGGCATCGCCAACGAGATCGGCGATCCCGATGCCTTCGCCGGCCGCTTCAGCATGCTGGTGCGACTGGCGACAGTCGATATCGGCTCCTGGGTACTGCCGCTGGTGGCGCTCGCCTTGGTGGCGCGGCGCGCCGGCATCGGCGGGCGCTTCGTCCACTATGTCGTGGCCAGCAACTGGGCCTCGGCGATCACCGCCTGGCTGATGCTGCCTTCGGCGCTGATCAGGCTTTTCCTGTCCTCGGCAAGCCAGGTCTCGAGCCTTGTGTCGCTGCTGTTATTTTCCCTGTCGATGGTGCTGACCTGGCGCATGACCAACGCGACGATCGGCAGGGGCGCTGCCTTCGGCACCGCCGTTTTCGTCGGCATGTTCGTCGCTTCGCTGCTGGTGCTGTTCGGACTGCAGATGCTGCTTGGCATCTCCGTGCCGGACGATGTCGGGGGCCAGAGCCTTTCCGGGCTTTATCCCGGATAGAACCAGGGGTTCTACCCGGGAGAACCAGGGTTCTACCCGGGATAATCGACGCCAATGAGAAAAAGCCCGTCGGGCGGCGCTACCTGGCCGCAGGCGGCGCGGTCTCGCGCCTCGAGCGCCGCCTTGAGATCGCCCGATGTCCAGCCGCCGTCGCCGACCCGCTTCAGCGAGCCGACCATCGAGCGCACCTGGTTGTGCAGGAAGGATCGTGCCGATGCCCTCACCTCGATCAGATCATCGCCCGCCCGGCTCACATCGAGCCGCTCCAATGTCCTGATCGGGCTGTTGGCCTGGCACTGCGTCGAGCGGAAGGTGGTGAAGTCGTGCCGGCCGAGCAGGAGCTTCGCCGCCTCGTGCATGGCGGCGGCGTCGAGCCGCTTCGGCACCCACCACACCTTACCCTTGTCCAGCGCCGAGGGCGCCCGCCGGTTGAGGATGCGGTAGAGATAGTGCCGGCCGATGGCGGAGAAACGGGCATCGAAATCGTCCGGGACGATCGTGGCCTTCAGGATGACTATGCGCGCGCCGGCCGCCTGCAGGTGTGCATTGACGGCATCGCGCACCTTGTCGTCGGGCCACGCCTTGGCAAGGTCGACATGCGCCACCTGCGCGGTCGCGTGCACGCCGGCATCGGTGCGGCCGGCGGCCCGCAGCCGGATCGCCTCGCCGCAGAATTTCTCGATCGCCTGCTCGATCGCCTGCTGCACCGAAGGCTGGTCGGCCTGATGCTGCCAGCCGGCAAACAGGCTGCCGTCATATTCGATATCGAGGCGAAAACGCGGCATGCCGGTCGGCTATACGCCCCCGCCTAGGCGGCGAGAGCGGTGAAGGCGGAGGCGTAGACCAGCCTGCCGGATTCGGGAGCTTCGCCCCAGGCCAGCGCCTGCAGCGCCTCGCCCTGGTATTCGCTTTCGAACTTTTCTGCGCGGGCGTGGCTATAGCCGAAACGGCCGTAATAGGCCGGATCGCCCAGCACGACGGCCAGTGTCTCGCCGGCGTCCTTGAGCCGAATATGGGCCTCGCGGATCAACGCTCCGCCGATGCCGCTGCCATGGAAGGAAGGCTCCACCGCCAGCGGCGCAAGCGCCACGGCGGCAAAACTCTTACCGCCGCTCTGAACGAACAGCCGCGAAAACAGGATATGGCCGACGGCCTGGCCGTCCTCTTCCGCCACCAGTTCGACGACGGCGTCACCGCCGGTCACCAACGCGTCGACCAGTCCGGCCTCCGTCTGCTGGCCGAAAGCGTGTTCCTCGACGAGGCGGATGGCCTCGCGGTCCCGCGGCGTCGCCGCGCGTATCGACATCATGCTCATGAGAATTTCAGTCCTTTTTCGATCTTGGCTCCGCGCAGGAATTCCGACGCGGCGGCGGGCTTTCCGCCCGCACGTTGAACTTCGACCAGCCTGACCGCGCCTTTTCCGCAGGCGACTGTCAGCCGGTCATCGAGAATTCCTCCCGACTCGCCCAAATCTTCCGAAGGCGACACGCCTTCGGATAGCGTCGAGCGAAGCAGTTTCAGCCGTTCCATACGGCCGCCAATTTCAATCTCGGACCAGGCGCCGGGAAACGGCGACAGGCCACGAATGTGATTGTGAACCTCGGCCGCGGGCCGTGTCCACTCCACGCGCGTCTCAGATTTATCGATTTTCTTGGCGTAAGTCACCCCTTCGGCCGCCTGCGCGGTAAATGCCAGGGTGTTCTGTTCCAGCCGCGCCAACGCTTCCACCATCAGGGCAGCGCCGACACTCATCAACCGATCATGCAGATCGCCGGCTGTCATATCGGGGCCGATGGCGCATTTTTCAACCAGTCCCACCGGGCCGGTATCCAGCCCCGCCTCCATGCGCATCACCATCATGCCGGTCTCGGTATCTCCAGCCATGATGGCGCGCTGGATCGGCGCGGCGCCACGCCAGCGCGGCAAAAGCGATGCGTGGCCGTTGACGCAGCCAAGCCGGGGTGCGTCAAGAATTGCCTTGGGCAACAGCAATCCATAGGCGACGACCACGGCGATATCGCCGCCGAGGTCGGCAAAAGCGGCCTGCTCGGCCTCGCTTTTCAACGATGCCGGCGTTCGCGCCTCGATGCCAAGCCGCCCGGCCTCGCGCTGCACAGGTGACGGCGTCAGTTCCAACCCGCGCCGGCCGGCGGCGCGCGGTGGCTGCGTGTAGACGGCTGAAATCTCGTGGCCAGCCTCGGCGATGGCGCGCAGCGTCGGCACCGAAAACTCCGGCGTGCCCATGAAGATGACGCGAAGGGGCATTGCCCTATCCCACCAGCTTGCCTGGCGCCTTGTCCCTGGCGAGCTTCTTGAACTTCTTCACCACCATGTCGCGCTTCAGCTTCGAGATGTGGTCGATGAACAGCACGCCGTTGAGGTGGTCGATTTCGTGCTGCAGGCAGGTTGCCATCAGCCCCTCGGCCTCGATCTCCTGCAGCTTGCCGTCACGGTCCAGATATTTGACCCTCACCGAAGCCGGGCGCTCGACCTCGGCATAGTAATCAGGGATCGACAGACAGCCTTCCTCGTAGACGGACCGCGCGTCGGCGCTTTCGAGAATTTCCGGGTTGATGAAGACGTGTGGCGCCGGGGTTTCGTCTTCCTTGGCGAGATCGATCACCAGCATGCGCAGAGGCTCGCCGACCTGGATTGCCGCCAACCCGATGCCGGGTGCGTCATACATAGTTGCCAGCATATCGTCGGCCAGTTTGCGTACCGGCGCGTCGACGCGCTCCACCGGCTTGGAGACCTGGCGCAGGATGGGATCGGGAAGAATGATAAGCGGCTTGATCGGCATGGCGTTTCACCTAAGACCTCAATAGAAAGGCGTCAACCGGTGCGCCTGCGCCTCGTTCACGTTTTGATCTGTGCCAGACCGCCGAATCGGCTATGCTGTCCACATGAATGATCTGAGCACCATCCTTTCGGAGCCCGCCGCACGGCTCGGCGCCTCGACTATCACGCTCGGCCACGTCTTGGCCGTCGCCACATTGCTGTTTCTCGGCTTGTTCGTGGCGCTCGTCATCGCGCTGTGGCGCTCGGCCAAGGCGCGCGCGGTCGCCGCAGCGGAAGCCGCCGACCATGCCCGCGACGCCGAGGCGCGGATGGCCGGCATTCTGCAATCCCAGGCCGAGATGCAGGGCCGCATGGGCGCCATCGCCGAAGTGTTCGGCGCCCGCCAAGCCGAATTGACGCAGTCGATCGGCCAGCGGCTCGACGCCATGACCGGCCGCATCGGCCAGACCATGACCGAGCAGACCAAGTCCACGCATGAGAGCCTGGCGAAACTGCAGGAGCGGCTGGCGGTCATCGACACCGCGCAAGGCAACATCCAGTCGCTGGCCGGCCAGGTCGTGCAGCTGCAGGCGATCCTCTCCAACAAGCAGACGCGCGGCGCCTTCGGCCAGTCGCGCATGGAGGCGATCGTCGCCGACGGCCTGCCGCACGGCGCCTACGAATTCCAGGCGACGCTGTCGAACGGCAGCCGGCCGGACTGCCTGGTGAAAATGCCGAACGGCGCGCCGTCGCTTGCCATCGATGCCAAATTTCCCCTGGAAGCGTGGAATGCCATCCGGGCCGCCGATAACGCCGACCTGCAGAAGGTCGCGGCCCAGGCCTTCCGCCGCGATATCGAGGTCCATGTCCGCGACATTTCGGAAAAATACCTGCTGCAGGGCGAAACGCAGGACACCGCCTTCATGTTCGTGCCGTCGGAATCGGTGTTCGCCGAAATCCACGAGAATTTCGAAGCGGTTGTCCAGAAGGCGCACCGTGCCCGCGTCATCATCGTCTCGCCTTCGCTCTTGATGCTGTCGATCCAGGTCATCCAGGCGATCCTCAAGGATGCGCGCATGCGCGAGCAGGCGCATCTGATCCAGGGCGAAGTCATCAGGCTGATGGAAGACGTCCAGCGTGTCGACGAGCGGGTGCGCAAATTGCAGGGCCATTTCGGCCAGTCGGCCAAGGACATCGAAGACATACTCGTCTCGACCTCGAAAGTGACCAAGCGTGGCCAGAAGATCGAGGCGCTGGAATTCGGAGAAGGCGAGCCCGACGCCCCGCGCGGCGGCGCCCCTGCCAAGGTGGAGGCCGCACCGCGCGCTGCCGATTCAAAGACCGGGCAGCTGAGATTGAGGGTCGTCGAAGGCGACGACTGAACGCTACTGCTCTTCGATCGTCGTCATACCCTCGAATTCCGGAAGCCAGTGCAGCGCCGACCGGTGCCATTTCTGGTGTCTCGGGACCAGGTTCTGGCGCTGCCGCGAGGTCCCGACCCTGATCCCATAGACCTTCGGACCGTCGCCGACCGATGTCGCATAGAGATGCGAGCCGCAGTCGGCACAAAAAGCCTGCGTTCGCTTGGCGCCGCTCGCCACGGTCTTGATGTAGATCTTCGGTTCGCCGCTGGTGATCCGGTAGTGATCCTCCGTCGCAGGAACGGTAACGCGAAATGCCGTACCGGTCAGTTGCTGGCAATCGGTACAATGGCAGATCGAGGTCTTTTCCGGGTCGACCTCCGCCTCATAGGTGATGGCGCCACAATGGCAGCCGCCGTCGATCTTCATCGTCATTCCTCCAACATCGATCGGCTGATTTTAGCGGCACGAAGACCCGAGGCAACGGCGGGGCGCTGGTCCAGAGGCCAGAATCCCGAAAAGTGGACCGCGGTGTCGCAAAAGTTCGTACTCGAATCTATCCGGACGCGGATTCGATCAGCTTGCGCCGCTTTTCCCAGGTGCCTGACGTCTGCGGCTTGACGAACAGCCGCGTGATCTCAGGCATCTCCTTCTTCAACCGCGCCTCGATGCGCTCGACACAGGCCTCGATCTCCGGCGCCGACAAATGGTCCTCGAATTCGATGCTCAGGCCGGCAACGATTTCTTCCGGGCCCATATGCACCGTCAGCACACCGTTCGCCCGCTGCACCGCCGGATCCTGCTGGACGATCGCCAGCACCTTCCTCTGCACCTCGGGTGAGGCCGGCTCGCCGATGAGCAGGCCCTTGCTTTCACGCGCCAGGAAGATCGCCGTCGTGCCGAGGATGAGTGAGATGCCGATCGAGGCGGCGCCGTCGAGTTCGGGCATCTTGAAAATCTCCGCAGCCAATATGCCGGCAAAGGCGACGGCCAGGCCGAGAAGGGCTGCACTGTCTTCGAACAGCACCGTGTAGACGCTCGGGTCCTTGCTCGACTGCACGGCTTGCAGCCAGCCCTGCTTGCCCTTCTGCTTGCGGAATTCCTTCAGCGCCACCAGCCAGGAGCTGCCTTCGAACAGGAAGGACAGGCCGAGAACGATGTAGTTCACCCTAGCGTTGGCGACCGGCTCCGGCGCCATGATGTGGATGATGCCCTCGTAGAACGACACGCCGGCGCCCAGCGCGAAGACCAGAAGGGCGACGATGAAGCTCCAGAAATAGAGTTCACGGCCATGGCCGAGCGGGTGCGAGCTGTCCGCGGGGCGTGCCGCCCGGTGCATGCCGTAGAGCAGCAGGCCGCCATTGCCTGTATCGACCAGCGAATGCACGCCTTCCGACAGCATGGCCGAACTGCCGGTGAAAAAGGCGGCGGCGAATTTGGTCAACGCTATGGCGAGATTGCCGGCGAGCGCCGCGTAGATGACCGTTCTGGAGCCGCCGTGTCCAGCCATGCAGGTTCTATCCTCTTCGAGGCAGTGTAGCGGCTCTGCCGCGGAGTTGCACAGCCATCACAACGCGCCAATCGTCGGGTCGTTCAATGTGTTCGAAACCTGCTGGCGGGAAGGCCAGCTATTCCTGGATCTCGTCGGTCCACACTTTGAAGCCCGCAAGCAACCCTGGCCCGAAGATATGGGTTAGCGGCACATCCGCCGCGTCGCGGCCGGAGGCGATCAGGATGCGGCCGATGCGTGGCGCGTTGTTGCGCGGATCGAAAGCGTGCCAGCGGCCGCCGAGATAAACCTCCATCCAGGCGCAGAAATCCATGCTCGCCCAAGGCTTCGGCATGCCGATGTCGCTGATGTAGCCTGTGCAGTAGCGCGTCGGGATATTGAGTGCCCGGCAGAACGTGACGGCAAGATGCGCGAAATCGCGGCACACGCCGCTCCGTTCGCGCTAGGCTTCCGCGGCGGTGCGCGTCACCCGTGCGTTGCCGTAGTCGAAGACGATGTGGTTGTGGACGAAATCGCACACCGCCTGCACGCGAGGGATGCCTAATGGCATATGGCCGAACAGCCGCCAAGCCTCGCTTGCCAAGAGGTCGCTTTCGCAAAACCGGCTGGGCAGCAGGAACAGCAGCGTTTCAGCCGGCAGGTCGCGCACCTCATGCTGCCATGCCATCAACTCGCCCATCTCGAATGTGCCGGAGTCGCGGATCACCGCATCCGTACCGAAAGTGAAACGCCCGGGCGGGGCGACGAGCCGGTTGCACCAGTTGCCGAAACTGTCGCGATAACTCTCAATCGGCACTGGCGGGTTGGAGGTCAGGAAATCCGGGCGCTCAAGATCAGAGGCGCGGGAATAGTGGACACTGAGCATTGCGATGAGCGGTGTTTCCTGCGGAAAGTCGAAGCTCATCTCGCAGCCGATATGGATCCGCATTGTCGTCCTGACCGGCCTGCCTGACGATCACCCGGCGGTGCACGGGTCGATGCTGCAGCGCGAAGACAAGCATGGCATGGACTGCCGGGGTTTACGACCAATTAGAAACCGGTTGAAAGCGGCCTGCCGGCGCTGACAGCAGGCACTCGCCTCTTGCAGTCTGGCGTTTGTCTTGTTTCACTCCGTTTCCCGCAACTGGAGGAACGAATCATGGCTAAAGGTGCGATGAAGGCAGGCAAGGAAGCCCGCAAACCAAAGAAAGACGCCAAGAAGCCTGTAGCCGCTCCGGCCCTGAAGGCGCCGCCGGTCAAGGCGACGAGGATCAAGGAAAAGTAGATATCGCCAAGCGTGCATGGATTTCACCGGCGGCGTCCGACATGCCGCCGGCGAATTGTTGATTGGGCGTTCAGACACCCTATATCGACGGTGCGGGGACGACCTCGCATTTCCCGAAATCCGGTTGGGACGGCCCGCCCATTGTTTGATTGAGCATCCGAAGACCTTTCGGCCGGATGTTCTGGATGGAGCGTTCCGATGCCATGGATTCTTCTGTTCTTCGCCGGCCTGTTCGAAATCGGCTGGGCGATCGGGCTCAAATACACCGACGGCTTCACCAGGCTTGTTCCGACCGTGCTCACGGTCGCGTCGATGATCGTCAGTTTGACCTTGCTTGGCCTGGCGCTAAAGACCCTGCCTGTCGGCACAGCCTATGCGGTGTGGACCGGTATCGGCACCGTCGGCACGGCGCTGCTCGGCGTCTGGCTGCTGGGCGAGCCCGCGACGGCGATCAGGCTCGGCTGCATCGCGTTGATCGTCTGCGGCATCATGGGGCTGAAATTCGCGGCCTGAACGGCCTGTCCACCGGCTGACGCTATCGATCGAGCTGACATCCATGAATCGACATCCCTGGATGCAGGGAGGCTTCCCGTGGGCAACACCGACAAACGCGAAAAAGGGCCGCGCCTTGGCGCGTCCCTCATTCATCATCCATCGAGGCGAGTGCGCTGTTAGCGACCCGTAAAGCCGGGCGGTGTCCTGCCGGTGCGCTGCTTGCGTGCCGCATAGCGTGCGTCGCGCTTTGCCTTGCGCTCGGCTTCATCGGCAAGCAAACGAGCAATACGCTCGTTCTCTTCAGCTTCCCGAAGCTTGGCATCCGCTTGCGCTGCCTCTTCGGCGGCGATGCGCGCAGCTTCGGCTGCTGCCTCACGCTCGGCTTTCTCAATCGCCTCGCGTGCCAGCTTTTCCTGCTTCAGCTTGGCCTTCTCGGCCTCGCGGATCTCACGAGCCGCAAGGATCGCCTTGCGTTCTGCCTGTCGTGCCAGCACCGCGGGATCGTCTGCTGCCGGCTTTGACTTGAAGCGCTCCAGAAGCGCCTTCTTTGCCTCGGTCGCGGCATTGCGCCGCTCGAAAATGTCTTTTTCCCTGTAGATAGCCAAGTCCACTTCCTTGAAGTCTATTCGCGACGCTTACATACGCGCGAAAACCGGGAGTTCAAGCGCCAAAACGGCATGCCAGCCATGAAATTCCGGGATGTTGCACCCGGGAGACGCATTTTCCGCCGAAATCGACATGCACTGTTCACCAGCCAGCCTCTGGCGGCGCGACGGACGCGTCGCTACCTCTGGAGCACGATGCCGAAAAGGGGGAAGCGGTTTTCGGACGATATCATGCTCTATCTATCTCTTCGATTTAGGGTCGGATTCAGATTTCAGGTCGAACAGAGCTAAAATCATCCGACCCTAGCGCAACAATCAACACACTGGACATCCAAATGGAACTCGGTCTCTACACTTTTGCCGATGTGAGCCCTGTGCCGGGTCCCGGCGCCATCGGTCCGCATGAGCGGCTGCGCAACCTGATCGAGGAGATCGAACTTGCCGACCAGGTCGGGCTCGACGTCTTCGGCCTCGGCGAACACCACCGGCCGGACTATGCCGCCTCGGCACCGGTCGTGGCTTTGGCCGCGGCGGCGGAGCGTTCGAAGCGCATCAAGCTGACCAGTGCGGTGACGGTATTGTCCTCCGACGATCCGGTGCGCGTTTTCCAGCAGTTTTCCACGCTCGACCTTCTGTCGGGCGGCCGCGCCGAGATCATGGCTGGGCGAGGTTCGTTCATCGAATCCTTCCCGCTATTCGGCTACAACCTCGAAGACTATGACGAGCTGTTCGCCGAAAAGCTCGACCTGCTGCTGGCCATCCGCGATCAGGTGAAGGTTACCTGGTCGGGTAGGCTGCGCGCGCCGATCAACGATCGCGGCGTCTATCCCAGGCCCTTCCAGGACAGGCTGCCGGTCTGGATCGCCATTGGCGGAACGCCGCAATCGGCCGCTCGGGCGGGCGCGCTCGGCCTGCCGCTGGCGCTTGCCATCATCGGCGGCGAACCGGCGCGCTTCGCGCCGCTGTTCGACCTCTACCGTGAGGCCGCCAAGCGCGCTGGCGGCGATCCGACGGGGTTGGCGACCAGCATCAACGTGCATGGCTTCATCGCCGATACGACCGAGCAGGCGGCGGACGACTTCTACGGCCCCCAGGCCGAGGTGATGAACCGCATCGGCCGTGAGCGCGGCTGGGGTCCGACATCGCGCGCGCATTTCGACCAGTCGCGTGGTCCCGACGGCGCGCTGTTCGTCGGCAATCCGGAGCAGGTGGCGGAAAAGATCGTGACCCAGCACAGGGTGTTCGGTAATGACCGCTTCCTGCTGCAGATGGCGATCGGCACCATGCCGCACGCCAAGATCATGAAGGCGATCGAGCTCTACGGCACCAAGGTGGCGCCGATCGTACGCAAGGAAACCGCGAAATCCGCGCCGACCGTGGCGGCGCCTGTCGCGTGAACTTAAGGAGGCCCGCGAGCCTCATTCCATGAGCCCTGGATGAGGATGCTTATCGCGTTGCCCGGTGTAGGGCCGCATTCATCATCGCGGCATGATGGATTTCGGTCGCCTCGTCGGCTGGGAACAGGCACTCGATGCGCAGTTCCTGGGCGGCGACGGTTTGGGGCGTGCCGACTGGCCTGCTCCCGTGCCAGGCCCGCCAGCTGCCCGGACTCAATTACACGGCATGTAATCGTGGAACGCTCGCAGCCGAGCCGTCGGTCTGAGCTATATTGACGGCGCCCGCTCGGCGGCGGCCACGCCGTCAGTGCCGGCTAACGGAACCTTGAAGCCGCGCTGGCGTTTCCGTCTGCGGATTGCATCAGTTGTGATGTGCCCGCCGAGGGGATCGCGATGAAGGCCGAACCCACCGCTTTGGGCGCAGGCGTTGCCGAAGCCGAAGAATCGCGAGTGGCGGCGCGTGCAGATACGCGTCTCATGCGCTCGTTGCTCATCGGTATCTTCCTGTTCATGACCGTCTATGCGCTCTATTTCGCGCGCGCTTTTTTCATGCCGGTCATCTTGGCCTTCCTGCTGGCGCTGACGCTGACCCCGATCGTGCGGCTACTGCGCAAGCGCGGCATTCCCGAAGTGGTTTCGGCGACGCTTCTGGTGCTTGTGTCCATCTTCGTCTTCGCAAGCGCCGGCTATGTGCTCAGTGGGCCTGTCATCGATCTCATCAACAACACATCGTCCATCGGCCAGCAGCTGACCGAGCGATTGGCGCAGTTGCGACGGCCGCTCGAGAGGATCATGGACATCGCGCACCAGATCGAGGGGCTGACCGAGACATCGCAGGAACCGGGTGTGCAAAAGGTCGCGGTAGCGCAGTCCGGCTTCTTCTCGTCGGCGGCGAGCAACATCCTGTCGGCTGGAACAAGCCTGACCATCATCTTCGTGCTGTCGCTGTTCCTGCTCGCCTCGGGCACAATGTTCTACGAGAAGATCATCCAGTCCTTCGCCAGCCTCACCGAAAAGAAGCGGGCGCTGCGCGTCGTCTACGACGTCGAGCGGGAAATCTCGCACTATCTGCTCACCGTCACCATCATCAACACCGGCCTCGGCACGGTCATCGGCCTCGGCCTGTGGGCGCTCGGCATGCCCAATCCGTTGGTCTGGGGCGCGGCGGCCGCCCTGCTCAATTTCCTGCCCTATGTCGGGGCCATGATCACGCTTGTCCTGGTCACCGTCATCGCGCTCATCACCTTCGACACGATCGCCTATGCGCTGTTGGCGCCTGCTTTCCTGGTTTTGTGCGACATCATCGAAGGCCAGTTCGTGACGCCGATGGTGGTCGGGCGGCGGCTCGAGATCAACGCCGTGGCGATCTTCATCGCCATCGCATTCTGGTCATGGCTGTGGGGCTTCGTCGGCGCGCTGATGGCGGTGCCGCTGCTGGTCGTCGTCAAGGTGTTCTGCGATCATTTCGAGAGCCTCAGCCATGTCGGCAATTTTCTCGCCGCCCAACACACCGCGGTCGTTGAGGACGAAGCCGACGAGCAGGACGCCGCGGCAGCCGGATAACCGGCGCACGGTTTGCGACGGCGGGATCGAATGCCTATATCCGGCCGATCAGTGCCCGGTGCCCTTCCCGATGAACGACGTTCCCTTCGACCTCGACGCCTATTTCGCCCGGATCGGCCATGCCGGTTCCGGGCACGCTTCGCTCGACACGCTGAAGACGCTCCATTTCCTGCATCCGCAGGCGATCCCGTTCGAGAATATGGATCCGTTTCTGGGACGCCCGGTCCGATTGGATGTCGCCTCGCTGCAGGGCAAGATCGTCCTTGGTGGGCGTGGCGGCTATTGCTTCGAGCACAATCTCGTCTTCATGCACGCGCTGAAGGCGCTCGGCTTCAAGGTCGGCGGCCTTGCCGCGCGTGTGCTTTGGGGTCAGAGCGAGGACGCCATCACGGCGCGTAGCCACATGCTTTTGCGCGTCGAGCTTGACGGCCACACCTATATCGCCGACGTCGGATTCGGCGGCCTGACGCTTACGGCGCCGCTGCTGCTGAAGCCCGGCCGGGAACAAAAAACGCCGCACGAGACGTTCCGCATCGTCGAGGCCGGCGATCATTTCCGCCTGCAGGCCTTGATCGGCGGCGACTGGCGCTCGCTATATCGCTTCGACCTGCAGCCGCACTATGAGGTGGACTATTCCGTCGCCAATTACTTCCTGTCGACCAACCCGGCATCGCATTTCCTCACCTCCGTCATAGCGGCCCGCGCCGCGCCCGACCGGCGCTATGCGCTGCGCGGCGATCGCCTATCGATCCATCACGTCGATGGCCGCACCGAGCAGAAGCAGATCGCCACCGCCGCCGAACTTGCCGACACGCTGGAAGGCCAGCTCGGCATCACCATTCCCGACCGCAAGGCCTTCGAGGCCCAGGTGCGCGAGAAGAAGATCGTGGAGACCAGTATATGACCGAACTTTCCGTTCTCGACCTGTCGCCGATCGTCGAAGGCAGCGATGCCTCGCAATCGCTCGCCAATTCGCTCGATCTCGCCCGCCACGCCGAGCGGCTTGGCTACAAGCGCTACTGGCTGGCCGAACATCACAATATGCCGGGGATCGCCAGCGCGGCCACATCGGTCGTCATCGCCCATGTCGCCGGCGGCACCAAAACCATTCGTGTCGGCGCCGGCGGCATCATGCTGCCCAACCATGCGCCGCTGGTGATCGCCGAGCAATTCGGCACGCTCGCCGCCCTGTTTCCCGGCCGCATCGACCTTGGCCTCGGTCGCGCTCCCGGCACCGACATGAACACGGCGCGCGCGCTGCGCCGCAATCTCGAGGCTGGCGCCGACAATTTCCCGCAGGATGTCGTAGAGCTGATGGGCTATTTCCTGCCGGCCGAGGAAGGCCAGCGTGTGCGCGCCGTGCCCGGCGAGGGCCAGACGGTGCCGATCTGGATTCTCGGGTCGAGCCTCTACGGCGCGCAGCTCGCCGCCATGCTCGGCCTGCCCTACGCCTTCGCCTCGCATTTCGCGCCGGCGGAACTCGATCATGCGCTGGACATCTACCGCTCGCGCTTCCAGCCGTCGGAGCAGCTCGAAAAGCCGCATGTCATGCTCGGCCTCAACGTCTTCGCGGCACCCACCGACGCAGAGGCGCGGCTGCTGTTTACCTCGCTGCAGCAGGCCTTCGTCAATCTGCGCACCGGCAGGCCCGGAAAATTGCCGCCCCCGGTCGAGAACTATGACCGGGATCTCGACCCGATGGCCAAGTCCATGCTCAGCCAGGCGCTGTCCTGCGCCGTCGTCGGCTCACCGGAAACAGTCCGGCAAGGCATCGATGCGTTCGTGCGACGCACCGGCGCCGACGAGTTGATGGTCACGGCGCAGATATCAGACCACGCCGCTCGCGTGCGTTCCTTCGAGATTTTGGCCGAGGCGCATAGATCGTTGTCGCAAGCGGCCTGAAACAGGCGGCCTGGAGCTTTTGCCGACGTCGATGCTCTGCTAAGTGCGGGTATCCTTCGCCACAGCGAGCCTTGCCTTGCCCCATGATCTCGATAGACGCGAGCAGTTTGCCATCAACCTGGCGCGGCGCGCCGGCGAACTCGGCCTGAAATATTTCCGCGATCTCGACAGCCTGACCATCGAGAGCAAAGGCCATCAGGACCTGGTCTCGCAGGCCGACCGCGAGGTCGAGCTGTTCATCCGCGCGGCAATCGCCGCCGACTATCCGCAAGACGGCATCATCGGCGAGGAGCACGCCTCGGTCGCCGGCTCGACCGGCCATGCCTGGGTCATAGACCCCATCGACGGCACCGCCAATTTCGTACGCGGCATTCCGGCCTGGTGCGTGGTGATCGCCTGCGCAAGGGATGGCGAGACGATCGTCGGCGTCATCCACGAGCCGTCGACCGGCGAGACCTTCCATGGCAGGCTGGGCGGCGGTGCCTTCGTCAACGGCAGGCCGATCAAAACGAGTGCGGCCACCAGCTTGCAAGAAGGCTCGGTGGGCACCGGCTTCTCAAACCGGGCCGAAGCCGAGAACATCGCCGTGCTGATCAAGAAGATCCTGGCCGAGGGCGGCGTCTTCTTCCGCAACGCGTCAGGCGCGCTAATGCTTGCCTATGTCGCCTCGGGCCGGCTGCTTGGCTATGTGGAGGAACACATGAACCCTTGGGACTGCCTCGCCGGCATGCTGCTGATCGAGGAGGCCGGCGGCACTGTGCTGAAGGCGGATCCGAAGACAGTGCTGCAGAGAGGGACACAGATTATCACCGGCGGCAAAGGCGTCTTTTCGAAGCTGCAGGAACTGTGTTCCGGTGTCTTCACGCCCTGATCAAATCCCGGGAATTGCCCGAAAACCGCTTCACACTTTCGGCATGCTCAGGCGCTCACGCTCTGCACCACTGTCCCCAGCGGGCGGCATGAATTGCGGATCATCAAACGGCCCTTGAGGACGAGCTTGCGCGGCGGCGCGTCCCTGTTGCCGGCGAGACGGTCGAGCAGCAGATTGGCCGCCTGTTCGCCGATCGCCTGCACCGGCTGCGCCACCGTCGTCAGTTGCGGCTGGAACACGTCGGACCAGGGAAAATCGTCGAAGCATGCTACCGAAATGTCCTCCGGACAGGACAGGCCGATGTCGCGGATCGCCTTCATCGTGCCGATCACCATCGGGTTGTTGGCCGAGAAGATGGCGCTTGGCCGGTCATGCAGCGACAGCAGCTGCATGGTTGCGTTGTAGCCGTCGATCTCGTGGAAATTGCCGGAACGAACCAGTTCCTCGGCCACCGGCAAGCCGGCGGCCTGGAGCGCCTCGCAATATCCGGTCATCCGGTCATGCATGGGTGAAATATCCGAGGTGCCGGTAATGTAGCCGATCCGCCGATGGCCGAGATTGATCAGATAGCTGATGGCGTCGAACACCGCGCGCTCGTTGTCGAGAACCACGGCGTCGGTGTCCACGCCCTCGCACAGACGGTCCAGCAACACGACCGGCACATTGGCGTCGACGACGATCCGCTCGAGGATCGCGCCGCCACCGACGCGCGCCACGATCAGCCCGTCGACCATGCGGTCGAGCAGCAGCCTGATCTGGTCGTCCTGGGTGTTCAAATCCTCGTCGGTGCAGCACAGCATGACGGCATAGCCGGCGCGGTCGAAGGCCTGCTGGATCACCGAAACGACGGCGGTGAAGAATGGGTTGGTGATGTGCGGGACGGTCAGCCCGATGGTGCGGGTCGTGCCCATCTTCAGGCTGCGGGCGATGGCGTTGCGCTTGTAGCCGATATCGCGGATTGCCTGTTCGATACGCTGGCTGAGTTCCGGGCTGACGGTCGCCGTGCCGTTGATCAGCGCCGACACGGTGGCGACCGAGACACGCGCGGCCTCCGCCACGTGAAGCATGGTGGGCGCGGTGGATTTGCGCTGTTTTTTTCGCCCTGACGCTGTCATTTTCGAAACGTTTCGTCCCCCCTCTGCCGCCAATACCTACGGAATCCTGTCTTTTTAAGCAAGAATCGAAATGCATCAAACTTCTGGCACCTGATATCGGCTTGACACTATCGAAACGTTTAGATTAGCGTTTGCCTGGAGTTGACGACGACGGAAGGGAGGCCGCCATTGTCATGCAAGAGAGCAGTTCCCCTTCTTCGACGCGCAATGCGGCATCGGATCGGCCGGACATCGTTCTGAGCGCCGAGCACATTTCCAAGAGCTTTGGCGGCATCGCCGCGCTCGTCGATGTCGGCTTCGAACTGCGACGCGGCGAGGTCCATGCCCTGATGGGCGAGAACGGCGCTGGCAAATCGACGCTGATGAAGATCCTCTCCGGCGTCTATACCGGCTATGAAGGCACGGTCAGCGTCGATGGCCGGCCGGTCGGCTTCGCCGGCGTGCGCGACGCCGAGGATGCCGGCATCGCCATCATCCACCAGGAACTCAACCTGGTGCCGGAGCTCAGCGTCGCCGACAACATCTTTCTCGGCCGTGAAAAGCTGATCGCCGGGCTGATCGTCGACCGCAAGGCGAGCAGCCGCGCGGCAAGCGCCCTGCTGCAGCGGCTCGGCATCGAACTCGATCCGGACGCTCGCGTCGGCGCCTTGCGCGTCGGCGAACAGCAGTTGGTCGAGATCGCCAAGGCGCTGTCGATGTCGGCGCGCATCCTGATCATGGACGAGCCGACCTCGGCCCTGTCGCCGGCCGAATGCCAGCGGTTGTTCCGCATCATCGGCCAGCTTGCCGATAGCGGCGTCGCCATCGTCTACATTTCGCACCGCATCGACGAGGTGATGCATCTGGCCGATCGCGTCACCGTCTTCCGTGACGGACGCCATGTGCTGACGCGGCCGATGGCCGAACTCGACGAAAACGCCATCATTTCGGCGATGGTCGGACGGGACCTGCTCGCATCCTCCCAAGGTGAGCGGGATCCCGGCGGCAGGACCGTGCTTTCGGTCAGCGACCTGTCGCTGTCGAAGCCCGACCGCCAGGGCTGGCGGCAGGTGGTCAGCGGCGTCAGCTTCGATCTGACCGCCGGAGAAATCCTCGGTATTGGCGGGCTGCTGGGCTCAGGCCGCACCGAGATCATGGAAGCGATCTTCGGCTCGAGCGACGGCCGTGTCGGCGGTGAGATCCGGCTCGACGGCCAGCCGGTGGATATCCGCTCGCCGCGCGATGCAAGACGCCTCGGCATCGCGCTGGTGACCGAGGACCGCAAGACGCAAGGCCTGCACCTGCAGGCCTCGATATCGGACAATGTGGCGCTGCCGCTGGTCGGCGCGCTGGCGCGCTTCGGCATCCGCTCGCTCGCCGGCGAGCAGGGGCTGGCGCGGCAGGCGGTCAAGGCGCTCGGCATACGCTGCCGCGACATCGACCAGCCCGCCGGCACGCTGTCGGGCGGCAACCAGCAGAAGGTCGTCATCGGCAAGTGGCTGGCGACCAGGCCCAGGGTGCTGTTGCTCGACGAGCCGACACGCGGCATCGATGTCGGCGCCAAGCGCGAAATCTACGACCTCATCTTCCGGCTGGCGCGCGATGGCCTGGCCATCGCCGTCATCAGCTCCGAGCTGCCGGAATTGCTGCATCTTTCCGATCGCATCCTGGTGATGGCCGACGGCCGCCAGACAGGCATCCTTTCGCGCGACGCGGCGAGCGAGGAGGCGATCATGCGCCTCGCTGCACCGCGCCGGACCCTATCGAGACCCGCTGCATGACCGCACTGAAACTCCTGTCCCGCACCAAGCTCTACTGGGGCCTGATCGCCATCTTCCTGATCGGCGTGCTGGGCTCGCCGGTGAGTTCCAAGGGCAACAACATCTTCCTCTCCTACGGCAATCTGCTCGACGTGCTCCGACAGGTATCAACCACCGGGCTGATCGCCACCGGCATGACCGCGGTGATCATCACCGGCGGCATCGACCTTTCCGTCGGTTCGCTGATGGCCATCTGCTCGGTGGTGTGCGCCATGCTGCTGACGGTTCCGGGCGTGACGCCCGGTGTCGTGCTCGGCGTGCCGACCGTCGCGCTGGTCGCGCTGTGCCTCGGCTTCGTCGTCACGCGCTTCATCTTCCTCAATGTGGAGAAGTCCCGCGCCGGCGCGGATGCCGCCGTTCGCGATGTCAGGCTGGACACCGTTCGCGGGCTGGTCACGCCGGCAACCGTCGGCGTCGTCCTGTGCTGTCTTTCGCTGTGGTACCTGTTGCCGCAGATCGAGCCCAAATTCGGCGTTCTCGGCGTGCTGCTGGTGGCGCCCTGCGTCGGCCTGCTGTTCGGCGCCATCAACGGTTTCATCATCGTTGGCGGGCGGCTGCAGCCGTTCATCGTCACGCTGGCAATGATGGTGACGGCGCTCGGCATCGCCCGGCTCACCGCCGGCCAGAACAATGCCGTGCTGCCGGTCTATACCGGTTCCAACGCAACCGCCGATTTCGAGCTGCTGCGCTCGCTGGTGTTCGGCGTCATCCCGATGCCCGGCCTGTTCTTCCTCGGCGCCATTGTCATCTATGGCGCGGTGCTGCGCTTCACGCCCTTCGGCCGCTATGTCTATGCGATCGGCGGCAACGAGGAGGCGGCCAGGCTCTCCGGCATCGCCGCCGGCCGCGTCAAGATCGCCACCTATGCCATATCAGGCCTGCTCGCCGGAATCGCCGCGGTGCTCTACGTGGCGCAGTACCGGCAAGGCAAGCCGGATGCCGGCGCCGGGCTGGAACTCGACGCCATCGCGGCCGTGGTCATCGGCGGCACCAGCCTGATGGGCGGGCGCGGCAGCCTGACAGGCACCTTCTGCGGCGTGCTGATCTTCGGGCTGCTGTCCAACATATTGCAGCTCCACAACATCAATTCGAACCTTCAGCTGGTGCTGAAGGGGATGATCATCATCGGCACCGTGCTCGTGCAGGAGCGCAATGCCGGCGATCTCATGGCCTATCTGCGCCTGCCCGGGGCGGCGCACAAGGAAACGGCCGCCGCAAAACGGCCGTCGCAAGAGACACCGTCTCTCAATCTCGGAGGAAACAAGAAATGAAACGACGTGACATGCTGAAGCTTGCCGCACTCGGCGCGGCACTGCTGACCACCACGGCACTGCTCTCCACCGGCCATGCCTTCGCCCAGGACAAGAAGTGGAAGATCGGCTTTTCGCAGGTGACCACCATCGAGCCCTGGCGCGCCCAGTTCAACAAGGACATCATTGCCGAGGCCGCCAAGCATCCGGAGGTCGAGCTGATCATCACCGACGGCGAGGACAAGACGGAGAAACAGGTCGCCGACGTCGAGAACCTGATCCGCCAGGAAGTCGACGCGCTGCTGGTCTCGCCGAAAGAATCCGCCGGCCTGACCGGCGTCGTGCAGCAGGCGATCGACGCCAAGATCCCGGTCTTCGTGCTCGACCGCAATGTCGACACCAAGGACTACACGCAGTTCGTCGGCGGCGACAACAAGCTGATCGGCCGCGCGGCCGGCGAATACGCCGTCGAACTGCTCGGCGGCAAGGGCAAGGCAGCGGGCAATGTCGTCGAGATCTGGGGCGGCATGGGCACCCAGCCGGCGCATGACCGCCATGACGGCTTCCATGAATTCACCGACAAGGAGCCGGGCATCAAATATTTGCTCGACCAGCAGTCGGGTGACTGGAAGCAGGACCAGGCCTACAATCTGATGGCCAACGCGCTGAAGACCAACGAGAAGATCGATCTCGTCTACGGCCACAACGACCCGATGGCCTACGGCGCCTATCTGGCCGCCAAGGATGTCGGCCGCGAGAAGGACATCAAGTTCATCGGCATCGACGGCCTGCCCAACGAAGGCGTGCAGATGGTGAACAAGGGCGAGCTGACGGCGACCTTCACCTATGTCACCCCAGGCGCGGAAGGCTTGCGCCAGGCGATCAAGTTCCTCAACGGCGAGAAGGTGGAAAAGACCATCACCTTGCCGACGCAGAAGATCACCAAGGAAAACGCCGCCCAAGTGCTGAAGGACAACGGCCTGTGAGTTTTCGCAGGAGATAAGCGCCGGCCCAAGGTCCAGGTTCTTCGTCCGAGGGACAGCTTGGCACCTTCCTCTCCCCCGTCGATCGGGGGAGAGGAAAGGACTTCGCCGCCGCCGCTCTACGCCAGCTTCGCCAGCAGCTTCATGAAGGTGGCGATTTCCTTGTTCGTGAGCGGCGCCAGCGTTTCCTGTGTGATTTCCCGGGCAAGCGGGATCAGCCGCTCGATCGCGTCGCGACCCTCGGCCGTCAGATTGACCAGCAGCCGCCTTTTGTCGACCTCATGCCGGGACAGCTCGACCAGGCCACGCGCCTTCAGCCGGTCGATGACGCCCTTCACCGTCGCGGCATCCATGGCGATCAACGTGCCAAGCTGGTTCTGCGAGGTCTCGCCGACATCGCGCAGCTTGGCCAGTGCGGCGAATTGCGGCGGCGTCAGATCGGCGATACGGGCGGCGAAGATCGAGACATGGCGCTGGTGCGCCTTGCGCAGGATGAAGCCGACCTGTTCCTGCAGGAGGTAGTCGTGATCGTCGGCCTCTTCGGTCTCGACCAGCTTGAGCAGGTTGTCCTCGCCGCTCACCGCAGCCCGTCCCAGGCTTTTATGTCATCCGCAGCGAGGCCACCCATGCGGTTGTGGACGCGCGGGCCGCAGGTCATGGCGAGGCAGAACAGGATCTCGTCAGGACGCGGGCCGTCGCTGATGCCGACCTCCATGGCGTCGAAATGGCTGCGCACATAGGCGGCGTTGATGTGGCCGAGCGGTACGTCGAGCTTTGATCCGAAAGCGCCGACCTTCTTGGCCGAGGGCACGATCGCCTTGGCATCGCCCAGCCGCTCGCGCATCGCGTAACCGCCGGGTACATGCCATAGCGCGCCGTGTTCCAGCTCGCCGGAGCTGCCGACAATGGCGCCCTTGCCGTAGCCGTCGATCTGTTTCACGTCGCCGCCGAGCGCCGCGATCAGCCGGTCGGCAAGCAGCAGGCCGAGCGGCTTCAGATCGTCCATGGCGCTCTGCAGCTCCTCGACATAGCGCCCGGCGAAAGGGTTCTTGACCACCGCCATGGCGGCGGCACGCCGGCGCGGCACCGCCGCGACCGGTCCGCCGTCGTGAAAAATCTCTTCGCTCAGCACCGCGATCTTGCGGATCGGAAACTCAGGCATGGGCAACTTCCTCCGGTTCATGCTTGTTGGGCGGGCCGAGTGCAACGGAGCCGCTGATACGGGCCTCCCCACCAAGAAACAGCGCCGATGCGGCAATCAGGCCGCGCCGCCGAAAATCTTCGGCGACGGCGAGGCCATTGTCCAGCGCCCGCGCCACCTCGCCAGAGGCAAGCGTGCCGACGCCTTGTGTCACCAGCCGTGCGCCAAGATCGCTGTCGGGCGACAGGTCGCTTGCGGGAGTGCGCCTGATGGCGGGATTGCCGGGCAGGTCGACGGCGTTGGCGATAAGCGTCGCCGCCGCATCTGCCTCGGCGCCGGTGCGCGCGAGCACGGTGACGGCATCGGCAATGCCAAGCGAGAAGGAGCGGCCACGCCAGCCGCTGGTTGCGACACCACGCACCCCATCTTGCGCGCGGATCGTGATCCGGTCGGCCATGCCGTTGCCGGTCCCGGCGACCGCCAAGCCAATCGACGTGGCCTTGTCGAGATGAAGGGCACTGTCGCCGCCATTGTTGACATAGGCGCGGTCGAGCTTGCGGCCGGCAAGCAACGCGGCAAGCATTTCGTCGGCTACCGATCCGGCGACGGCGGCCATCGGCGTGATGAAGCATTCCGCCAGGGGCATGACGGCTGCTTCCATGCGGCGCGCCGTCGGGCCGGTGAAGGTTCGCGGCGCCAAGAAAAATGCCGGGAGGCGCAGTTCGGGAAGCTCCTCGACCAACTCGATCAGGATCGTCTGGAAGCGCGCGACGGCTTGGGCATAGGCGGCGCGACACTCGTCAGCCTCGCCAAAGGCCTCGACGATCAGGTCGATCGGCCCATGGTTGAGATGCAGCCGCTTGCCATCCTGCAGCCAATGCGCTTGCGGGCCCTCCATCAGCCGGCCCCATCCGAGCCCGCGCGGCGCAACTGCGCCAGCGGCGGCCATGGATTGCTGGCCAGGGCACCCGTGCCGCGCCGGGGATTGAGGTACTCCCCGCCCTTGGCGACAATATCCGCGACGCTGCGGATTTCGGCCTCGTAGCCGCCAAGCCTGACATAGTCGTCGCGGCGCAGCGTGAACTCGATCGGCGCCACGAGCGCCGGCGTCGGCACATAGCCGAAGGCGCCTGGCGGAACCCTGGTGACATCGACCATCAGCGTGATGCCGCCACCCGGCCAGACATAGACCGGCGCGCCGCCGACGGTGACGTAGGTTTTCAGGCCTTGCACGGAACGGGTGAGATTGACCGGGTTTTCGGTGACGCCGGCACGCAGTGAGCCGCCGGCGCCGCCGATGAACAGCACGGTGCACAAAGCCGGCTCGCAATTGTCCTCGATCAGGTGGACCGATTTTCGCAGCCGCTCCGGAAACGGTTTTTCGACCGGTTTCAAGTCGTCGTCGAGCTCGTAATAGGCGAACTGCTCGCCGGTGGTCGAAACCATCAGCAGCGACAGGCCCGGCCGCGCGCCCTTCTTGGCGTTCCATTCGCCGAGGATCGACAGCGGATCTGAAATGCTGGTGCCTCCCCAGCCGAGGCCGGGCTCGGAGACCTTGAAATAGCGGCCCGGTGTCGAGCGGCGGCCGACGATCTTGATCCCGGTATCCTGCCAGCCCAGCACCTTGCCGGCCTGGTGTTCGGAAACGACGCCGGTAATGTGGTCGTCGACCACCACCACCTCGTCGACCAGCCCGCGCCATTGCGTGGCGAACATGCCGATGGTGGCCGAGCCGCAGCCGACGCGCATGCGATGTTCCTGCTTGCCGTCGATGACGGGTGGTTTGCCGGCTTCGACAATGACCGTGGCGCCGCCGTCGATGGTGAGTTCCACCGGTTTGCGGTTGCACAGGTTGAGCAGCGCATCGCAGGTGGCGCGGCCTTCCGCCTTGGAGCCGCCGGTCAGATGATGCACGCCGCCCAGCGACAGCATCTGCGAGCCATATTCTCCCGTCGTGACATGGCCGATGGCTTCGCCCTCAGCCCGCACAACAGCTGTTTCGGGTCCGATATGACGGTCGGTATCGATCTTCACCTTGACGCCGCAATAGGAGAAGATGCCTTCGGTCACCACGGTGACGAGATCGACGCCTTCCACTTCCTGGCTGACGATGAAGGGAGCGGGCTTGTAGTCGGGATAGGTTGTGCCGGCGCCGATTGCGGTGACGAAGCGGCGGCCGGTGTTGATGAGTTCGCCATTCCACTGCTCGCCCTCGGCGACAAAGGGGACAATGGCGGCCCCGGTCTCGGCCGCATGGTCGAGGATGGTCAGCGGGTCCATGCGCACGATGCGGCCCGCGATATTGCCATAGCGGTCGCAGGCGCCGGTGCGTCCGTCAGCGATGTAGCACATGACGGGACAGGCGTCGCAGCGGATCTTTTCCGCCACCAGCTTTTCGCCGGGATCATGGGTTTCGAAACGCTCGGCAAGCTCGCTCATGCGCGTGCCTCCTTCTCGCGGATGGCTGCCAGGATGCGGCTTGGCGTTGCCGGCACTTTGGTGACCAGCACGCCGGTGGCGTGGCGAATGGCATTGAGGATCGCCGGCGCCGTCGGGATCAGCACGTGCTCGCCCAGGCCCTTGGCGCCGAACGGCCCTTCGGGATCGGGCACCTCGACAAGGATGGTCTCGATCGGCGGCACGTCGCCGATGGTCGGGATGAGATAGTCATGCAAATTCTCGGTGCGGCCGGGGATGTATTCTTCCATCAGTGCCATGCCGATGCCTTGCGCGATACCGCCCTCGATCTGGCCCTCGACCAGCAGCGGGTTGATCGCCTTGCCGACGTCATGCGCGGCGATGATCCTGACCAGCCTGACCGTGCCGAGCCTGAGGTCGACCTCAAGTTCGGCGATCTGCGCGCCATAGCCATAGACCGCATAGGGTTTGCCCTGGCCCTTGGCATCGAGCGGCAGCGTCGGCGGGTCGTAGGTCTCCTCGGCACGGAAGACCAAGCCGTCCGTATCCACGCCGAGCGCGGCAAGATCGATGCTTCGTGTCGCCTCGCCTTCGCGGATGACGATCGCCGGGCCATCCAGTTCAAGCGAAGCCTTGTCCGAGACATTGGCAAAGCGCAGGATCTTCTCGCGCAGGGCGCGTCCCGCCTTCTCGGCCGCCTTGCCGGTGACGAAGGTCTGGCGCGAGGCCGAGGTCTTCCCTGCGTCGGGACTGATCGCCGTATCGGCGCTCTTCAGCCGGAATTTTTCCAGCGGCAGGCCGAGCGCGTCGGCGCAGATCTGCGTGATGACGGTGTTGGACCCTTGGCCGATATCGACCGCGCCCTGATGCAGGATGACCGCGCCGTCAGCCGCGATGCCGACCCGGATGGTCGACGGATTGGGTAGCGAGGTGTTGCCGCAGCCATACCAGCACGAAGCGATGCCGACGCCGCGTTTCCTGTCCAGGTTGGCGCTGTTAAAAGCGTCGGCATCGGCTGTCGCCCGCGCCCAATGCGGTCGCAACGCTTCGAGGCATTCGGCGATGCCGACTCCGGACTCCAGGACCTGCCCGGTAACCGTTTCGGATCCGTTCCGAAGGCAGTTCTTCAGCCGGAAATCGAGCCGATCGATACCGAGTTTGCCGGCGAGCTCGTCATAGAGCGTCTCTTGCATGATCGTCGCCTGAGGCACACCGAAGCCACGGAAGGCGCCGGCAATCGGCCCATTTGTGTGGATGGCGCGGCCCTCGGCGCGGTAATTCGGCGTGAAATAAGGACCGGAGGCATGCACCGGCACGCGGTTGGCGACCGTCGGCCCCCAGCTCGCATAGGCGCCGGTGTTGAAATCGCCTTCGAAGATCATACCGGTGACATGGCCCTCGGCATCCGCGCCGACGGAGGCCTTCATCCGCGCCGGATGGCGCTTGGTGGTCGACATCATGGATTCGTTGCGGGTGTAGGCGAGGGCCGCTGGCCGCCCGGTCTTCAGCGCGACAAGGCCGATCAGCGGCTGCAGGGAAACGTCGAGCTTGGAGCCAAAGCCACCGCCGGTCGCGGTCGGCACGATGCGCACCTTGTCGACGGCAAGGCCGAGCACTTTCGCCGTGTCGTCACGATCCATGTAAGGCGCCTGCGTACAGGCGACGACGACGAGCGTGTCGCCGTCGAGATATGCATAGCCGGCTTCCGGCTCGATATAGGCGTGCTCGACATAGGAGGTGTCGATCGCATCGCTCGCGGTGAACGCCGCATCGGCAAGTGCCGACTCGGGATCGCCGCGTTCGACGAAGCCCTTGGTCAGCAAATTGGCCGGGCGGTTTTCATGGATCAGCGCCGCACCTTCGGCCTGCGCATCGCCGGGCTGGAGAACATGCGGCAGTTCGATCCAGCGGACAGGGAAATCCGACAGATCGAGATCTAGGATCGCCTCGCGCTCGCCGGCGACCAGCGCGACAGCCTCGCCGCGAAGCCGGGCAAAGCCCTCGGCCAACGCCGGCTGGTCGGCGAACGGGCCGATAACGCCGAAACAGTTTTTTCCCGGGATATCGGCTGCCGTGAAAACGCCCGTGATACCGGAATGGCTGCTTGCCCAGCCATCGATGTCGCCGAAGGCGAAGCCGGCATGATGATGCGGCGAGCGGATTACCAGCACCGCAAGCGCTTCGGCCGGAAAGGAATCGCCGCCGAATTTCTCGGCACCGGTCACCTTTGGCACACCGTCGAGCCTGACCGGCGACGCGCCGATGGCGTGGCCGGACCGAGGCAGACGGAAGTCCAGGCTCGCGGTCTGGAGGGAAGCCTCCATCACCGCGGTGATGATCTTGCGGTAGCCGGTGCAGCGGCAGAGGATGCCGCCCAACGCATCCTGCACCTCGGTCTCGGTCGGCCTGGGTTTCGTGTCCAGCAGCGCTGACGCCGCGACCAGCAGCGCCGGCGTGCAGATGCCGCATTGCGCGGCGCCATGCGCCAGGAACGAGGCTTGCAGCGCCGACAGGCGCCCATTGGCGAGGCCCTCGACCGTCGTCACCATAGTGCCGGAAGCAGAGGCCGCCGACATCAGGCAGGCGCAGACGGGAGCGCCGTCGACCAGCACCGTGCAGGCGCCGCAGTCGCCGGCGTCGCAGCCGACCTTTGTTCCGGTCAGCCGCAATTCGTCACGTAGCACCGAGGACAGCCGGCGCAGCGGCGGCACGTTGACCGAGACGGCGGCGCCATTGACCGCGAAGGCGATATCGGCGCGTTCCATGCTCATGCGGCCACCTTGTCGTCCGTAGGCTTGCCCGCGGCCTCAAGGGCGGCGCGCGCAACGATTTCGCGCACCGCGTCGAGCCTGTATTCGGCGCTGCCGCGCACGTCGGCGATCGGCTGCAGCTCAGCCATCGGCGCAGACCTGACCGCGGCAACAAGCCCGGCGTCCAGGGGAAGCCCGCGCAGCGCCGCCTCGACACCGGCAAGCCGCCTCGCCACGGCGGAACACGAGCCGACGGCGACGGCCGCCTGCGCGACGGTGCCATTCTCGGCAACCAGACGCACCGCCACCATGGCAATGGAAATAACGAGATAGCGCCGCGCCCCGAGCTTGACGAAGGCCGATGTGCCGGCGGGCTTCGGCACGTGGATGGCCGTCAGCATCTCGCCAGGCCGCAAGGCCGTACGGCGGTTGCCGAGGATGAACGCCGACAAGGGCAGATGGCGCGTCGCCGTCGCCGAGCGCAGCTCGACCTCGGCATCAAGGACCAGCAGCCCCGGCACACCGTCGGCGGCCGGCGAGGCGTTGCAGAGATTGCCGGCGACCGAGGCGACGTTCTGGATTTGTGGTGAACCCACTTCCCGCGCGGCCTGTTTCAGCGCATCAAAGGCCGGCGGCAACGGATGGCGGATGATGTCGGTCCATGTCGTGCGCGCGCCGATGATCCAGTGGCTGCCGGTCTCGGCGATACCGCGCAGCGCTGTCAGGCCGTTGATGTCGAGGACATTGTCACGAAACGGTTTGCTGCCCTGCGCCGGATAGAAATCCGTACCGCCGGCAAGGATACGCCAAGCGCCCCCGCCAAGCAGCGCGAGCGCCTCGTCGACCGTGGTGGGTTTCGCGTAACGGATCACGCTTTCCTTCCCAATAAGGTGGGCCTTCCCAATAAGGTGGGGCTTCCCGATAAAATGGGCTTTGCCCGAAACTGGCCCTCCCGAGGCACTTGCCTAGGGAAAGTCTTTACCGGCTTTGACCGGCAAATTCATTCGTATGCAAATGATATCAAGACGGCGGAAATTGTCAAAGCCAGAGTTTGCGCCGGCATCCGTCCGGCTGGCATCGCCACGCATTTGTTATGCCGCTGGAGGTTGACGCGGACCGCCATCTGGTCAAGTTTCTCCTCCAGTCGCGCCAGCGGCTTTTTCTTTCGCCGGGTGCCTCGTTCGGAGCCCGACCCCAGCCTGACAGGAAGGAAGCCCATGGCCGAAGCGCTCGTTGTCATCGACCTGCAGAACGACTTTTGCCCGGGCGGCGCGCTGGCCGTTGCCGGCGGGGACGAGATCGTGCCGCTGGTCAATGACATGGTCCGGCGAACAGACCATGTCGTGCTGACACAGGACTGGCACCCCGCCGGCCATTCCAGCTTCGCCTCCAGCCATCCTGGGTCGCAGCCCTATTCGACGATCGAGATGCCCTATGGTCAGCAGACGCTTTGGCCGGACCATTGCATCCAGGGCAGTCTCGGCTCGGATTTCCATTCCGGACTTGCCTGGACCAAGGCCGAACTCGTCATCCGCAAAGGCTTTCGCCCGGCCATCGACAGCTATTCCGCCTTCTTCGAGAATGATCATGCGACGCCCACGGGGCTCGCCGGCTATCTGCGGGAGCGCGGCATCGACACACTGACCCTGGTCGGCCTGGCGACCGATTTCTGCGTCGCCTTCTCGGCGCTGGACGCGGTCAAACAAGGGTTTAGAACCACGGTCAGGCTCGATGCCTGCCGTGGCATCGATCTCAACGGATCGCTCGAGACAATGCTGGCGAAGATGCGCGATGCCGGCGTGACGCTCGAAGATCGCACTTCGGGCTGACTCGTGGGGGGTAGAAGGGGATACTTGCCGATAGCGACCGGGGCGGGCGGCGCGCTCATCGTCGCGATGCTGTTGCCAGCCCAGGCCTTCGCGGCCGAAGAGCACGGCCTGCCTGGCGGCGCGATGTCGCTGTGGTGGGCGCTGCCTTTTGCCGGGCTGCTGTTGTCGATCGCGACCGGTCCGCTGCTGTTCCACCATGTCTGGGAACACCACTACGGCAAGATCGCGGCCTTGTGGGCGGCGCTGGTGATCGTGCCGCTCGCGATTGCCTTCGGTACTCCCGCGGCAACCGAGGCGGTGCTGCACGCGCTGCTCACCGAATACATGTCGTTCATTGTCCTGCTGTTTGCGCTCTACACGATTTCAGGCGGCATCCTGCTTGCCGGCAACATCCACGGCACGCCGCTGGTCAATGCCGGGCTGCTGATCGTCGGGGCGCTGCTGGCCTCGGTGATCGGAACGACGGGCGCCTCGATGATCCTGATCAGGCCGATCCTGCGCGCCAACGACAACAGGCCTTTCAATGCCCATGTCGTCATCTTCTTCATTTTCCTGGTGTCCAACATTGGCGGTTCGCTGACGCCGCTCGGCGACCCCCCGCTGTTCGTTGGCTTCCTGCGCGGCGTCGATTTCTTCTGGACGACCACCAACCTCTACCGGGAGACGCTGTTCGTTGGCGTCGTCGTGCTGGCGGCGTTCCTGGCGATCGACCTCATCCTGCACCGGCGCGAGGCCGGCGCACCGAAGATCAAGGATCCGACACCCGATACGACGGTGCGCCTGCGCGGCCTGGCCAACCTCCCGCTGCTGGCCGGCGTGATCGGGGCCATCCTGCTGTCGGCGGCGTGGAAGCCGGGCGTGAGTTTTTCCGTGTTCGGCGTCGGTCTCGAACTGCAGAACCTGGTCCGCGACGCGATCATCCTCGCGCTGGCCCTGCTATCGCTTCCGCTCTCCTACAAGAGCCACCGCGAGGCGAACGGCTTCAACTGGGGTCCGATCGCGGAAGTGGCCAAACTGTTCGCCGGCATCTTCATCTGCATCGTCCCGGTCGTCGCCATTTTGAGGGCCGGCCACAACGGTGCGCTGGCGCCGCTGGTCGCGCTCGTCACCTCGGCGCAAGGCACGCCCAACGACCTCGCCTATTTCTGGCTGACCGGTGCATTGTCGTCCTTCCTCGACAATGCACCGACCTATCTGGTGTTTTTCGAGCTGGCGGGCGGCGATCCTCGCCACCTGATGACGGAGTTCGCCTCGACGCTTGCCGCGATCTCGGCCGGCGCCGTGTTCATGGGCGCCAACACCTATATCGGCAACGCACCCAACTTCATGGTCTATGCCATTGCCAGGCATCGCGGCGTCAAGATGCCGGGCTTCTTTGGGTACATGCTGTGGTCCGGGCTGGTGCTGGTCCCGACCTTCTTGGTCGCGGGTTTTCTGTTTTTCGGTTGATCAACCCACGCCGACATAGCGCCGGACCGCCGAGGGGTCGACGCGCAGGGCCTCGACACCGACCGTCTCGCGGTTGCGGCCGTTTTCGATGAAGCAAACACGATCGGCGACCGACAGCACGGCATCGACCCGCTGCTCGACCAGGATGGTGGAGACATCCATCTCGCGCAGCTTCGACACCGTCTCGCGAATCCTGGCGATCATCGACGGCATCAACCCTTCGGTCGGCTCGTCGAGCAACAGCACCTGCGGCTCGAGGCAAAGCGCGCGCGCCATGGCCAGCATCTGCTGCTCGCCGCCGGACAAGGTGCCCGAGCGCTGCCGTAGCCGCTGGCGCAGCAGCGGGAAGAGGTCGAGAACGTTCTCGCGCGTCGCCTTGCCCTTGCCGCGCGCCATCAGTCCGATCTCGATGTTTTCGGCCACCGTCATCTCGGCGAACAGGCGCCTGCCCTGCGGCACGTAGGCGACACCGGCCTTCGGCACTTCATGGGCCGGCAGGCCGGTCAATTCCTGCCCTGCGAGCCTGATCGAGCCGGCACGCGCGGGAACCAGGCCCATGATCGCCTTCAGCGTCGTCGTCTTGCCGGCGCCGTTGCGGCCGAACAGGCACAGCACCTCGCCCTTGTTCAGCACCAGGTCGAGCCCATAGAGCACCTGGACCTCGCCATAGAAGCAATCGAGCCCGGAAATCGTCAGCGCTTCGACCGTGCTCGCCTCCGTCATGGCGCCGTTCCCAGATAGGCTTCCTGAACCGCAGCGTTCTCGCGGATCGCCTCGGGCGTGCCCTCGGCCAGGATCCTGCCGGCGTTGAAGACGGTGATGCGATCGGCAAGCTGCATCACGACCGGCATGTTGTGCTCGATCAGCAGCACGGTGGCGCTCTTGGCGATGTCGCGCACGAGTTCGATGAAGTTGTCGATCTCGCTGTCGGCCAGACCTTGCGTCGGCTCGTCGAGGATCAGCAGGCGCGGTTTCAGCGCCAGGCCCATCGCCACTTCGAGCAATCGTTGATGGCCGTAGGACAACTGCCCAGCCGGCATATCGATGCGGTCGGCCAGCCCTGTACGTTCAAGCGCCGAGATGACGCCGGCACGCAGCTCAGCCTTCGAGCGGCGATCGCCGAGCGTGAGCTGCACCGGCAGCGCGACATTGTCATAGACGCTGAGATTGGCAAAGACGCTGGTGATCTGGAAGGTGTAGGCGATGCCCCTGCGGACCCTGGCATAGGTCGGCAGGCCGGTGATGTCGGCACCGTCGAAGACGATCGCTCCCGAAGATGGCTGGATGCGGCCGCTGATCAGACTGACGAAGGTTGTCTTGCCGGCGCCGTTCGGACCGATGACGGCGCGGATCTCGCCCGGCATCAGGGTGAAGTCGACATTGTCGACCGCACGCAGGCCGCCGAAGCTGCGCGACAGGCCCTTGGTGGTCAGCAGCGGCGTCATGGCAGCCATCCAAGCCAGCGCCGGCGGATGGTGCCGAGAATGCCTTTCGGGAAAAACAGCACCAGCAGAATGAGTGCCATGCCGACGATCAGCAGGTAGGCCGACGTGTAGCCGCTGGTGACGTCGATGACATAGTACATGAACAGCGTGCCGATCAGTGGTCCAAGCGTTGTGGCCGCACCGCCGAGCAGCACCCACAGCAGCGGCAGGATCGAATACTGTACCGAGGCGAAACTCGACCCGACATAGCCGAACAGCAGCGCGTAGGCGGCGCCGGACGCCGCGCAGATCGTGCCGGAGACGATAATGGCGGCAAGCTTGTTGGAGAAGGTGTCGTAGCCCAGCATCTTCGTGCGTTCCTCATTCTCCCGGATCGCGATCAGCACGCGACCGTATCTGGACCGGACGACGGCAAGCGTGATCAGCAGCACGAGCGAAAACAAGCCGAGCGCCGTCATGTAGCGTACGGTCGGGTTGGTGAGATCGAGCGAGGTGGCGCCGAGATTGAGGACACGCGCCGGCTGCGGCACGACCTGACCCTGATCGCCGCCGGTCCAGGCCGCGAAATAGAGGATGGCCAGATAAAACACCTGCGCGAACATCATGGTGACGATCATGAAGGCCACGCCCGTGGTGCGCAGCGCCAGGAGGCCGATCACCAGCGCCAACGCCGCGCCGCAGGCAATGCCGGCGAGGAACGCCAGAGGCACGCTCCAGCCGAGCTGGATGACGGCAAGGCCGGCGCCGTAAAGCCCGGCGCCGAAGAACATCGCATGGCCAAGGCTGAGCAGGCCGACATAGCCGAACAGCATGTTGTAGCCCATGGCGAAGACTGCCAGCACCATGATGCGGGCGAGCAGGCCGTGGTAATAGTCCGGCAAGAGGAAGCTCAGCATGAAGAGCAGGGCAATCACGCCGAGATGCAGCGCATAGGCCTTTGCCGGCGAAGCTTCGCTCATCGCGATGCCGTCCCGAACAGGCCTTGCGGCCGGAACACCAGCACCATGGCGACCAGCAGCGTGGCGATGATCTTGGCCAGCGTCGGCGAGAAGAACATCGAAATGATGCCGTCGGAGAGGCCGATCAGCACGGCGGCGACGACCGTGCCGCGCAACGAGCCGAGGCCGCCGATGATGACGACGATGAAGGACAAGAGCAGCGGATCCTGCCCCATCAGATAGTGCGCCTGGCTGATCGGCACGATCAGCACCGCGGCGATCGCCGCCAGCATGGCGCCGAGCGCGAAAACGCCGCCATAGACGCGGCCGACCGGGATGCCGAAGGCCTGCGCCGTCTCGCTGTCATACTGCGTGGCACGCATGACGAGGCCGATCCTGGTGCGCGTCAGCACCAGCCATGTCGCGATCAGCAGAAGAGCGGATGCGGCGATGATCGACAGCTTGTAGCCGGAATAGCCGAACCACGGCAGAAGGATGCGATAGCTGAACGGCGGCTCCACGGGCCGCGCTTCGGGGCCATAGAAGGTCAGCGCCAGCTGCTGGATGATGTAGAGCATGCCGATGGTGGCGACAATGGTGGCTTCCGGGTTGTAGTTGAGCCGGCGCAGCACCAGCCGTTCGGCGACCAGCGCGATGGCGCCGACGATCAGCGGCGCGATCACCAGCGCCGCCAGGAAGCCAAGAGCCGGATGGCCGCCAATTGCCGATGTGATCGCCCAGGCAAGCACGGCGCCCAGCATGAAGAACTCGCCATGGGCGACGTTGACGACACGCATGACGCCGAACACCAGCGACAGACCCAGCGCCGTCAACGCCAGCACGGCCGAGGTGACGAGGCCTTCAAGGGTTGCGAGGAGAAGGTGGGGTCCGAAGTGCATTTGTTATGCACCAACGGATGCGCGAGGCACCCCCCTCTGCCCTGCCGGGCATCTCCCCCGCAAGGGGGGAGATTGGATGTCCTCGCTGGTTTCGCCAATCATCAACGCGGGCAGATGGGCGCTGCCATACGAACTGCCGATCTCCCCCCTTGCGGGGGAGATGTCCGGCAGGACAGAGGGGGGTGCCTTGGCGCTCACGTTGGCTGCTGGAATGAGCTCACAGCGCCTGCGTCGTGTAATCCCCTTCGGCCTCGTAAAGCCCGTCCTCGATCTTGGTCTTGTGTACGACCTTCAGCTTGCCGCCCTCGACCTTGGAGATGTTCTGGATGCCAAAGCACTGGTGGATCTTGCCATTGAAGGTTTTTGGCCCCTGCGGATGCTCCGGGCCTTCGGCGAATTCCTTCAGCGCCTCGGTCGCCTCGACCAGCTTGGCGCGGTCTTCCGGCCCTTTGTAGCCGGCGTCTTCCATCGCCTTCTTGACGACGTAGAGCGTTTCCCAGCAGCCGAACATGTGCGCGGCGGTGGAGACATCCTTGGCGTCGCCGACGGCGGCGCCATTGTCGTCGATGCCGACAGCGGCCCGATAGGCCTTCTGCGCTTCGGTGTCGTCGGGCTGGGCGTAGCGCGGCGAGCCTTCCCAGAAATGGCTGCCGTCGAGGAATTCGAGGCCGGGACTGTTGATGTCCACGGCTTCCAGCGAATCGATGAAGCCGAAGAGTTGCGGCCGGTTAGAACCGTAGAACTCGCCGAGTTCCTTGACGAAGGTGAGCACCGCCGGGCCGACCATGACGTGGTAGATCACCTCGGTCTCGGCCGGGATCTGCGGGAAGTACTTGGTGAAGGACGATTCCGTCGGTGGAATGGCGATCTGCGCGATCACCTCGGCGCCTTGCGCCTTCAGCGCCGGCGGCAGGTAGTCGCGATGGTCGTAGCCGAAGGCGAAATCGGGGAATATCTGCGTCACCTTCTTGCCGGCATTGGCCGCGATCCATGGCGCCATCGACTGGATCTGGCTCTTCACGTCGGTGATGCCGGGCTGGAAGACGTAGCGGTTGAGCTTGGTCGAGGCGACGTGGTGACCTTCGCTGACGACGAAGTAGGGCATCTTGTTTTCGCCGGCGGCAGGCGCCGAGCCGATCACGACATGCGAGAACAGCGTACCGAAGACGATGTCGGTCTTGTGCTGGGTGGCGAACTTGCCGACCACTTCGGCGCCGCGGCCGGGATCGGTGCCGTCATCCTCGATGATCACCTCGACCTGGCGGCCATTGATGCCGCCGGCGGCATTGATCGCCTTGATCGCGGCGGCGGTCGTCTTCTCGTACCAGCGGCCATAGGCGGCGCCAATGCCGGTGCGGTGCGACTGGAAGCCGATCTTGATCGGCGCCGAACTCTGTGCCTGGGAGTAGCGGACGAAGCCGGGCGCCATGGCGAGGCCAGCGCCGGCGGCGAGGCCCTTCAGCGTGGTACGGCGGGTGAGTGCGGTTTTGGAGAGATCGAAAAATCCGTTCTTGTCAGTCACGTTCGTTCCCCTGTTTTTGTGTTTTGACCAACGATAAGGCGGCTCGAACATCCTCGGCAAGAGGATGCAAAATTGCATGTGTACAAACTAAATCACCAAAGGCTTGGCCTGGCAAGCAAGCTTTCCGTCGGGGCATGGCTCACAGGAGATGGCTTGTCTCATCCGACTGTCGGCGTGGCAAGCAGCCAGAGACCGAAAATGGTGTAGGCGATCATCAACACGGTGAGCGGAAACTGACTGAGCGCGGCGCGGGCAGGCTGGGGATGCAGGCGCCAGGCAAAGCCGTGCGCGACGAGGACAGCGAGCACATGGCCAAGGATGATGGCGCCCGCCTGGACATTCCACAGCCACCATGCCGACGCCGCGCCGGCGACGATGCCGGCCTCGACCTGCATGTCGGCGGTGCCGAACAGGTTCCAGCCCAGCGCGAAGGGATCGGACAGGGAGGCCACCGCATATTGGCCGTCGACGAGCAGCGCCGTCAGATAATGCGCGACATGGTAGGCGAGCGCGATCGGCACGATCGACCACACCAGCATGCCCGCTGCCTGGGCGAAAGGCTGGCCGCCGCGGGCAAGACGCTGGCCGAGGACGACGGCAAGCAGGAACACCGCCGCGAGCAGCACGAATGTCATAACGAGCCCAAGCGTGCCGCTGCCGATCACGGCCGTGCGGCCCGGAAATTCGAGCGGATTGATGCCGAACAGGCCGAGCCAGGAGAAGGTCTTCGACAGGCCGTCGAAGGAGACCGAGGACAAAGCGAGCAGCAGGAAGGCGATGCCGCTGGCGGGCAGCGGCTGGGCCCGGAGCAGTTTGGCGCCCGGCCAGCACAGCGCAAGTCGGCCTTTGTCGCCGCGCTCGATCGGCGCGAAGCGCGCCACCACCGAAAAGAAGATGCCGAGGAATTCACCGCTTCGACCCCATCTGTCGTAGCCGAGCACCAGCATCGCCACCAAGGTGAACAGCCAGTAGAGGCCGGCGGCGAAGGCCAGCCGCGCCGGATCGTCGGGAGCGGGATAGACGAGTTCGAACCAGGCGAAGGCAAAAAACAGCATGACAGCCGGCCAGCAGCCGAGCCATTGCGGAAGTTGCCTGACGCCGTCATCGCTTCCGCCGGTCAGCCGCGACAGCAGCCGCCACGGGCCGTACCAGGGGTTGAGCCACGACCAGAGATCGCCGAACACGCCTTGCAGCAGTGTCAGGCCGGCCCATAGCAGCGTCCACACCACCAGTGGCAGCGGGTTGGAGAGCGGGTCGCGGCTGCCTATGAAGCCGGCGGCGAGGAGAATTGCAAAACCGGCAAAGGAGATCAAACTGATGGCGGCGCGGACGCTGTCGCCGAAGGCGAATAGCGGCAGGCGTCGGCGCCAGAAACGGTCGAGGGTGTCGGACGGCAGCAATGCCAAGACAAGGAAACTGGCGGCCACGGCGAAAGCGCCGCCGGCGAGATAATAGCCGGTAGGAAGGAGCAGGACGTGGCCGCGGTCGGAGGCGTGGGCGAAGGCGAGAGTGGGGGAGACGAGCCACAAGGCCGAGCACCATAAGGCGAACGGCAGACGGAGGCGTTCTACGACGAAACTCGAACTGCCCAAGGGTCCGCCCACCCTCAAACCTTGACCAGTTGCTCCACGCGATCCTTTTGCCCAAAAATCCTCAAATACCGCTCGATCTCCTTGAGATCGCCGGTCGCCTTGGCCGGGTTGTCGGAGAGCTTGACCGCCGGCCGGCCATTGGCCTCGGTGACCTTGCAGACCAACGATATGGCGTCGAGGCTGTTGGTCTCGGTCGGCGCGCAGCCTTCGAAGTCGTTGGTCAGGTTGGTGCCCCAGCCGAAGGACATGCGCACCTTGCCCTTGAAGTGGCGGTAGGTCTCCTCGATGGTCTCGACCTCGAGCCCGTCGGAGAAGATCAGCAGCTTCTGCCTGGGGTCCTTGCCCTTCTCGCGCCACCAGTCGATGATTTTTTCGCCACCTTCGATCGGCGGCGCGCTGTCGGGGCGGAAGCCGGTCCAGTCGGCGACCCAGTCCGGCGCGTCGCGCAGGAACGAGGCGGTGCCGAAAGCATCGGGCAGCACGATCAAGAGGTTGCCGCCATAGTAGCGCTGCCAGTCCTGCAACACCTTGTAGGGCGACTGCTTCAGCTCTTTTTCCGAATTGGCAAGAGCCGCGAACACCATCGGCAGTTCATGCGCGTTGGTGCCCAACGCTTCGAGATCATTGTCCATGGCCAGCAGCACGTTGGAGGTGCCGGTGAAAGCTTCGCCGATGCCTTCCTTGAGCGCCTCGACGCACCAGCGCTGCCACAGGAAGGAATGGCGCCGGCGGGTACCGAAATCCGAGATGCGGATGCCGGGCAGCGCCTTCAGCCGTTCGGTCTTGGCCCACATCTTGGCCTTGGCGCGGGCATAGAGCACGTCGAGCGTAAAAGGCCCGAACGATCGCAGAGCGGCACGCGAACGCAATTCATTGATGATGGCGAGCGCGGGGATCTCCCAAAGCGTGGTGTACATCCAGGGGCCGGAGAAAGAGAGCTCGTACTGGCCGTCACGCTTGGAAAGCTCATAGTCGGGCAGCCGGAAGCCTTCCAGCCAGGCGAGGAATTCCGGCTCGAAAATCTGCTTGCGGCCGTAGAAATTGTTGCCGGCCAGCCAGATCATTTCCTTCTTGGAGAAGCGCAAGGTGCGGGCATGGTCGAGCTGTTCGCGCAGCTCGCCTTCATCGATCTCGTCGGCGAGGCGGACCGAAGTCGTCCGATTGATCAGCGAGAAGGTGGTTTCGACCTTGGGGTACATGCCCCAGATCATCTGCAGCATCAAAAGCTTGTAGAAATCGGTGTCGAGCAAGCTGCGCACGATCGGGTCGAGCTTCCAGGTGTGGTTATAGACACGCCGCGCAATATCGGTCTTTGCCATGCTTGCTGCCGCCTTCGCTGCCTGCCACCCACAATCGCGACAGGCCTCATAGCATCGAATTGGCAAAAACGCTGCCCGCTTTCAGGCTGGCCCGACAAAAAGAAAGCCCTGCATGCGGCTATGTGGGTTTGCCGCCCATCACCTTGAGCGCGGGACGTTTGCGGCGGGTGACGAGGCGGCCCGCAACCGGGGCGTCGGCGCGGCCGTCATCCCCGGCCTTCTCGGCAAACAGCCAGTCGATGAACACCTGCACGATCGGCGTCCCCCGCATTTCGTTGCGGCAAACGACATAGAAATCGTCGACCGCCGGCACCGACAGGCTGAACGGCGCGACCAGCATGCCCCTGGCCAGCAGGGCGCTTGCCGTCACCGAGTCGCCCAGCGCCACGCCGTGGCCATGGACGGCGGCTTCCGCCGTCATGCGTGCATCGCCGAGATGATGACGCCGGCCGCGCTCCAGGTCCAGCGCGTCGGCGGCGGCCAGCCAGGTGTGCCACTCGCGGCCATCGTCGCCATGCAGCAAGACATGTTCGGCGAGGTCGCGAACATTGCGGATCGGCCGGTTGTTGATCAGCGTCGGGCTGACCACCGGGAACAGCTCCAGGCCAGACCATTTGCGCATCCAGCAGTCGGTCCAGCTGCCATCGCCATAGTGCACGCAGACATCGATATGCGGCGCCCGGATATCCCTGGGATCGTTGGAGGGAATGAGCTTCAGCTGGATGTCGGGATATTGCGCGGTGAAGCTGCCCAGCCTCGGCGTCATCCACAAGAGTAGCAACGCAGGCACGCAGGACACCGACAGCGCGCCGCTGCTTGCCGGCCGCGTCAGCCGTTGGGTGGCGGCGGCGATACCGTCGAAGGCGACCGATACCGCCGGCAAAAGTTCGGCGCCGTGCGGGGTCAGCTTGACCCGCTGGCCGACGCGCTCGAACAGCTTGACGCCAAGCGATTGCTCCAGCGCCTTGATCTGATGGCTGATGGCGCCGTGCGTGACATTCAGTTCGCTCGCCGCCTTGGTCAGCGAGGCATGGCGGGCCGTGGCCTCGAAGGCGCGCAGCGGGTTGAGAGGTGGCAGGCGCTTGGCCATGGATGCTCGGCTTCATTGTGAGATTTTCTCACAGGAAACACCCTAACAATATCAATTGCTTTTTCAAAGCGGCTGCCGGACACTTTGATCCGGAACAACATCAAGACGTGAAATCTGCAGACTGCCAGCCGGACAACGGCCCGGCCGGATGACGGTCGGTTCGCCCGAGGTCACCGCCGGCACCACTGCATCAGCCGAGGAGGAGCGGATATGGGATACGATCGCGGCAAGCTCGATGCGCTGCGTCGCAAATATGGCGAGAGCCATGGCGGCGAGATGTTCGACCCGAAATTTCGCAAGGTCGCCGACAAGATCTTTTCCAAGAGCGGCACGCGGCTGGCGCCCTATTCCGGCATCCCGACCTTCCTTGCCGCGCCCTACCGCGAAATCGCAGCGGACAATCCGGACTTCGGCGACCTGCAGGTGGCGATAACAGGCGTGCCGATGGATCTCGGCGTCACCAACCGGCCGGGCTCGCGCTTCGGGCCGCGCGCCTTGCGGGCGATCGAGCGCATCGGCCCCTACAATCATGTGCTGGAATGCGCGCCGACGCATGAACTCAGGGTCGCCGACATCGGCGACGTTCCGTTCCAGAGCCGCTACCGGCTGGAGACCAGCCATGAGGATATCGAGCGGCGCATCAACCAGATCGTCGACGCCGGGGTCATCCCGTTGTCGGTCGGCGGCGACCATTCGATCACCCACCCGATCCTGAAGGCGGTCGGCAAGAAGGCGCCGGTCGGCCTGATTCACATCGACGCCCATTGCGACACCAGCGGCCTGTTCGACCTGACCAAATTCCACCATGGGGGTCCGTTCCGCAACGCGGTGCTGGACGGCGTGCTCGATCCGACGCGCACCATCCAGATCGGCATCCGCGGCTCGGCCGAATATCTGTGGGAATTCACCTACGAGTCCGGGATGACCGTGGTCCATGCCGAGGAAGTGACCGGTCTCGGCATTCCCGCCATCATCGAGAAGGCGCGCAGAATAGTCGGTGACGGCCCGACCTATGTGTCCTTCGACATCGACAGCGTCGATCCCGCCTTCGCACCGGGCACCGGCACGCCGGAAGTCGGCGGGCTGACGACGCGCGAAGTGCTCGAACTGCTGCGCGGCCTCAAGGGTCTCAACATTGTCGGTGGCGATGTCGTCGAGGTGGCGCCGCAATATGACGCCACCACCAACACGGCGCACGCCGGCGCGCAGGTGCTGTTCGAGATCCTGAGCCTGATGGTGTTCAGCCCGGCAGTATCAGGCAAGGGGGCCTGACAGAGAAAGGCGGCCGCCGCACTGGAGCCGGCGGCCGACCCAAACAATCAAAAGCTTCCAGAAGGGGAATGACAATGACAATCCACCGCAAATCATCCATCGCCGCCGTTCTGCTCGTGGGGTTAGCCGGCTTCGCCACGCAAGCCGCCAATGCCGACGCGCTGGCCGACATCACCAAGGCCGGCACCATTAATGTCGGCGTCTTCGCCGACTTCCCGCCCTTCTCCTCGGCCAGTGCCGACATGAGCCTCAAGGGCTATGACATGGATGTGGCGCAGTACATCGCCGACACGCTCAAGGTGAAGCTCAACACCGTTGCCGTCACCGGCCAGAACCGCATCCCCTATTTGAACGACCATCGCGTCGACATCCTGATGAGCGTCGGCTACTCGAAAGAGCGCGAGCAGGTCATCGACTTCGCCGCTGCTTACGCGCCCTATTACATCGCGGTGATCGGTCCGGCGGCAATGCCCGTCAAAGGCAAGGAAGATCTCGGCGGCAAGTCGATCGCCGTCAATCGCGGCACGCTGGAAGACACCTCGCTCACCGAAGCAGCACCGGCCTCGGCGGACATCAAGCGTTTCGACAACTACAATTCAGTGATCCAGGCCTTCATCTCAGGCCAGACCCAATTGATGGTCGTCGGCAACGATGTCGGCGCGCAGGTGCTGGCCAAGCAGGATGCGCTGAAGCCGGAGCAGAAGTTTCAGCTTCTGACCTCGCCTTCGCATATCGGCCTCAACAAGCATGAGGATGCCCTCAAGAAGGCGGTCAACGACGCCATTGCCAAGATGCTGGCCGACGGCAAGCTTGACGAAAGCTCGAAGGCCTGGCTGAAGACGCCGCTCAATCCCGACAACCTCAAGGATTGAGTTGCCGTGGCCTTCGGCTGGCTTCCAGGTGCCGTGGCCGACATCGCGCACGGCGCGGCGACGACGATCCTTTTGATCGCCGTCACCACGCTTGCGGGCACGCTGCTCAGCATCCTCGGTGCCGCCGGGCGGCGAAGCGGCCCCGCGTTGCTGCGCCGGGCCATCGGCTGGTATGTCGAGGTGATGCGCAACACGCCGTTCCTGGTGCAGCTCTTCTTCATCTTCTTCGGCCTGCCGAGCCTCGGCATCAGGCTCGATCCGATCCTGGCCGCCATGCTGGCGATGACGCTCAACATGGCCGCCTACACGATCGAGATCGTCGGCGCCGGCCTTGACGCGGTGCCGCACGGGCAGACGGAAGCGGCCCTGGCGCTCGGGCTGAGGCCGCGCCAGGTGTTCATCAAGATCGTGCTGCCGCAGGCGCTCAAGATCATCTATCCCGCGCTGACCAGCCAGATCGTCATCATGATGCTGGAATCAGCCGTGGTGTCGCAGATCGCGGTGCGCGAGCTGACCTATGAGGCCGACATGCTGCAGGCGCGCACTTTCCGTTCTTTCGAGACGTATTTCGTCGTCACGCTGGTCTATCTCTTGATGTCGATGGCCTTGCGGCGGCTGCTGGTTGCAGGCGGCCGCCGCGCGCTCGGAGCTGGCGTGTCATGATCGAGTTCACGTTGTGGGACATTGTGCGCAACCTTCTGCTTGCCGCGCGCTGGACGGTGCTTTTGTCACTGGCCGCCTTCGTCGGCGGCGCGGTGGTCGGAATGGCGGTGCTGTTCCTGAGGATCGCCAAGAATAAATGGAGCCGACGCGTTGCCTCCGGCTACATCGCCTTGTTTCAGGGGACGCCGGTCTTGATGCAGCTGTTCCTGATGTTCTTCGGCCTGCCGATGCTTGGCCTGCGCATCGAGCCGTGGACGGCGGCGGTGCTCGGCCTCACCTTCTTCGCCAGCGCCTATCTGGCCGAAATCTGGCGCTCTGGCGTCGATGCGCTGCCATTGGGCCAATGGGATGCCGGCGCCAGCCTCGGCCTGCACTATCTGCAGGAGCTCAGGCTGATCATCCTGCCGCAGGCGTTCGCGATCACCCGCGCGCCGACGGTCGGTTTCCTGGTGCAGCTGATCAAGTCGACCGCGCTGACCTCGATCATCGGCTTCGAGGAGCTGGTGCGAACCTCAAACGCCATCAACAACGCCACCTTCGAACCGTTCAAGGTCTATGGGCTGGTGGCGCTGATCTTCTTCGCCCTGTGCTTCCCGCTGACGCAGTATGCGCGACGGCTCGAGAAGCGGGCTGCGGTGCGCTGAGTCCGACGGCGTGTTGCGCTGTCCAACATCGACGGCGGCCGGAAACTCCCGGTGCCTAGCGTTCGAATGCCTCTTGAAGGTCATTTGATCTGTTGGATGCTCAGCTTTCGACCGAAGAGGACCCTTGCCCCTCGCCGTTTCCAAATCCTCACGGACGAACGCGGATGATCGTCTTCCCAGTGCGTCGCCCGGTAGGGTTGAAGGCGGCGACGGCATCGTTGAGGGTCGAAACGTTGCCGATGTTCGTCCGCAGTCGTCCGTCCCGCACCCGCTGGACGATCTCGCTCAGCTGGGCACGATCGGACTCGACAACGAAGTCAACCGCCAGGCCGTCGGCAGGCCGCGCCTCTGTCGATCCGACGACGGACACCAGTGTTCCTCCGGCTCGAATCAGGCCGGCGGACCGCTTCCCGATTTCCCCGCCGATCACATCGAACACGAGAGCGACTTCGCCCACGTCTTCGAGGGCGTCGTTCTCGAGGTCGACGAACTCATTCGCGCCAAAGTCGAGCACCGTCTGACGGTCGGCGGCGCGTCCGGTGCCGATGACGTAGGCGCCCGCCTCTCGTGCAAGTTGCGTCACCATCGACCCGACCGCGCCGGCCGCACCGTGCGCGAGGACGCTCTGCCCCGCCTGAAGGCGGCCATGCTGGAAGAGTCCCTGCCACGCGGTGAGACCCGAGATCGGCAGGCTTGCGCCCACCGTGAAGTCGACGTCGCCCGGCAGCGGCGCGAGGTTGCGTGCTTCCATGGCTACATACTCCGCGAGCGTGCCGTCGCGATGCCAGTCGGCGAGGCCGAATACTCTCTGACCTACCGACAGTCCCGTTGTGCCGTACCCGAGTGCGATGACAACTCCGGCCAGCTCGTGCCCAAGGATCGACGGTGTTCGGTCAAGGCCGCGGCGGTCGGTCCAGGTCGAGGGCCATGCCAGCTCGGTCGGGACGAATCCCGAAGCATGAACCTGAACGACGACATCGTTTATCGCTGGCTGCGGCTCAGGCCGCTCCACCAGCTTCATCCCGGCCGTTCCCGCAGCCTGGTCCGTCACCACAATTGCCTTCATGATAATTCTCCTCGGTCATTTGTCTCTTGGTGGAAACGTTTGCCGCTTGGGAACCGTCCAATATCTTATGCCAGGGCCTTCTCTTAGCGGGCGTCCGTGGTCCGGTCTGAAGGCGTCGTTTTAATGGGCGGCAATGTTAGGACATGCCGGAAGGCTGGCAACCGGCCACCGGGTTCAATGTCCGAACGCGCCTGACGGCACGATGCGGTCGCGGCGCAGCCAGCGGGCAAGAAGCAGCGCTGCCACCACGGCCAGCCCCGAAGACAGGCCGATCCAGATGCCGACGCCGTGGAAGCCGAAATGGAAGGCGAGCAGCACGCCGAGCGGCAGGCCGACGCCCCAATAGCCGATCGCGGCATAGATCATCGGGACCTTGGTGTCGTGCAGGCCGCGCAGCATGCCGGCGGCAACCGCCTGCGCGCCGTCGAAGACCTGGAACAGGGCGGCGAAAACCAGGAACGAACCGGCTAGCGCGATCACCCTGGCATTGGCGGGATTGCCAAGGTCGATGAAGGCGCTGATCAGGAGATGCGGCCAAAGCACCATCACCAGCCCCATCAGCGCCATGAAAGAAACGCCGATGACGAAGGCGGTCCAGCCGGCACGCGACACACCTTCGGGATTGCCGGCGCCGTGGGCGAGCCCGACCCGCACCGTCACCGCTTGGTTGAGGCCGAGCGGCACCATGAAGGAAATCGAGGCGATCTGGATGGCGATGGCGTGCGCGGCCAGCGAATCCGCGTCGATCAGGCCCATCAGCAGGGCGGCGGCATTGAAGATCGTCACCTCGAAGGCAAGGATGCCGGCGATCGGCAGGCCGAGCCGCAGCAGGCCCTTGAAGCGCGGCCAGTCGGATCGCCAGAAGCGGCCGAACAGGTGATAGCGCCGGAATTTTTTCTCCCACATCACCACGACAGCCATGCCGGCGAACATCAGCGTTGAGGACAGCGAGGTCGCAAGGCCCGAGCCGGCGATGCCCATGGCCGGAACACCGAGATTGCCGAACATGAACACCCAGTTGGCGAACACGTTGAAGGCCACGGCGACGAAGACGATGAGCAGCGCCCAGCCCGGCCGCTCCAGCGCCGAGATGAACGAGCGCAGCACGATGTAGCCGTAGAAGGGCAGCACCGCCCACTCCAGCCAGCGCAGGTAAATGCCGGCCTGGCGCGCCAGCGCCGGCTCTTGGCCCATGGCCAGCAGGATGGCCTCGCCGTGCCACAGCACGAGCCAGATCGGGACCGAGATCAGGATCGCCAACCACAGGCCCTGGCGCACGGTGCGGCGCAGGTCACGTACGGAATAGCGGCGGCGGCCAAGCTCGGTCGCGATCATCGGCGAGGTCGCCAGCATCAGGCCGAGGCCGAAGATCAGCGGCATGAAATACAGGTTGGCGCCGAGCGCGCCGCTGGCCAGCGTGTCCGCGCCGAGGCGGCCCATCATCATGACGTCGGTGGCGGTCATCGCCGTCTGGCCGAGATTGGTCAGCACCATCGGCCAGGCCAGCGCCAGCGTCGCCCTGATTTCCTGACGCCAAAGATTTTCCGGCGCGCGAGCGCCGGCTTCGATCGCGGACATTGTCCTGCTCTTTCAAGGTTGCGGCGCGTCGGCAAAGAGCCGGAAGCCGCATTGCAAACGGCAAAACCTTCGGTTTCGCGGCGTTTGCGCCGTCTCTTGAACGAAATGCGACATGAAGGCAAGGGAGGGGCGCGAGAACAGATTGAGCCAGCGCCATTGCCGGGAGGCGTCGCCTCGTTCCCTTGCCGGCCCGGGCTGCTACGGATTAAAACATCGGCAGCGGGCGAATTACGGGAGGCAGGATGGCGTTCAGACGCAGAAAGAACACGGCCGCGATCCCGCGCACGGCGCCTTCCTTCGAGCATATCGTCACCGAGGCGAGCGACAGTTTCCTGTGGCGGCTGGACGACTATCCCTGGGAGCGCAATGTCTGGAACTTCCACCCGGAATACGAGATCCACCTGCTGCGAAAATCCTCCGGCGTGGTCCTGGTCGGCGATCATATTGGCGAGTTCGGGCCGGGCTACCTCACCATCGTCGGTGGTGGCCTGCCGCATGACTGGGTCACCGCGGTGCAGCCAGGCGAGTTGATCGAGGGTCGCGACATCGTGCTGCAATTCGATGCCGAGCGGCTGCGAGGATCGGCTGACATGCTGCCGGAATTGCGCGAACTGGAGCCGTTCCTGGAACGGTCGCTGCGCGGCATGGTCTTCCACGGCGGGACCGCGCTTGAAGGCGCCGCGCTGATGGAGCGGATGGGTACGGTGCATGGGCTGGCCCGGTTCTGCCTGTTCCTCGAACTGGTCGGCCTGCTGGCCCGGACCGATGAGTATGAGCTGTTGTCATCACCGAACTTCCAGCCGGTTCTCGACGCCGCCTCGCTCGACATCATCCAGCGCACGCTGACCTATCTGTTCCAGCATTTCGCCGAGGATCTGAAGCTGCCTGACGTGGCCGAGCTGGCCGGCATGAGCGAAAGCACCTTCTCGCGGTTCTTCCAGAAGAACACCGGCAATTCCTTCAGCGACCATCTTGCCAAGCTCAGGCTGTGGCAGGCGTGCAAGCTGCTGGCTGACACCGATGTCCCGATCACCGACATCTGTTTCCAGGTCGGCTACATGAATATCTCCAACTTCAACCGCGCCTTCCTGCGCAAGCACAAGATGACGCCGTCATCCTATCGCAAGCTGTCGCGGCAGCGTCTGGCGATGCGCGCATAAGCGCATCCTGAATCGCCCTTTTGGACCAGATCGATACTCGTGTGACGCGTCCCCTATGTGGGTGCCGTTTTTTGCGCTGCACAATGCATAAAAGTACAGGTCGGCTGCAACGGGGCTTCTAGCTTGGCCCATCGCAACTGCGCATTTTGGCGACGGGTGGCATGTCGTCCGGGCGATGGTGAGGATCGCGCAACCCGATGACCTGCGTTTCCTGCGACGTATTCCTGGAGGAGAAAAAGATCATGAAACCAGTTCGGCTCGCTGCCAGCCTTGGCGCAGCTTTCGTGCTTTCCGCTACCGTTTCAACCCTAGCCCTGGCGCAGGCGCCGGTCTGCTCGGCACCGGTCAAGGTGCTGGCGCAGCCACGCGACGGCCTGACGCTTCTGGAGGACTCAAAGGCCGAGTTCGAGAAGCTCTCCGGCGCGAGCTTCAAGATCGATTATCTCAACGAGAACGATCGCCGCGCCAAGTCGCGCGCGGACGCGTCCACAGTCGGCAACTACAACGTCTACTATGTCGATGAAGCAAATGTGGCGCTTTTCGCCTCGTCGAAGTGGATCGTGCCGCTGACCGATTTTTATCCGGCTGACTACGACTATGCCGACTTCGACCCAGGCCGCCAGAAGGTCGCCACCTATGACGGCAAGGTCTGGTTCGCGCCGCTGACCGGCGGGGGCGACCTGATGGTCTACCGCAAGGACGTGCTGGAGGCCGCCGGCATCCAGCCGCCCAAGACGCTGGACGAGCTGATCGCCGACGTGCCGAAGCTGACCAATGCGGACAAGGGCATGTATGGCATCGCGCTGCGCGGCGCACGCGGGTCGGGCGCAAATGTCTGGCGCTGGATGCCGTTCTTCAAGGCCTATGGCGGCAAGTGGTTCGACGGCGACAAGCCGGCCTTCAATTCCGAGGCCGCGGTCAAGGCGACCGAGACCTATCTGAAGCTGTTCAAGGATTCGGCTCCCGGCACGCAGACCGGCAGCTGGGACGAATCGACCGGCGCCTTCCTGTCGGGCCAGGTCGCGATCCTCGTCGAATCGACGCCGCTTTCGGGCATGGCGGTCGATCCGAAAACCTCGCAAGTGGTCGGCAAGATCGGCTTCCTGCCGCCGCCCTCGCCACTTCCCGGCGGCGGTTACGGCCATGGCCTCGCCATCGCGGCGAAGGCCAATGCCGACGACGCTTCGAAGAAATGCGCCGGCCTGTTCATCGCCTGGGCGACGTCGAAGGAAAACGAGAAGCGCCGGCTCGACGCCCACCAGTTCGGTGAGCTGAACCGCACCAGCATCCTGTCCAGCAAGGAGTTCGCCGATATCTACGGCGCCGATCTCGGCCAGGCGCTTGCCGAAACAGGCAAGGTGACGGCGGTGAACTTCTGGCAGGATCCACGCTGGCCGGATCTCGGCGACCGCTGGGGCATCATCCTCGAGGAATTGATCGCCGGCACGCGCACCGACGTCAAGGGCAGCCTCAACGAGCTCGAGGCCTATGCCAATGAGCTGGTGAAGAAGTAGGTCCCTCCCTCTTGCGGCGCGCGGTTCGCGGCAGTCTCGGGACCGCCGGAACCTGTGCGTCGCAGGAGGGCCTGCCCGTCATGTCCAGATATCAGAGACACAGCAAGGCCTGAGACCAATGCCTCGACGTTCATCCCTGCCGGTCACCTTTGTCATGCCGACGCTGGTCATTCTGCTGATCCTGTCGATGGTGCCGACGCTCTACGCGATCATCATCGCCCTGCAGAACCGCGAGCTGAGCTCGACGGCCTATTCCTGGGTCTGGTTCTCGAACTTCTTTGATCTATTCTCCGACCGCCGCTTCCTCAACGCCGTCTGGGTGTCGGTGAAGTGGGAGGTGGTCACCGTCGTGGCAACGATGGTGGTGGCGATCGGGCTCGGCGTGCTGATGTTCGAGGCCGCCTCGCCGCGCCTGCGCAATCTCTACTGCCTGCTGTTCATCATCCCGGTGCTGCTGCCGCGCGTCTCGGCCGCCTTCGTCTGGAAGTTCGCCTACCATCCCCTCTACGGCATCGCCACCTACCCCTACCGGCTCATTACCGGCGGCTTGATCTTCGACCCGCTGTCCAAGCCCGCGACGGCGCTGTTCGCGGTGGCTTCGGTCGACGTCTGGCAATGGGGCCTGTTCTTCGCCGTCATCGTGCTGAAGCTGTTGGAGACCTTGCCGCCGCAGCCGATCGAGGCGGCCCGGCTCGACCATGCCCGGCGCTGGCAGATCCACGCCTACGTCACCTTGCCGATGCTGAAGGCGCCGCTGATCAGCCTGATGTTCGTCAAGATGATCGAGTCGCTGCGCTCCTTCGACCTGATCTACGTGATGACCCGCGGCGGCCCCGGCGTGGCAACCGAAACGCTCGACATGTACGCCTTCTCGCAAGGCTTCATCGAGTCCGGCAAGGTCTCCTACGCCTCGGCGATGGCCGTGCTGATGATGATCGCCACCGTCATCACCTTCACCATGCTGTGGAAGCGGGTGCAGGCATGAGGCCCGGCCGCATGATCGCCAAGGCCGTCCTGGCCTTCGCCGGATTTCTGGCCGTGTTCCCGCTGCTGTGGACGGCGCTCAATTCGCTGAAGAACAGCGTCGACATCATCACCCGCGTTCCGCGCCTCGTGTTCACGCCGACGCTATCCAATATCAGCTATATCCTTGGCCGCGACAGCGTCATCACGGGCCTCTACAATTCGGTCGTCGCCTGCGGCACGGCCGTGCTGATCGGCGTCGTGCTTGGCCTGCCCGCGGCCTACGCGGTGGCGCGCTATCCCAACCGCTGGGCCGGCGACATCCAGTTCTTCGTGCTGTCGCTGCGTTTCCTGCCGCCGGTGGCGGTGGCGATCCCGCTGATGGTGATCTGGTTGCAACTCGGCCTCTACGACACTTTGCCGGCTTTGATCGTCACCTACTCCCTGCTGACCATCTCGGTGATCATGTGGCTGGCCATTCCAGCCTTCCAGGCCGTGCCGAAGGAAATCGAGGAAGCCGCCTTCGTTGACGGGTACGGCGCTTACGCGGTGTTCTGGCGGATCGCGCTGCCCGTGGCTGCCCGTTCGCTGATCGGCGCGATTGCCTTCAGCTTCGTGCTGGTCTGGAACGAGTTCCTGATCGCGCTGATGCTGTCGAGTTCCAATGCCAAGACCTTGCCGATCGTCGCCTCCGAACTCTCCCAGCAAGGCATGAATGTGCCGTGGGGGATTTTGAACGCCTCGGTCGTGCTCCTGTCGCTGCCGCCGCTGCTTTTCCTCGGCGTGCTCAGCGGTTTCCTGAATTCCGTTTTCCGGCAAAAAAAGACTTGAAGTGAGGACGACCCGATGCGGGCTTTGGTACTTGAAAAAAAAGGCGAACTGTCGCTGCGCGAGATCGCGTTGCCGCTCGATGTCGGACCCGACGACGTCAGGATCGCCATCCACACGGTCGGCGTCTGCGGCAGCGACGTGCACTATTACACCCATGGCGCCATCGGCAGCTATGTCGTGCGGGCGCCGATGGTGCTCGGCCACGAGGCCGCCGGCACAATCGTCGAGGTCGGCGCTAATGTCAGGAGTTTGAAAGTCGGCGACCGCGTCTGCATGGAGCCCGGCGTGCCGAACCTGTCGTCGCGCGCGACAAAACTCGGCATCTACAATGTCGACCCGGACGTCACTTTCTGGGCGACCCCGCCGGTGCATGGCATCCTTGCTCCCTATGCCGTGCACCCGGCGGCTTTCACCTACAGGCTGCCCGACAATGTCTCCTTCGCCGAGGGCGCCATGGTCGAGCCCTTCGCCATCGGCATGCAGGCGGCAAGCCGTGCCCGCATCATTCCGGGCGATGTCGCCGTCGTCGTCGGCTGCGGCCCGATCGGCATCATGATCGCGCTTGCCGCCCTTGCCGGCGGCTGTTCGAAAGTGCTGATTTCCGACTTTTCCGCGCCCAAGCTGACGATCGCAGCGCAATATGCCGGCATCGTGCCGGTCAATATCGGCGAGCAGTCGCTTGTCGACGCCGTCGCGGCGGCGACCGACAATTGGGGCGCCGACATCGTCTTCGAGGCGAGCGGGAGCCCCAAGGCCTTCGCCGACCTGTTCGATGTCGTGCGGCCAGGTGGCGCGGTGGTGCTGGTCGGGCTGCCGGTGGAGCCGGTGGCCCTCAACGTACCGGCGGCGATCTCGAAGGAAGTGCGCATCGAGACGGTGTTCCGCTATGCCAACATTTTCGACCGCGCCCTGCAGCTCATCGCCTCCGGCAAGGTCGACCTCAAGCCGCTGATCACCGGCACCTATGATTTCGCCGACAGCATCAAGGCGTTCGAACGAGCCGCCGAAGGCAACCCGCAGGACGTCAAGCTGCAGATCCTGCTTACAGGCGAAAAGGGCTGACCATGTCCGCGATTGTCTGCTCCCATGTCGACAAGGCCTATGGCGCCACCACGGTCATCCGCGATCTCAACCTCAGCATCGAAGAGCACGAATTCGTCGTCTTCCTAGGCCCGTCCGGCTGCGGCAAGTCGACCTTGCTCAGGATGCTGGCGGGTCTGGAGGACATCAGCGGCGGCGAGGTCTCGATCGGCGGCAAGGTGGTCAACGACCTCGATCCGGGGGATCGCGGCATCGCCATGGTGTTCCAGAACTACGCGCTCTATCCGCACATGACGATCTTCGACAACATCGCCTTCGGGCTGCGGCGCCAGAAGGTGCCGGCGGCCGAGATCCGCAAGCGGGTCGAAGCGGTGTCGGGGACGCTGGGGCTCGACCCCTATCTCGGCCGCAAGCCAGCCGAACTTTCCGGCGGCCAGCAGCAGCGCGTGGCGATCGCCCGGGCCATGATCAAGACGCCCAAGGTGTTCCTGTTCGACGAGCCGTTGTCCAATCTCGACGCCAAATTGCGCAACCATATGCGCGTCGAGATCGCGCGGCTGCACCAGTCGCTGAAGACCACCACCGTCTATGTCACCCACGACCAGCTGGAGGCGATGACGCTTGCCGACCGCATCGTGCTGCTCAAGGACGGCGTCATCGAGCAGATCGGCTCGCCGGCGGAAATCTACCGGCAGCCGGGCAATATTTTCGTGGCCGGCTTCATCGGCACGCCGAACATGAATTTCATCGAGGTGACGGTTGGCCGGGCGGGGAACGGCTTGACGCTGACCGGCGCCGGAACGGTGCTTTCGATAGACGGGGCGGGTTTTCATCTCCAGCCGGGCGATCGCGCCGTGCTGGGCATCCGCCCGCCGGACCTGAAGACGGCCAGCGCCGGCGGCATATTGCAAGGCACTGCCGATCTCATTGAATTCCATGGCAATGACGCGCTGGTGACCTTCGGCTCCGGCGGCAAGGAGATCAGCGCACTGGTTCCGGCACGCGAATGCCCGGTGCTGCATGCGCCCGTCCGCTATACGTTCGAGGAGGAAGCGATCCACCTGTTCGACGCGACATCGGGCGCGTCCCTGCGCAAGCAGTAGAGCGCTGAGACCTACCGGATGGCGTCGAGCACCTGCCGCTGCCGGTGCATCTCCAGGAAAATGCGGTAGTCGCGATCGAAGCGGGGGCCGGCCGCCGGGTTGGCGGCGCGTGTCTTGCCGCCCTGCTGCATGGCAAGGCAGGCGGCGTTGAGGTCGGGGAACAGCCCGGCGGCGGTCGCCGCCACCATGCCGGTGCCGAGCAGCACCGCCTCGTCGGCCAGCGGCTCGACCACCGTGCAGCCGGTGGCGTCGGCATAGAGCTCCATCAGAAGCGGGTTCTTGGTGTGGCCGCCGGTGACGTGCAGCGTGTCGATCAGGTAGCCGTTCTCGTTCAGCGCCTCCAGCACATGGCGCACGCCGAGCGCGATGCCGACGGCGGTGCGCCAGTAGAGCTTGCACAGGCTGTCGAAAGAGGAATCCAGCGTCAGCCCGCTGACGACGCCGACGGCGTGCGGGTCGGCCAGCGGCGAGCGGTTGCCGTGGAAATCCGGCAGCACGTGTAATCGGGGGGCAAGGTTCTCGCCCTCGGCGGCGCGCAGCTCGGCGACGCGCCCGGCGATCCTGGCATGCATGCCCGCGTTCGGCTCGCCGCCGGCGCCGTGCCAGCGGATGATGTGGTCGAGCAGCGCCCCGGTCGCCGACTGGCCGCCTTCCGACAGCCACAGCTTCGGCAGCGCGGCGCCGTAGTAAGGGCCCCAGACGCCGGCGAAAGGCTGCGGGTCGGGCGACATCGCCATGACGCAGGAGGACGTGCCGGCGATCAGCGCCAGATGGCGGCCGATATTCTGGTCGTCGCCGGCAAAACCGCCGAGCACGCCAAGCGCCCCGGCATAGGCATCGATGACGCCCGCGCCGACGCGGCAGTTTTCGGTCAAGCCGAGTTCCGCCGCTGCCTGCGCCGTCAACGGACCGATATCGGCGCCGACCGGGCTTGCCTTTTCGGGCAGATTGCCATGGTCAAAAAGATCGTCGAGGCCGACAAGTTCAAAGAAATCGCGCTGCCATGCGCTGTCCTGGTGCGCCAGATAAGTCCACTTCGCTGTCAGCGTGCATTGCGAGCGGGCCAGCGAGCCCGTTGCCTGCCATGTCAGGAAATCGGCCAAGTCGAACAGGTAGCCGGCTTCATTCCATGTCTTCGGTAGATTTCGCTTCAGCCACATCAGCTTCGGCGTCGCCATCTCGGGCGACATGACGCCGCCTATATAATTCAGCACCTCGTGGCCGCTCGCCGTGCATTCGTCGGCTTCGGCGATGGCGCGGTGATCGAGCCAGACAATGGTGTCCCAGCGCTTGTCGCCGGTCGTCGACACACTGAGCTGGCCGCCTTGCCTGTCCCGCACGACCAGAGAACAGGTGGCATCGAAGGAGATGCCGGCGATATCCCCGGCGGCGACGCCGGCCTTTTCCCGCGCGGCACGCACGGCGGTGCAGACGGCGGACCAGATATCGCGCGAATCATGCTCGGCATGATCCGGCTTCGGCTGGTTCATGGCGATCGGCCGCTCGGCGCGGCCGAGCAAGGTGCCACTGGCGTCGAGAATGCCCGCGCGAGCGCTCCCGGTGCCGACATCGACCGCGCAGACAAACTGTTTCGTCAAGATGCTCTAACTCTCGCTCCCAGGCCTGCAATCAGATCGGGCAATTGCAGCATGTCAGCGAATATAAAGTCCGGTTCGGTCGACGCAAGCCGCGCTTTCAATGCCGGATTGCCAGCGTGCGCGCCACCGGTAAAGGCAAGCACGCGCATGCCTGCCGCGCGTGCGGCGGCGACACCGGCCGGGCTGTCCTCGATGACGAGACATCTGCGCGGATGGGCTCGCATGGTGGCGGCGGCGTGGAGGAAAAGGTCGGGCGCCGGCTTTCCCTTGGCAACCATGGCCGCGCTGAACAGATGCGGCTCCATCAGCGTCAGCAGACCGGTGATGTCGAGCGCGTAACGAATGCGTTCTAGCGTGCCGGAAGAGGCGACGCAGTACGGCAGGCCGAGCTTCGGCAGCATCTCCTTGACGCCGGGGATCGGCATCAGCTCCTCGCGGAACTTTCGCATGAGGTCGACGCGCATGGCGGTGAGATGCTGGTCGGTGATCTCCAGGCCGAAGTCGCGGCTGAGGATCTCGCGCACGCTTTTCATGCTCTTGCCGAGGAAATGCTCGTAGGCAGCGTCCTCGCCAAGACTGCCGCCGGCAAGTTCGATCATGCCGAGCAGCGCCGAGACGGAGAGCGCCTCGCTATCGACCAGCACGCCGTCGCAGTCGAAGATGACCAGTTCAGGCGTCATGATGCCGGCTGGCTCTCAGAGCTTGCCGGCGAGGTAGCGCGTCAGCGTGGCGCGCGTGCCATTGGCCCAGAGCACGTTGAGCGCGTGGGCGAAGGCCTCGACGAAGGCGGCGGCGCGGCCGACGTCGCCATAGATATCGTCCATCGCAAGCCACGCGGCGGGCGCGTCCTTTGCCGCCTTTGCCGTTGCCTTCAGCCGGTCCCAGCTCGGGTCGTTGGGCTCGATGACGGCGCCGCTGTCCGTCGTGCCGAAGCAGTAGCGGCACCAAAGGGCCGATTCCAGCGCCAGTCCGGCAACGCCTTTGCCGGCCTTCAGCCGGTCGGCGATGGTCGGGATGATGAATTTCGGCTGGCGATTGGACCCGTCGAGGCAGAGCCGGCGCACCGTGTCGCCGATCTTGGGATTGGAGAAGCGCTTCTCGATGAGCTGGTAATAGTCTTCCAGCACCGTGTCCGGCACCGGCGGCACCGTCGGGATGATCTCGTCGTGCTCGAGCTTGTCGAGGAATCCGCGCACCAGCGGCTCCTGCATCGCTTCATGCACGAAGTGGATGTCCATCAGCCCGGCCGGATAGGCGATGGTGGCGTGGCCGCCATTGAGGATGCGGATCTTCATCAGTTCATAAGGGGCGACGTCCTTGACGAACTGCACGCCGACCTTTTCCAGCGCCGGGCGGCCATCGGTGAAATGGTCTTCCAGCACCCATTGCCGGAACGGCTCGCAGAACACCGGCCAGTTGTCCTCGATGCCAAAATCGTCGGCGAGGATCTTGCGCTCGCGGTCGCTGGTGGCCGGCGTGATGCGGTCGACCATGGCGTTCGGGAAGGCGACCGTCTCGCTGACCCAGCTCGCCAGATCCTCGTCGATCAGGCGGGCAAGGCCGATAACACCATCCGACGTGACATGGCCGTTGTGGGGAATGTTGTCGCAGGACATCACGGTGAACGGCACGATACCATCCTCGCGGCGTCGCACCAGCCCGGCCAGGATAATGCCGAACACAGTCTTCGGTGTGGCGCCCGGCTGCGCGTCGGCGACGATGTCGGGATGGGTCGGGTTGAAGACGCCGGAGGCCGGGTCGATGAAATAGCCGCCTTCGGTGATGGTCAGCGAAACGATCCTGATCGCCGGATCGGCCAGCCGATCGATGATGGCGGCGGCATCGCCCGGCATCAGGAAATCGATCATCGCACCGGTGACGCGGGCGCTCATATGGCCCTCGTCCTGCTCGACCACTGTGGTCAGCCAATCCTGCTCTTCAAGCTTGCCGCGGCCGATCTTCTCGCCATCGAACACGCCGGCGCCGACAAGCGCCCAATCATGACCGATGCCCTGACCGAACAGGTCGTCGAGATAGACGGCCTGGTGCGAGCGGTGAAAATTGCCGACACCAAAATGCACGATGCCGGCTTTCAGCGCCGAGCGGTCATAGTTCGGACCTGCGACCTTGGGCGGAAGCCTGACGAGGCTCGAGGAAGAAAGTTTCACGGTCATCTGCTTTACCCTTTGGCCGATTTGCCGCCCGACTGTTTCGCCTCCTTCGGGAGGGCGAGGATGAGGGGCCGCACCTGGTGTTCCAGCATGCGGCCCCTCACCCGCCCCCGCGGCACCTTCTCCGGAGGAAAGAAAGAGGCGCCGTCCCCCTCAAATCGTTCTTTTCAACTCATCCATTGGCCGCCATCGACATTGTAGGTCTGGGCGACGATGTATTCGGCCTCGTCACTGGCGAGGAACACGGCCATGCCGGCGAGGTCTTCCGGCTTGCCCATGCGGCCGTAAGGCACGCCTTCGCCGACCAGCCGCTTTTTCTCGCCCTTCGGCCGGTTCTCGTATTTGGCGAACAAGGCATCGACCTCGTCCCACATGTCGCTGTCGACGACGCCGGGCGCGATGCCGTTGACGTTGATGCGGTGCTTGATCAGATCGAGCCCGGCCGACTGGGTCAGCGAGATGACCGCGGCCTTGGTGGCGCAATAGACCGCGACCAGCGGCTCGCCGCGACGCCCGGCCTGGCTTGCCATGTTGATGATCCTGCCGCCCTTGCCCCGCGCGATCATCGACCGGGCGGCTGCCTGCAGCATGAACAGCGTGCCCGCGACATTGACGGAGAAAAGCTTTTCATAGCTCGCCCGAGATATCTCCACGATCGGGGCCAGGTCGAACAAAGCGGCGTTGTTGATCAGGATGTCGAGACCGCCCGCCTTGTCCTCCACCGCCTTCACCGCCGCATCGATGGATGCCTGGTCGGTGACGTCGAGTTTCACGGCATAGGCGTTGTCGCCGATCGCGGCGGCCGTCTTCTGCGCTGCTTCAAGGTTGATATCGGCGATCGCGACAGTGGCGCCCTCGCGCACATAGGCTTCGGCGAAAGCCCTGCCGATGCCTCGCGCCGATCCCGTGACCAGCGCCGATTTGCCTTGCAGCCTCACTGTCCCATCCTCACCGGCCCATCCTCACTGGCCCACCCTCACTGGCCCACCCTCACTGGGCCATCGCCTTGCCGTCAGCGCCGAAGCGATGCAGCTTGGCCTTGTCAGGGGTGAGATAGATCGTGTCGCCATGGCGGACCGCCAGTTCGCCGTCGGCGCGCACCGTCAGCGGCCCGACGCCGTCGGCTTGAACGTGCAGGAACGTGTCGGAGCCCAGATGCTCGGCCACGCCGACCGTCGCCTTCCAGTCGCCCGCCGTGGTCGATATCTGCATATGTTCGGGCCGGATGCCGATGGTCTTGGCGGTGTATTTGCCAGCCGGCGCGCCTTCGATCAGGTTCATCTTGGGCGAGCCGATGAAGCCGGCGACGAACAGGTTCTTCGGCGTCTTGTAGAGTTCCATCGGCGAGCCAACCTGCTCGATATTGCCGGCGTTGAGCACGACGATCTTGTCAGCCATGGTCATCGCCTCGACCTGATCGTGGGTGACGTAGATCATCGTGGTTTTCAGCTGATGGTGCAGTTCGCTGATCTCCAGCCGCATGGTGCCGCGCAGTGCCGCGTCGAGGTTGGACAGCGGTTCGTCGAACAGGAAGGCCGAGGGCTGGCGCACAATGGCGCGGCCGATGGCGACGCGCTGGCGCTGGCCGCCGGAGAGCTGGCCGGGGCGGCGTTCGAGGTAGTTGGTAAGGTTGAGCACGCGCGCCGCGTCCTTCACCTTCCTGTCGATGGTCGCCTGGTCCTCGCCCGCCATCTTCAGCGGGAAAGCGATGTTCTTGGCCACCGTCATATGCGGGTAGAGCGCGTAGGACTGGAACACCATGGCAAGCTTGCGCTTGGCCGGCGCCTCGCCGGTGACGTCGCGGCCATCGATGTTGATGGTGCCGCCGCTGGTGTCCTCAAGGCCAGCGATCAGCCTGAGCAGCGTGGACTTGCCGCAACCCGACGGGCCGACGAAGACGACGAACTCGCCGTTTTCGATCACCAGGTCGAGGCCGGGGATGATGGACGTCGAACCAAAGGACTTGGAGACGTTCTTGAGCGTGATGTTTCCCATGGTTTCCTCCCCGAGGGCTGTTTTTCGCCGATTGCTTCAGGCAATTTCCGTCACTTCACCGCGCCAAATGTCAGGCCGCGCACCAGCTGCTTCTGGCTGAACCAGCCCATGATCAGGATCGGCGCGATGGCGAGGGTCGAGGCGGCCGAAAGCTTGGCCCAGAACAGGCCTTGCGGGCTGGAGAAGGAGCTGATGAAGGCGGTGAGTGGGGCGGCTTCCGTGGTGGTCAGCCGGATCGTCCAGAACGCCTCGTTCCAGGCCAGGATGATGTTGAGCAGCATGGTCGAAGCAATGCCCGGCACCGCCATCGGCGTCAGCACGTACCAGATTTCACCCCACAAGGATGCGCCGTCCATACGCGAGGCTTCCAGGATTTCGCCCGGGATTTCGCGGAAGTAGGTGTAGAGCATCCACACCACGATCGGCAGGTTGATCAGCATCAGCATGATCATCAGGCCGATGCGCGAGTCGAGCAGGCCGAGATTGCGGAAGATCAGGTAGATCGGGAACAGCACGGCGACTGCCGGCATCATCTTGGTGGACAGCATCCACATCAATATGTCCTTGGTCCGCTTGGTCGGCGAAAACGCCATCGACCATGCCGCCGGAATGGCGACCAACAGCGCCAGGATGGTCGAGCCGACAGAAAGCAGCACCGAGTTCAGGAAGAACTTGAAGTAACCGCTCTGCGCCTGGACCTCGGCATAGCTCTCGAAAGTCCCGGACGGGATCAGGTTGAAGCCCTGGATTGCCTCCTGTTCCGACTTGAACGAGGTGATGATCGTATAGAGGATCGGAAAGAAGATCAGCAGCGCGACGGTCCAGGCGGCAATTGTCGCGATTGTCTTGTGCTGGGTGGTGACTGAGCGTGCCATCGTATCCTCCCTTACTTGTCCAGGTTCTTGCCGACGGCGCGCATGGCGAAGAAGGCGACGATGTTGGCGAGAATGACGGCGATCACACCGCCCGCGGATGCCTGGCCGATTTTGAATTCCAGCAACGCCTTCTGGTAGACGAGGAAGGGCAGGTTGGTGGAGGCGTATCCAGGGCCGCCATTGGTGGTGACCAGGATCTCGGCATAGACCGAGAGCAGGAAGATCGTCTGGATCAGGATGACCACGGTAATCGCCCGCGACATGTGCGGCAGCGTCAGATAGATGAAGCGGCTGATGAAGCCGGCCCCGTCCATCTCGGCGGCTTCCTTCTGCTCGCCGTCGAGCGACTGCAGCGCGGTCAGGAGGATCAATGTCGCGAATGGCAGCCATTGCCAGGCGACGATGATGATAATCGCCGTCATCGGATGCTGGCCGAACCAGTCGATCGGCTGTGCCCCGAAGAAGCGCGCTATGTCGGCGAACACGCCATATTGCGGGTGCATGATCATGTTCTTCCACACCAATGCGGCCACCGGCGGCATGACGAAGAACGGCGAAATGACGAGGATGCGCACGATCCCTTGTCCCCACATCGGCTGATCGATGAGCAGCGCCAGCAGGATGCCGCCGATCACCGTGATCAGCAGCACGCTGACCACCAGGACAAGCGTGTTGAGGATCGACTGCAGGAAGGCCGGATTGGAATAGAACAGCGCGTAATTGGATAAGCCGACGAACCCGTCGCGCATCGGGTTGAGCGGATTGTACTGCTGGAAGGAGAACCAGATCGTGATGACCAGCGGCACGATCATCCAGACGAACAGCAGCACCACGGAAGGCGCCATCATGAATCGGGCAAGCGAACGGGTCTGCTGAGTAGCCATGACGGTCACCCTTCAAGGATCAGGCTGAATTTTCACAGGCTCTGGAAAGGCGGCCGCCCGAACTGGGTTTCGGGCGGCCGGTGCCGGTCGAGGAGGTGACCGGCGTTCGGCACCGGGAGGAGCCTTACTTGATGTAGCCGCCCTCGGTCATCGCCGCGGTGGAGGCGTCCTGGGCCTGCTTCAGCGCATCGTCGACGCTCGACTGGCCGGCAAGAGCCGCCGAGAAGAGCTGGCCGACGGTGGTGCCAAGGCCCTGGAATTCAGGGATGGCGACAAACTGCACGCCGACATAAGGCACCGGCTTGACGGTCGGATGCGTCGGGTCGGCGGCATTGATGGAGTCCAGGGTCATCTTGGCGAACGGAGCCGCCTTCTGGTACTCGGGATTGGCGTAGAGCGAGGAACGCGTGCCCGGAGGCACGTTTGCCCAGCCTTCCTTCGACGCGACGAGCTCGGCATAGTGCTTGCTGGTCGCCCAGGACACGAACTTCTCGGCGGCGTCGGCCTTCTGCGTGCCGGCCGGGATCGCCAGCGACCACGCCCACAGCCAGTTGCCCCGCTTGCCCAAGCCATTATCCGGCGCCAGGGCATAGCCGACCTTGTCGGCGACGGTGGAGTTCTTCGGGTCGGAGACGAAGGAGGCGGCGACAGTGGCGTCGATCCACATGCCGCACTTGCCCTGCTGGAAGAGCGCCAGGTTCTCGTTGAAGCCGTTGGACGAGGCGCCCTCGGGACCGTCGGCCTTCATCAGGTCGACATAGAACTGCAGCGTCTTCTTCCATTCCGGCTGGTCGAACTGCGGCTTCCAGTTCTCGTCGAACCAGCGGGCGCCGAAGGAGTTCGACATGGCGGTCAGGAAGGCCATGTTCTCGCCCCAGCCGGCCTTGCCGCGCAGGCAGACGCCGTTCACGCCATTGGCGCGGTCGGTCATCTTGTCGGCCGCCTGCTTGATGAAATCCCAGGTCGGGGCGTCGGGCATTTTCAGCCCAGCCTTCTCCATCAGGTCCTTGCGGTACATGACGAAGGAGCTCTCGCCGTAGAAGGGCGCGGCATAGAGCTTGCCATCGACCGAAAGGCCGCCGGCAATTGCCGGGATGATGTCCTTGGCGTCATAGTCGTCGCCGAGCTTGTCGAGCGGCAGGAGCCAGCTCTGCTTGGCCCAGATCGGAACCTCGTAGGTGCCGATGGTCATCACGTCATACTGGCCACCCTTGGTGGCGATGTCGGTGGTGACGCGCTCGCGCAGCACGTTCTCTTCGAGCGTGACCCAGTTGAGCTGGATGTCCGGGTTAGCCTTGGTGAAGTCGTCGGTCAGCTTCTGCATGCGGACCATATCGCCATTGTTGACGGTGGCGATGGTGATGGATTCGGCGTGTGCGGCGAACGCAAGCGTGCTGGCCGACAACAAGCCCAGGGTGAGCGTGCGAAGTTTCATTAAATTCCTCCCATAAACCAAGTTGAGCATTTGCCTTGGCTGTGAGCAATTACTCACTTAGTCTTAATTATGTCAAGCCGGATTCGATGCTGCAGCGCAGCACACGACCGGCGAATGGGACGGAGGTTCGGCGACAGGGCTCGGATTGCCGCCGTCTGGAGTCCAGGCGGCGGGGCCAAAGCCTCTCGAACGGGATGTCGTTTGTTGCCCCGGTCCGACGTCAGCTTATGTGCCGGTCAGCAGGCGATCTCGGCCAGCAGCCAGTCGCGGAAGGCGCGGATCTTGGGCACGTTGCGGCGCGCCTCGGGGTAGACCAGCCAGTAGGCGTGCCCGTCGTCGCCGACCAGGTCGAATGGCTGGATCAGCCGGCCGTCGGCGAGTTCGGCCTTGAACAGCGCCCGGGTCAGGATCGCCACGCCGTGGCCCGATATGGCCGCGTTGGCTTCATAGGCCTGGGCGCCCATGCTGCTGCCGGGCCGCCTGGCAAGGTCATGGCTGTGCACGCCGGCGGCCTCGAACCATTGCGTCCACCAGATATCGCTGGGATCCAGGATCGGCAGCTTGAGCAGGTCGGCCGGTTCGTTTATGCCGCCGATGCTCGCAGCGAGCTTCGGGCTCAGCATCGGCGTAAAATCGGCGTCGAGCAGCTTATGGGCTTCCAGCCCCGGCCATTTGCCGCCGCCCGAACGGATGGCGAGGTCGACATCCTCGCGCGCGAAATCCGTCAGCCGGCTCGACGTATCGAGCCGCACGGCAAGGGAGGGATGCGCGATCTGGAATGCGCCCAGATGGTGCGCCAGCCAGTTCGAGGCAAAGGTCAGCACCGTGGTGACGCACAACAACCCGTCCGCCCCGCCACGCGCGGCGGCATAGGCTTGGCTAAGAATGGCAAAGGCCTCGCTGACCGCCGGCGCCAGGCGCTGGCCGGCTTCGGTCAGTTCGATCTGCCGCGGCCGGCGCAGGAACAGCGGAGCGCCGACGCGCTCCTCCAGCACCTTGATCTGATAGCTGACCGCCGCTTGCGTCATGGCGAGTTCGCCGGCGGCCTTGGTGAAGGAAAGATGCCGCGCCACCGCCTCGAACACCCGGATCGCCTGTAACGGCGGCAGCTGCGAAACCTGCGGCGCGCTGAGATCAGGCATAAAGCCTCCTTATGGATCGTTATCGACGTTCGATTGGCAAAAGCGGCCGGCAAGGCCGACATTCATCCTCAACCCGTCATTCGGGTTTAGGATAACGAAGGTTGACGATCATGACCATGGCGCAGCAAAAATGCACTCCCGCCCCCGATCCTCGCTGGATTTCGTGGCTTGCGGACGGGTTCGGCTGGTTCGCGACCCGAAAAAGGGCGCATCTCGACGTCAGGGACCTGTCGCCGCATCTGCAGCGCGACCTCGGTTTCCTCGATGGCAACGACCCTTTCGGCCGGCATCAATAGCCTTGCTGGCTTTATCGCGAAGCCGTCAGATACTGGCCAGCAGGGCGGCCGCCGTCCGCTCGTCGGTGATGAGCCCGTTGACCAGCCGTCGGTTGACCGCGGCCAGAATGCCAGGCAGCTTGCGCTCGCCCATGGCGAGCGCGATCACCAGCGACTTCTCGCGCGACGGCAGCGCCGCCGACGACACCCGGTCGTTGGTGATGCCGTCGATCATGCGGCCCTCGCGGTCGAACACCCAGCCGACGATTTCAGCGACGCCGCCGGCCTTCTGCAAGGCTTTCAGTTCGCTTTCGGAAATGAAGCCATCCTCGTAGAGCGGCGCCTTCGGGCCGAGGTCGCCGATACCGATGAAGGTGACGTCGGCCTCCGCCGCAAGCACCAGTGTCGGCTGGATCATCGGCTGGTTGAGCAGCATCTCGCGCTCCTGCGGCGAAGAGGCGATGACCGGCAGCGGCATCGGGAAAGACCGCGCCTTGACCCTGTCCGCCATGGTGAAGATGACGTTGTAGAAGGCAGCGGACCCGTCCGGCGAGATGTTGCCGGTCAAGGACACCACCTTGTGCTGCGGGCATTCCATCGGCGGCAATTGTTCGATCGCCGCCTTCAGCGTCCGTCCGGTGCCGATGCCCATGACGATCGGCGTCGGCGACCGCAGCCGCCGCTCGATCTCGGCGGCCGCCGCTTCGGCGATGCCGATGGTCGTGGAGGATGAATTGGGGTCGCTCGGCACCACCTCGACCAGGTCGAGCGCGAAGCGCGATTTCAGCCGTGCAGCGAGATCAAGGCAGTTGGCGATCGGATGATCGACGCGGACCTTGATCAGGCCTTCCGACACCGCCAGCGACACCAGACGCTGCGCCGTCTGCCTCGATATGCCGAGCGTAGCGGCGATCTGGTCCTGTGTGTTGCCGGCAACATAATAGAGCCAGCCGGCGCGCGCCGCGTCGTCCAGCCTGTTGCTGCCGCCATCCTGCCGGGTATTCACGTCCTGCCTCCCGAAACCGCCGATCATCAGGCGGTCGTATCAGTTTCGCAGGGAATGACCGCCTGCGCAATTGTCAATCTAAAGAGCAAATGCTTGCGCCGAACCAGCGGTGATTTCTCCACCGACATCCTATCGGGGAAAGCGCCGCGGGTCCGTTTCTCCATCTGAAGGCATGTTCAATGGCCGCCAAAGGTTTATCTCGCGGCGCAAACCCTTTAAGGGATCGAAAAAAGGAGCGCTGCATGACACCGAAGGCGGTTTTCTGGGACATGGACGGGACGCTGGTCGACAGCGAACCGCTGCATGAGGCAGCCCTCATCGCAGCGATGCGCAATGCCGGCCTCACGCCGCCGGCCGATCTGCATGAGCGCGTGCTCGGCGTCGCCGCCTGGCCGGTCTACGAAATGATGCGCGACGAGTTCGGGCTGCAACTGCCCTTCGACGAATGGATCGTTCACAAATATGAGCATTACCTGCCGCTGGTCGAGGGGCTGAAGCCGCGCCCAGGCGCCATCGAGGTCTTCAAGGAGTTGCGCGCGCTCGGGGTGCAGCAGGCGGTGGTCTCAAACTCGGATCGGATGATCGTCGACGCCAATCTGCATATGGTCGGGCTGACCTACCCCGGCATGAAGACGATCAGCCGCAACGATGTGCGGGAAGGCAAGCCGCACCCAGAGCCTTTCCTTCGCGCCGCCTATCTGGCCGACGTCGATCCCGCGCACGCCGTCGCGGTCGACGACAGCTGGCCGGGCGCCATGGCGGGCCTGGCAGCGGGAATGAAGACGATCTTCTGGCCCGAAAAGCCGATGGAAGGACCGCCCGGCGCCATTGTCATCAACAGCGCCGGGGAATTGCGGGCTCAGCTCGGACTGTAGCGTTCAGTTCCGGTACACCGGCTCCTGCTCGTCGAGGATCGCCTTCAACTCGGCGAGATGACGTTCGGCCTGGCCGGGATAGTCGTCCATCTCGCTCGCCGCCTTCTCGGCGATCGCGTCGGACAGGGTGCGCAGCGGCCGGCCGGTCCACAGCGCCTTGATGTAAGTCTCGGCGGCGCGCTCGAAATAGAACATGCGGTTGAAGGCGTCGGCGACGGTGTCGCCGATGACCAGCACGCCATGGTTGCCCATCACCATCACCTTGACCTTGGGGTCGGCGAGAAGCTGCGAGCAGCGCTCGCCCTCTTCCTCGAAGGCCAGCCCGCCATAGTGCGCGTCGACGACGTGACGGTTGAAGAACATCGCCGAATTCTGGTCGATCGGCGGCAGCGTCGAGTCGGCAAGCGAGGCCAGCACGGTGGCGTGGATCGAATGGACGTGCATGACGCAGCGCGCGTGCGGCACGTTGCGATGGACGGCGCCGTGCAGGCCCCATGCGGTGGGGTCGGGTGCATTCGGCCCGGAAAGCGTCTCGGGGTCGTTGGCGTCGATCTCGATCAGGTCGCTCGCCTTGATGCGCGAGAAATGCACCTGGTTCGGGTTCATCAGGAACCTGGTGCCGTCGTCGTTGACCGCCAGCGAGAAATGGTTGGCCACCGCCTCATGCATGTTGAGCCGCGCCGTCCAGCGGAAGGCGCAGGCGAGATCGACGCGCTCTTCGTAGAAGGGCAGGTTGGTGAGCGTTTCCTTCTGCAGGCGGGCGATGCTCATCGAAAATATCCTCCGGTTTGGCCCAGAATGCCGCGCGCCGCTGGTGCCCGCAACCGCTTTCGCTTGGTGCAGAAGGCCAGTTATGCCGCGGTGCTTGCGGCGCCAACGGTTCGCAGTCCGCCGTGCTCGATGATGAAATCGATTACCTCCCGCAGGCCCTTGCCGCGCGAAAGATCGGTGAAGCCGAACGGCCGCTTGCCGCGCATGCGGCCGGCGTCGCTCTCCATGACGTCGAGATTGACGTTCACATAGGGCGCAAGATCGCTTTTGTTGATGACCAGGAAATCGGACCGCGTGATCGCCGGGCCGCCTTTGCGCGGGATTTCTTCGCCCTGGCAGACCGAGATGACGTACAGCGTGAGATCCGCAAGGTCCGGCGAGAAGGTGGCGGCAAGGTTGTCGCCACCGGATTCGATGAAGATGACGTCGAGGTCGGGAAACTTGCGGTTGAGCTCGGCGATCGCCTGCAGATTGATCGAAGCATCCTCACGGATGGCGGTGTGCGGGCAGCCGCCGGTCTCGACGCCGACGATGCGCTCCTCCGGCAGCGCCTGCAGCCGGGCCAGCATCATGGCATCTTCCCTTGTGTAGATGTCGTTGGTGACGACGGCGATGGAGAACTCGTCGCGCAGCGCCTTGCAGAGCTTTTCGGTGAGCGTCGTCTTGCCCGAGCCGACGGGGCCGCCAATGCCGATGCGAAGGGGACCGTTGGGCTGTGTCATGTCGGAAACTCCGTGATGGCAAGGACCGCGAAGCCCAGCCCGATCAACAGGCAGAGCGGCGAATAGTAGCGGACATCGAGCCGCGCGAAAGGCTGTTGCGGCGCCAGCCGCCGCCACCAGGGCGTGAAGCCGGCGATGCCGCGCCCAAGGAACACCAGCCCGATCAACATCGACGTGGCAGCGAGGCCTTCCCTCGGGAAGGGCGAGGCAAAGAAGCCGATGAGCGCCAGCGGCCACAGCGTCGCCAGGCAAAGGCACGCCGCAACGGCGAAGCTGGCGAACGGCGTCGGCATGTCATCGACGCCGCGAAACCCGACGACGGCATGAGCGCAGGACGCGGCATCCTTGCCCGGCCAGATGCCGCCAATGCCCCAGTAGACATGCAGGGCGGTGATCAGCAGCAGGATGAAGGAGAGAACGAAGGCGAGGAGGATCATGAACGGAACAGCCGCGAATACTGGGCTTCGTGTTTCATGGCCATGACGTCGGAGACGAAGGCGCAGCCGCCGAGATCGTCCAGTGTCGAGCGGGACGCGCGGGCAGCGGTCGAGAGCGCCAGCGGCTCAAATCCCGCCAGCAGCGTGGTGGCCTCTTTCTGGCCGACGACACCGAGCCTGATCGCCGCCTGGACGAGGTTGGAGAAAAAGGCCTGCGCGAAGGCGCACAGCGCGTCCTCAAGCGCGATGCCGTTGCCGCCGGCCACGGCTCCGACGACCACGCAATAGGCGCAATCGGCCGGCAAGCGCTCCAGCGCCGGATTGGGCCAGGCGGCCGCCGCCTTGAGGAAGGCGGCGCCTTGCAGCAGGGACTCGGTATGGCGTTCACGCGAACCGGCAAGCGCCTCGGCCAATGCAGCGACGTCGTCGAGATCGCCTGCGTCGCGGGCGTGGCGCCAGCTCTCGGCGAACAGCACCGCATCGTTCCAGCCCGAACCCATCTCGACCAGCGTCTCCAGCCAGCCGGCAAGGCCGGCGGCATTGGTCACCAGCCCATCATGCACCGCGCGCTCGAGGCCATGGCTGTAGGCAAAGCCGCCGACCGGAAAGGCCGGCGACAGCCAAGCCATCAGCCGCAGCAGGGCGATGTTCGAAGGCTGGTCAATCATGATCGTGATGGTGATGGTCGTGCGAATGCGCATGGCTGTGTGAATGCGCTTCGCCATGGCTATGGCTGTGCGCTTCGGCATGGGCATGCGCATGGCCGTGATCATGCCCGCCGGAATAGGCGCCGCGCACCGGCTTGAACGGCTGGGAGACGTCGCGCACCGTGGCGCCTAGCCCCTCCAGCATCGCCTTGATGACGTGGTCGCGCAGGATGAGGATACGGTGCGCCTCGATGCCGGCGGCGAGATGGCGGTTGCCGATATGCCAGGCGAGTTCGGCGAGATGCACGGCGTCGCGGGCGCGGATGTCATAGACCTCTTCGGGCGCCGCGATGATCTCGATATGGCCGCCATCCTCCAGCACCAGCCGGTCGCCATCGTTCAGAGCGACAGGCTCGGGCAGGTCGACCAGCACCTTGCTGCCGTCGGCAAGTTCGATGGCGCGGCGGCGCAGATGCCGCTCGTCATGGGCGAGAACGGCACGGCCGGACGGCGCGGTGGTTGCGGCCGTGCCGGCGGGCAATACGGAGACGGCGCGCGGGAATTTGGTGAAGTCGGTGTTGAGGTTGAGCTTCATTTCATGGAACCTCCATCAGAGCGCCGCGCGTCCCCTTAGACGTGCAAAGGACGCTCTAACACGTTTGAACCTATGCATCGTGCTTTCCGAAAATCGATTCCGATTTTCGGGCCGATGCATTGGCTTGCGCCCGGGTCCGGGCCGGCCGCGCCAGAAGGCGATCGAAATAGCTATTGACGCGCTCGGAGTCGATCGGGAAACGGCCGGCACGCGCCCAGCCGCCCATGTCGCCGAGCAGCACGTCGACGGCGGAAAACCGGTCGCCGAGCGCGAACGGCTTGTCGCCGAGCCGGCGCTCCAGCGCCTTGACCTCCGTGGCGAAGTCAAAGGCCGCGGCAGGACCGACATCGACCCGCACCTCCCTGGGCAGGAGGAAACGGTGGCGCAATTTGTTCCACAGCGGCGCCTCGAACTCGCTCTGGGCAAAATGCATCCAGGAATCCATTTCGGCGCGGCCAGCGAGACCGGGATTGGCGCCCATACCTTTATCGGCGTGCTTGTCGGCGAGATAGACGCAGATCGCCGCCGAATCCGTCACCGTCAATTCACCGTCTATGAGGATCGGCACCTTGCCCGACGGATTGAGCGCATAGGCTTCGGGCGAGCGCAGCTTGACCTCGACGAACTCATAGGGCTGGCCGAGTTCCTCCAGCATCCAGAGGACGCGACTGACCCGGGATCCGCGCGATCCGACGGCCTTGTACATCGTTGAACCCTGCCTTTCCCGAGCAGCCTAGTGCATCCGCGGCCGTCATACGATCGTGTCGAAGAGCCGCAGGATGAACGATATCTGGTAGATCAGCGCCGCCGCGACGAAGGCGATGTGGAACCGGCGGTCGCGCACCAGGATCGCGACGACGCACAGCACGACGAAGACCGGCGTGCGGAACAGATACTCGCTGCCGAAGCGGGCGAAATGCTCAGGCCCCTTCAGCAAAGTGTCGACCACGTCGAGCAGGTAGGTCGCCGCCAGCAGGCCGAAGAACCAGGCGCGGCGCGAATAGAAGAAATCCTCGTAGCTGGTGTAGTCCAGCATCGAATCCGGAAACAGCAGCGCGCAGAGCAGGAACAGGGTGATCGCGTAGAAAATGATGAACAGGTACTTGCCGAAGGTCCATGTTTCGATGGTGTAGAGGCCGAACTCCCACCACCAGAAATGCACCAGCATCAACAGCACCGAGGCGACCCAGGCCAGATGCACCGTGTAGAGCCGGTATTGGCCGGGATGCTGGACAATGCGCGCCACCCCCGACAGCAGGCGCGCGACGCCAAGCCCGATCACCATGCCCATGACGATGCGAATATGCGGGAAAATGTCGTGGGCGGAGGCTATTTGCTGGTCCATAGATAGCTAATAATGCTCTCGATGCTATGAAAAAGCTCTAGCGGACCACGTGGTGCTATTCGCGAATAAGCTGATCCGATGACCAGGGCGTGCCGGGAAAATAGTCATGGTCGAGAATTTCCCTGATCGAATACGGACAGTCCGCGGGGAAATTGCCCTCCCTCAGGCCGGTCTCGTCCGCCGCCTTCAATCTCGCTATTTTGAATTCTCGTCCGAGCCGCCGTCCCGGATAGGCTTTCAAGCTAGGGCTTTCATCGAGCAGATCTTCGATCTGAAATCGCTGCTCGCGGATGGTCAGCAACCATCCAGCTTTGCGCCTTTCGGCCTGAAATTCCCATTTGAGCAAATGCAGGAGCAAGGTGCCAAGTCTACTCGCAATTTCTCTTTTGTCGCTCCGCCCCAAGCTCTCGATCTCCTCCGCCAGGTTATCGCGATCGAGGTCTGAGAGGCGACCTTCGCGCAACAGCGCGCCTTGCTCGGCGCACCACTGAGCATAATCGGCCTCATAGGGCGTCAATTGCTGTTTTCGAAAAATCTTGTTCATTTAAGTGATATTGCTCTCAAAGCACGTAATTTCCAAGCCAGACGGAAAAGGTAGACCCTTATCCGAACCCTTCGGCGCAACATTCCGCTGCCGCAGTTGACGAAGCGCATGCGCTTTCATGGCAGTTCATTGCCCATTCATGAATTTCAGCGGAACGTCTCAAAACAGAAAGTACCTTTGCGCCATCGGCAGCACGGTCGCTGGCTCGCAGGTCAAGAGTTCGCCATCGGCGCGAACTTCGTAGGTTTCCGGATCGACCTCGATATGCGGCGTGGCGTCGTTGAGCACCATCGAGTGCTTGCCGATGCCGCCGCGCGTGTTTTCGACGGCGACGAACTGCTTGTCGACGCCGAGCCGGCCGTGCAAACCGGACTCGAGCGCGGCCTTCGAAACGAAGGTCACCGACGAATTGGTCCGGGCTTTGCCATAGGCGCCGAACATCGGCCGGTAGTGCATCGGCTGCGGCGTCGGGATCGAGGCGTTGGGGTCGCCCATCGGGGCGGCCGCGATCATGCCGCCGATCAGCACCATGTCCGGCTTGACGCCGAAGAAGGCCGGGTTCCACAGCACCAGATCGGCGCGTTTGCCGACCGCGATCGAGCCGATGTCCTTCGACAGGCCGTGCGCGATGGCCGGATTGATGGTGTATTTGGCGATGTAGCGGCGGACGCGGAAATTGTCGTTGTCGCCCGTCTCCTGAGGCAATGACCCGCGCTGACGCTTCATCTTGTCGGCCGTCTGCCAGGTGCGGATCGCCACCTCGCCGACCCGGCCCATGGCCTGGCTGTCCGACGAGATGATCGAGAAGGCGCCGATGTCGTGCAGGATGTCCTCGGCCGCGATGGTCTCCTTGCGGATGCGGCTTTCGGCAAAGGCGATGTCCTCGGGGATCGACGGCGACAGGTGGTGGCAGACCATCAGCATGTCGAGATGCTCGGCGAGCGTGTTGACTGTGTAAGGCCGCGTCGGGTTTGTCGAGGACGGGATGACGTTGGGCAGGCCGCAGACCTTGATGATATCGGGCGCATGGCCGCCACCGGCGCCCTCGGTGTGGAAGGCATGGATGGTGCGGCCCTTGATCGCCGCCACCGTGTTCTCGACAAAGCCGCTCTCGTTGAGCGTGTCGGTGTGGATCATCACCTGGACATCGTAATCGTCGGCCACCGACAGGCAGCAGTCGATCGCCGCCGGCGTCGTGCCCCAGTCCTCGTGCAGCTTGAGCGAGCAGGCGCCGCCCAGCACCATCTCCTCGAGCGCGGCCGGCAGCGAGGCATTGCCCTTGCCCGACAGGCCGATATTCATCGGGAAGGCGTCGAAGGACTGGATCATGCGTGCCATGTGCCACGGCCCCGGTGTGCAGGTCGTTGCCAGCGTGCCATGCGCCGGACCGGTCCCGCCGCCGAGCATGGTGGTGATGCCCGACATAAGCGCTTCCTCGATCTGCTGCGGGCAGATGAAGTGGATATGCGCGTCGAAGCCGCCCGGGGTCAGGATCTTGCCCTCGCCGGCGATGATTTCCGTGCCGGGGCCGATGATGATGGTGACGCCGTCCTGCGTGTCCGGATTGCCGGCCTTGCCGATGGCCGCGATGCGGCCATCCCTTAAACCTATATCGGCCTTGAAAATGCCGGCGCTGGCATCGATCACCAGCGCATTGGTGATGACGGTGTCGACCGCACCTTGGGCACGGGAAACCTGGCTCTGACCCATGCCGTCGCGAATGACCTTGCCGCCGCCGAATTTCACCTCCTCGCCATGGATGGTGAAATCCTTCTCGACCTCGATGAAGAGTTCGGTGTCGGCAAGCCGCACCTTGTCGCCGACCGTCGGGCCATACATCTGGGCGTAGGCGGCACGCGTTAGTCTGGCCATCAGCGGTTGCTCCCGAAATGCGGTGTTGGTAAAGCCGGGCTGCACATTGCCGCCCTCCAATGGTCACGCAATGACCCGCTGGGCGACACCTTCCGGACCCATTTGGCGGTTGAGGTGGAAGGGTCACCCCAAAACGACCGTTTGCCAAATCGATGGAAGGAAAATCCATGCGCAAAGCGATAATTCTTGCAGCCGCCGCCAGCCTGATGCTGGCGGGTGCCGCCAGCGCCCAGCAGCAGCCCGCGCAACAGCCCGCCCCGACTACGCCGGCTCCAGCCGCGCCCGGCGGTCAGCAGGCCGCGCCGGCGATCCAGAGCGTCAACGTGATCGACATCAGCGAGTTGCCGAAGGACACCCAGACGCAGGTCAACCAGGTCATTGCCCAGCGTGGCGATGCCGGCCTGCAGAAATTGCGCAGTTCGATCGATGCCACCCCCAAGGTGAAATCCGCCCTCCAGGCCAAGGGCATGACGTCGGCCCAGGTGGTCGCGGCCAGCATGGAGCCGAACGGCGCGCTGACCCTGATCACCAAGAAAGCCAGCTGACGAACCGGCGCGGCGGGCCGGTATCCGGTCCGCCCACCGAACCGGAGAGGGAACCGTGACAGGGCTGGGGACGTTTCGTTTCAAAGGCCTTGAAGCAAACTGCGAAAGCGAACGATGACCCTCACCACCCTGCCCGATCCCCGATGCCATGCGCGATGGTTGCATGTCATTGCCGCGGCTGCGTTTCTGGCGGCGAGTGTCCCGCGGGCGGCGCTCAACGCGCAGGGCCTGGAAAGTCCCGAGACCGTCGACCGCATCGTCGGATCGCAAGTTAACCAGGAAGAGGCCAAGACGACCGCTGAAATCGGAAAAGTCAGTTCGGCGATCGACCGCACGCGCGAAAACATCAGCACGGTGCGCAAGACGTCCAAGCTCGACAAGGTCGATATCGTGTTCCTCACCGACGCGGCGCGCAGCGAAGGCGGCCCGCCGCCAGCCATCGAGAACAAGGTTCGGCAGCATCAGGACGATGTCACTGAGCTGCGCAAGGAGATCGAGGCCAACGCCCTGCTTTTCAATGCCCTCGATTCGCGGCGCGTCCTTGCACAGGACGTTCTCGCCGTGGAGTTCGACGATCCGGGAAAGATCGTCATCTATGCGGCCGCCAAGCCCTCGGGCTGAGCCCCACGCAGCGCTTGCGCGCGCTGGCCTTGCCGGCCACGCATAAGAAGCCCTCACAGCTTGCCCATCACCTTCTGCTGGAAGCCATGGATTTCACGCTTGCCGCCAAGCGGCACCAGCGTGACGTCCCGTTCCTGCCCCGGCTCGAAGCGCGTTGCGGTGCCGGCGGCGATGTCGAGGCGCATGCCGCGCGCCCGTTCACGATCGAATTTCAGCGCCTCATTGGTTTCGTAGAAATGATAGTGGCTGCCGACCTGGACCGGTCGGTCCCCACTGTTGGCCACTTTCAGGATGACGGTCGGCAGACCCTTGTTGAGCTCGATGTCGCCTTGAACGGGGATGATTTCGCCTGGGATCATGGGTCCTCACACGACGCCGAAGGCGAGGCCGATGCCGATCGCCGCGCAGGCGGCGCCCATGACGCGGGCCACGCCGCGGGACCTCATGCCGAGGCCAAGCCCGACGGCGATGCCGATCGCATGGAGCAGCACGGTGGCGACGGCAAAACCGGCCATATATTCGAGGCCGCCGGCATTTTCCGGCACGTCCGTGCCATGGGCATGGCCGTGCAACAGCGCGAACAGGCCGATGATGGCGACACCGGCCGAAACAGGCAGATCGACCGCCAGCGCCACCAGCAGGCCGAGCGCCACGACGGAGGCCAGTATACCCGGCTCGACGAAGGGCAGCGGCACATGGGCCATGCCCAGGGCCGCGCCACCCAGCATGACGCCGACGAACGCCGCCGGCCAGACCCAGATCGCCTTGCCGCCCTTGAGGGCTGCCCACAGACCGACGGCGAGCATCACCGTCATGTGGTCGAGGCCCGACAGCGGATGCGTGAAGCCGGCCATGGCGGAGGAGGTCGTGCCGGTGCCGACATGGGCGTAGGCAGGCATGGCCGCCGCCACGAGCAGGATCGCCGAGAGGCACAGGCGTTTGACAGGGATCATTTTACTTGCCTTTCGTTTTGCGGTGTCACGCGGCCTTGCGGGGGCCACAGCCCTCGGCCTTGAGCACGCGTTTGGTCGAAGCCGGATGTTTCTTCTGCATCGCGGCGGGGCGGATCGGCCGGGCCGTAAAATTGCCGCCGCAATTTGGGCAGACGCCGCCAAGCACGCTTTCGACGCAGCCGGCGCAAAAGGTGCACTCGAAGGTGCAGATCCGCGCATCCGTCGCTTCCGGCGGCAGATCCTTGTCACAGCATTCACAGTTCGGGCGCAGTTCAAGCATGTCTGTCTCCTCACCGGATCGGTTCGTGCACGGTCACCAGCTTGGTGCCGTCGGGAAAGGTCGCTTCCACCTGTACGTCATGGATCATCTCGGCGATGCCTTCCATCACCTGAGCGCGGCTGACGACATGGGCGCCGGCCTCCATCAACTCGGCCACCGGGCGACCATCGCGGGCGCCCTCGACGACGAAATCGGTGATCAGCGCGATCGCTTCCGGATGATTGAGCTTGACGCCGCGCTCCAGCCGCTTACGCGCCACGATCGCCGCCATGGCGATCAGCAGCTTGTCCTTTTCCCTTGGCGTCAGGTTCATGCGTCTTCCTGAAGTGATGCGGACACAGTCACAGTGACCATAATTTGGGCAGCCCCGCTTTTCCGTTGAGCAATCCGACGAGCGGGACCAGCCGCTGGCGCAGCTGGTAGCCGTCCCCGGCGTAAAGCCTCGCAAGAAGCTTGCCAGATGTCTTCACGGTCCAGACGCTGGCGCCGCCCCGGTCGCCAATGATCTCCCTGGCCTGATCGAGCAGGGCTTCCGCGCGCGGCGACACCAGCAGCAGCGTAGCCACGGCGATCGCGCCATTTGCTATCGCCGGACGGGCCATGATGTCGGCGATATCAGGTCCGATGCGGAAATCCTCGGCGTGGATGAGGGTTCCTTCCCTGCGGATACGCCAGCGGTCGCGAAAAGTGCCCTGTGTGGCACGTTCGCCCATGGCCAGGCGGCCGAAGACGGCCGCTTCCAGCACCAGCGCCTCGGCCCCCGCGGCAAGCTCGACGTCCAACGTACGGACAAACGCGGCGCGATCGAAGACGATGGTTTCCTGCGGCAGCCAGGCGATGCTGCCGTTCTCTCCGACGGTCAGCCTGACCCGGACTTCGGCATGGTCCGATGCGGCGCGATAGACTTTTTCGCAGGCCTGGGTCGTTATCCCCGCGCTGGCATGCGGGCCGACATCGACATCCCAGCCGAGGCGGTCGCCGCCGGTCAGCCCGCCGGCGGTGTTGATCAGGACGGCCTCCAGCGGGCCGGCCGAAACATACGGCAGCCTTATCTTGGCGGAGCCGTCCTGATAGAGGCGCCGCAGCCGCGTGCGGCCGTCAATGCTGGCGCAACCTAGCCGCGCCTTGCCCGCCGCGCGCTGGGCCAGCTGACCTGAAAACTTGGTATTTTCGATCGTATCCACGCCGTCAGGTTAAGCACTGTGGCGCTTTTGTCGACATATAGCTTGTTGCTTGATGGCGTTTCCGTTTCTATAGAGGGAACCACCTTGGTACGATCAGGCGACGCTTGGCGGAGGGATAAGGCGAAGATCGCGGCCTGATATCGAGGACAAGAAGGCGCCGTTCAGTTGGCGTCGGGAAACGACACAGTGGGGAAGAAACCGAATGGCTGACCAGCTGGCAGCGGACATCATCGAGAAGATCAAGGCCCATGCCGAGCCGGGCGGCGAGGACATCACCACCACAACCGAATTGACGGCGCTCGGCATCCATTCGCTGGAGCTGACCGAGATCATCTTCGACCTCGAGGAGCAATATGGCATCGAGATCGAGATGAACACGGTCGACGCCTGGAGCAACCTGAAGAACGTCGGCGACATGGTCGAGGCCGTTCGCGCGCTGATCGCGAAAAAAGCCTGACCGAATGCTGAAGCGCGTCGTCATTACCGGCATCGGTGGACTGTGCGGATTGGGCACCGATGCGCAGGCAATCTGGGCCGAGATGCGGGCCGGCCGGTCGGCGATTGGCCCGATCGACAACCCCTTCCTGCACGACCTGAAGGTCAAGACCGGCTGCGAGATCAAAGCCCTGCCGGATCACGGCATCGAGCGCAAGCAACTGGTGTCGATGGATCGCTTCAGCCTGCTGGCGGTGCTCGCGGCGAAAGAAGCCATGCGGCAGTCCGGATTGGTCCCGCATGCGGACAACACCTATCGGATGGGAACCATTGTCGGTGTTGGCGTCTGCGGCTTCGAGACCGTCGAGGAGAATTATCGCGCCATCCTGCTCGAGGGCAAGAATCGCGCCGGTATCTTCACCGTTCCAAGAGTGATGCCGGGCGCCGCCGCCGGTCAGGTCAGCATGCATCTGGGTTTGCGCGGACCGGTGTTCGGCGTCACTTCGGCCTGTTCGTCGGCCAATCATGCCATCGCATCGGCGGTCGACCAGATCAGGCTCGGGCGCGCCGACGTGATGGTGGCCGGGGGCACCGATGCGCCGCTGGTGTGGGGCGTGCTGAAGGGCTGGGAGGCGCTGCGTGTGCTTTCGCCCGACACATGCAGGCCGTTCTCGGCCGACCGCCAGGGGCTGGTGCTGGGCGAAGGCGCCGGCATGGCGGTTCTGGAAAGCTACGACCATGCGATGGCACGCGGCGCCACCATTTTGGCTGAAATCGCCGGCGCCGGCCTTTCGGCCGATGCCTCCGATATCGTCGCGCCGACCGTCGAGGGGCCGGAAGCGGCGATGCGCTTCTGCCTGGCGGATGCCGGGCTCAATCCCGAAGACATCGACTACCTTAACGCGCACGGCACCGGCACCAAGGCCAACGACCAGATCGAAACCCTCGCGATCAAGCGCGTCTTCGGCGACCATGCGCGCGCGCTATCCGTCTCCTCGACCAAGTCGATGCACGCGCATTGCCTCGGCGCCTCGGGCGGGCTGGAGATGATCGCCTGCGTCATGGCGATCCGCGAAGGCGTTGTGCCGCCAACGGCGAATTACCGCGAGGCCGATCCCGACTGCGATCTCGACGTGACGCCGAATGTCGCGCGCGAGCGCAAGGTGCGCGCCGCCATCAGCAATGGCTTTGCCTTTGGCGGCACCAATGCCGTGCTGGCCTTCAAGGCAATCTGACCCCGGGCGGTTACCACCGGCCGGGCGGTCACCACCTGGCCGCGCGGTCACCACCGTTCGCGCGGTCCGAATTGGGTGACTGTCCGTGCGTGGTGAAAGCGGCGCCGCCATATTGATCCGGCCTCGCCGCAGCCCTAATTCTTGGCCGATCCGCCAATATCGCACCGCTTGGTGCGCATCCCCCCGCTCAGGAGTTCCCGATGGCCGACCTGTCCGCCTTTCCGATCGCAAGCCGCTGGCCGGCCAAGCATCCGGACCAGATCCAGCTCTATTCGGCAACGACGCCGAACGGCGTGAAGATCTCGATCGCGCTGGAGGAAATCGGCCTGCCCTATGAGCCGCACCTGATCAACATCGGCAAGAACGAGAGCTGGACCCCGGAATTCCTGTCGCTCAATCCCAACGGCAAGATCCCGGCGATCATCGATCCCGACGGACCGGACGGTGCGCCGATCGGCCTGTTCGAATCCGGTGCGATCCTCCTCTACCTGGCGGAAAAGACCGGCCTGCTCATGCCTGTCGACGCGGCGCGGCGCTACGAGACGATCCAGTGGGTCTTCTTCCAGATGGCGGCGATTGGGCCGATGTTCGGCCAGGTCGGGTTCTTCCACAAATTCGCCGGCCGCGAGATCGCCGACAAGCGGCCGCTGGAGCGCTACCGCGACGAATCGCGCCGCCTGCTCGGCGTTCTCGACGTCAGGCTGAAGGGCCGCAAGTGGATCATGGACAATGACTACACCATCGCCGACATCTCGCTGCTCGGCTGGGTGCGCAACCTGATCGGCTTCTACGAAGCCCGCGATCTGGTCGGCTTCGACGATTTCGCCAATCTGGCAGCCTGGCTGGAGCGCGGCCTGGCGCGGCCGGCGGTGCAGAAAGGCCTGACCATTCCGGCGCGAGGCTGAACCCGTCAGCCCACGGGAAGAGCGGCCTACTTTGCTTTCGCCTTGGGTCCGCCCCTGCCGACCACGGAGGCGGCAAGGGATGCCACGCCACGCGCCGTGGCCACGACCGCGCCAGCGGCGACATTGGCCGCGGTGCGAACCTTCGAGCCGCCGCCTGCTTTCGAGCCGCCGGCTGGGGCCGGCTTCTTCGCCTGGGCGGGCTTGGCGGCCGCTTTCGGCACGGTCGCTTTCGACCCTGGCACGACTTTTTTCGGCGCCGCCTTGCCGAAGGCCTTCGCATCCTTGGAGCGCTGGGCGATCGCCGGGCCAGCCCCGGCCGTCGACTGCGCCCTCGGTTGTGCCGACTTGCCCCTGGCGGGCTTTTTTGCGTTTGTTGCCATCGGACGGAATCCCTCTTCTGGCATGATTGCCTGATTGGGATAACGCGTTGTAAGTCTTAAGGTTCCCGCCGAAAAATACTGAAAATTAACCGGGTTGACCAAAGACCAGGTCGGCCGCCCGGCGCCGCGCAAGCACGCGTTCGATGTTGGGCATGTCGTTGGAGGCGATCCAGGCGCGCGCATCCGCCTCGGAACGTCCATGCTCGTGCCAACGTTCCATCAGGCGGCGTTCGAGCTCGTTGCGCGGCACGTCGACGAAGATCGAGAAATCGAACAGCGGCGCCAGGCGCAACCACGGCTCCTCGTCGAGCAGCAGGTAATTGCCTTCCACCAGGATGAACTTGGTCTCGGCGCCGACAATCGCCGCGGCGGCGCGCGACAATTCCATGCCGCGGTCGAACACCGGAATGGCAATCTCGGCCTCGCCGGCGCGGATGCGCTTCAAAAGCGTCTCGAAGCCGCCAAAGTCGAACGTGTCGGGCGCGCCCTTTCGCGCCCGCAGACCGCGCCGCTCGAGCACGATGTCGTCATAGTGGAAGCCGTCCATGGGCACGACCTCCACCGCGCCTTCCGGCAAAAGGTCATGCAGGCTTGCCGACAGTGTCGACTTGCCGGCGCCCGGCGGCCCGGCAATGGCGACGATGAAGCGATTTGCCTTGCCGGCACGCTTGAAGATGGTGGCGGCGAGGTGGGCGATTTCGGACATTTTTCGGCTCCTTCCGCAGATTTTGGACGCATCTTGTCGGCGGTCGCTTGAAATTTCAAACCGCGATTTGCACGATTTAGAGCGACCGGTTGTGGAGTCAGCAGTGGCGACTGCGATTAGTCCGTTACGGCTTTGTCTTCAGCGCGCCGCTGGCTGGCCGATACGCAGAAATTCGCTATCGAACGGGACCTCCGATGCCGCGGCGCCAGCCAACCGCAGGTGGCCACCCGCCGTGGTGATCGCGCGCGGAGGCTCGCCACCCGACAGGGGCAACGCACCGATGACATGGCGGAACGAGACGCCGCGATCCTGGCCGAGCGCGAACGCGGTCGCCACGCCCTCGCGCTTCAGCCAGTTGTCGCCCAGCGAGGCGGCGTGGCCGACCGCGGTGCGCCCATCCTCGATGCCGAGCACGCCGAGATGGCGGCCGCTCCACGGCGCGTAATCGCGCCCGCCATTGCTGAACCAGAGCATGGTAACAGGCAGTTCGGCCGGGTTCTTCAGCACCAGCACCAAATCGTCCTCGGCCTGGCGCGCCAGCGCGGTCCAGCCCGGCCCGCCATGGTCGGCCTCGACCAGGGTGAGGAAATCCTCGCGCCGGTCATCCATGCGGTAATCCGCCAGATCGAGCGTGCCGCCGCCGGCAGCAGGGAAATGCCCGAGGTCCGACGACCGACCGGGGTAGGCCAGCATGAAGCGGCCGCGCACGGGGTCCGGCTCCAGCGGGTCGGCTGGCGTGGCGGCAAACCGCTTCGGCGAGAAAGCCAGCCTGCCGCCGCCTTTCATTGCCGTCATCGGGTGATGGGCGACCGAGATCGCGCCGGACCCGCCGGAAAACACATGTTCCTGGTAGAGGAAAGGATGGCCGTCGCGCAGCGTGAAAATCTTGTCGACGCTGGCGCCCATCACCTTATGGCGCAGCCGGAAGACCGCGCGCCAGCCGCCATCCGTGGCGCCGCTGTCGACCACATCCCAGGCGCTGTTGGCCGGCCAGCCATGCAGCGGCGCCTCCTCGACATCGCTGCGCGAAAACGGCGCGCACAGAAAGTCGCCGGAGAGCCTGACGGTGCCTCGCGGCAGGTCTGGAGGCAGCGTCTCGCCCGCGTCGACCCAGGGTGCACGGTGCAGCGGCTTCAACCGGCGCGCGCCGCTCTCGATGACCATGTCGGCGATGTGGCCAACCGTGAGGTCGAGCGAAACCGAAATGCCCTTGGCGTTGATCGTGACTGTATCCATGGATCTCTCACCCGAATCCGACGGATGCCAAGAAGAACCCGTTCGGCGCACCGCGCAAGCGCGCGGGCGCGTATTTTGCATCGGTTTTGCGCTCGCTTCGTCGGAAAATGCCAGCCCTATTGCCGCTTGTAGCCCCGCACCGGCGATTTCGTCCCATCGGTATAGGTCACCTGCACCGACATCGAGGTCACGCTTTCGGCGACCTTGAAATAGGGCTGGAAATCATCGGGGATGGCGTAGGGGTCCCTGGCATTGCAGGGCGGCATGGGAAGGGTCTTGTCGAGCGCGGCACCATTCAGGCTGTAATGCACTTCCTTGATGGCGCAGCGGTAGGACAGCATCTGCGTGAAATAGACCAGTCCATGATTGCCGCTGGCGTCAAAGGCGATCCATGAGGTCCAGAACTGGTCGAGGATCTGCTTGTTGCCCTGTTGCAGGGCGGCATCCGGGTCGAAGCCTATGTCGAACGGGCCAGTCTCGCGCCCCCTGATGTCGAGATATTTGATCGCGATCGTGGTCTGCGCCGTGCTGTCGGGCAATTCGAAGCTCGGATTGGGCACCGGCTTGCCGGTTCGCTGGTCGTTGAGCGCCAGCAAGCCGGTGTCGGTGAAGGGGCCGGTGCCGCCAAGACGCCAGGATATCGCGGTCGCCGGCTCGGGCAGCGAAATGGTCATCGACCAGCCCTGGTTGGAACGCATCGGCGTCAGCGACGGCGCGAAGCGGGCGGGGTCGAGCACGTCGCCAAGGGCCGCCAGCCGGCTGCGGCCGCGGTCCAGCCAGTCGGCAAGCTGGGTCTGGTCGACGAAATATCCCAGCAGCCCGCCATCCTTCTCGTAAGAGACGAACTTGGTCAGCGCCTGGGCTTCGCTGCGCTTATCGGCCAGCGTCTGGCTGCCGAGCCGATCCTCCGAGAACTCCTGCGCCAACAGGAAATAGGCCGGCGCATAGTCCGGATTGGCCGCGATGAAGGCGTTGAGCTTGTCGAGCCGCTGGGTATCGTCGAACTGCAGCAGGTGGACGAGCTTGATCGATGGCGCCTTGGCTTTCTCCGCGAGCTGGCCGAACACCTCGCGGGCGCCGGCCTTGCCATCCTGGACCCGCAGAAGTGTGGCAAAGCGCGTATAGGGGTCGATGGCGTCGACATCGAAGCCGGCAAAGGCGAGGTAGGAGCGCCGCGCGTTGAGCATGTCGCCCGAGAGCTCGTAGACGCGGGCATTGTGGTAGAACTCGTCCGGCCGCTTCGGCTCGGCGATGGCGCCGCCTTGCGCGGCCAAGGTGGCAAACCCCTTGGCTATCGTGTCGATCGAGGCGGCGATCTGCTCAGTCGTCGCCTGAAGCTTTTCGGCCTGGGCCACTTGCTGCTGCTGGCCGCCCACGAGTGTCTCGGTGGTTTGCTTGACCGCTTCGACGGTCCTTTGCGTCGCGGCGCCTTGGGCCGCTTGCTGCTGCTGGGCGGAGGCGATCTGATCGGTTTTCTGGGCAACCGTGTCGGTCGATTTCTTGACCTCTTCGACGGTCTTCTGGGTTTGCGTGACCGTCTGCTCGATCCTGGCCACCTTTTCGGCGACGATGCCCATCGACTGCTGCAGTTGCGCGATCGCCGGCACCAGGCTGGCGATGATGCCGCTCTGCGAATTGGTCTCTTTCTGCACGGCGTAGACGCCGCCGGCAACCGCCGCCGCACTGGTGGCGAACACCAGCGCCGGCAGCGCCTTGGCCGCCAGCACGAGCCTGAGCACGATGGCAATGGCGATGATGACGGCCGCGATCGAGGCAGCCAGCGCGATATAGGCGGCGAACGGCGCCAGCGGGTTGAGGATGTCGGAAACGGCGCCGCCGATGAAGGCGATGCTGCCGGCCCATTTGCCGGTGCGGCTGAGCGACGCCCTGATCAATGACGGCGCGGCGCCAGCCCCAATGTCAGCCATTTGCGAGCCCCCCTGCCGCCAGATGCCACGCTCCTTCCCACGGGAAACGCTGCTTTGGCAAGGAAAGACAGGAAACGGGCGATTTCGGGGCGGTGGCAAGGCCTGGTTCCTCTTCCCCGCTTTGGCGGGTGGGGAAACAGGTCGCGCCGGCACTCGACATTCCCGGGGCTAACCGGCATTAACCAAATGGACGCACCCGCCGCGTTACGTTAGCTTCGCCTTATCTCAGCAACAGCATCGCCAGAACAGTCCAGCCCTTGTCCTTGCCGCGTCTCTTTCCGCTCTTCCAGAAAATCCTGGCTGTCCTGGCCCTGGCGGCCCTGACGGCCGGCTGCTCGACCACGGCCCCGCCCGACAGCGTTCTGGCCGTGCCGGCGCCGCCGCAGAAATACGCGGCCATCGTGGTCGACGGAAAGAGCGGCAAGCAGCTGTTCGAGGTCAATTCGACGGCGCAGCGTTATCCGGCCTCGCTGACCAAGATGATGACGCTCTATCTGCTGTTCGAGGCGATGGAGACCGGCCGCGTCACCAAGGAAACGCAGATCCCGGTTTCCGACCACGCCGCCTCGCAGCCGCCAACCAAGATGCGTTTCCGGCGCGGGGAGACGATCGATGTCGATTCCGCCATCCGCGCCATCGTCGTCAAATCGGCCAATGACGTGGCGGTGGCGGTGGGCGAATATCTCGGCGGCTCTGAAGACCAGTTCGCCGCCATGATGACATCCAAGGCGCGCCAGCTCGGCATGAGCAGCACCACCTTCCGCAACGCATCGGGCCTGCCCGACGACGGCCAGATGACGACCGCCCACGACATGGCGGTGCTCGGCATGTCGCTGCAGCGGCGCTTCCCGCAGCACTTCCATTATTTCTCCGAAAGCGACTTCATGTTTCGCGGCCGGCTGGTGCGCGGCCATAATGACATGCTCGGCCGCGTGCGCGGCGTGAACGGCATCAAGACAGGCTATATCAGGGCTTCCGGCTTCAACATCGTCACCTCCTACGATGCCGACGGCCGCCAGCTGATCGTGGTGGTGATGGGCGCCGACAGTGCCCGCCAGCGCAACGACCATGTCGAAGCGCTGATCCAGCGCAGCCTGTCGCCCACCATGGCCGACACCAAGACCAGGCTGATGTTCGCCGAACAGCAGTGAAGTGAGGCGTGATCCGCGCAGCGGACAAAAAGCCACTTGCCTGGCTTTTTGAACGATGAACGGTGAAGACACGGTCCGGCCTTGGGCGGACGCCGACCCAAGTCGTGCCTTGGTCACTGTAAAAACCTCACAGCCGGCTACCATCTTGCGACTGTCACGCAATCGTGCGGAAGACGTGGCATAGGCTGCGAAATCCGACAGTGGATAAGCGCCGTCGCCTCAGCGTATCCTAACTTACAGCGCAGGAGCCCATCATGAGCACCGTTCCCAAGGCATCCGAGCAGACGTCGGCCGACAATGAGAACGACAGCGGCGGCGAGTATTTCGAGGCGCCGACCACGCAAGAGGATTTGCACGAGGTTTCCGACGAGCATTTCGACACGCCCGAAGTGCCGGACTCCGAACCGTCAGGCCCCGGCGCATCACGGCTGAAGCCGAAGAAAAAGCCATCGGCGATCTCGGGCCGCAAATTCCGCAAGCGCGACCTTGTGCGCATCGACACGCTGCGCCCGAGCCTCGCCGACCGCATTCATTCGGACCACCCCGACCTGCCCAAGGGCGCGCGCATCAGCCGCGAGGAGCTCGGCCGCTACCGCATGCGCTACATGGAGGAGCTCTTACAGCAGGAGCACGGCGAATTCTCCGAGCTCGACCGCCAGGTGGTGGAATCGATCGCCCGGCAGGACACGATCTCGGAGAACAGTGAAGAAGAATTCGAGGAGCACCGCTCCTTCGCCGACCGCGTTTCCGACAACATGGCCGCATTCGGCGGCAGCTGGTGGTTCCTGATCTCGTTCGCCAGTGTGCTCCTGGTGTGGATCGGCATCAACCTGATCGCGGGCATGGCGGGCGCCTTCGACCCCTACCCCTTCATCCTGCTCAACCTGCTGCTCTCCTGCATCGCCGCCGTCCAGGCGCCGATCATCATGATGAGCCAGAGACGGACGGAGGCCAAGGATCGGCTGCGCTCCTTCAACGACTACCGCGTCAACCTCAAGGCCGAACTGGAAGTCCGCCACCTGCACGAAAAGCTCGACTACCTCATCTCGCGGCAATGGACACGGCTGGCCGAGATGCAGCAGATGCAGCTCGACGCCATGCATGAGCTGGCGAGCGCCAAGAAGGCAAAGCGGGCGGTGCGCGGGCGGCGGCCGGTGAAGAGCCCGGTAGAGCAGTGAAGGGGTGAGGAGTGGTCCGTGTAGCGGACGAAAAGCCAACTGCTTGGCCTTTCGAGCTTCGAACGCCCTGAGCCTGCGAAGGGCAGGATGCCGTACGCGAGGCCCAGACGCATCAAGCCAAGTTCGCAACGCCGCCAATTGCCCGTTGAAGCCCGCGCCCGCTTCCGCTAAGAAGCCGTGACTTGCCGGTTCGCCGGCTGGTTCGTTTTCCGGGCTCTTCGCCCTGAAAGCACCCGTAGCTCAGCTGGATAGAGCGCTGCCCTCCGAAGGCAGAGGTCACAGGTTCGAATCCTGTCGGGTGCGCCATGCTTCCAAGGTCCGTTCCGGACACATAGGTTACGGTTTATACCGGAGACATGGGTAACACTTCTGACCCGAACGGGTTTTGGAGTCTGACTTGGCCAAGACAACCACCACCAGGCGTGTCCTGATCACCGGCGCAGGCGCTGCCGACGGCATCGGCTTTGCCATTGCGCGGCAGTTTGGCCGGGCCGGGCATGCGGTTTTCCTGACCGGCGCCAGCGCGCGGGTGCTGGAGCGCGCTGGCGAGCTTCGCGGCGATGGCGTCGATGCCACGGCTGCAGTCGCCGATCTTACCATCGCGACGGAGGTGGAGCGGCTGCGGGCCGAGGTCGGCGCTGTCGATATCCTGGTCAACAATGCCGGCATGGGATCGCTGGCGTCGCCGTCCGTGGACAAGACGTTCCTGGCGATGAGCGAGGCCGAGTGGGACCGGGGCATCGAGACCAGCCTGAAGACCGCGTTTCTCGTCACCAGGGCGTTTCTGCCGGCGATGGTCGAAACGGGGTATGGGCGCATCGTCAACGTCGCGTCGGTGACCGGGCCGCTGGTCTCCTACCAGGGCACCGCCGCCTATTCCGCGGCGAAGGCCGGCATGGTCGGCCTGACCCGGACATTGGCGCTGGAAGCGGCGCGCCACGGGGTCACCGCCAATGCCGTCGCGCCCGGCTGGATCGAAACCGGCGCGTCGAGCGAGGCGGAGCGGATGGCGGCCCTGCATGCGCCGCCGGGCCGCGCCGGCCGGCCCGACGAGGTCGCGGCGGCGGTCGTGTTCCTGGCTTCCGAGAGCGCCAGCTATATCAACGGCGCCTTGCTGGTGGTCGATGGCGGCAACAGCCTTGAAGAACGCAAGGGATAGACGGCGCGGCCAGTCTCATGCCTTGGCGGATTTCCACCTTGGCGCAACTCCTTCCACCGTAATGAAGTGTAACCTCTATCTCGTTAGAAATTTCCCCGCCGCCACCTGGCCGCTGGCACCGTCACTTGACTCAACCATCAGCCTGCACTAATCATAAGTCATGACTGTTGATAGCGCACAGCTTGCCGCCCTGGGCGATCCGACCCGAAGGCAGATTTTCGAGCTGATCGCGGAGCGTCCGCGCTCGGTGGCGGAGGTCACGCGGCAGGTCAGCGTGTCGCAGTCCGCGGTGTCGCAGCATCTCAAGGTGCTTCGCGACTCGCGGCTGGTGCGCGCGGAGCCGAAGGGCGCCAGCAACGTCTACCACATCGATCCGCACGGGCTGGGCCAGATGCGCGCCTGGCTCGACCGGTTCTGGAGCAAGACGCTCGCGGCCTACAAGCTGGCCGTCGAGACCCCACCAGAGGAGTGACCATGAACACCCAGATCCCCATCGCCTCCGTGAAACAATCCGTCGTCGTCGAGGCGCCGATCGAGCGCGCCTTCAAGGTCTTCACCGAGGATTTCGGCAGTTTCAAACCGCCCGAGCATAACCTGCTTGCAGCCCAGATCGCCGAGACGGTGTTCGAGCCTCGCGTCGGCGGCCACGTCTATGACCGCGGCGTCGACGGCAGCGAGTGCCGCTGGGCGCGCGTGCTGGCCTATGAGCCCCCCAACCGCGTGCTCCTGAGCTGGGACATCAGCCCGCAATGGCGCATCGAGACCGATCCGGCCAAGACCAGCGAGTGGGAAGTGCGGTTCACCGCCGAAACGGCTGGGCGTACCCGCGTCGAGATCGAGCACCGCAACCTGGAGCGCCATGGCCAGGGCTGGGAAGGTGTGCGCGACAGCGTCGCCGGCGATCAGGGCTGGCCGCTTTACCTGCAGCGCTATGCCGATCTGGTTGCTCGGCAGGCCTGATCGCGGTTCAAAGGCGCTTCGCCGCCTGGGTGGTCAGGGCGCCACGCCCCTGCACGCCCAGGCGACATTGGCGAACGACCTCGGGCCGTCCGGTCGCCCGGCCTGATAGGCATCGCGGACGGCAGCCTCGGTGCGCTCGCGCTCGGCTGCCTCCAGCGTGGTCACGTATTTGCCGAGCGAGCCCTCGCCGGCTGAAATCGGCGTCCAGTAATCGGCGAAGTCCTGGTAATCCATGCGGATCATCAGCTCGGTTTCGGTCACGTCGGCCAGCCCCTGCTCGATGAAGGTCCGCTTCATTTCGCCGGGCTGCATCATCGGCTGGAAGCAATAGCGGCCGCGCAGCTGGCGCCCGCTCTCGCTGAGCGCGGCGACCGTGTCGATCATCATGCGCATGCCCGCCATGCCGCCGAGATGGTCCCACACCACGGCCGCGACCACGCCGCCCGGCCGCGTCACCCGGCGCATTTCGGCAACCGCCTTGCCGGCTTCCGGCACGAAGTGAAGCACCAGCAGCGCCAGCGCGCGGTCGAACGCATGGTCGGCGAACGGCAAGGCGGTGGCGTCGGCCTGCGATATCTCGATGCGCGGATCGGTGTTGCGTCGCTTTGCGGCCTCGACGAAAACAGGCGAAAAGTCGATGGCCGCGATCGCCGCGAGGTCGGCGGATTTCGCCAGTTCGAACGTCAGGCTGCCGGTGCCGCAGCCGACGTCGAGGATCTTTTCGCCAGGGGCGAACCCGGCGAAACCGATGAAGCTGGGCGCGAGCTTTCGGCTCCAGCGGCCCATGAGTTGCTCATAGCCGGACGCGTCATGAACGGTGAAACTCGACGTCATATGCGCCTCCCTTGGCTGCGGGCGCAGGCTAGACCTCTATCAGGATGAAGCCAAGGCAGGGGAGCGCACGGCGGACGCCTGCCTCCGAGTGCGGGAGGAAAAGTCCGGCTCTTTATGCGACACCCTTGAATGCCGCCACGCTCTCGCGCTCCACCAGCGGGCATTCCAGCTTGGTGATTGGATATCGCCCCCGCCCCACTATCGCAGGCGCTTCCAGCTGCTCGATCGCCCATTGGCCCATGGCCATGTGCGGAAGGATCGACGTCGTCAGCGGCGGGAACAAATGCCGGGCGATTTCCTCGTCGTCATAGCCAACGACCGAGATGTCGGCGGGAATGTGCAGGCCGGCTTCCTTCAGGGCTTCGTAGCAGCCGATCGCGGTGCGGTCGTTCTGGCAGAAGATGGCGGTCGGGCGGTCCTTCAGGGCCAAGAGCTTCACTGTCGCGGCGTAGCCGGCGCTGGCCGACCAGTCGCCCTCGACCACCAGTTCGGGGTCGAAGGGGATGTCGGCGGTGGCGAGCGCGCGGCGGTAGCCTTTCAGCCGGTCCTGTGCTGCCTGCATCCAGGGTTCGCCCGTGATGGTGGCGATGCGGCGGTGGCCGTGGCTGATCAGGTGTCGCGTCGAGCTCTGGCCGCCGGCGATTTCGGAGGGCACCACGGCGGGGAATGCATAGTCCGCCGTGTAGCAGTTGAGCAGGATGACCGGGATGTCGAGGCCGTAGAGGAAATCGGGCGCCGTGATTTCGCGGGTGAAGATGGTCATGTAGATCAATGCCGAAATGCCGCGCCTGGTCAGCGCCGAGATGGCGCGCGGCTCCATCACGGCGTCGCCCATGGTCTGCGCCACCAGAAGCACGTTGCCGGCATTCCACGAGGCCTGGCGCGCGCCTTCGATGGCGACCACCGCTTCCGGGCTGGTGGCGAGCTGGTCGACGGCGAAGCCGATCACGCCGTCGAGTCCGTCGAAGGCGGGGCCATCAAAAGCCCCCTCGAAAGCCGCAACGGGCTTCAGCGCGGAGAAGGCGGGGGCGCTGTAGCCAAGCGCGCGCGCCGCCTCGATCACCCGCTCCCGAGTCTGCCGGGACAGGCGAATGCCAGGTGAATTGTTGAGCACGAAGGAAACCGTCGCCTGCGAGCAGCCGGCGGCGCGTGCGATGTCGGTCATGGTGACGCGGCCCTTGGGCTTTGCCGCCGCCTTGCGGCGCTTCCTGATGGCCTGGTCCGTCGTCTCGCTCATGCCGCCCCCAAATTCCCAGCCTGTCTAGCTGTAGCCCGCCGGGCCGACAAGATGAGGCGACGCTTCCGATTCACATGCGCATCGACCGAACTAATAACTATTACCATCCTTAGGCCCACTCCCGCCATACAGGCTCGAGCCCTCGCAAAACCAGAGGTCGCAAAGCCCCCGCTGCGTGGGATCAGCCATCCCCGCGTCGGCAAACCGATTCGGCCGTGACACCAGAGCGCCACCGGAACGGTCGTTTGCTAATAGTGTTTACTAATACAATGATGCGCTATACCGTCAATCCATCGCCTCCGGCCCCCATTGGTCCGGCTGCGATGGAAGTGTCTGTGAATGGCCCGATGGGGGGCGGATATGACTTCCGCAAACCATGTCTCAGATATGTGATATGTCAGACAAATCGGACTATTTACGAACGAGGAATGAGTCTCTAAAGTCCGTGGCCGTGGCTGGTAACGACGCCATTCTTTCACTGCCGGGAACCCCTTGAGGAGGAGGGCGTCCACGCCGCAGACGGCAATTCAGGTGAGCAAGACAAATTTAGTGTGCAAGACAATCCAGTGAGCAAGTCCGGTCAGCCCTACGACTGACCAAAACGGGAGGTTGAACATGAAATCCTTGATACGCAATGCATCCGTGGCCGCCGCGGCCCTAGCTGTCGGCCTGACGGCGACGGCAATCGCGCGCGCCGACGACAAGCCGACGCTGGCCTTCGTCGTCAACGGCGCTTCCGACTTCTGGAAAGCGGCCGAAGCCGGCGTCAAGAAGGCGCAGGGCGAACTGCCCGACTACACGCTCGAACTCAAATATCCCGAACAATCCTCGGTCGCCATCCAGCAGCGGCTGATGGACGACCTGGTGACCGCCGGCGTCAAGGGCATCATGGTCTCGGCCGTCGATCCCAAGACCTCGACGGATGGCCTGAACAAGATCGCTTCGCAAACGGCGCTGTTCACCACCGATAGCGACGCCCCGCAGACCAAGCGTGTCGCCTATATCGGCTCGTCCAATGTCGACGCCGGCAAGCAGGCGGCCGAAATCGCCAAGAAGGCGATGCCGGACGGCGGCAAGTGCCTGGGCTTCGTCGGCCTGCTCGGCGCCGACAATGCCAAGGAGCGCATCCAGGGCATGAAGGACGGCCTCGCCGGCACCAAGATCGAACTCGTCGACGTACGCGGCGACGACATTGACCAGGCTCGTGCCAAGAAGAATGTCGAGGACGCGCTGGTCGCCAGCCCCGACGTCACCTGCATGGTCGGCTTCTACTCCTACAACACGCCACGCATCTATGAAGCGCTGCGCGATGCCGGCAAGCTTGGCTCGATCACCGTCGTCGGCTTCGACGACGATCCGATCACGCTGGGCGGCGTCAAGGAAGGCACCATTGCCGCCACCGTCGTGCAGCAGCCCTTCGAATGGGCCTATCAGGGCATGAAGCTGATGGCCGCCTATCTCAAGGGTGACAAGTCGGGCATCCCGGCCGGCAATTTGATCATCATCCCGACCAAGATCATCGGCAAGGATGACGTCGACGCTTACGCCGCCAATCTCAAGGCGATGGCTGGAAACTAAGACCAGAAGCAGTTCAGCCGGCTCAACTTCGCTTGAGCCGGCTGTTCGCATTGACGAACCCTGCCGGGGTCGTCAGTCTGCAGAATGGGCATTTCGGCCCACCGGCTGCTGTCAGGCATGATGAATTATTCCGACACATCCATCGCGGCGACCACCCCGTTTCTCAGCCTCGAGAACGTGCGCAAGACCTATCCGGGCGTCGTGGCGCTCGACGGGTTTTCCATGGAGGTCAGGCCGGGCGAGGTCATCGGCCTGGTCGGCGAGAATGGCGCCGGCAAATCGACGCTGATGAAGATCCTCGGCGGCGTTACCACGCCCGATAGCGGCGCCATCACGGTCGACGGCGCCGCCCACAAAGGCCTGAGCGTGGAGGGGAGCCTGGGTTCGGGCATCGCCTTCGTCCACCAGGAACTCAACCTCTTCGAAAACCTCGACGTCGCCGCCAACATCTTCTTCGGCCGCGAGCCGCTGCGCGCCGGACCGCTGAGACTGGTCGACCGCGCGAAACTGCGCGACATGGTGGCGCCGCTGCTGAAGCGCGTCGGCGCCAACTTCTCCGCCGACACGCAGGTCGCGGATCTGTCGCTGGCGCAGCAGCAGATGGTCGAGATCGCCAAGGCGCTGTCGATCAAGGCGAGGCTGGTGATCCTCGACGAGCCGACATCGAGCCTGCCGCTGGCCGAGACCGACAAGCTGCTCGACGTCATCAAGGCACTGAAGGCCGACGGCATCAGCGTCATCTTCATCTCGCACCGCCTGCATGAGATCGAGCGCGTCGCCGACCGCGTTGTGGTGCTGCGCGACGGCATGCTGGCCGGGACGCTCGGCAAGCGCGACATCAATCACGACCAGATGGTCAAGCTGATGATCGGCCGCATGCTGAAGGAGCGCGAGAAGGCCTCCGAGGCGGCGCGTGCCCCCGGCGCCGTGGCGCTTGCGGCCAAGGCCGTCCGCACCCCCACCTACCCCAGCCGGCCGGTCGATCTCGACGTCAGGCGCGGCGAAATCCTCGGCCTTGCCGGCCTTGTCGGCTCCGGCCGAACCGAACTGGCGCGGGTGTTCTTCGGCATCGAAGCCAGCCTTGGCGGCACGCTGGAGCTCAACGGCAAGCCGTTAACGCTGGCCAGCGCGGCGGACGCAGTCGCGCAAGGCATCTTCCTTGTGCCGGAAGACCGCAAGCTGACCGGCATCCTGCTCGACCTGTCGATCGCGCAGAATATTTCACTCCCCAATCTGCCGGCGCATGCCAGGCGCTCGCTGGTCTCCGCAAGCGCCGAGACCGCCACCGCCGAGAAGCAGAAGAAAAACCTCGGCATCAAGGCGCCCTCGGTGCAGACGCGCACCGGCACGCTGTCGGGCGGCAACCAGCAGAAGGTCGTGCTCGGCAAATGGCTGGCCATGAACCCGAAGGTGATGATCCTCGACGAGCCGACGCGCGGCATCGATATCGGCGCCAAGGCCGAGATCTACGGGCTGATGCGGGCATTGGCCGACGCCGGCGTCGCCGTGCTGATGATCTCTTCCGACATGGAAGAGGTGATCGGCGTCTCCGATCGCATCGCCGTCATGCATGAGGGCCAGATCTCGGGCATTCTCGACAAGGATCAGTTCAGCCAGGAAAACGTGCTTTTGCTCGCGGTGGGCAAACCGGCGAACAGGCCGTAAGCGGAGACGACGATGACAAAGAAAGATCTCGGCCTGCTGATCCTGATCCTGGTGGTCGGGACGATCGTCGCCATCATCAATCCGCGCTTCCTCTTGCCGATCAACCTCGCCAACACCTCGAACCTGATCGGCCTGTTCGGCATCCTCTCCATCGGCCAGGCGTTCGTCATCATCACCGGCGGCATCGAACTGTCCGTCGGCTCCGTTGTCGCGTTGCTGGGCACGCTGTTCATCGACTTCATCGCCGTGCGCGGCATGGGATGGCCTGTTGCCTTCGTGCTCATCCTGGTGCTCGGCGCCATCATCGGCCTGGCGCATGGCTGGCTGATCACGCGGCTCAAGTTGCAGCCCTTCGTCGTGACCTTGTGCGGGCTTTTGATCTATCGCGGCGTCGCGCGCTTCTACACCGCCGACGGCACCGCCGGTTTCGCCTTCGGGCAGAATTTTCCCGATCTCGAATTCCTGACCGCCGGCCGCTCCTGGGGCGTGCCGAACTCCTTCTTCGCGCTGATCGTCATCGCCATCGTCATGTGGGTGGTGCTGCACCGCTCGGTGTTCGGGCGCTATCTCTACGCCATCGGCAAGAACGAGGAAGCGGCAAAATATTCCGGCATTCGCACCGGCCGCGTCGTCATGGCGGCTTACGTCATCTGCGGCGTGCTCACCGCCCTGTCGGCGATCTATTTCGCCATGTACACGCGCTCGATCTCGCCGGCCAGCCACGGCCAGTTCTACGAGCTCTACGCCATTGCGGCCGCGGTGCTTGGCGGCTTCTCTCTGCGCGGCGGCGAGGGCTCGCTGATCGGCGTCATCCTCGGCACGGTGCTGCTGCAGGAACTGCAGAACCTCGTCAACCTGCTCGGCATTCCCTCCTCCCTCAACTTCGCGGTGATGGGTGGCGTCATCCTCATCGGCGTGCTGGTCGACCAGCAATGGGGTGTGTTCCGGGCGCGCCGGCGGATGGTCGATGCCGCCCGCAAGGGCGCGGTCGGCGCCGCTGCGGAATAGGTCAGTCCCGGCAGAAATAGCTTACCGGTGCTGGGCGCTGACGGGGTGGCGTGCCTTTCGCGGCCACCCTCTGGTGATCCGCCGTGCGGCCTTGGCTGAAATTACCTGCCGCTCTGGCGTGCGGCGCGGCGAACGCTTTGCAACAGGATGGCAAGGCAGCCGACCAGCAACAGCCCACCGCCAAGCAGCGGCGGCAGCGCGAGCAACTTCACCGCCGCGGTAACGGCGGCCACCAGGACCAGCGACAGCAGCGCCAGATTGCCGTCATCGACGAACATGCCGAAGACCTCCCTGGCAACGAGACGAAGGACGTTCATCGGGCGAGCCCTCCGGCTGCCGTTGGAAGGATGCCGCGCAGCCAGCGCACCATGGCGAAGGACGCCAGCGCGACGATGGCGAAGATGGCGAGCAAGGCAAGATCGGCGCCCGGCCAATGGGCGCCGATGCCTTCGCCGGTCCAGAAGATGCCAAAGCTGGTCAGCATCAGCCCGACCACGAATTTGAGCGCATTCTCGGGCACGCGCGCCAGCGGCCGGTGGACGGCCAGGCCGACAAGCATCACCAGGATAAAAGCCGCCAGCGCACCCATGCTGGCGTAAAATGTCTGCCCATGCGCGGCGCCGACGGCAATGACGATGAACACCACCTCGACACCCTCGAGCAGCACCGCCTTGAACGAGGCCAGCCCGGCGAGGTAGTCGGCGCGCCGGTCGGCGGCCTGCCGGTGCAGGGCCGCGGTTTCCTTGGCGAAGGCCGCTCCCTCGTCATGCAGGGCAATGACGCCGACGCTGCGCAGGATGGCTTTTCGCAGCCAGCGCATGCCGAACAGGATGAGCAGCACCCCGACGACGAACTGCAGGGTGGTGATCGGGACCAGCGCCAGCAGCGGGCCGAAGGCCAGCACCAGGGCCGCCAGCATCGCCAGCGCCAGCGCGGCGCCGGTCAATGCCGGGCGCCAGCTGCGTGTCACCCCCACCGCGAGCACGATGGTGAAAGCTTCGACGACCTCGACCAGGGAGGCGAGAAATGCCGCCGTGACTGTCGAGAGAATGGGTGTCAGTGTCTGCATGAAGCTTCCTGTCTGGCTCGCCCCTGATTCCTGGGGCGAATTCCCGGAGCGTAATCCAGAATCACCCTATGCGGCCAGCAGCCCGGAGCATTTCCAGCGACAGCGCAAGCAGGCGGGTGAAACAAGTCCGGATCAGATCAGGCCCGACATGTCGGAAAACGCCATGGCCTTGCGCAGCACTTCGGCGAAACGCTCGCCGGCCACTTCGCGCGGACCGCTGTTGTCGATCGACGTGACACCAGGGCCGGACAAGCTCATATTGGCGCTGCGCGCCAGCCGCGCCAGCACCTCGCCGCGCGACTCGCGACCGCGCATGGCCAGCCGCTCGGCCAGCACCTCGGGCGAAGCGGTGATCTCGACGATCGCCAGATTGGCATAGCGCTCGCGCAAGGTGGGGATGATCGCGCGCGACACGTTGGCGACGGCGACATGTCCATTGGCAACAGACCAGTCGACATCGGCAGGCAGGCCATAGCGCAGGCCATGCGCTTCCCAGGAGACGGCGAAAGCGCCGTCGGCATCGGCCTCGGCGAAGGCGGCGTCGGCCAGCGTATCGTGGTCTTCGCTCGCCGCATCGCTCGGCCTGGTGATGACGCGGCGCACGAACTCCAACTGCGTCTCGTCGGCAAAGAGCGCCTTGGCATAGCCGATCACCGTGTCCTTGCCGGCACCGCTGGGGCCCACGACAGCGACAAAGACGCCGTGACGGATCGGAAAGGTTTCGGCGGACAGTTCGCGCTCGATCGAGGCCGACACCATCATGCCACCCGGCGCCCCTGCCGCCAGACGGTGCGCACGACCGGAACATGATCGTCGACGCGCACGCGCACCAGATCGGCGCGACGACCCTGCTCGATGACGCCGCGGTCGTCGAGGCCGACTGCCTGCGCCGGGTTCTTGGAAACCATGGCGACGGCCTGCGGCAGCGAAATGCCTTCCACCATGTCGCCCAGGAAGAAGGCCGACTGGATCAGGCTGAAGGGAATGTAGTCGGACGACAGGATGTCGAGCAGGCCATCGCTGGCCAAGGTGCGTGCCGAGACATTGCCCGAATGCGAGGCGCCGCGCATGACATTGGGCGCGCCCATCAGCACGCCGAGCCCGGCGGCCTTCGAGGCCCGCGCCGCTTCCTCGGTGGTCGGGAACTCGGCGACCCGCACGCCCTGCTCGATGGCCTCGTCGACATGAGCGGACGTCGCATCGTCATGGCTCGCGAGCACGATGCCGCGCTCCTGGCAGGCGGCGGCGATGAAGACGCGGTTCGGCCCGGAGTTGCGTGCCGATTCGTCCATCCGCTTCTCGCAGAATTTCTGGAAATCGCGATCCGAGAGTTTCAGCTTGCGCTGGTAGTAGTAGGCATAGGTTTCAAGGTTGACGAACTGGCGCTGGCCCGGCGCGTGGTCCATCAGCGACGCCAGCTTGACCCGTTCATCACCGTCGAAATTGGCGAATGCGTCGAGGCAATCCGGCGCTGAAACCTCGCAGCGAAGATGCAGGAAGTGATCGGCCCGCAGACGATCCCGCGCGACGCTGTCCTCGATCGCATCGGCCAGCTTGCGAATGTCGTCCAATGTCAGGTCGGCGTCCTCGTCCATGCCGACGCGCAAGGCATCGAGCACGGTCGTGATGCCGGCGGTCGCCACCTGCGCGTCATGGGCGAGCACCGCGGCGATCGGGTTCCAGCGCACTTTCGGCCGCGGCGCATAATGGCCCTCGAGATGGTCGGTGTGGAGTTCGACCAGCCCTGGAATGATAAAGTCGCCGCCCATGTCCTCGCCGGTCCGGGCAGCATCGCCATCGATGCCGGCGATCAAGCCATCGCGCAGCACCAGTGAGCCTTCGACGATCTCGTCGGCAAGAACGATGCGGGCGTTGGAAAGAACAGTTTCGGCGGTCATTGCGGGTAGTCCTTGGTTCTTGCAGTCGGGTTTCGTTCAGGCGATTCTTCGGGCCGGGCGGCGTCCGAGCGCGTGCCGGGAAAGCACCATGAACGGCGCACCGGGTTCGGGTTCGACGAACAATGTCAGCGCATCCACGAGCACGGGCTGGCGCAACACATCGGCGAACAGGCTGTCGATCGCCGCGCGCAGGCGAGGGCTTTCCTGTGGGCCGGCCCGGCCGGACAGGGTCATGTGGAAGCGGAAGGTCTCGAAGACATAGGGATAGCCCCATTGGCAGAGATTGCGAAACTCGGCCGGCTTCAGCGAATCCGGGCTGCGCCGCTCGATCTCGGCCTCTGACAGCGGTGCGCGAAACCGGTCGAAATCGCGTACCACATTGTCGGCGAAGCGGTTGAGCGGCGGCAGCGGCCCTTCCGGCACCAGCGCGAAGAAGCTGTCGATCTGGCTGACGACCAGGCGCGGGATCGTGACGACAGGCGTAACCTCGGCAAAATGATCCAGCGCCGCGCGCAGCGAGGTCTCGGTCTCCGTGGCAGCCAGGTGGAAGGGCGCCTTCAGCGTCGCGTGAAAGCCGTAGCGGCGTGCCGAGGCGGTGTGGAAGGCCACTTCCGCCGCCGACAGATCGGCAACGGCCTCAACCGGCCTGGTCGCGGCACCGAACGGATCGCGGCCCAGCCAGTCGGCGGCGATGCGCGCCAGCGGCTCGTCCTGCCGGGGAGTGAAATAAATGGCATAACGCATGGGAAGTCCTCGTCAGAACCGTTGCCATAGGTGATTTCCATGACGGATTGACGAAGCTTTGACGGGTTTTAGAAGGCAAATCGACCCCTAGGGTCCTTAGCCGACGATTTTTCCCAGCTGGACCAATAAGTTCGGCCGGAAACGCGAGACGGTCAGGCCTTCATCAACCATTCGTGCTCGGGCGCATTGTGGAATTTCCAGGTCCGCTTCGGTCCGGCCATCACATTGAGATAATAGAGGTCATAGCCGTGGCAGGCGGCACAGGGGTGATAGCCCTTGGGCACCAGCACCACATCGCCGTCCTCGATCGCCATGGCTTCGTCCAGCGCACGATGTCCGCTTTTGTCGGCATCGGTGTAGACGCGCTGGAAGGCAAAGCCCTGCGGCGGGTTGAGGCGATGGTAGTAGGTTTCCTCCAGATAGGATTCGGCAGGCAGATTGTCCTGGTCATGCTTGTGCGGCGGGTAGCTCGACGTGTGACCGCCGGGCGTGATGACCTCGACGACCAGCAACGAGTCGGCCGGCTGGCCTTCCGGCAGGATGTTGGTGACGTAGCGCGTATTGGTGCCCTTGCCGCGCACCTCCTGGCCGAGATCGTCCGGTCCGATCACCCGGACCGGCAGGCCACCGCCAAGACCAGGCGCCGAGCAGACGCCAAGTTCCAGCTCGGTATCGGCCGTTACCGACCAGTCCGATCCCTGCGGCACGTAGACCGACCACGGCTTGCCATCGAAGGGCGACATGCGCTCGCCGAGCAGGCCGAGATCCTTGCCGCCGGCTTTCGCGGTACCCTTGCCGGTCACGAACACCAGGCAGACTTCGCGGTCGTCCGTCTTTCCCGAGGCGCTTTCGCCCGGCTTCAGCCGATGCAGGTCGAAACCGACATAGGTCCAGCCGGCGCTTTTCGGCGTCACATGGGCGACGCGGCCATGGCCCTTGTCGGCCTTGACGAGCAGTTTCGACATTTTGTCTCTCCTATCCTAGCCTTCCAACTTCGTCATCCTGGGGCGGAGCAGGAGCGAAGCTCCGTCGCGAAGACCCTAGGATGACGAAGCGAGGGGCGTTTCGGCCAATCGCCGACGTGTGCGATCCGTTACGCTCGCAGTATCCAATCCACAAAACTGCTCGCGCCATGGACCGCCTATTCCTTCGGATCGGCCGGAGGCTTCGTCTCGTCGGCCGGCTTATAAAGATAAAAAAATTGCCAGGCGCCGTAGCCGGCAAAGCCGAGCGCGATGACGCCCCAGAACGGCGTGCCGGTGGCGAACTCGATGACCGACCAGATGAGGCAGACCGCGACGACGGCGACACGCCGCCACAATGGCCGGAAGAAGGGGTGCTCGGAATCTTTCATCTGGCCAGCCTACAGCAAGCCCGGCTTGGCGAGAACCCGATCAGGCATTCGGAAACCCTTGCGTCTCCACCGTGTAACCGGCTGATGTCATCACCCGCATCAGCTCCTTGTGGCCAACCTGCGCCATCTTCAGCGGCGGGTTCTTCTTCGGGTCCTGCTCGGCCTCGACCACGAACCAGCCTTCATAGCCGTGGTCGGCGAAGCGCTGCACGATGGCGCCGAAATCGAGCGAACCGTCGCCCGGCACGGTGAAGGCGCCGAGCGCCACGGCATCGAGGAAGGACTGCTTCGTACGGTCGAGCTTCTCGATCACGCCCATGCGCACGTCCTTCACATGGACGTGGCTGATGCGCTTGTGGTGGTTGTCGATGGCGCGCAGCACGTCGCCGCCGGCAAAGGTGAGGTGTCCGGCATCGAGCAGCAGTGGGATGCCTTCGCCGGAATGGCGCATGAAGGCATCGAGCTCCGGCTCGGTCTCGACCACAGCCGCCATGTGATGGTGATAGGACAGCGGCATGCCTTGCTCGGCGCACCATTCGCCGAATTCGGTCAGGCGCCGCGCGTAGGCCTTCATCTCGTCGCCAGTGAGCTTCGGCTTGGTGGCGAGCGGCTTGGAACGGTCGCCCTGGATCGAGCGGCCGACCTCGCCATAGACGATGCAGGGCGCGTCGACTGCCTTGAACAGGTCGATCATCGGCTGGATGCGGTCCTTGTTGGCAGCCATCTCCTCATCGACCAGCGTGCCGGAAAACCAGCCGCCGCACAGCGTCACGTCGGCGGCCTTCAGGATCGGCAGCATGATGGCGGGGTCGTTGGGAAAGCGCCGGCCCATCTCCATGCCGGTGAAGCCGGCAGAGCGCGACTGGCGCAGACATTCCTCCAGCGACACGTCATCGCTCAGTTCGGCAAGATCGTCGTTCCACCACGCGATGGGGGACATGCCCAATTTGGCTTTCAAGTCGTCACTCCGGATTAGACAGTTCAATTTTTGGCGCTAGCGCCGCCCCTCATCCGCCTGCCGGCACCTTCTCCCCGTATCGTGACGGGGAGAAGGGAGCTGGCGTCAATCGCCGACGCTCTGCATCCGCCGCTTCTCGTCATAGGCCTTGCGCGCGGCGTTCACCTGAGGCCGCGCCGAAACCTCGGGCACCGCCACGTCCCACCAATGGCCACCGGCATCGGTCGAAACCAGCGGATCGGTGTCGATGACCAGCACGGTGGTGCGGTCGTTCTTCTTGGCTTTTTGCAGCGCGTTTTCCAGCTCGGCAACCGACGGCACTTTCTCTGATATCGCACCCATGCTCGCCGCATGCGCGGCAAAGTCGATGTCAGGCAGGATTTCATGGCGCGAGTCCTGCAAGAGATTGTTGAAGTTGGCGCCGCCGGTCGCCATCTGCAGCCGGTTGATGCAGCCAAAACCCCTATTGTCGAGCAGCACCACGGTCAGCTTCAGGCCGAGCATCACCGAGGTGGCGATCTCGGAGTTGAGCATCAAGTAGGAGCCGTCGCCGATCATGACGACGACCTCCTCGTCGGGCTTGGCCATCTTGGTGCCGAGCCCGCCGGCGATCTCGTAACCCATGGTCGAGAAGCCATATTCGGCGTGGTAGGAGCCGGGCGCGCCGGCCTGCCAGAGCTTGTGCAGTTCGCCGGGAAGGCCGCCTGCCGCATGCAGCAGCGTCACGCCTGAGCCCATGGCGCGCTGAACGGCGCCAATCACCTGCGCATCCGAGGGGAAAGCAGCGTTGGTCGATGCCGTCACCTTGGCCGCGTCGGCCTGCCAGGCCTTCTTGCCGGCGGCCGCATTGTCGGTCCAGGCGGCAGGCGCTTTCCAGCCTTGCAGCGCGGTTCCCAACTCGGCCAGCCCTTCCCAGGCATCCGCGACCAGCGGCAGCGCCCGGTGCTTGCCGGCATCGAAGGGCTGCACGTTGAGCCCGATGATGGTCTTGCCGGAATTCTTGAACAGCGCCCACGAGCCGGTGGTGAAATCCTGCAGCCGCGTGCCGATGGCGAGCACGACGTCGGCCTCTTCCGCCAGCCGGTTGGCAGCAGAGGTGCCGGTAACACCGACCGCCGCCATGTTGAGCTGGTGATCGTCCGGCAGCGAGGACTTGCCGCCTTGCGTTTCGCAGACCGGAATGCCGGCGGCTTGGGCGAACTTGGCCAGTTCGTCGGAAGCCTGGGAGTAGAGCACGCCGCCGCCGGCGATGATCAGCGGCTTCCTGGCTCCCTTGAGCGCCGCCACGGCCGCCGCCAGTTCGTCACGGTCCGGACGCGGCCGGCGCTGGCGCCAGATCCGCTCGGCAAAGAAACTCTCGGGATAGTCATAGGCGTCGGCCTGCACGTCCTGGCAAAGCGACAAAGTCACCGGGCCGCATTCGGCCGGATCGGTCAGCACCTGCATGGCGCGGCTCAGCGCCGGGATGATCTGCTCCGGCCGGGTGATGCGGTCGAAATAGCGCGACACCGGGCGGAAGCAGTCGTTGACCGTCGCCGTGCCGTCGGAAAAATCCTCGGCCTGCTGCAGCACGGGATCAGGAATGCGATTGGCAAAGACGTCGCCTGGCAAAAACAGGACGGGCAACCTGTTTACGTGGGCAAGGGCCGCCGCCGTCACCATGTTCAGCGCGCCGGGACCGATCGAAGAGGTCGCGGCCATGAAGCGGCGGCGGAAATTGGCCTTGCCATAGGCGATCGCCGCATGCGCCATCGCCTGCTCGTTGTGGGCGCGGAAGGTCGGCAATTCGTCGCGCACCTGGTAGAGCGCCTCGCCGATCCCGGCGACATTGCCGTGGCCGAAGATCGCCCAGACGCCGCCGAAGATCGGCGTTTTTTTCCCGTCGATCTCGGTCATCTGGCGGGACAGGAAGCGGGTCAGCGCCTGCGCCATCGTCAGGCGGATTGTCTGGCTCATGGTGTTTTCCTCCGCAGTCCCTACGCCGTTGCGTATTGTTATGCCGCCTTGCGGCCGCGCGCGGCAAGCCACGCTTCGGTCAACTGTTCGAAGCGCGACGCCATGTCGGCGACAGCCTCGTCATCCGACATCCTGCCGGCCAGCCATTGTTCGGCTGCGTGGACGAAGATGGTGCGCCCGACGGCAAAGCCCTTGACGATGGGCGCGTTGGCCGTGGCGGCAAAAGCGGCCTCCAACTCGTCCTGCGGCGCCTCCAGGCCAAGCAGCACAATGCCCCGGCACCAGGGATCGTGCTTCAGGATCACCGCCTCGATCTTGGCCCAGGCGCCGCTCGACGCCTGCGGTTCGAGCTTCCACCAGTCCGGCTTGATGCCGAGCGCATAGAGTTCCTCCAGCGCGCGCGGGATCGTCGTGTCGTCGAGCTTGCCGTGCTTGCCGGCGATGATCTCGATGAGAAGTTCGCGGCCAACTTTGCGCGCGGCCTCGAACAGCGCGCGCAGCTTCTGCTGTTGTTCTTCCTTCAGTTCCGCCGGATCGTCGGGATGATAAAAGCACAGGCACTTGATGCAATGATCGACGGGCCATTCGGTAAGCTGCGAGCCGATGTCCTGCGAGAATTCGAAGCGCAGCGGCCGCGAGCCCGGCAGTTCCACCGGGCGTCCAAGCCAGGCGAAGGGGTGGCGAGCGAATTCGAACATCGCCTCGCGGCCATGTTTCTCGTCAATCAGCATGCCATAGCCGTCGCGGCCGGCGGCGACCTTGGCCGCTGCCTTGACCGCCAGCACCTTGAAATCGCGGATGCGCGCCGGATCGGCGCCGGTCTTGGCCGCCACATCCTCGAGCTGCACACGGTGGTCGCAGGCGAGCGCCATCAGCGAGGGGATGTCGCGCCGGCGTGTCGTCGCCCAATGGATGTGATTGATCGCCGTGTCCTTGCGCAGCGCGCGATGCTTGCTGCCGTTCTCGAGGAAGAACCGCAGCTCCTCGAAGGTCGGGTATTCCGGCGCGCAGAGCAGCCGCGACACGGCGAAGGCGCCGCAGGCATTGGCCCAGGTCGCCGCCGTGGCAAGGCTTTCACCGCCGAGCCAGCCGCGCAGCAGACCGGACATGAAGGCGTCACCGGCGCCGAGCACATTGTAGATCTCGATCGGGAAACCCTTGCCGACGACGCCGTCCTCGAGATCGTCGCTGATCGGTCCGTCATAGACGATGCAGCCCATGGCGCCGCGCTTCAGGACGATGGTGGCCGAGGACAGGGAGCGGATCGTCTTCAGCGCGCTCAGGCAGTCGTCGGCGCCGGACGCGATCATGATCTCTTCCTCGGTGCCGACGATGAGGTCGCAATCGGGCAGCACCGTCTTCAACTGGGCCGAGACGCGGTCGGATTTGACATAGCGCTCAAAGCCTTCGGCGTGGCCGGCAAGGCCCCACAAATTCGGGCGATAGTCGATATCGAACACGACCTTGCCACCCCTGGCCTTCATGATGCGGATCGCCTTGCGCTGGGCGGCATCGCTGTTGGGGCGGGAAAAATGCGTGCCGGTGACGACGATCGAACGGGCCGAGGCAATAAACGCTTCGTCGATATCCTCCTCGGCCAGCGCCATGTCGGCACAGTCGGATCGGTAGAAAATCATCGGCGAAACGCCTTCGCTCTCGACCGAAAGCAGAACCAGAGCGGTCAACCGCTCCTTGTCGGTCTTCAGACCGTCGGTGTTGACGCCTTCGCGTTTCAGCTGCTCGCGGATGAAGCGGCCCATCTGCTCGTCGCCGACGCGCGTCAGCAGAGCCGAGCGCAGCCCGAGCCTTGCCGTACCGACCGAAATATTGGCCGGGCAGCCGCCGACAGACTTGGCGAAGGAGGTGATGTCCTCCAGCCGCGAGCCGATCTGCTGGCCATAGAGGTCGACGGACGCGCGGCCGATGGTGATGACATCGAGCGGCGCCTGTCTTGCGTCCACGGCTTCGCTCATTGGAACCTCCCGTCGGTCTTGTCGTCATGGACAACATTGTTTTGGGTAACACGCGCGAGCGGCTGCGTGGCGCCGCCAATATGAAATAATAATTCCAATCCATAGTCAATATGGAATGAGCATTCCCTAGGCTAAAATCGCCTTGATGGGACGCCTGATCAAGCCTTGCGCTTACGGCTCGCGTCGCGCCGCTTCTCGCCGACGCCGACGGTCAGCGCCATGGCCAGCGCCATTGTCGCCGACAGCGAACGGAAGCCGGCGAAATCCGCCTCGGCAACCTCGAACCAGACCCTGGCGAACTGGGCGAGCGGCGAGAACGAGCTGTCGGTGATGGCGACGATCGGCACGCCCTGCTCGGAAATGGCGCGCGCCTCCTCGATCGTGGCCGGCGCGTAGGGCGAGAAGCTGATCGCGATGACGGCGTCCGCCGGTGTGGCGAAGCCGACCATCTCGGCATTCAGGCCGGCGGCCGATTCGATCAACTGGTTGCGGATCTTCAGCTTGCCGAGCGCATAGGCGATGTAGGAAGCCACTGGATAGGAGCGTCGCTTGGCCAAGACATAGATGGTCTGCGCCTTCGCCAGCAGCGAAATCGCGTCTTCCAGATGCGCATCGTCCAGCGTGCGGGAAATGTCGTTGAGCGAGGTGCTGGCGGCGGCGATGAAGCCGTCGAAGATTGCCCGATGGCCGGCGCCGCCCTCGGCCTTGGCGCGCAGCGCCTGCAGCCGCTCGTCATAGGAAGAGTTGCGCTCGCGCAGACGTTCCCGGAACACCTGCTGCAGGCTGGTAAAACCGTCGAAGCCGAGTTGCTGGGCAAAACGGATCAGGGTCGAGGGCTGCACGCCGGCCGAAGCGGCGATGCTGGCGGCAGTGCCAAAGGCGATGTCGTCGGGATTGTCGAGCGCGTAGGCGGCGATCTGGGCGATGCGCTTGGGCAGGCTCTCGCGCCGGTCCAGAATCGTGGCACGCAGCGTCTCGAAGTCGCGAGGTACCTGTTCGTCCATCGTCCCTCTGCCCAAGCCTGTCTGGACACCCTCTCTGCCCCATCATAGCGAGCCTGCGCAAGAACGCCATAAAAAATGAGGCAGACATTCCATTCCTGGAAAAAATGGACTAATTCATCCACTCAGCTTTTATGGCAGCGGAGGAACGAAAAATGGTTGGCGTCGGTCTTATCGGCACGGGTTTCATGGGCAAATGCCACGCCATCGCGTGGAGCGCCGTCGGGGCCGTCTTCCCCGATGCGGCCAAGCCACGGCTCGTCCATCTGGGCGAGGTCAATGAGGATCTCGCCATGCGCAAGGCAAGCGAGTTCGGCTTCGCCAAGGCCACCAGCGACTGGCGCGCCGTCGTCAACGACCCGGAGGTCGATATCGTGTCGCTGACAACGCCGAACCAGTTCCATCCGGAAATGGCCATCGCTGTCCTCGAAGCCGGCAAGCATCTGTGGTGCGAAAAACCGATGGCGCCGAGCTTTGCCGAAGCCGAGGCGATGGCGGCCGCGGCGGAGAAATCAGGCAAGGTCGCCGCGCTTGGCTACAACTACATCCAGAGCCCGGCCATCCGCCACATCGGCGCGCTGCTCGACGAGAAGATCATCGGCGAGGTCAACCATCTGCGCATCGAGATGGACGAGGACTTCATGGCCGATCCCGAGGCGCTGTTCTTCTGGAAGCACGAGGCGACTTCCGGCTATGGCGCGCTCGACGATTTCGCCGTGCATCCGCTGTCGCTGGTCTCGGCGCTGTTCGGCCGCGTCGGCCGCGTCATCTGCGACATGGCCAAGCCCTATGCCGACCGCAAGCTGGCTTCAGGCGGCCGGCGCGCGGTGGAGACCTACGACATTGCCAGCGTGCTCATGCATCTGGAGAACGGCATTGCCGGCACGCTGCAGGTCAACCGCTCGGCCTGGGGCCGCAAGGGCCGCATCGCCATCCAGATCTTCGGGTCCAAGGGATCGATCCTGTTCGACCAGGAGCGGATGAACGAATTCCAGCTCTACCTGACGTCCGACCGACCCACCGAACAGGGCTATCGCACCATTCTGGTGGCGCCGCAGCACAGGCCCTATGACCTCTTCGTGCCGGCGCCCGGCCACAGCCTCGGCTTCAACGATCTCAAGATCATCGAATGCCACGAATTGCTGACCCGGCTTGCCGGCAAGCCGGCCCGGCTCATCGAGTTCGCCGAAGGACTGGAGATCGAGCGCACCGTGCACGCCATGGCGCGCTCCTTCGAGGAGAAGCGCTGGGTGGATGTAAGGTAGGATTCGCTGCGCTGGTCGCTTTAGCCGGCGGCCGCTGCATCGACTTCCCACCCATTGACCCAGACCTGCCGCAAACAATCGCCTTCGCCCTTGAAGCCTAGGCCGGTCGGCTGGCAATCCTCGATGCGGTCGCTGCGGAAATTGCGGATCGCCTGGCGCAGCTCGCACCAGGCGACGATGTTGGCGGTCTCGGCGTAATAGATCAGAGCGATCGGGCGGATGAGGCGCTCGGAAGCGCGGCCGAGCTCGTCGCGGTAGGAGAGCTCGAGCTTCTCCTCGTCGCGTATGGCGCGGCGCACCAGCGCCAGGTCGATCGCACCTGCGGAGGGCGCGGCGAAGCCCCAGGCGTGCAGCGCATTGGCGTCGAGCGTCTGGCGCAAGGGCGGCGGCACCGCGCCGGCGATCTTGGCGCCGACGCGCTTGGCCGCCTGCTTGAGCTCGTCGTCGCCCGTGCGCTCCAGCAGCGCCAGCGACAGGACGATCGCCTCCATTTCCTCGATCGAAAACATCAGTGGCGGCAAGTCGAAGCCGGGGCGCAGGATGTAGCCGATGCCACGGCCACCCTCGATCGGCACGCGCATCGCCTGCAGCGCCGCGATGTCGCGATAGATCGAGCGGATCGTCACTTCCAGTTGCCCGGCGATCATTGCCGCCGTCACCGGCTGCCGCGCCAGCCGCAGGATCTGGATGATCTCGAACAGGCGTGACGCCTTGCGCATTTTTCTAACCCGGTACCGATCACAACTGACACACCATCGTCAGTTGGGCCTGCCTATAGGACTGCCTATCGATTTGAAAATCAACAGGTTCCGCCGAGGCTGGGCCGAGCGGAACAAAAGGCAACTGACATGGGCTATGCTGAAAATCTCTGGCTGTTCTTTATCCTCCTGTTCGGCATCATCGCCGTTCCAGGCATGGACATGCTGTTCGTGCTTGCCAATGCGTTGACCGGCGGCCGCGACAGGGGTCTTGCCGCGACCGGCGGCATCATGGTCGGCGGCATGGTGCACACGCTGAACGGCGCTATCGGCGTCGGCCTGCTGGTGCATTTCTTGCCGATCCTGTTCAAGCCGCTGCTGCTTGCGGGCGCCGCCTACATGGCCTTCATCGGCATCACGCTGATGCGCAGCTCCATCACCGTCGGCAACGAGAGCCCCGCCGGCAGCCGCTCGGCATGGAAGGCGTTTCGCCAGGGCTTGGTGACCTGCCTGATCAACCCGAAGGCCTACCTCTTCGTGCTCGCCGTCTATCCGCAGTTCCTGAAACCGGACTACGGCCCGATCTGGATGCAGGCGACGATCATGGGCCTGCTGACCATGCTGACGCAGGCCGCGGTCTATGGCGGGCTCGCAATATCGGCCGGCCGCAGCCGCAAGCTTCTGATCGCCAATCCACGGGTGACCATCCTTGCCGGCCGGGCGGCCGGGCTGCTGCTCTTCGCGGTCTCCGTGTTCACCGCATGGGAAGGGCTGAGGGCGGCGTAGTCTCGGGCTGAACCGAACCGCCGCCTTCTGGCGCCTGCCGGATCAGGCGGCGCCGTGCCGCAGCGTGGCGAGAAGCTCGTCCAACTGCCCGAACGTCTCGGCCATCGCATCCGCCGCCCCGGTGCCGGCGGCGTCGAGGGCCTCCTTCGAGGGATAGACCTCGTGCATGACCAGCAGCGTCTTGCCGCCTTTTTCCTCGAAGGTCACTGTGGTCACGGGTCCACCGTCACCACCTTCGTCATTGGTCCAGACGAGGCGCGTGGGCGGTGTCACTTCGAGATACCTGCCGAAGAACTCGGCAGGGTGCGAGTCATCATGCCCGAACACCAAACGGTACCCGCCTCCGACACGAACATCCATCTCACAGGAACGCAGGAACATGCCCATCGATTTCGGCGTCCACCACTGCTTGAACAGCTCGGGCTTTGTCCAGGCCTCGAACACGATGCGGGCCGGCGCGTCGAAGCTTCGCGTGACGACCAGCTCGCGGTCGGACTTCCGTTCCACCGTCGTGCGGTTCTGCATGGGGGTGGGCTCATTCGCTCTTGTTTCGTCCATCGGCTTCGTCCTTCCGTTTCATTTCCTCGACAACCTTGTCCAGCTCGTCGAAGCGTGCGGCCCAGAGCTGGCGGTATCTCTCGATCCATCCCGTCTCCTCCTCCAGGCGGCGCAGGCCGAGCTTGCAGGTCCGCACGCGCCCGACCTTCCGCGTCGTGACGAGGCCTGCCTGCTCCAGAACGCCGACATGCTTCTTCATGCCCGTGAGGGTCATATGGAATTTCTGGGCCAAGTCCGTGATCGAGGCATCCGCACGGCCGAGCTGCTCCAAAACGCCGCGTCGGGTGGCGTCCGAAAGCGCGGCGAACGAGGCATCCAGGCGGGCAGGAGAATACTGAACCATTTGGTTCAGTATGTAACACGCGGATCGGTGACATGCAAGGAGGTGAGCGCTGCGGGGCCAAGGAGCGGCATGGTCCTAGACTGAAACTGGAAGCGCCGCCCTTATGCTCCCCCAGATCAGGCGGCGCCTTGCCGGCTGTCCAGCAAGTTGCGGCGCGCCGACCGGCGCCATTCCACGGCGCCGGCAAGGCCGTGCAGCACCGTCTCCGTGGTCGCCCAGTCGATGCAGCCATCGGTGATGCTCTGGCCGTAGACCAGTGGCTTGCCGGGCACGACATCCTGCCGGCCGGCGACGAGATTGCTCTCGATCATGACGCCAATGATGCGCTCGTCGCCAGCCGCCACTTGGCCCGCGACATCGGCCGCGACCTTGGGCTGGTTCTCCGGCTTCTTGGCTGAGTTGGCATGGCTGACGTCGATCATCAGACGGGGAGCGATACCGATGCGGACGAGTTCGACCGATGCGGCTTCGACGCTTGCCGCATCGTAGTTGGGCTGAACGCCACCACGCAGGATGACATGGCAATCCTCATTGCCGGTGGTCGCCGCGATGGCGCTGCGTCCGCCTTTGGTCACCGCCATGAAATGATGCGGCTGGGCGGCCGACTTCACCGCCTCGCCGGCGATCCTGAGATTGCCGTCGGTGCCGTTCTTGAAGCCGACCGGGCAGGAGAGACCCGAGGCCAGCTCGCGATGGATCTGGCTCTCGGTCGTGCGCGCGCCAATGGCGCCCCAGGCGACGAGGTCGGCAATGTATTGCGGCGTCGTCATATCGAGGAATTCGGTCGCCGCCGGCAGGCCGAGATTGTTGACGGCGGAAAGCACGTTGCGTGCCATCCGCAACCCCTTGTCGATGTTGAAGCTGCCATCCAGGTCGGGATCGTTGATCAGGCCTTTCCAGCCGACCGTGGTGCGCGGCTTCTCGAAATAGACGCGCATGACGATCTCGAGCCGGTCGGACAAGGCGTCGCGCAGCGCCGCCAGACGGCTGGCATAATCAACGGCCGCGACCGGATCGTGGATGGAGCAAGGGCCAACGATGACAACAAGCCGATCGTCGGTCCCGGTGAGGATGGAGTGAATGGCGTTGCGCGAGGCGGCAACGGTGCGTGTCGCCGTGAGTGAGCGCGGTATCTCGCGCATCACCTCGTCCGGCGTGCTCAGCAGTCTCAGTTCCTTGACTCGGAGGTCGTCTGTGGTGGTCAACACGGCTTTCTGCTCCTGTTTGGGAACCTGCCGGCTGAAACAAAAAAGCCGCCAGGTCTGGCGGCTGTTCGGATCTTGTTGCTGCAATCTTCAGATCGAGCGCAATCCTCCCGCCGCCAGCGAGCTCCTAAAGTACCAATACGTGGCGGTCAGGTTGATCATGCGTGGGCTATAGCTGAACTCGCGTTGAATGTCACGCACCTGATAGCGACCTTGTTTGAATATGTACGAAGGTATATGTTGGATATTCCAAAAAGGATATGCGCCAATGCCGCTTTATGTGAAGGACCGGGAAGTCGACCGGCTGGTACTTGAGGTGCAGCGCCTCACGAAGGCGCCGAGCAAAGCCGAGGCGGTTCGCCGGGCCCTGACGCATGAAATTGAGCGCGCCCGCAGTGTCCAAACTGTATCGGAACGCTTGGCGGAGGCAGTCAGAATGGCTGGCGAAATCGGAGCGGATAATCCTGACTTCGATATGAGAGCCTATTCGGACGAGCTTTCAGGGGGACTATGAGCTTGTTCATTGACGCTTCGGCGGTCGTCGCTCTGTTGCGTCCGGAGCCCACGGCAGGAGAACTCGCCGCCCGGATGGACGCCCATGGCGGGCCTTTCTTCATTTCGGCGATCGTTCGTTTCGAGACCGCGATGGCCTTGGCGCGTTCAAAGACCCCCCTGCCTTCACCCATCCAACCGGCGGCAGTCGCAAAGGCGAATGCGGCCGTGGACCGTTTCGTGCAGGATTTGGGAATCAGCGAGGTCCTCATTTCGGCCGAAGTCGGGCGGCTCGCCATCGAAGCCGCACGCAGTTACGGCAAGGGTGTCGATTCGCCGGCGCAGCTCAATATGGGCGATTGCTTTTCCTACGCCTGTTGCAAGGCATATAATTTGGCTTTGCTCTACACCGGTCAGGATTTCACAAAGACAGACATAGGATAGGTTCAAGGTGCGCCACGCAGATCGCTCGCATGAACCTACTCCGGCGACGACCCGGCGACACTCTGATCGTAGTCGACCAGCGATCCGGTCATGACGCCCGATTGCGGGCTGACCATGTAGCTGATCAGCCGCGCGAGCTGGTCCGGCTTGACCAACTGGCCCATCGGCTGCGCGGCTTCGGCCTTCGCCAGCCAGTCGTCGGGCGCATCGTGCCATTTCTTCTGCACGACGTCCTCGCCCTCGGTGTCCATCCAGCCGGGCAGCACGGCGTTGCAGCGGATGCGGTTGAAGCGATAAGCGTTGGCGACGTTCTTGGTCAGCGTCATCAGCGCGCCCTTGCTGGTCGAATAGGGCGTCAGGAAGGACTGCCCGGTATGCGCCGACATCGACAGCACGTTGACGATCGATCCGGGCGCCTTTTTCTCCAAGAGATGCGCCACCACGCCCTGCATCAGAAAAAACGGGCCGCGCACATTGGTGTCGAAGATCTGGTCGAACAGCTCTTCTGAGGTCTCGACCAGCGAGCCGCGCGCCGAGGTGGCGGCGGCGTTGACCAGCGCGTTGATCGTACCGAAATGCGAGAGCGCGGTGGCGACCGCGCGCTTGCAGTCGGCCACCTTCGAGACGTCGGCGCTGATGAAGATCGCGTCGACGCCTGATTTCCTGAAATGAGCAACAGCCTTGTCGCCCTTCTCCTGCGAGCGGCCGATGAGCGCCAGCGCCCGGCAGCCTTCGTCGGCCAGCGCTTCGGCGACCGCGAATCCTATGCCTTGCGCACCGCCGGTGACGATGGCGCGTGTGTTTGAATTGCGATCGGCGGATGCGCTCATCGCTCTGCTCCTGTGCCTTGGGGGTCCGGTTCTTACTTGTCGAGACGAATGGTCTTGCCCGTGGTCGCCGACTTCAGCGCGGCATCTGCCAGCTTCAGCGCCACGAGGCCATCAGCGCCGCTCGGCGCCGCCTTCTTGCCGGACGTTGCCGCCGCGATGAAGGCGGCGATCTCGAGGGCATAGGCGTCGAGGTAGCGGGTCATGAAGAAGTCGTGCAGCGGCGGGCGCGTATAGCCCTTCTCGTTGGCGAGCTCGATCGACACCGGCCGCTGGTTCTCGGCCGCAACCATGCCCTTCGAGCCGTGCACCTCGATGCGCTGGTCGTAGCCATAGGTGGCGCGGCGCGAATTGGAGATGACTGCCTGCTTGCCCGAAGCCGTTTCGAGGATGACGCTGACCGAGTCGAAATCGCCGGCTTCACCGATTTTCTTGTCGACCAGCACCGAGGCATGCGCGCTGACCGCGACAGGCTCCTCGCCGAGCAGGAAGCGCGCCATGTCGAAATCATGGATGGTCATGTCGCGGAAAATGCCGCCCGAGCGCTTGATGTAGTCGATGGGTGGCGCGCCGGGATCGCGCGAGGTGATGGTGACCATCTCGACGGTGCCGATGGCTCCGTCGTCGATCGCCTTGCGCACGGCGGCGAAATGCGGGTCGAAACGCCTGTTGAAGCCGACCATCAGGGTCGCATTGGCCTTGTCGACAACGGCCAGGCACTGCTCGACCCGCTTGACGTCGAGGTCGATCGGCTTCTCGCAGAAGATCGCCTTGCCGGCTTTGGCGAAGCGCTCGATCAAATCGGCATGGGTGTCGGTCGGCGTGCAGATGACGACCGCGTCGATGTCCTTGGACTTCTCGATTTCGTCGATGCTGCGCACCTCGGCGCCATAGGCAACAGCCAATTCGCTCGCCGCCTTCTCGAAGGCATCGGCCACGGCGACCAGTTTTGCCTGGGGGTTGGAACCCACGGCGCGGGCGTGGACCTTGCCGATGCGGCCGGCACCAAGGAGGGCGAAGCGAACAGTCATGGGTATTTTCCTCTGGGGATGGTTCGAAGCGGGGCGCCGGTCATGGGCGCTGAATGATTTTCCGGTCAAGACAAATCGACGGGAAGGCGATGACCATCGCCTCCGAGCCCGGCCCTTAGGCCGCGAGTTCCGCCTCGCCGGTCTTGGCGCCGGTGATATAGGATACGACGTCCTGCCCGTCGGTATTTTCCTTGCGCAGATTGGCGACGATGCGGCCGCGCCGGAAGACGACGATGCGGTCGCAAAGGTCGAACACCTGGCGCATGTTGTGGCTGATCAGGATCAGCGGCTCGCCATTGTCCTTCAGCGTGCGGATGATGTTTTCGACCTGCGCCGTCTCCTGCACGCCGAGGGCCGCCGTGGGCTCGTCCATGATGATCAGCTTGGAGGCAAAGGTCGCCGTTCTGGCAATCGCCACGCACTGCCGCTGGCCGCCCGACATATGGCGGATGGTGTTGGAGAGATTGGGGATCTTGACCGCGGTGCGGACCAGCGCCGCCTCGGTTGCCTTGCGCATGTATTTGCGGTCGAGGATCGAAAATGGCCCGAGATTGAACAGCACCTTTTCACGGCCGAGGAACAGGTTCGACGGCACGTCGAGGTCGTCGGCCAGCGCCAGGTTCTGGAACACCGTCTCGATGCCTGCCTCGCGGGCCTCGATCGGTCCGGCGAAATTCACTTCCTTGCCATCGAACCAGACCTGGCCGCTGGTCCGCTGCTCGACGGCGGTGATCTGGCGCACGAAGGTCGACTTGCCGGCGCCGTTGTCACCCATGATGGCGACATGCTCGCCCTTGCGCAGCTCGAAATTGGCGCCTTCAAGCGCATGCACGCCGCCATAGCGCTTGGTCAGGTTTTCGGTCTTCAGGACGATATCTGGCATGGTCAAGCCCTCAATGCCCGCATGCGTTGGCGCCACTGGTCGAGAACGACCGCGCCGACGATGATCACGCCCTTGACCATCTCCTGGTAGTAGGCGTCGAGGCGCAGGAAGGTGAAGCCGGAGATGATGACGCCGAAGATCAGCGCGCCGATCACCGTGCCGATGATGGAGCCGCGGCCGCCCGACAGCGAGACGCCGCCGATGACCGCCATGGCGATGGCATCGAGTTCGTACATGACGCCCATGCCGGCCTGGGCGGTGAGGTTCTTGGAGGAGAGCACGACGGCGGCGAGCGCGGCGAGAATGCCGGCGATGACATAGACGAGGATCTTGTGGTTGGCGATCTTGATGCCAGACATGCGCGCTGCGTCCTCGTTGGAGCCGATCGCGTAGCAGTGCTTGCCATACCTGGTGTAGGTCATGATCAGCTGGAACAGCACGGCCAGCGACAGGAAGATGATGACGGGCATCAAGCCCTTGCCGATAGCGGCGAAGCTGTCCGTCGGGAACGAGATCGGCTGGCCCTTGGACCACCATTTGGCGATGCCGCGCGCGGTCACCATCATGCCGAGCGTGGCGATGAAGGGCGGGATGCGCGTGTAGGCGATCAGCGCGCCGTTGACGAGGCCGGCGAGCAGGCCGCAGCCGATCGCCACCAGCACCGGGACGATCACGGGCAGGTCGGTCCAGCCTTGGGCCAGAAACATCGCCTTAGGGTTGGGATTGCCGTTGACGGTCGCGACCTGGGCAAAGCTCATGGCGATCATGGCCGTCGCGCCGACGATCGAGCCGGAGGACAGGTCGATGCCACCCGTAATGATCACCTGCGTGACGCCGATGGCGATGATGCCGACGATCGACACCTGCAGAATGATGATCTGCAGGCGCGCCTCGTTGAAGAGGCCGGAGACGTCGCTGCGGGTGTTGAACAGGAAGCTGTCGCCGAGAAAGACCCGGCCGATCAGTTCGAAGATGACGACGAGGATGACGAGCGCCAGGAAGACGTTGAATTCGGCCGGCCATGTGCGCTTCCTGGCGTCATAGCTGACCCCGCCGACGCCGTGAGATGTCTGTGCCAATTCTTCTATCCTCCGTCAGCCGCGGTCGTTCCCCGAGCACCTTCGGGCGCCGAGGGAAGCGGAGCGGCGCTGTCGCTGCGCGAGAGCGCCGCTCCGTATGTCCGCGGCTCAGTTCTTCTTCAGGAACTTGTCGATGTTGGCCGGCGTGACCAGCTGGAACGGGACATAGACCTTGTGCTCGACCTTCTCGCCCTTGGCGAGCTTCAGCGCGGCATCCAGCGCCCCCGCGCCCTGGCCGGCGGCGTCCTGGAAGACGGTGGCATCAAGGTCGCCCGCCTGCATGGCGGCAAGCGCGTCCTGGGTGGCGTCGACGCCGCCGACGACAACCGACTTCATGTCGATGTTGGCGGCCTTCATCGCCTGGATGGCGCCGATGGCGCTTTCGTCATTGTTGGCGATGACGCCGTCGAACTTCTTGCCGGTCGACAGCCAGTTGGTCATCAGGTTCTGCGCCTGGTCGCGATCCCAGTTCGAGGTCTGCTTGTCGATGATCTTGATGAAGCTGCAGTCCGGTGTGGCGATGACATCGTCGATGTCTTTGGTGCGCTGCACGGCGGCCTGGTTGGAAAGCTCGCCCATGATCACATAGACATTGGCTTCCTTCTTGCCGGCTTCCTTGAACAGGCGGCAGACTTCCTTGGTTTCGAGCGTGCCGGAATTGGCCTCGTTCGAGGCGACGAAGGCCTGGTTGTCTGGCAGCGTGTCGACATTGACCGGCTGGCGGTTGACATAGACCAGCGGGATCTTGGCCGCGGCCGCCGCATCCGACATCGCCTGCGTGGCCGAGGTGTCGACCGGGTTGACGATGATGGCGTCGACGCCCGAAGCGGCGAAGTTCTTGATCTGGTCGAGTTGCTTGGCGACGTCGTTCTGCGCGTCCTCGACCTGCAACTCGACGCCGCTCATGCCCTTGGCCTGCTCGATCATGCCGTTGCGCAGCACGGTGAGGAAATTGTCGTCGAACTTGGCCATCGACACGCCGATCTTGGCGGCCATGGCCGATGAACTCATCAGCGCCGCGAAGGCGACGCCCAAAAGCAGTTTCTTCATTGTATTTCTCCTCCACTTTTGGTGTCCGGTTGCACCGATCACTCCGGAATCCCCGTTCTGCCTGGGGAATCTCTCCCGATTACCGTCTCTCTCCCCGGGTTGCGCCTGCCGTTTGCTGGAACGCCAAGGCCTCTTGATGAAACAGATGTTCCGGAACGAAAGAACCAAAATACGTGACTGGTGAAATATTTATTCCATTTGCTCGGGAGGCGTCAAGGGAGATTCCAGAACCGGATGTGCGATTTTGGCGGACACGGGAATGCGGTGCGGAGCCGACGGCGTCTGCGCGCCGGGTCCATTCCTTGGATGCCGTCGGCGGGCGATGGCATGGCGTTCAGAAATGCCAGATGTCTCTCTGCAACAAGAGGTCGAGCGGCGCTCTCCAGACCCTGCACGACGCCGCCTGCTTCACCTGCCGTTCGACACTGAGCTTGCCGTTGAGATCGAAGAAAGCTCCAATTCGCCTTCGGGCATGGAGCTTCTTTCCCCTGGTACTGTAGTTGCGGATCGGCAGCCAGTGGCGGCTGATCGTTCGCCCATCCTGGGATAGCGCGACGCCGGTACAGAATTGTTCCGGGGTGTGCAAATGCACGATTTCACTGACTTTCTCGCTGGCCGCGTATGCTCGCTCCAGCGCCGGAATGTTGTGATGATGAACGCCAAGGACGCCGCTCGCCCACATCGTTTCATCTCCGATCAGGATGCGGCCTCCAATGGAGAGCCCCTCGCCTTCGAGCGAGCGATAGGGAGCCTTTGGGCGCCCTTCGCACCGCCACATTATCGAGGACAAGGCTGAAATTCGGTTGAAACAGCGCGATATGTCGCCGGTCGGATACATGTCCGCATCCATGAAGAACAGGCGCTCGCAACGTTGAAGCAGATCGATGATGCCGGCGGCCTTGATGCCAAATCTGTATCGATTGCCGAAGGACATCTCGGTCTGTCTCTGGGCCGTGAGCTCGATCACTTCGATGGGATAGCCGTCGAAAATGGAGGGTCGGTCGGTCAGCACCGTGATCCTGGCACCCGGGCAATAGTGAAGCAAGCGAAGCGCGCTGAAGAGCGCGCCACGCGCATAGAGCTCGTCGCTCCCAAAAGCGATGTACCCAAACCCATCCCCGTCCATTGGGTATGTATATATTAGCGATCGGTAATGCGTCAATTTGGATGCAGGTCGGGCGCTATGCTTTAGACCAAAGCTCGCTAGATGTTCTCGGGCAGGTAGATGTCGAACGGCAGGAAGGTCTGGCCGGGTGCGTTGGCCGCGCCCGTCTCGATGGCATGCGCCATGAGGCCGAGCAGTTCGCGGCACAAGGCAGCCAGCGGCGTGGAGATCACCATGGTCAGCACCCCGTCCGCCAGGGCGGACCGCGAGACCGCCGATATCTCGTTGCAGACGACCGCCGGCATCTCGGCGGGCCTGGCCTGCCGCAGCGCCGCGACCGCGCCTTCCATGCCGCCGCCCGCGACATAGCAGCCGACGAGGTCCGGGTGGCGGCCGAGCAGGTCGAGCAGCGTGTCCTGCGTGATCTGGTTGGCCTCGAGATTGACCAGCGTTTCCAGCAAGGTGAAGTCCGGCGCCTGCTCGCGGAAGAAGGAGCGGAAGCCGATCTCGCGCAGTTCATGGCCGTGGAAGCGGTGGCTGCCGACGAAGAGCGCGACCTTGCCCGGCCGCTTCCCCGCCTTGGAGATCATCCAGGCCGCGGTGCGGCCGACCTTGCGGTTGTCAAGGCCGACATAGCCCTCGCGAATGCCGGCCGCGAAGTCGGACAGCAGGGAAAAGACCGGCAATCCCTTGGCCTTCATCTCCTCGACGGTGACCGTCAGCGCCGGATGATCGGGCCCGACCAGGGCGACCGCCCTGCATTTGGCCGCCAGCTTGCGCGTGCGCTCGACGATTTCATCCGGCGTCAGCGAACTGGCGAAGTCGATGATGGCGACGCCGCGGAAGCGCTGCGATTGCGACACCGCGAGTTCGAGCTGCCGCGCGAACTCGGTGTAGAAGACGTCGTTGCCTCTCAAAAGCAGGAAGCCCAGCCGGTATTCCGGCAGCTCGTGGCGCATCCTCTGCTTGATCAGGCCGGCGGCATGATAGCCGATCTCGGTCGCGGTCTCGTAGACGCGGCGCGCCGTTTCCTCGCGCACCGGCAAGCGATTGTTGAGCACGCGGTCCACCGTGGCGACACTGACGCCGGAGACGCGCGCCAGATCAGTGATGGTCGGCCGTTTCGCCATGATCGTCCTCGCTCGATTGCCTGATATCGATACCTTACTTTGATAGGAAATGATAGAAACTATCTTTGTGATGTTGAGTCTATCATGGCGCGGCGTTATTTCTGGGTATCGAGCCCGTTGCCTTGGGAGGCAATCATGACCGCAGCGCCGTCCCGGCGTGACTACAGCCTGATCGGCCGCGACGCCCGGCTTGCCGTCGAGAACGGCCTGTCGGCCGCCGAGTGGTATCACACCGACATTCCCCGCAAGCAGATGAAGGAGCTGATGCAGCGCTCCGATGGCCCGGCGATCCGCGACACCGCGATCTGGCTGACCGCCCTCATCGTCAGCGGCGCCGGCGGTGCCTGGTTCTGGGGCAGCTGGTGGTGCGTGCCGTTCTTCTTCGTCTATGGCGTGCTCTACGGCTCGTCGACCGATTCACGCTGGCACGAATGCGGCCATGGAACCGCGTTTCGCACGCAGTGGATGAATGACGCGGTCTATCAGATCGCCTGCTTCATGATCATGCGCAACCCGGTGACCTGGCGCTGGAGCCACACGCGCCATCACACCGACACCATCATCGTCGGCCGCGATCCCGAGATCTCGGTGATGCGGCCGCCGGACCTGGCGCGCCTCGTCCTCGGTTTTGTCGGCGTGCTCGACGCCTGGCACGCGATGTCGGACATGCTGCGCAACGCCGCAGGCAACATCAGCGCTGCGGAAAAAACCTTCATTCCCGAACAGGAGCAGCCCAAGGCGATCCATATTGCCCGCATCTGGACGGCGATCTATGCAGCGACTATCGCGCTGGCACTCTATACCGGGTCGTTCCTGCCCTTGATGCTGGTCGGCCTGCCCCGGCTCTACGGCGCCTGGCATCATGTGATGGTCGGCCTGCTGCAGCATGGCGGCCTTGCCGACAACGTCACCGATCATCGGCTGAACAGCCGTACCGTCTACATGAACCCGATCAGCCGCTTCATCTACTGGAACATGAATTACCATGTCGAGCATCACATGTTCCCGATGGTGCCCTACCATGCGCTGCCCAGGCTGCACGCGCTGATCAAGCACGATTTGCCGGCGCCGACGCCCTCGATCCTGGCCGGTTACCGCGAGATGATCCCGGCCTTCCGCCGCCAGCTGCGCAACGAGGATTATTTCCTCAAGCGCGAGCTGCCGCCGACCGCCAGGCCGTACCGCGAGGAATTCCACAACGACATCGTCGCCGCGGCGGCGGAATGACATCCGACAACTCCAGGGGAGGACTGAATGAGCGATTGGGTCGAGGCCTGTGCCGCCGGTGACATCGACGAAGAAGATGTGATGCGTTTCGATCATGGCGGGCGCACCTTCGCCATCTATCGCAGCCCGGACGACGACTATTTCGCCACCGACGGACTTTGCACGCATGAGAAGGTGCATCTCGCCGACGGGCTGGTGATGGACGACATCATCGAATGCCCCAAGCACAATGGCCGCTTCAACTACAAGACGGGCGCGGCCAGGGGCGCGCCGGTCTGCGTCAACCTCAGGACCTATCCGGTCAAGGTCGACGCCGGCAAAGTGCTGGTTCAGATCGGGTAAAGGGCATGGCGCCGGGAATGGTGATCATCGGGGCCGGCGAATGCGGCGGACGGGCAGCACTGACGCTGCGCGATCTCGGCTATGACGGGCCGGTGACGCTGGTCGGCGACGAGCCGCATCTGCCCTATGAGAGGCCACCTCTGTCCAAGGAGGCGATGGCCAGCGACGCGCCTGCAATCAAGGCGATCGCCAGCGACGAAATCCTGGCGGGAAAAGCGATCCGGCATATCCATTCCGTTCAGGCGATCGCGATCGATCGCGCGGCGCACACGGTGCGCCTGTCCGACGGCTCGGTGCTGCCCTACGACAAGCTGCTGCTGGCCACTGGCTCGACCCCACGCAAGCTGCCGATGCCTGGCCTTGGCGGGCGCTGCGTCTATCTCAGGACCTTCGCCGATGCGCTGGCCATCCGCGCTCATCTCAGCGCCGGCAATCGCATCGCCGTCATCGGCGGCGGCTTCATCGGCCTCGAGCTTGCCGCGGCGGCGCGCAAGCTCGGCGCAGATGTCACCGTCATCGAGGCGCAGTCGCGCATCCTGATGCGCGGCGTTCCGGCCGAGATCGCCGAAATCATCCATGACGCGCATGTCGCCGAGGGTGTCGACGTGATCTGCGGGGAAGGCATCTCCGCCATCGCCGACGACGGCAAGGAGGTGCGGGTGACGCTTGCCGGCGGGCGCGAGATCATTGCCGACCTCGCCGTGATCGGCATCGGCGCCGTGCCGGTGACCGGGCTGGCGGCGGAGGCCGGCCTGGCCATCGAAAACGGCATCGCGGTCGACGCAGAACTGCGCGGCAGCGATCCCGACATCTTCGCCGCCGGCGACTGCTGCTCGTTCCCGCTTGCCATCTATGGCGGCCGCCGCGTGCGGCTGGAAGCCTGGCGCAACGCGCAGGAACAGGGCGCACTGGCGGCGAAGAACATGCTGGGCGCCGGCGAGCCGCATGCCGCTGTGCCGTGGTTCTGGTCGGATCAGTATGGCCTGTCCCTGCAGATCGCGGGATTGTCCGACGAAGGCCGTAGCACCGTGCGCCGCGATCTCGGTGACGGCGCCTTCATCCTCTTTCATCTGGCCGAAGACGGCAGGCTGGTGGCGGCCAGCGGCATCGGCCCGGGCAATGCGGTGGCGCGCGACATCAGGCTGGCCGAGATGCTGATCGCGAAGCGGGCAAAACCGTCGGCGGACGCGCTGGGATCGCCTGAAGTCAAGCTGAAGGCGTTGCTGGCGGCATAGGGGTCGTGCACCTTGTGGATGTCGGCGCCGCCCCTCATCTGCCTGCCGGCATCTTCTCCCCGTAGAACGGGGAGAAGGGGGCTATGGCAACCTCGCCGCAATTCATGCACCGATTGGCGAAATCATTGATGACAGCGTCTTTCTCCCCGTCACTACACGGGGAGAAATGTCCGGCAGGACAATGAGGGGCGGCGCGGCTTTGGCAAATCAACGTCAGCGCGCCGGGTCCGCCCTAAAACAGCGCCTTCAGCTCCGGCAATTTGTCGTTGACCAGCCAGCCGTAATAATTCTCTTCCGGCAGCTTCTCCGGCTCGCCGGTGGCGCGGCGTTTTTCGTTTTCCGCCTTCAGCGCATAGGCGCGCTGTTCCGGATTGCCGACATTGTAGAGCGTGGCGGTCAGGCCCGGATTGCCCGAAATGTCGAAGCCGGCGATGCTCTTATAGGCGTCGATCGACTTCCTGATCGTCGCGGCGACGTAAGGAAGCGTCAGGTCCGGATCCATGATGGTCTTGTAGACCGAATTGGGATCGGAGACGTCGAGCTTCGGCAAGCCCGACACCTTGTGCACGAGATCGCTCATCTGCAGGGCGGTCAGCGGGTTGAGCTGGCCGAGGCCGAAGGTCTGGCCGGCATAATAGGGCTGGAAGAAGGTGGCGCCGAACCGGTTGTCGGGGAAATCCTCGCCGCCGACGGTCTTGCCGCGAAACGAGCGGTTCCAAACCTGTTCGCGGCATTCCCACAGATCGTAGCTGTCCGAAATCGCGGCGCACTTCCTGAATTCCGGCCGCTGCACGAAATCGCTGATGTCCTCGCCATCATAGGCGAAGGAGAGCTTGCTCGAGAGGTAGGAGATCGCCTTGACATAATAGGTCTGCAGCCGGTCATAGGCGTCGACATTGTAGGTGTGCTCGCCGACGATGGCGCCGACGATGTGCGTCGGGTCGATGCCATAGGCGCTTGCCGCCTTCTTGATCTTGCCGCGCAGGTCGGCGTCGTTCTGCAGCAAGGCATAGACCTTGCGATACTTCGCCTGGAAGCTGGTGTTGGTCGCCTGGGTGCGGCGACTGGAGGCGCCGGGAATGTCAGGCTGCTCGGCATTGCGGTTTCCCGGCGGCACCAATGTCGCCGCGTCGGCGGCGAACAGCGTCGCCGCCAGCGTCAAGCCGAGAATGACCAGGATGAGTTTTTTCATGCGCCGCCGCCTAGAGAATTGCCGCGCAAATTAGGTAAAGCACCTGGTCGAGTCGAGAGCGCCTCTTCATCCGGCGAGACGAAAGGTGGCCAGATGATACCATCTGGCCACACATGGCTCCTGCCGGAGTTGTTACTCGATGCCGCGCCGGACCGCTCCGGCATCTTCGTTCAGAGGATGAACCGCGACAGATCGGTGTTTCTGGAGAGGTCTCCGACATGCTTCTGGACATAGGCGGCGTCGATGGTGACGGCCGTGCCGTTGCGGTCGGGCGCATCATAGGAGATCTCGTCCAGCACCCGCTCCATCACCGTCTGCAGCCGCCGCGCGCCGATATTCTCGATGCTGGCGTTGAGGTCGACGGCGACGCCGGCCAGCGAATCGATGGCGTCGTCGGTGAAGGTCAGCTCGACGCCTTCGGTTTTCATCAGCGCGATGTACTGCTTGATCAGGCTGGCCTCCGTCTCGGTCAGGATGCGGACGAAATCGTCCTTCTCCAGTGCACGCAGTTCGACGCGGATCGGCAGGCGGCCCTGCAATTCCGGCAACAGGTCCGACGGCTTCGAGACGTGAAACGCGCCCGAGGCGATGAACAGGATATGGTCCGTCTTCAACGGCCCGTATTTGGTCGCCACCGTGGTGCCCTCGACCAGCGGCAGCAGGTCGCGCTGCACGCCTTCGCGCGACGGGCCGCCCGAAATGTCCGACCTGGCGGCAATCTTGTCGATCTCGTCGAGGAAGACGATGCCGTCATTTTCCGCTGCGTCCAGAGCCCGGCGCACCACCTCGTCCTGGTCGAGCAACTTGTCGGACTCGTCGCTGACCAGCAGGTCGTAGGATTCCTTCACCGTCGTCTTGCGCAGCTTGGTCTTCTTGCCGCCCATTGCCTTCGACAGCATGTCGTTGATGTTGAGCACGCCGATATTGGCGCCCGGCATGCCGGGAATTTCGAAGCCGGGCATGCCGCCATTGCCGGTGTCGGCCACCTCGATTTCGATTTCCTTGTCGTCGAGTTCGCCGTCGCGCAGCTTCTTGCGGAAACTATCGCGCGTCGCCGGGCTCGCCGTCTTGCCGACCAGCGCTTCCAGCACCCGTTCCTCGGCGTTGACATGGGCGCGTGCCTTCACGTCCTCGCGCATCTTTTCGCGCACCAGCCCGATGGCGATTTCGACCAGGTCACGGATGATCTGCTCGACGTCGCGGCCGACATAGCCGACTTCGGTGAACTTGGTCGCCTCGACCTTGACGAACGGCGCGCCGGCCAGCCGGGCCAGGCGGCGCGAGATCTCGGTCTTGCCGACGCCGGTCGGGCCGATCATCAGGATGTTCTTCGGCATCACCTCTTCGCGCATCTGGCCTTCGAGCTGCTGGCGGCGCCAGCGGTTGCGCAAGGCAATGGCCACGGCGCGCTTGGCGTCCTTCTGGCCGATGATGAAGCGGTCGAGTTCCGAAACGATTTCGCGGGGAGAAAATGTGCTCATATCACTAAATTCCACTTTGCCACTGCTTGATGGCCTCGAACGGATGCAGCAGCATGATCACGTTGAGTGTAAGATTGTCCCGGATAAGGTAGCCGGTACCCAGTTCGAAGAGGATGGCGAGGCTGACGATCACCCATATAGGTAGCCTTCGCGCCATCACAAATCCCAGCACCATGGCCAGTGTGTCGGACACCGAATTGATGATCGAGTCGCCGTAATAATCGAGCGAAATGGTGCCGGCGCGGTAGCGCTCGATGATGAACGGGCTGTTTTCGAGGATTTCCCAGCCGCCCTCGACGAGGACGGCGAATGCCAGCCGCAAGCCGATCGGCGAGCGCGGGAACAGGAACCGGGCCAGCGCATAGAACAGGAAGCCGTGGATGATGTGCGAGAAGGTGTACCAGTCCGAAATGTGCTGGGAATTCTCCGAACTGTTCACCACGCCATGCCACAGCTTGACATAGCCGCAGGTGCAGATCGGCGGATGGCCCATCAGATAGAGCGTGAGAGCCTGGGCGACGAGCAGGCCGGCGACGAGCAGCAGCCCCATCCGCCAGCTGTCCTCGTAGGCCGAAAGGCCCTTGTCCTCGCTGGATATGACCATGCCCTGGATTACCCCTCTTGCGCGTCTTCGGCATCGATCGCCATCAGCACGACGTCGCCATAGATCGACTGCCTGCGATCAATGGCCCGGAAACCCGCCTTTTCATAGGCGCGGATGGCCCTGAGATTGGCGGGGTCGGGATCGATGATGACACGCGGCACGCCTTCCTCGAACAGGTCTTCGACGAACTGACGCACGATGGCAGAGCCATGGCCGATGCCGATCAGTTCCGGCCGGCCGATCGAGACATCGATGCCCAGCGTGCCGAACGGCTGATCGGCATAGGGATGGCCGTCTTCCATATGCGGGTCATAGCTCTGCAGATAGGCGATCGGCTTTCCGTCGAGCTCAACGATCAGCGGCTCGACGGAAATCGAGTCTATGTGATCGGCAATCTCCGCGATTTCCGTCACGGGGTCGTCCCACCACTCTGCGACATGCGGCTCGGCGAGCCAGCCGGCGATCATCGGGAGATCCTTTTTGGTCACCGGCCGAAAATCGTAGCTACTTTCTCGTTTGACCATGATCTTTTCCGAAAACCGGTTCCCACCGTGCGGGGTCATGGTCTGCTTCAGGCCGCATCGAGCGTTTCGACGACGAAATTGTTGTTGGTGTAGACGCAGATGTCGGACGCGATCTGCATCGCCCTGCGGGCGATCTCCTCGGCATCCTTGTCGGTGTCCATCAGCGCGCGCGCCGCGGCCAGCGCGTAATTGCCGCCCGAACCGATGGCCATGACGCCATGTTCGGGTTCCAGCACATCGCCATTGCCGGTCAGCGCCAGCGAGACCGACTTGTCGGCGACCAGCATCATCGCCTCCAGCCGGCGCAGATAGCGGTCGGTGCGCCAGTCCTTGGCGAGCTCGACGCAGGCGCGCGTCAGTTGGTCGGGATATTGTTCGAGCTTGGCTTCGAGGCGTTCCAGCAGCGTGAAGGCGTCGGCGGTGGCGCCCGCGAAACCGGCAATCACATTGCCGCCCTTGCCGATGCGGCGGACCTTGCGGGCATTGCCCTTCATGATGGTCTGGCCCAGGCTGACCTGGCCGTCGCCGGCGATCACCACCTTGTTGCCCTTGCGCACGGTCACGATGGTCGTGGCGTGCATGGTCAATTCATTGGACATTTCTTGGCTCCGATTCGCACCATCCCTTCAAAAGGCGATTTGGCGCGGTACGAGTGACTTGATCGGCCATATGTATGCACGGGGCCAATGATTGCAAACCGCTCGATAGCGGCCGGGATCGCAACTGGCAATCGCCGGATCATGCTGCTAGAAGGCTCTCGTTTTCAAGCCAGCGAGCGCTTGAGACCCGTGAACCGGTCACGATCTGAACCACTGGCACAAGGATAGAGTGATGGCGCCTCGTTCCGCCGATGCAAGCCGCAAGACTGGGGAAACCGACATCTCCGTGTCGATCCATGTCGACGGCTCCGGCAAATCGGACATCGCCACCGGCGTCGGCTTCTTCGACCATATGCTGGACCAGCTTTCCCGCCATTCCTTGATCGACATGACCGTCAGGGCGACGGGCGACCTGCATATAGACGACCACCACACGGTCGAGGACACCGGCATCGCGCTCGGGCAGGCCCTGAGCAAGGCGCTGGGCGAGCGGCGCGGCATCATGCGCTACGCCTCGATCGACCTTGCCATGGACGAGACGCTGACGCGCGCGGCGATCGACGTGTCGGGCCGCCCCTTCCTGGTCTGGAACGTGTCGTTCTCGTCGCCCAAGATCGGCACCTTCGACACCGAACTGGTGCGCGAATTCTTCCAGGCGCTGGCGCAGAACGCCGGCATCACGCTGCATGTCACCAACCATTATGGCGCCAACAACCATCATATCGCCGAGACCTGCTTCAAGGCGGTGGCGCGCGCGCTGCGCGCCGCGCTCGAGCGCGATCCGCGCCAGCCTGACGCGGTTCCCTCCACCAAGGGTTCTTTGAAGGGATAGCCTCATGACCGCCTATGTCGTGATGGAGCCGCCTGGCCGCAGCGAGAAAGTCGACACGACAACCTTAGTCCGCGACGGCTTCACCTGGCTCGGCCTGCTTGTGCCGCCGCTGTGGCTTGCCTGGCACCGGATGTGGGTCGAAGCGGCGCTCGCCTTTGTCGTCATGGGCGTGCTGTCGATGCTTGGCGAGAGACTTGGGCTCGGTGTGGCCGGCTCGCTTTTGTCGCTGCTCGTCTCGCTCTATGTCGGACTGGAAGGACAGGGCTTGCGCATCGCGGCACTGCGCCGCCGCGGTTGGCATGAGTGGGGCGTCGTCGAGGCCGGCTGGCTCGCCGACGCCGACATGCGCTATGCCCTTGAGGTCGAAGGGCTTTCGGATGAAGCGGCACCCGCGCCGCGCATCGTCCCAGATGCCGCTTTGGCGCGCCCGGCACAGCCAGGCATGGCGCTGGGGCTGACCCACATTCCGGGACGGCGCTGAGATGCGGGTTGCGATCATCGATTACGGTTCGGGCAATCTGCGCTCGGCCACCAAGGCCTTCGAGCGCGCCGCGCGCGAGGCCGGCATCGCGGCCGAGATCGACCTGACGGCCGATGCCGACCGGGTGCGCACCGCGGACCGCATCGTCCTGCCCGGCGTCGGCGCTTACGCCGATTGCGCGGCCGGCCTGCGTGCCGTGGACGGCATGTGGGAGGCGGTCGAGGACGTCGCCATCGCCAAGGGCCGGCCTTTCCTGGGAATTTGCGTCGGCATGCAGCTGATGTCCGAGCGCGGCCTCGAAAAGACCGTCACCAACGGGTTCGGCTGGATATCGGGCGACGTCAAGGAGATCACGCCTTCCGATCCGGCGCTGAAGATCCCGCAGATCGGCTGGAACACGATCGAATTGAGGCATAAGCACCCATTGTTCTCCGGCATTCCGACCGGCGCGGCGGGACTGCATGCCTATTTCGTCCACTCCTACCATCTCGACGCAAAAAAACCGGACGAGATCCTCGCGGTCGCCGACTATGGGGGCCCGGTGACGGCCACGGTCGCCCGTGACAATCTCGCTGGCACGCAGTTCCATCCTGAGAAGAGCCAGGCGCTGGGCCTGGCGCTGATCACCAATTTCCTGCGCTGGAGGCCCTGAACCATGGGCAAGAAGGGCTATTGGCTGGTAATGCTGACGGTGACAGACCCGGAAGGATATCAGCGTTACCGCGACGCCATCGGCGACGCGGTTTCGTCTTTCGGAGGCCGCTATCTCGTGCGCGGCGGACAAGTGACCAATCCCGAAGGGTCGGAATTTGGCAGGCAGGTGGTGGTCGAGTTCGACTCTTATGAAACCGCGCTCAGCTGCTATCGATCGCCAGCCTACCAGACAGCGTTGCAGAACAGGCTGGCGGCTTCGACCGGACATTTCGCGATCGTCGAGGGTGCCTGAGTGATCCTGTTTCCAGCCATCGACCTCAAGGACGGCCAATGCGTGCGGCTGAAGCACGGCGATATGGCGACCGCGACGATCTACAATGACGACCCCGCCGCGCAGGCAAAAGCCTTTGAAGGGCAGGGCTTCGAGTGGCTGCATGTCGTCGACCTCAACGGCGCCTTCCAGGGCCAGAGCGTCAACAGCGCCGCGGTAGGGGCCATCCTGAAGGCGACGAAGAACCCGGTGCAGCTCGGCGGCGGCATTCGCACGCTGGAGCAGATCGAGGACTGGCTCGACCGTGGGCTGGCCCGCGTCATCCTCGGCACGGTGGCGGTGCGCGATCCCGATCTGGTCAGGCAGGCCTGCAAGGCATTTCCGGGCAAGGTCGCGGTCGGCATCGATGCCAAGGGCGGCAAGGTAGCGGTCGAAGGCTGGGCCGAAGCCTCGAGCCTCGGCGTCATCGAACTGGCCAGGAAATTCGAGGGCGCCGGCGTCGCCGCCATCATCTATACCGACATCGACCGCGACGGCGTGCTGACCGGCATCAACTGGGACGCCACCATCGACCTTGCCGACGCCGTGTCGATCCCGGTCATCGCCTCGGGCGGACTGGCCTCGATCGCCGACATCGTGCGCATGACCATGCCCGATGCGAGAAAACTCGAAGGCGCGATCTCGGGCCGTGCCCTCTATGACGGCCGCATCGATCCCACAGAGGCGCTGGCGATCCTGCGGGGCCGGCCGGCGATGGAGGCGCGGTCGTGAAAGTTTCGCTCATCCTGGCCTCCTATGACAGCGGCCACTATCATGGCGGCATGGGCCAGGGGCCCGACGCGCTGATATCGGGCGGGCTTGTCGATGCCCTGACCCTTGCCGGCCACGACGTCACGGTCGAGGATATCGGCAGGGTCGGCGACGGCCAGGAGCGCGAGATCGCCACGGGTTTTGCCGTCTGCAACGCCGTCTCGGGCGAGGTCCGCATGGCCCGCGACAGGGGCCGGTTTCCCATCGTGCTGGCCGGAAACTGCCTGACTTCAGCCGGCGCGGTCGCCGGCGAAGGCGCCGACGCGATCATCTGGGCAGACCAGCATGGCGACCTCAACACGCCCGAGACGTCCGTCTACGGCTTTCTCGACGGCATGGCGCTGTCGACGGTGCTCGGCCTGTGCTGGCGTCCGATGGCGGCCGCCATTCCCGGCTTCAGGCCGATCGATCCCGCGCGCTGCGTGCTCGTCAACGCCCGCGATCTCGATCCGGCGGAGGAAGAACTACTCGAAACATTGCCTGTCATCCGGACGGAATGTCCAGGCGTGGCGCAAGCGACGGAAAAACTGAAGGCCGCCGGCGCCAACAGCGTGCACATGCATCTCGATCTCGACGTGCACGATCCCAAGGCGCTGCAGGCCAACCGTTACGTCACATCAGGCGGACCGAACCCGGAGCAGCTGCGCGACGCGGCCTGCGCCATGGCGCTTGCGGTACCGGTCGTCGGCATCACCGTTTCCGCTTACGATCCGGCCTTCGATGCCCAGGCCGATGTGCCGCCGCTGGTCGGCCAGCTGCTCAACGATCTGCTTGCCACGATAGAGGGCCGCTGATGCTGAAGGCCCGCGTCATCCCTTGCCTCGACGTCAAGGACGGCCGTGTCGTCAAGGGCGTCAATTTCGTCGACCTCATCGACGCCGGCGATCCGGTGGAGGCCGCCAAGGCCTATGATGCCGCCGGCGCCGACGAGCTTTGCTTTCTCGACATCACCGCTTCGTCGGACAATCGCGAGACCATCTTCGACGTCATCGCCCGCACCGCGGAACAATGCTTTATGCCGCTGACCGTCGGCGGCGGCGTGCGCCAGGTGGCCGACATCCGAAGATTGCTGCTGGCGGGGGCCGACAAGGTCTCGATCAACACGGCGGCGGTGAAGAACCCGGATTTCGTCGCCGAAGCCGCCGACAAGTTCGGCAACCAATGCGTCGTCGTCGCCATCGACGCCAAGAAAATCTCCGGCCCCGGCGAGGCCGACCGCTGGGAGATCTTCACCCATGGCGGGCGCGAGAAGACCGGCATCGACGCCGTGGAATTCGCGCGGAAAATGGTCGATCGCGGCGCCGGCGAGATCCTGTTGACCTCGATGGACCGCGACGGCACCAAGGCCGGCTACGACATCGCGCTGACCCGCGCGGTGTCGGACGCGGTGCGCGCGCCGGTCATCGCTTCGGGTGGCGTCGGCACGCTCGACCACATGGTCGAAGGCATTCGCGACGGCCATGCGGGTGCTGTGCTGGCGGCGTCCATCTTCCATTTCGGCACCTACACCATCGCCGAAGCCAAGGCGCATATGGCCAAGGCCGGCCTGCCGATGCGGCTGGACTCGCTGGGCAACAGGTCCTAGAGCATGCTCCCGAAGCCGGCTTTCGGGAAAAACCCGGTTTAAACAAGAAGATAGATCGACATGGCCGAGTTTTCGCTCTCCTACCTGGAAAAAATCGTCAGCGACCGCGCCCATTCCGGCGATCCGGATTCGTGGACGGCCAAGCTTTACGCCCGGGGCATCGACAAGGCGGCGCAGAAACTCGGCGAGGAGGCGGTCGAGACCGTGATCGCCGCCGTCAAGGGCGACAAACAGGGCCTCGTTTCCGAAAGCGCCGATCTTATATATCATTGGCTTGTCGTTCTCGGCATCTCGGGTGTCCCGTTGAACGACGTGCTCAAGGAGCTCGAAGCCCGTACCGGGCGTTCGGGCATCGCCGAGAAGGCGTCGCGGCCCAAGGGCTGATCGGGAGGAAGGGCAGGTATCTCGATGGATCAGCTCGCGCCAACCGAGAAATATTCTCCGTTTCGCTTCTTCTCAGCCGAGCAATGGTCGCGGTTCCGAGCCGATACGCCGCTGACGCTGAGCGAGGACGAGTTCCGCCGCCTGCGTTCGCTCAACGACCCGGTCGACCTCGAAGAGGTCAAGCGCATCTATCTGTCCTTGTCGCGGCTTTTGTCGGCGCATGTCGAGGCGAGCCAGCTTCTGTTCCGGCAGCGCCAGGCCTTCTTCAACGCCGCCGACGTGGCCAAGACGCCGTTCATCATCGGCATTGCCGGTTCTGTCGCGGTCGGCAAATCGACCACGGCGCGCGTGCTGAAGGAATTGCTGGCGCGATGGCCGTCGAGCCCCAAGGTCGACCTCATCACCACGGACGGCTTCCTGCTGCCCAACGAGGTGCTGCGCCGCGAAAACCTGATGGAGCGCAAGGGTTTCCCCGACAGCTACGATGTCGGCGCGCTGCTGCGTTTCCTCTCAGGCATCAAGTCGGCGTTGCCCGATGTCCGCGCGCCGGTCTATTCGCACCTTACCTATGACGTCATCCCCGGCGAGTTCGTGACCATCGACCGGCCCGACATCCTGATCTTCGAAGGCATCAACGTGCTGCAGCCGGGCAAGCTGCCGCAGGACGGCAAGATCGTGCCCTTCCTGTCGGACTTCTTCGACTTCGCCATCTACATCGATGCCGACGAGAAGCTGATCCACAATTGGTATATTTCCCGCTTCATGCGGCTGCGCGAAACCGCCTTCCGCGATCCGGACTCCTTCTTCCACCGCTATTCGCAGCTGTCGGAGGATGCGGCCAAGGCGATCGCCGAGGGCCTGTGGACCAACATCAACCTGAAGAACCTGCGCGAAAACATCCTGCCGACGCGTGCCCGCGCCGACTTGATCCTGCGCAAGGGCGCCGACCACCTGATCGAGGAGGTGGCGCTGCGCAAGTTGTAGCCGATAGACTGGGCGTGGCGGGCGCTCCACAAGCCCGCCCCGCCGCTGTTTATGTGTCAGCCATTGGCGAACGGCACGGCGACATAGATCTGGGTGTCGCCGCGCTCCACCAGAAGCAGCACCGATTTGCGTCCGGATTTGCCGGCTTGGGCAATCGCTTGGGTCACCTGCCTGGCGCTCTTCACCGGAGCCTGGTTGACGGCGACGATGACATCTCCCGGCTGGATGCCGGCAGTCGCTGCCGGCTTGTCGGGATTGACGCTCGCAACCACCGCGCCGTGCTCGTTCTCGGGGAGGTTCATCTGCTGGCGGATGTCCGGCGTGATATCCATCAAGCCGAGGCCGACGGCCGGCACGCGGGAACCCTGCCCGGTGCCCGGCGCGCTCGAGTCATCCGTCGATGCCGTTTTCACATCGTCGCTGTTGCGCCCGACCTCCACCGAGATCTGCATGGCCTTGCCCTTGCGCCAGACATCCAGTCTCTCCTTGGCACCCGGCGCGACGTCGGCGACGGCTCGTGACAGGTCCTTGGGATCCTTGACGTCCTGGCCAGCGAAGCCGGTGATGACGTCGCCGGTCTCTACGCCGGCCTTGGCCGCGGGCGAGCCGTCATTGACCTGCGAGACCAAGGCACCGCTGGGACGGTCCAGCCCGATGGCGCTTGCCACATCCGGGGTGACGGGCTGGATCTCGACGCCGAGATAGCCGTATTCGATGTTGCCGCCCTTCATCAGCTTGGCGACCACCTTCTCGGCCTGGTCCGACGGAATGGCGAAACCGACACCGACGCTGCCGCCATTGGGCGAATAGATCGCCGTGTTGATGCCGACGACATTGCCATTGACGTCCACCAGCGGGCCGCCGGAATTGCCGTGATTGATCGGCGCGTCGATCTGGATGAAATCGTCGAACGGCCCGCTATGCAGGTCGCGGCCACGCGCCGAGACGATACCGGCTGTTACCGTGGTGCCGATGCCGAACGGATTGCCGATCGCCAGCACCTGGTCGCCTGTCATGAGCTTGTCGGAGTCGCCCCACTTCACGGTTGGCAACGACTTGCCGGCGTTGATCTTCAGCACGGCGAGGTCGTTCTTGGCATCGTGACCGACCAGCTTGGCCGGGAGCTCCGTGCCGTCGTCGAGCGTGACCTTTATCGAGGAAGCGCCGTCGACGACATGGTTGTTGGTGACGATGGTGCCGTCGGCACCGACGATGAAGCCCGAACCGAGCGCTTCGGCCCGCGGCAACCGCTGTTGCGGAGGCGTCTTGGGAGCGGGCATGCCCTGATCGCCGAAGAACTGGCGGAAATAATCGTCGAAGGGCGAGGCGCCATCGAAGGGCGACGCTTCGTTCATGGCTTCCGGCTGTCCTTTCATGACCGTGGTCACGGTCACGACGGCCGGCTTGGTCGTGGCCACGATCGGCGCCAACGAACCGCTCGGGGCCGTGGTCCCGGCAACGGGGGTCTGCGTCGTTGCAACCGTGTTGCCCGTGCCGACGCCGTTCGCGCTGTCGGCGAATGAGACGACAAAGGGAGAAACCAGCAGCGCGGCGCCCAGCAGGGCGGCGATGCGATGCCTACGAAGAATGCTCAGGTTTGACATGGTCGTTCTGTCCGGGCGAGGGGTTGATCCGCGCCGTGGGTCTTCCTGGGAGAAGTGCCCGTCAGCGTGCCGACGGCCCGGGTTGCCTGCCTCGCCACGCATGGCAGCCGGCCGGATCGACAACAACTATCTAGGGCGCCGATCTGCGCGATTTAGGGTTTTAGCCCGACCTTACGAAGATTTAATTCAGAGTGCGCTTACGGATCGCAGATAGGCCGACGCGATTTCGCGCATGCGCCCGCCGTCGAAGCTCGGGCCGTGGCCGCCATGGCCGATCCTGATCGGCAGGTCGAGCAGCCGGCGCATCGTGTTGCGATAGGCCTCCCGGTCGGAATCCGGCAAATCGTCGATCAGCGTGTCGTCATAGATGGCGTCGCCGCTGAAAAACAGGCCGTCGGTCTCATCGAAAAGCGCGATCGAATCCGGCGAATGTCCGGGGAGATGCAGCACCCGAAACCGGCGGTCGCCTAGATCGACCACGTCGCCTTCGTCGAGCATACGCGTCAACGGTGCCGGCGCTATCGCATAGTCGGCCGACTTCCAGCCAGGCGCCGGCAATTTCGAAACGGCGCCCTCGAGATCGTGGAACATGTAGGCGTAAGTCGCGGCCTCATCCATGCTCTCGAATTGCGCTGCGCTCATCCTTGGCCCGGCCCGCAGCGGAAATTCGTGCAGCGAGCCGACATGGTCGAGGTGAATATGGGTGGCGACGACCAGAAGCGGCTTGCCTTCGGCCGTCTTTATCTCCGGCGCCAGCGGACAGATGCCCATCCCGGTGTCGACCAGAAGGTCGGCGTCGCGGCCGGTGAAATGCCAGATATTGGCGCGCACATAGTCGTGCACGAACGGCTCGGTCAGCATCGTCGTCCTGCCGTCGACGATGCGCCTGGAGAACCAGTTATCCATCAGGATGAGCCTGGGCATCAAGTGTGAGCCGGGCATCAAGCGAACCCGGCATCAGACGAACGGCTTTCCGACCTTGTATTTTTCCGGCACCAGCCGCTTGAGATAGGCCATGCCGGCCTCGGACAGCTGGTTGGCGTCGGGCTTCATGAAATCGTCGGGCATGTGACGGGTCTTGCCGGCGACGTTCTTCAGCGGCACCTTCTTCAGCACTATCTTGCTGCCATCATATTGCAACGCCACCGAGCCGCCGCCCTGTTCGGCGACGCCGACGGCAAAGGCGCCGGCATCGAAGGCCTCCTGCGCATCGACCGGGCTGATGGAGCCGACATAACCGCGCGGCATGTAGCCGAGTGCGTCGACGCGGGCACGCTTGCCCGGCAGCCCCTCGGCCAATGCCCGTTCGAGCGCCGCCGGCAGGTCGCTGCCCGAGAGTTTCACGTTGCCGTGCTGGTCGCGCTCGAGCTTGTCCGCCGGCACCAGGCTTTCGACCAGTGCCTTGCCGTCGGCGGTGCTGACGCCTTCCGACACGGCGACGATGCAGCGCTTGTGGCGGTCGAGGGTGGCGCGCACGTCGTCGATGAAACCGGCGGCGGAGAACGGCCGCTCCGGGACGTAGACCAGATGCGGGCCGCTGTCGGAATCGAGCTGCCAGGCCGCCGACGCCGCGGTCAGGAAGCCGGCATGGCGGCCCATGACGATGCCGACATAGATGCCGGGAAGTGCGCGGAAATCGAGATCGACGGACAGGAAGGCGCCAGCGACGAATTCGGCCGCGGACATGAAGCCCGGCGTATGGTCGTTTTCCTCGAGATCGTTGTCGATGGTCTTCGGCGCATGGACGAAAGCGATCTTGCCGCCGGCGGCATCGGTCAGGATCTGCTGCGTGCCCGAGGTGTCGTTGCCGCCGATATAGATGAAAGCGTCGGCGCCCGCCTTCTGCAGGCCCTTCAGGATGACCTCGCAATAGGCGGCATCCGGCTTGTCGCGCGTCGACCCGAGGGCGGCGCTCGGCGTTCCGGCGATCAGCCGCAGCCGGTCCTCCGGGATCGCGGAGAGGTCGACATAGTTGCCGTCACGGATGCCGCGCACGCCGTGCAGGGAGCCCAGCACCTTGGCGCCGGGATGGCGCCTGCGGATCTCCAGCGTGGCGCCCACGACTGTCTGGTTGATGACGGCGGTCGGGCCGCCGCCCTGCGCGATAACGAAAGTTCCGGCCATGCTTGATGTCTCCCTGGAGCATGACGCCGAAAGAGGCGGATTCGGATTTCAGATCGAACGGACCTGAAATCATCCGGCTCTAGGCGATGGTTTTCAGGTCACCTTGGCCTGTCTTGCCGCATCGCGCAACGGGAGAAACGGAGGGCTGGACGATCACATGACGACGACGGGGTTTTTCTTCGAAACCCGGCTGTAGAGGTCGATAATGTCCTGGTTGATCAAGCGCACGCAGCCCGACGACATCGCCTGGCCGATGCTCCACCATTCCGGCGAGCCATGGATGCGGTAGCCGGTGTCCTTGCCGTCCTGGTAGATGTAGAGCGCACGCGCCCCGAGGGGATTGGTCAGGCCGCCGGGCTGGCCGCCCTGCCACTTCACCAGTTCCGGCTTGCGCTGGATCATTTCGGGCGGCGGCGTCCAGGTCGGCCACTCCCTGCCGTACTGGATGTTGGCGCGGCCGGACCAGCGGAAACCGTCCTTGCCGATGCCGACGCCGTAGCGGATGGCGTCGCCACCCGGCTGGACGAGATAGAGCATGCGTTCCTTGAGATGCACGACGATGGTGCCGGGCGCCTCGCCGGTCGTATCGACGACGATCTGGCGACGGAACTCCGGCTTGACCTTGAGATAGGGCACCTCGGGCACGTTGAAGCCGTTATCCGTCAAGGAGGCATACATGACGTCGGGGCTGGTGATGTTCTTGTCGACGCTGATCGAGGGCCGGATCGGCACCGAACCGGTGACCGTATCGTCGAGCTGCAGCGCCGGCAGATCGCCACCACCCGAGGTCGAGCAGCCGGCGACGCCGAGCAATGCCAAAGCGCCCGCCCCGGACAGGACGGCGCGGCGGGAAAGAAGAAGATCGGTTTCGACTGCGTCGCCGTTTCGTGGCGGCGTCGGACCTTGCGGCAACTCACGCATATACCAAACCCTACGCTGTCGGCGGGAAGCACGGTCCGGCCGGATAGTGGGCATTTTCATCATTCATGGTTGATAAAGCGTGAATGCCTTGCGCTGCTTGCGTTTGCGCCTTGCCGAGGCGCCGCTCCGCCCTCCCGCGCGGTCGCCATTAAACATCTGCAAGACGTTGAAACCGTCATCAAGCTTTTTGCCGCTGGCGCAATTGACGTCGCGGTGCCGTAAGAGTCGTGCCGGTTGCCCGGCCGGAATACGCAAAAACAAGGATTCGGCCCCTTTACATTCTTCGGGAGCCAAGGATTTATCCTCTTCTTTGAGCTCAAGGGAGACGAGCATGTCCTTCGAAAACTGGGCCGCCTTCACTGCCGCGTCGACCATCCTCCTCATCATCCCGGGCCCGACAATCCTTCTGGTCGTCTCCTATGCGCTGGGCCAGGGCTGGCGCACCGCTTTGCCGATGGCCGTCGGCGTGGCGCTCGGCGACTTCACCGCCATGACCTTGTCGATGCTGGGCATCGGCGCGCTGCTTGCCGCTTCGGCTGGTGTTTTCACCATCCTGAAACTGATCGGCGCCGGCTATCTGATTTATCTCGGCGTGAAACTGTTCCGCGCCGGCGGCACGCTGAAGGCTGAACCACGCACCGACGCGGTGTCGTCGGCCAAGATGATGGCGCATGCCTGGCTGGTCACCGCGCTCAACCCGAAAAGCATCACCTTCTTCGTCGCCTTCCTGCCGCAGTTCCTCGACCGGCACGCCGACTTCCGGACGCAGATGCTGATCTTCGAGACGACCTTCCTGGCGCTCGCCTTCGCCAACGCCTTCGGTTACGCGGTGATCGCGGCACGCGCCCGCAACGTGGTGCGCAATCCCAAGGCGATCCGCATCTTCAACCGCACCGGCGGCACGCTCCTGGTCGGCGCCGGCATCGCCACGGTGGCGATGCGTTCCCGGCAATTGATGTCCTGACGCGGGTGAGGCCCGGAGGGCCTCACCATTTAACGCTGAAGCCCAGATTGCCCTCGAGGATGCGGCGTTTGTCGCCGCCGAGATTGGTGGTGTAGTCGCCGGTGGCGAAGATGCTGACCTTGTCGGTCACCTTGGCGACAATACCGCCGCCGAACTCGAACGAGGTTGACCTGCCCTCCGTCGAGATGTCGGTGGTGTCGAAGCTGACACGATCGGTGCCGCCAAAATCATGCCAGATATTGGCCTTGAGGTAGGGCTGCAGCGCTATGCCATTGACAGCGGACTCGCCCTGCAGCCGAGCCCCGATCCGGCCGGTGACGCTGCCCTCGCTATCGAAGGAAACCGACGAGAAACGATCCTTGGCATCGTCGAGCGACAGATGCTGCCAGATCAGTTGCGCCTGCGGTTCGAGCGTCCAGCCCTGCGCCAGCGCAATGCGATAGCCGCCCTCCAGCGAGGCGGTGACACCTGTTCCGCCAATGTCGATGCCGACATCGCGCGACGACGTCGCGTCGCCGCCGAAGAAGGTGGCCATGAGGACGCCGTCGAGGTACCAGCCGCCTTGGCCGATGCGGGTCCAGTAACCGCCGACGCTGGTGCCGCTGAGATCGATGCCGCCGACGGACAGATCATTCTGCCCCAGCGCCTGGCCGCGCACATCGCCCTTCATGCTGGCATAGGCGACGAACAGGCCGGCGCGATCGATCCCGCCCGACGCGGTTTCGCGTCCGAAGACGTCGAAGCCCGCCTGCAGGCCGAACAAGGTGCCGTCGAAGGACGGCGACACCGTTCCCGACCAGCCCATCTTCGCGTCCTGGCCGTAGATGCGGCCCCAGACCGGCGACAGCTCCGTGTTCGACAACAGGCTCTGTTCGCCGCGCCGCTCATGGAAGGTGCCAAGTGTCGTCATCGCCAGATGCTCGGCCACAGGCGGCACCGCGGAATAGACCGGCACCTCGACGCGATAGAGCAGGATTTCCTCCCCTGCCGCGGGCATCGGAAGATCGGGCACGGCGGTCGGGACCGGCGGGGGCGGTGGCGGTGGATCAGCCGCCGGCGCCGGCGGCGGCAGTGGCGGCGGCACGGGCACCGGATCGCTAGCCTGCACGGGCGGCGTCGGGTCGGCCGGCGGAGTGTTGATATCGCCCTCGGTCGGCGCCGGCACCGGCGGCAGCGCGGATGGCGGCGGCGGAGGTTCGGTCTCGGGCGGCACCGGTTCCGGCGCGGGTGTTGGTTCTGCCGCCGGCGGCGCCGCGGCCGGCGATGTCGGCGTTATCAGCGACGAGCGCAGATACCAGTTCTCCGCGCTGCCTGCGGTGACGCCACCCTTGAACAGATAATATTCGAAGGCGCCTGCCGCGACCGGCACGTCGAGCGCGAAGGCGCTTGAGGTGGAGGTGGCGCCGTTGACCGCCTGGACGACCATGATGCCGTCCTGCATCGTTTCGGCCCCCGCGCCGCCGACATTGACCACCGCGATGCCGGTCGAGCCGGAAGCCGTGCCGCCCGAAAGCACCAGCCTGTCCGACGCCGACGAATCATCGCCGAGCTCGGTCTGGATGAGCAGCAGGCCGCCGAGCCCGGTGTAATTGCCCGAAATCATCAGCCGGTCCGTCGCGCCGGTACTGCCATTGGTCAGGTCGATGCGGCCTGCATTGACGACGTCCGCAAGCTGGCCCGACGTAAAGGCCTGGATCGATGCGTTGAAGCCGCCGCCATAGAGCGTGCTCGCGGCATCGACATTGAGCGATCCCGTGCCGGTGCCGCTGTCTCCAAGCACGAGATTGCCGTCCAGCGTGAGCTGGGTGTCGTTGGTGGCGTCGACGGTCTCCCAGTTCTGGATCCGGCTGATGCCGTCGAGCTTGACGTTATCGAAGGTCAGCGTATCGGTGCCGAGACCGCCATTCAGCGCGTCGGCGCCGCCCAGATTGGCTTTGGTCAGGTTGCTCAGCTTTGCCGTATCGTTGTCGCCGCCGAGGTCGACGGCGCCATAGATGATGCCGCCGCCATTCCACACGAAATTGTCCGCGCCGAAGCTCATCAGCACATCGCCGCCGACGGTGCCGCCCGTGATCGTCACGCTGTCGTTGCCGCCGCTGACGCTGATGTTGCCGCCGATCGTGCCGCCGGAGAGAATGATGGTGTCCTGGTCGAAGCCGGTGACCAGGTTGCGGTCGATGATGCCGCCCGACATGTTGAAATAGTTCTTGTCGAGCTTCATGTTGACGCGGCCGATGCGGCCGTCGGTGATCACGGCACGGTCGCCGTCGTCGAAGAAATCGACGATGCGCCCGCCGGTCATGGTGAAGGTGTCCAGCCCGTCGCCCTGGTTCAGCGAACCGACCTGGCCGCCGCTCATGTTGAAGTCGTCGATGCCGGCGCCCTGCTGGACATTGCCGGCGACGGTGCCGCCGCCGATGGTGAAGAAATCCGTGCCGTCGCCCTGATCGACCGTGCCGGTGATGGTGCCTGACTGCATGTTGATGCGGTCCGTGCCCGGGCCGAAGGTGACGTTACCGCTCACCTGGCCGGTGCCGCCGGCGGGAAAGTTCAGCGTGTTGTTGCCGATGGTGTCGTTGAGGCTGCCGCCCGAATCGCCACTATCGCAAGTGAAGACGTCATTGCCCGGAGACGGAACCAGCAGGCATGCCGCCAGGGCCGCGGAGTTCGGCAGCAACATAAGGGTCGTAGTTGCAAGTAAGCTAATAAACCCAGCATTGATCCGCCTGGGCTTTCGCTGCAGCAAAGAAACAGCCCTGCCAATGTGCTCCGAACCGCTGTTCGGAACCTGTATTTCAAAATGCCGCATCGCGTCCCCTCTCAGATCGCGATTTCAAGCCCCTTACCCGCGCCGCAATCAAGCCACAATTCGTCCAGTTTTACAAAGCCTATTCTGTCTCCCATGGTTGATGAACTGCAAAAATGTCTGACATGCCGCGGCGCGACTCGTGAAATGGCGTAGCCGTGGCCTATGCTTTAAGATCACGCTGGACCGTGGGCATCATGCCCATCGGGCCTCGACCGGGGACTCTCGCATGGCCATCAGGGACGCATTTGGCCTGGCATTTTCGGGCGCGACGGAAGCTGGATTCGCGCCCTACGGCCAGGCCGTGCGCGAATTGCAGTGTTTCATTGGCGATCCCGTGAAATCCGTCGATCGCGCCATCGCGCAGGACCCCGGTTTTGTCATGGCGCATGTCTTCAAGGGCTACCTTTTCGGCCTTGCCACCGAACCGGAGGCGACGGCCGTGGCCAGGATCTGCCACGAGGCGGCGCTGCCGCTTGCCGCGACAACGCGTGAGCGGGCGCATGTCTCGGCCCTCGGCCACCTCGCCAACGGGCGCTGGCATCAGGCCTCCGGCATTCTGCGGGACATAGCGATCGATTTTCCGCTCGACGCCGTGGCGCTCCAGGTCGGACACCAGGTCGATTTCTTCACCGGCAACGCCCGCATGCTGCGCGACCGCATCGCCCGCGCCCTGCCGTCATGGCAGGCGGACATGCCGGGGTATCACGCCATTCTCGGCATGCAGGCCTTCGGGCTCGAAGAGATGGCTGAGTATGCGCAGGCCGAAAGGCTCGGCCGTACGGCGGTCGAGATCGAACCGCGCGATGGCTGGGCGCAACATGCGGTCGCGCATGTGATGGAGATGCAAAGCCGGCAAAGGGACGGCATCGCCTGGATGCGTACCGATCCCGAAGCCTGGACGAAGGAGAGCTTCCTCCAGGTCCACAATTGGTGGCACCTGGCGCTGTTCCACTACGATCTCGGCGAGACCGGCGAGGTGCTGGCGCTCTATGACGGGCCGATCTATGGCAGCAGATCGACGCTGGCGCTCAACATGGTCGATGCATCGGCGATCCTGTGGCGGCTTCATCTCGGCGGCGTCGATGTCGGCGACCGCTGGACGGCGCTGGCCGCCAATTGGGTGCCCAAGGCCGCTGCCTCCATCTACGCCTTCAACGACGCCCACGCGATGATGGCCTTTGTCGGCGCCGGGCTCGATGCTCCGGCCCGGACCTTGCTGGAGGCACAGCGCGAAGCGATGCGGGGCGGTGACGACAATGCCGCTTTCACGCGGGATGTCGGCCATCCCCTGACGCTTGCGATCAAGGCGTTCGGAGAGGGCAACTACGCCGAAACCATCCGACTGATCCGGCCGATCCGGGCCATCGCCCATCGATTTGGCGGCAGCCACGCGCAGCGCAACGTCATCGATCTGACGCTGATAGAAGCCGCCCTGCGTGCCGGCGACGGTGCACTGGCCAGGGCGCTGACGACGGAGCGTTCGGCCGTACGCCCGGACAGTCCGCTGTCGGCGCTGTTTTCGAGACGTGCCGCCGATTTGTCAGAGAATTGACCCGGAGCGGATCTTGCCTTAAAAACTGGCTCAAACATATTTTTCGGGTTCCGAAAAAAATAAGAACGTGGGAGGAAACCATGTATCTCGGCCTCGACCTGGGCACATCGGGCGTCAAGGCGCTGCTGATCGATGCCGGACAGGGCGTCATCGGCTCCGGCCATGGCACGCTTGATGTTTCTCGCCCTCATCCGGGCTGGTCCGAGCAGGATCCCCTGCACTGGATACGCGCCTGCGAAGATGCGATCGCCGACCTGAAGGCGGCACATCCCGGGCAGTTCGCGGCAGTCAAGGGCATCGGCCTGTCGGGCCAGATGCATGGCGCGACCTTGCTCGATGCGGCCGATCAGGTGTTGCGCCCCTGCATCCTGTGGAACGATACGCGCAGCCATGTCGAGGCGGCGGCACTGGACGCCGATCCGCGCTTCCGCGCGCTCACCGGCAACATCGTCTTTCCCGGCTTCACCGCGCCCAAGCTCGCCTGGGTGAAGAACAACGAACCCGCTGTCTTCGCCAAGGTGGCAAGGGTGCTTTTGCCCAAGGATTTCCTGCGGCTCTGGCTGACCGGCGACTACATGTCGGAAATGTCGGATTCGGCCGGCACATCCTGGCTCGATGTCGGCAAGCGGCGCTGGTCTTCCGAGTTGCTCGCTGCGACCTCGCTTGAGGAAAAGCAGATGCCGTCGCTGGTCGAGGGCACGGAAAAGGCCGGCGCCCTGCGCGCCGAACTCGCGTCGCGGTGGGGCATCGCGGCCGGCACTCCGGTGGCTGGCGGGGCCGGCGACAATGCGGCTTCCGCCTGCGGCATGGGCACGGTCGGCGCCGGCCACGCTTTTGTCTCGCTCGGCACATCGGGTGTGCTGTTTGCCGCCAACGCCGCCTATCTGCCCAACCCGGCCAGCGCGGTGCACACCTTCTGCCATGCGCTGCCCAACACCTGGCACCAGATGGGCGTCATCCTGTCGGCAACCGATTCGCTCAACTGGCTGTCGGAGATCACGGGCAAGGGCGCGGGCGAACTGACATCGGAACTCGGCGAGACGCTGAAGGCGCCGACCGGCGTATCCTTCCTGCCCTATCTCTCGGGCGAGCGGACGCCACACAATGATTCCGCCATTCGCGGTTCGTTCACAGGCCTGGCGCATGAATCGGGCCGCGCAGTGCTGACACAGGCCGTGCTCGAAGGCGTCGCCTTTGCCTTCCGCGACAGCCTGGAGGCATTGAAAACCGCCGGCACGACCTTGACGCGCGTGACCGCGATCGGCGGCGGCTCGCGCTCGCGCTACTGGCTGAAGGCGATCGCCACCGCGCTGCAATTGCCGGTGGATATTCCGGCTGATGGCGATTTCGGCGCTGCGTTTGGAGCGGCCAGACTTGGCCTGATCGCCGCGACCGGCGCCGATCCGCTGGCCGTGTGCTCCGCGCCGAGGACAGATGCCACGATCGAGCCGGATGCAGCTCTTGGCGGCGCCTTCGCCGATGCCTATCACCGCTACCGCGCGCTCTATCCGGCGATCAAGGCCGTAACCGCGTGAGTTGGCGCTTGTCCCATTCCTTTCGTCCGGGCGCTGGCGCTGCCCCTCACCTGCCTGCCGGCATCCTCTCCCCGTATAGAGACGGGGAGAGGGGCGCTGTCATTGCTGGTTTCGCCAATCACCAACGTCGCAGGAAAGGCGTCGAGATTGCCGCCGGCCCCCTTCTCCCCGTCACTATACGGGGAGAAGTGCCCGGCAGGGCGATGAGGGGCGGCGCCGACTTCGCCAATCGGTCCCCTCTACAGATTGGACAAGCAACTACTGTAAGCGTGGGAGCCACTCAACTTGCCAGCAAGACCTCACTGCGCCGGCACCTTGTCGAGGAAGCCGGTGACGCTCTTCAGGCGGCCGTTCTCGATGATGCCGATGTCGGTGCCTTCGATGACGGAAGCAGTGCCCTCGGGCCCGAGATTCCAGGAGAAGCGGATCTTGTCGGCAAAGCCGTCCGGCGTGCCCTTCAGCGAGAAGCGGAAGCCGGCAAAGCGCTGCTGGACGCCGCCGATCAGCGCCGCGACGCCTTCATGGCCGTCGCCCTGCATGAGCGGATCACGATAGCTGACGTCCTCGGTGAAGACAGCCTTGAGCAAGGCCGCCCGGCGGTCGGCATCGCTTTCGTTCCAGGCGGTGATGTAGTTCAGGGCGATCGCGTTGAGGTCGGTCATGGTCTGTCTCCTTCGTTTGACGGTTTTGACAGGACCGTTTTCGACCAGCGCCGGCGTGAAACCAATTACGCCTGAGGTAATCGGGCAAACCTATCTTGGAGAGGAAGAGAACCATGAGCAGCGGCTTTTTCGGCGATATCCAGACAATCAAATATGAAGGACCGGATTCGACCAATCCGCTGGCCTACCGTTTCTACAATCCCGACGAAGTGGTGGCCGGCAAGCGGCTGGAAGACCATCTGCGCTTTGCCGTCGCCTACTGGCATTCCTTCGCCTGGCCGGGCGGCGACCCGTTCGGCGGCCAGACCTTCGACCGTCCCTGGTTCCCCAAGGCTGGCGGCGTCGACACGATGGAATTGGCGAAGCTGAAGGCGGATGTCGCCTTCGAGATGTTCTCGCTGCTCGGCGCTCCCTATTTCTGCTTTCACGACGCCGATGTACGGCCCGAGGGCAAGGATTTTTCCGAAAGTGCGGCCCGCCTCGATGAGATCGCCGATTATTTCGCCGGCAAGATGAAGCAGACCGGCGTCAAGCTTTTGTGGGGCACGGCGAACCTGTTCTCCAACCGCCGCTTCATGTCGGGCGCGGCGACCAATCCCGATCCGGATGTGTTCGCCTACGCGGCGGCGACGGTAAAGAGGTGCATCGACGTCACCAAGCGGCTGAAGGGCGAGAATTACGTGCTGTGGGGCGGGCGCGAGGGTTATGAGACGCTGCTCAACACCGACCTTGCCCGCGAGCAGGAACAGGCTGGCCGTTTCCTGAACCTCGTCGTCGACTACAAGCACAAGATCGGCTTCAAGGGCACGATCCTGATCGAGCCGAAGCCGCAGGAGCCGACAAAACACCAGTATGACTACGACGTCGCGACCGTCTACGGCTTCCTCAAGCGCTTCGGCCTGGAGAAGGAGGTCAAGCTCAACATCGAGCAGGGCCACGCCATCCTGGCAGGCCACTCCTTCGAGCACGAACTGGCGCTGGCCAATGCACTCGGCGTCTTCGGCTCGATCGACATGAACCGCAACGACTACCAGTCGGGCTGGGACACCGACCAGTTCCCCAACAACGTGCCGGAAATGGCGCTGGCATATTACCAGGTGCTCCAGGCCGGCGGTTTCAAGACCGGCGGCACCAATTTCGACGCCAAGCTGCGCCGCCAGTCGCTCGACCCGCAGGACCTGCTGATCGGCCATATCGGCGGCATGGATTCCTGCGCGCGCGGCCTCAAGGCGGCAGCGAAGATGGTAGAGGACAAGGCGCTGTCGGGTCCGCTCGCCGAGCGCTATGCCGGCTGGAACAGCGCCGAGGCCAAGGCGATGCTGTCAGGCAAGCGGACGCTGGAAGAGATCGCCGAGCGCGTGGTGAAGAAGAAGATCGAGCCGCAACCGCGCTCCGGCCGCCAGGAACTGCTCGAAAACATCGTCAACCGCTACGTCTGACGCTGCCTGACCGTCGGCAATCCAAGCCGGCGCACTATGCGATTCGAAAGCTTGGCGCGCGGAAACTTTCTGCGCGCCATGCTGAAATCGACGACAAGGTTTTGCCCCTTGCCGCCTCTCAATGACCTCGCTCTTGCCTTCAAACTGCCGTCACGAATCTCGTATAGGTATGGCTCGTGGCGGGAGAGGAAGAAGGAGGCGAACCGATATGCAGAACGAACGTGAAATCGACGCCCTGCTCTCACCTGGCGAGGCCGGATCGATCATCGACCGGCTGATGGCAATGCCGCATCCCAGGGATGGCGCGCGCCGGTCCAACGAATGGGATCGTGCTGTTGCCAGCCGTTTCGAGACCCATCTGGCCAGACAGATGCGCTCGCAGATCGATGGCGGCAGCGACCGGCAAAACGCCGCCTGAGCCGCCTGGATTCAACCTCGGCGAAGCCTGACAGGGGCTTCGCCAAAAGCCCTTGAAAATGCTCTCGAAAAGGCCGCAGCAGACGAGAACCCCGTCCGCCCGGCGATATCCGCCATGGCGATCCGCGTGTCGACAACGAGCCGGCGCGCGGCGCCCAGGCGCAGCCTGAGATAGTAGGCGCCCGGCGTCTCGCCGATCGACTTGCGAAAGATGCTTTCCAGGGTGCGCGCCGTCACCCCGGCGCGCTTGGCCACCGCGTCGATGGTCAGCGGCTGGTCGACATGCGCTTCCATCAAGCGGATCGCTTGCGCCAGCCGCGGATCGTAGCCGTCGAGCCGGCCGAGCGAGACCAGCGGCTGGGCATCAGTCGCGGCACGCGCCTGGTCGTAGATGAAGACGCTGGCGACATCGAGCGCCACCGCCATGCCGAGCCGCGTGCGAATCAAGTGCAGCATCAGGTCGAAGGTCGGCGAGGCGCCGCCCGAGGTGAACACCGGCCCGTCGATGACATAGCGGTCCGGCCGGACATCGACGCCGGGAAAAGCCGACGAAAAATCCTCCATGTCTTCCCAATGGGTGGTGGCGCTGCGGCCCTCCAGCAGGCCGGCGCGCGCCACCAGCCAGGTGCCGGCCTCGACGCCGCCGCACGCGCGGGCCGCCCGCGCCGCCCTCCGCAAGCCTGAAAGCAGAGCCGACGTCGCGTAATTCTGGGTGCCAAAACCGGCGACGACGACGAGAACGTCGGTCGTCTCCTTGGCGTCGAAACGGCCGCTGACCGCCACCGGCAGGCCGCAGGTGGTAACCGGCGCCTCGCCTGTCACCGAGACCAGCTTGAAATCGAACAGGGTTTCGCCGGAAATGCGATTGGCGGCCCGCAGCGGGTCGACGGCGGAGGCGACGCACATGATCGAGGAGCCGGAAAACACCAGGAACGTTACCTTGAGGGTCTCACGTTCGGCGCGAAAGACAGATTTTTCGCTTTTGATCATGTGGCCTTCGTAAAACGCAAAGCAGCTTTGATCAAGTCGAGCGATGGTAGTGGCTGTTTCGAATGGGAGGAGAGTTTCGATGCCGCTCGCGATGAACCGTGAGGTTTTCATTACCTGTGCCGTGACCGGGTCCGGCGGCTCGCAGGATCGCTCACCCCACGTACCGCGCTCGCCCAAGCAGATCGCCGATTCGGCGATCGACGCGGCCAAGGCCGGCGCTGCCATCGTCCATTGCCATGTGCGCGACCCCGAAACCGGCAAGCCCAGGCGCGACGTGCATCTCTACCGCGAGGTGACCGAGCGCATCCGCGCGGCGGATGTCGACGTCATCCTGAACCTCACCGCCGGTATGGGCGGAGACATGGTGTTCGGCTCGCCCGAAGCGCCGCTGCCGCTCAACGAAAAAGGCACCGACATGGGCGGCGCCACCAACCGCATGGAACATGTGCGCCAGTGCCTGCCGGAAATCTGCACGCTCGACTGCGGCACCATGAATTTCGCCGAGGCCGACTATGTCATGACCAACACGCCCGGCATGCTGCGCGCCATGGGCGGCATGATGACGGCGCTCGGCGTCAAGCCGGAAATCGAGGCCTTCGACACCGGACATCTCTGGTTCGCCAAGCAACTGGTCGAGGAAAAGGTGCTCGATCCGGACGCGCTGGTGCAGCTCTGCATGGGCGTGCCGTGGGGGGCGCCCGACGATCTCAATACCTTCATGGCGATGGTCAACAACGTGCCGTCGACATGGAACTGGTCGGCTTTCGCCATCGGCCGCAACCAGATGGCCTACGCCGCTGCCGCCGTGCTCGCCGGCGGCAATGTCCGCGTCGGCCTCGAGGACAATCTGTGGCTCGACAAGGGCGTGCTGGCGACCAATGCGCAATTGGTCGAGCGTGCCGCCTCGATCGTCACCAATCTCGGCGCCCGGATCCTGGGGCCGGAAGAAGTGCGCAAGAAGCTCAACCTGACCAAGCGAGCGCCGATCGCGGCATAAATTATTCGCAGGGAGGGTCGATATGGCTACTGTAAAATTCACCGCCATGAAGGATGGCGACAGGCAAGACTACGAGTTCCTGACCGCGCACGAGATCGACTACGCGGCCAGGACCGGCGAGCGGCTGCTCGACGCGCTGGTGCAGCTCGACGAAGGCCTGTCCGGCTACAAGATCACGCGGCTGGGTCATTCGCTGCAGGCGGCGACGCGGGCCTGGCGCGACGGCGCCGACACCGACTGGATAGCCTGTGCGCTTCTGCACGACATCGGCGACATCTACGCGCCCTACAATCACGACGAATACGCCGCTTCGATCCTGAAACCTTTCGTGCGCGAGCAATGCACCTGGGTGGTGGAGAAGCATGGCGACTTCCAGCGCCTCTATTACGCCCACCATCTCGGCGGCAATCGCCATGCGCGCGACCGCTTCGCCGGTCATGCCTATTTCGACGATTGCGACCAGTTTTGCGAACGCTGGGACCAGTCGAGCTTCGACCCTGACTATGAGACACTGCCGATCGACTTCTTCCGGCCGTTCGTGCTCGAAGTCTTCGCCCGCAAAGCCTACGACCCCTCGGTCATCCGCGCCGGCGAGCGCGTGCCTCTCGCCGATCCCGAAACCGCCAGGACAAGAACCGGAGCCTCTCAATGAGCATCATCAACAAGGCGGCCGCCATCGGCGGCGGGGTCATCGGCGCCGGCTGGGTGGCGCGGCTCCTGCTCAACGGCATCGACGTGTCGATCTTCGATCCCGATCCCGAAGCTTCGCGCAAGGTCTCGGAAGTGATGAAGGGCGCGCGCCGCGCCTATAGGCAGATGGTGCCGGGCGGCCTGCCCAAAGAGGGCAAGCTGACCTTCGCCAAGACGATCGCCGAGGCGGTCGCGGATGCCGACTTCGTCCAGGAAAGCGTGCCGGAACGGCTCGACCTAAAGCACAAGGTGCTGGCCGAGATCGACACCCACGCGCCGGCCAACGCCATCGTCGGCTCCTCGACCTCGGGCATCAAGCCGACCGACATGCAGGTGGCGATGAAGAGGCACCCGGAACGGCTGGTCGTCGGCCATCCGTTCAACCCGGTCTATCTGCTGCCGCTGGTCGAGATCGTCGGCGGCGACCAGACCTTCCCCGAAGCCATCGAAGTCGCCAAGGAGATCTATGCCTCGATCGGCATGAAGCCGGTCGTCATCCGCAAGGAGATCGAGGCTTTCGTCGGCGACCGCCTGCTCGAAGCCGCCTGGCGCGAGGCACTGTGGCTGATCAAGGACGGGATCTGCACGGTCGAGGAACTCGACGACATCATGCGCTACGGCTTCGGCCTGCGCTGGGCGCAGATGGGCATGTTCCAGGTCTATCGCGTTGCCGGCGGCGAGGCCGGCATGCGCCACTTCATGGCGCAGTTCGGGCCCTGCCTGAAATGGCCGTGGACCAAACTGATGGACGTGCCGGAGTTCAACGACGAACTGGTCGACCTGATCGCCACCCAGTCTGACGACCAGGCGCACGGCCTGTCGATCCGCGAACTGGAAAAGATCCGCGACGACAATCTGGTCGCGATCATGGATGCGCTGTCGAAGCAGAACAAGGGCAAGGGCTGGGGCGCCGGCGCGCTGCACAAGGATTACACAAGACAGCTCGCCAAGCTGGCGGCGAAGAAGCCCGTGGCCTCAAAGGCAGCGGAAAGGGCCAGGGCCGCCAAGCCAGTGAAGAAAGCCGAAAAGCCGAAGAAAAAGAAGAAGGGCTGAGACCATGGATTTCGGTCTTTCGGAAGAGCAGAAACTCATTGTCGAGACGACGCGCGCCTTCGTCGAGAATGAGCTTTATCCGCACGAGCGCGAGGTCGAGCGCACTGGCGTGCTGCGCCGCGAGCTGATCGAGGAGATCAAGGCGAAGGCGATCGAGGCGGGCCTCTATGCCGCTAACATGCCTGCCGATGTCGGCGGCGCGGGGCTCGATACGGTGACCTGGCTGCTCTACGAGAAGGAACTGGGCCGCGCCAATTACGCACTGCATTGGACCTGCGTGGCGCGCCCCTCCAACATCCTGCTCGCCGGCACGCCGGAGCAGCGCGAAAAATATCTTTTCCCCTGCATCCGCGGCGAGAAATGGGACTGCCTGGCGATGACCGAGCCGGGCGCCGGCTCCGACCTGCGCGGCATGAAGGCGACCGCCGTGCAGGACGGCGACGACTGGGTGCTGAACGGCACCAAGCATTTTATCTCCCACGCCGATCTCGCCGATTTCGCCATCGTCTTCATGGCCTCGGGCGAAGAGGATTCACCGCGCGGAAAGCGCAAGAAGATCACCGCCTTCTTCGTCGACAAGGGCACCAAGGGATTCACGGTGCGCGACGGCTATCGCAATGTCTCGCATCGCGGCTACACCAACGCCATCCTCGAATTCGACGATTGCCGCCTGCCGGCATCCCAGGTTCTGGGCGAGGTGCACAAGGGCTTCGACGTCGCCAATTCCTGGCTCGGCGCCACGCGGCTGCAGGTCGGCGCCACCTGCCTCGGCCGTGCCGAGCGAGCGCTCGGCCATGCGGTCGAATATGCCGCGCAGCGCCAGCAGTTCGGCCAGCAGATCGGCAAATTCCAGGGCGTGTCGTTCAAGCTCGCCGACATGGCGACGGAACTCAAGGCCGCCGACCTGATGGTGTTCGAAGCCGGCTGGAAGTACGATCAGGGAACCGTCACCGACCAGGACATGGCCATGGCCAAGCTGAAGGCCACCGAAATGCTCGCCTTCGTTGCCGACGAGGCCATCCAGATCCATGGTGGCATGGGGCTGATGGACGATCTGCCGCTGGAGCGCATCTGGCGCGACGCCCGCGTCGAACGCATCTGGGAAGGCACGTCGGAGATTCAGCGACATATTATTTCGCGGGCGCTGCTGCGCCCGTTCGGGGCTTGATCGATGCATAAACTTGAACGCCTCCTGCGCCCCAAATCGATCGCCGTGTTCGGCGGCGTGCAGGCCGCCGCCGTCGTCGCGCAATCGATCAAGATGGGCTTTGCCGGCGAGATCTGGCCGGTGCACCCAACCAAGGACGAAGTGGCCGGACGCAAGGCCTACCGATCCATCGCCGATTTGCCCGGCGCGCCGGACGCCGCCTTTGTCGGCGTCAACCGGCACCTCACCATCGAGGTGGTCAAGGCGCTGGCCGAACGCGGCGCCGGCGGCGCCGTCTGCTTTGCCGCCGGCTTCCTCGAGACCGAGGCCTATGACGAGGACGGCGAAAGGCTGCAGGCCGAACTGGTGGCCGCCGCCGGCCAGATGCCGATCATCGGACCGAACTGCTACGGCCTGATCAATTATGCGGACGGCGCGCTTTTGTGGCCAGACCAGCATGGCGGCATCAGGCTGGAAGGCGGCGGCAAGGGTGTCGCCATCATCACCCAGTCGTCCAACATCGCCATCAACATGACGATGCAGAAGCGCGGCCTACCGATCGCCTTCCTGATGACCGCCGGCAACCAGGCGCAGACCGGCCTGTCCGAAATGGCGCTCGGCCTGATCGAGGACGAGCGCGTCACCGCGCTTGGCCTGCACATCGAGGCGTTCGATTCGGTAGCCGGCTTCGAGCGCCTGGCGGCAAGGGCACGTGAGCTCAAGAAGCCGATCATCGCCATGAAGGTCGGCCGCTCCGAACAGGCGCGGCAGGCAACCGTCTCGCACACCGCTTCGCTTGCCGGCTCGGACGCTGCTTCCGGCGCCTTCCTGAAGCGGCTTGGCATCGCTCGCGTCGATTCCATCCCCTCCTTCATCGAGGCGCTGAAGCTGCTGCACATCACCGGCCCGCTGCCTGGCTATACCTTGTCGTCGATGAGCTGTTCGGGCGGCGAGGCATCGGTCATGGCCGACAGCGCCGAAGGCCGATGGGTCAACTTCCCGGTCCTGAACGACACCCATCGCGCCCATGTCAAATCGACGCTAGGGCCGCTGGTCGCGGTGGCCAATCCCCTGGACTATCACACCTTCATCTGGAACAACGAGCCGGCGATGACCGCCACCTTCACCGCCATGGTGTCGGGCGGCTTCGACCTCAACATGCTGGTGCTCGACTTCCCGCGTCCCGATCGCTGCTCGGTGACCGACTGGTGGGCGACGCTGCGCGCTTTCGAATCGGCGCTGAAGACCAACAAGGCGCGTGGCGCCATCGTCTCCTCGCTGCCGGAGAACCTGCCGGAGGAATACACCGCCGAGCTGATGGCGCGCGGCATGGTGCCGCTTTTCGGCATTTCCGAAGCGATGGACGCCGCCCAGGCGGCGGCCTTCATCGGCTGGGCCTGGCGCGAGCCGCAGGCGCAGCCGGTGGATACATCGGCGTCGGGCGCGGCCGGTGGCGATCATGTTACGCCCGACGAGGCGCAAGCCAAGGCGCGGCTGATCAAGGCCGGGCTTCCAGTGCCAAAAGGCGAACGCGCCGGCAATGCGGTCGAAGCGGTGATCTCGTCCATGGCGCTCGGCTTCCCCGTCGCCCTGAAGGCGCTTGGCGTCACCCACAAATCCGAGGTGGGCGCCGTCAGGCTGAACCTCAAGGACGCCGAATCGGTCAGCACCGCGGCGCATGACCTGTTGCCGCTCGGCACCGGGCTCTATGTCGAGCGCATGGTGCGCGACGGCGTCGCCGAACTGATCGTCGGCTTCACCCGCGATCCGATGTTCGGCGCCGTGATGACGCTGGGCACTGGCGGCGTGCTGGTCGAATTGCTGCGCGACAGCGTCACGCTGATGCTGCCGGCAACGCGCGACGACATCGAGGCCGCACTGCGCGGCCTGAAACTGTTCCCGCTGCTCGAGGGCTATCGCGGCCGGCCGAAGGCCGATCTCGCGGCCGCCATCGACGCCATCGCGGGCATTGCCGGTTTCGTGCAGGAGAATGCCGGCGAGATCGAGGAACTCGACATCAATCCACTGATCGTCTGCTCCGAGGGCAAGGGCGCCTGGATCGCCGATGCATTGCTGGTGCTGGGAGAAAACAAGAATGTCTGACGTCATTTCGACCCGCCGCGAAGGCTTGATCCTCGAGGTCACGCTCGACCGCCCCAAGGCCAATGCCATCGACCTGAAAACCTCGCGGCTGATGGGTGAAACCTTCAAGGCGTTCCGCGACGATCCCGACCTGCGCGTCGCCATCGTCAAGACCGCCGGCGACAAGTTCTTCAGCGCCGGCTGGGACCTGAAGGCCGCCGCGAGCGGCGACGCGGTCGACGGCGACTATGGCGTCGGCGGTTTCGCCGGTCTGCAGGAACTGCGCGACCTGAACAAGCCGGTCATCGCCTGCGTCAACGGCATGGCGGTGGGCGGCGGCTTCGAGCTGGCGCTGTCCTGCGATCTCATCTACGCCTCCGATCATTCCTCCTTCGCGCTGCCCGAAATCCGCGCCGGCACGCTGGCCGACGCGGCGACGATCAAGCTGCCGAAGCGCATCCCCTATCATGTCGCCATGGACCTTTTGCTCACCGGCCGCTGGATGGATGTCGCCGAGGCGCATCGCTGGGGCCTGGTCAACGAGGTGCTGCCCAAGGAAAAGCTCGAGGACCGCGTCTGGGAGATCGCCCGGCTGCTCGCCAGCGGCCCGCCGCTGGTGTTCGCAGCGATCAAGGAGACCGCGCGGGTGGCGGAATCGCTGACCTTCCAGGAGGCGATGAACAAGGTGACGCGCCGGCAGTTGCCGACGGTCGATGCGCTCTATGGGTCGGAGGACGGCATGGAGGGTTTCCGCGCCTTTGCGGAGAAGCGGGAGCCGGTTTGGAAGGGGAGATAGCTCGCCGACGATGATGTTCCGTCACACCCCCCTCTGGCCTGCCGGCCATCTCCCCCGCAAGGGGGGAGATCGGATGACGTTTCCGCCTTCGCCAATCGCCAGCGCTGCGACAAAAGCACCGCAGGCGAAGCTGCCAATCTCCCCCCTTGCGGGGGAGATGGCCGGCAGGCCAGAGGGGGGTGCCTGGGCTCGATCTTCGAAGTCGGTCCAAGCAGCATGACCGACTACAGCAAACTCATCGACGCCGAGACCTGGGCCTTCATCGAGCGGACGAATTCCTATTATCCGCCCGACACGATCGATTACACGATCGTGCAGCAGCGCGAGATCTACGATCGCATGTGCAGCGAGTTCTTTGCCGGCTACCCGCAGGGTGTGACGGTCGAGACGACCGCCATCACCACACCTGTCGACAACATACCGATCCGCATCTACCGCAACGCAAAGCCGGACCATGCCGCCATGGTGCTCTACTTCCATGGCGGGGGCTTCATCCTCGGCGGGCTGGACAGCCATGACGACGTCTGCGCCGAGCTTTGCGGCCGCACCGGTTATGAGGTGGTCTCGGTCGACTACCGGCTGGCGCCGGAGCATCTGCATCCGGCCGCTTTCGACGACGCGATGAGCGCTTTCGAATGGGCCGCCGGGACCTACGACCGCCCGGTCTTGCTGTGCGGCGACAGCGCTGGCGGCAATCTTTGCGCCGCCGTTGCGCACGCGACACGTGGCCACGCGAAAAAGCCGATCGGCCAGGTGCTGATCTATCCCGGTCTCGGTGGCGATCGCGCGCGCGGCTCCTATGTGACGCATGCCGAAGCGCCGATGCTGACGGTGCGCGACCTTGAATTCTACAAATACGTCCGTACCGGCGGCGTGGACCAGACCGGTGACATCACGCTGTATCCGCTGGCCGATGCCGATTTCGCCAATCTGCCGCCGACCATGCTGATCACCGCCCAGTGCGACCCGCTGTCATCCGATGGCGAGGCTTATCGCGATCGCATCGTCGCGGCAGGCGGGCGCGCCACCTGGTTCGAGGAGCCCGGCCTGGTGCACGGCTATCTCAGGGCTCGGCATACCGTTGGCCGCGCCCGCGCGAGCTTCACCCGGATCGTCGACGCGGTGGCCACGCTCGGAAAGGGCGGCTTAACCTAGTAGGACGAATGGCTGTCCGCTCAGGACGCCTTGGCCAGGAAGGTCTGATAATCCGATTTCGCCTGCAGCAGGCGCAGCACGTTCTCGCGCGAACCGCGCACATGCGCGCGGGCCAGCGCGCCGGCGCGGCTGATATCATTTGCGCAGATCGCCTCGACGATCTCGGCGTGTTCGTCGCGGGCGATCTTCCATTCATCGAGCCACAAGAGTTCGGTCCAGACATAGTGCTGGCACTTGTCGAGGATGCCGCACAGCATGCCATGCAGCATGACATTGCCGCTGATCTCGGCAATGACGCGGTGGAGATCGATGCCGACCTCCAGTTCCTGGAATTTTTCCCGCGTCGTGCGGTCGGGAATGGCGGCCAGCCGCTCGCATTCGGCCAGCATGGCGCGTAGCCGCGCCTTGTCCTTCTCGGCCGCGGCGGCCGCCGCCAATTCCGTCGCATGACCGTCGAGCAGTTCGCGGATGGCGAAGGCCTCGCGGAACATGTTGATGTCGAACTCGGTGACGGCATAGCCCTGGCGCGGCCGGCCGGTGACCAGCCCGTCGCGCTCCAGGCGGTTGAAGGCTTCGCGCACGGGGGTGCGGCTGACATTGAGTTTCGCCGCGATGTCGCTTTCGGTGACGCGTGAACCCGGCGGAATCTGGCCGGTCACGATCATCGCCTTGAGCGCGGAATAGACCGAGTCGCGCAGCGTGTTTTTTGGTTCCTTGGCCAAGTTCCGTTTCCAGTTCTCCGGCCGCTTTAGCCGGACATCGCCTCGTTTGTAGTCGCAGTCGGCGTAATTTGCCACGCCCCGCGGCGCCGTCCCTACCGTCCAACCGATCGCGCCCGTCGCAGTTGACAACACCGATCTCTCGGCTACATTCCAAATTGTATACAAAATCGCATGCCAAATCAAAAACAAATGGGAACACCGGTCGGAGAACCGAAATGAACAGGACCACCAGCTTTAGAACTCTAGCGATAGCCGGGCTCATTGCCTCCGTGGCAGTGCCCGCGGTCGCCGCCGACACGATCACCGTCGCCTCATGGGGCGGCACCTATCAGGAGGCACAGACCAAGGCCTTCTTCAAGCCGACCGCCGATGCGCTCGGCATCACCATCAAGGAAGACACGACCAACGGCCTCGATGACGTACGCCTGCAGGTGACCGGCAATGCGGTGAAATGGGACATCACCGAACTCGGCGCCGACGAATGCGCGCGCGGCTCGAAGGAAGGGCTGTTCGAAAAGCTGGATTACGGCATCATCGACAAGAGCGGCATCAACCCCAAGCTGGTGCATGACGACTGGGTCGGCATTTCCTACACGTCCGTCGTGCTGATCTACCGGACCGACGTTTTCGGCGACAAGGGCCCGAAGACATGGGCCGACTTCTGGAACGTGGAAAAGTTTCCGGGACGGCGTGCGCTGAGCAGCAGCCAGGCGACGGAGACGCTGAGCGTCGCAGCACTTGCCTCCGGCCTGCCGATCGACAAGGTCTATCCCGTCGACATCGACGGCGCGCTGAAATCGGTCGACAAGATCCGTGGCCATGTCGACGCCTGGTGGACCTCCGGCGCCCAGGCCATGCAACTGGTGAAGGATGGCGAAGTCGACATGGCGAGCATCTGGAACGGCCGCGCGGGCACTTTGAAGAAGGAAGGCGCGCCGGTCAGCTTCTCCTTCGACCAGGGCGTGCTCACCGCCGATTGCATGGTCATTCCCAAGGGCGCCAAGAACAAGGACGCGGCGATGAAGGCGCTGGCCATGTTCGTCAGCCCGCAACTGCAGGCCAATCTGCCGCTCTATGTCGACAATGGACCGGTGAACGAGAAGGCCTTCGAAACCGGCAAGATCCCGCCGGAGCGGATCAAGGACATCAATTCGGCGCCCGAAAACGTCAAGAAGCAGGTGTTGCAGGATGCCGCATTCTGGCGCGACAACCTCGTCGAGGCGACGGAGAAGTTCAACAATCTGATCCAGCAATAGGCCGGAATCCCGACCTTGCGGGACGGCATCAGCGCCGCCCCGCTCCTTCAGTCTCTGCTTCGGAGATAACGATCTTGTCCATTGCACCATCCGCGCTGCCGATCGGCATGCGCGCGATCGAGAAACGATTTGGCAGCGTGCCGGTGCTGCGCGACCTGAACCTCGATGTCGAGGCCGGCGAGTTCCTGACGCTGCTTGGGCCTTCGGGCTCGGGGAAGACGACGCTGCTGATGATCCTGGCCGGTTTCGTGCGAGCCAATGGCGGATCGATCAAGGTCGGCGGCGACGAGATCATCACCACGCCGCCGCACCGGCGCAATATCGGCATGGTGTTCCAGAACTATGCGCTGTTTCCGCATATGAACGTCTTCCACAACATCGCCTTTCCGCTGAAGCAGCGCGGCGTCGGTGTGACAGAGACAGCGCAGCGGGTGGAGAAGGCGCTGGAGCTGGTGAAGCTGCATGGCCTGGGCGAGCGCCGGGTGGACCAGCTTTCCGGCGGCCAGCGCCAGCGCGTGGCCCTGGCGCGCGCCATCGTCTTCGAGCCGCGCATCGTCTTGATGGACGAACCGCTGTCGGCGCTCGACAAGGGCCTGCGCGAGCATATGCAGATCGAATTGCGTGCGCTTCATCGCCGTCTCGGCATGACCACGGTCTATGTCACGCACGACCAGCGCGAAGCCATCACCATGTCGGACCGTATCGCGGTGATGAACGGTGGCCGCATCGAACAGCTCGACAGGCCCGAAACGCTTTATGCCGCGCCGAAGACGCAATTCGTAGCCGGCTTCATCGGCGAATCGAACTTCATCCCGGTCGAAAGCCGCAATGGCTCGGTCTGGTATGAGGACAGGCTGATCCAGACCGGCGCACCGACGCCGCCGGCCGGTCCGCATCTGATGGTGGTGCGGCCGGAGAAGCTGCGGCTGGTCACGGCATCCGACCCGTCGACCGGCGTCAATGTGCTCGATGCGACGGTCAGCGACATCATCTACCAGGGCGACAGTTTCGTCTGCTATGCCAGCCTGCGCGACGGCCGCCAGCTGACGCTGCGCGACTATTGCCGCAGCGACGTGCTGGCAAGGCTGCCGGCGCCGGGCCAGCCGATCACGCTCGGCCTCGATGCCAAGGACACGATCCTGGTGGCGGCCGAGGGATGAGCGCGCAGTCCGCCTTCGTGACGGAGACCGCCCGCCCGGCAGGGCAGGACCTGAACGCGCAGGCCCTGCGCGCCGATGCGCGGCGCGAGTCATTGCGGCTGCTGGCGCTGCTGGCGCCGAGCCTGTTCCTTGTCTGCGCGATCATCATCGTGCCGATCGGCTGGCTGTTCTGGCTGTCGCTGTTCGACGAGACCGGCGCCTTGAGCGCCGCCAACTATGCGCGTTTCTTCGAGCAGGCCTCCTACATCAGGACCTTCATCACCACCTTCGAGGTCGCCTTCATCGTCACCGGCGCCTGCGTGCTAACAGGCTATCCCCTGGCCTACATGTTGTCGCAGCTGCCGCGCCGGGCCGCATCGATCTGCCTGATCTTCGTCATCCTGCCGTTCTGGACGTCGGTGCTGGTGCGCACCTATGCCTGGCTGGTGATCCTGCAGCGCAAGGGCCTGATCAACAGCTGGCTCATCGATCTCGGCGTGATCAGCCAGCCGCTGTCGCTGGCCAACAATTTTTCGGGCGTCGTCATCGGCATGACGCACATATTGCTGCCGTTTCTGGTTTTGCCGCTCTATGCCTCGATGAAGACGATCGACACCGACTGCCTGCGCGCCGGCATGAACCTCGGCGCCGGCCCGGCCGCCACCTTCCGGCAGATCTTCTTTCCGCTGTCGGTGCCGGGCCTCGCCTCCGGCGTGGTCATCGTCTTCGTGCTGTGCCTCGGTTTCTTCGTGACGCCGGCGCTGATGGGTGGCGGCAAGGTGGTGATGTGGGCGATGCGCATGGAGCAGACCACCAGCCTCTATTCCAACTGGGGCGCCGGTGCGGCACTCGGCGTGGTGCTGCTGGTGGTCACGCTGGCGCTTCTCGGCCTGTTCCAGTGGCTGCTCGGCGCGCGGGCCACCGGCGTATGGAGTTCGCGATGAGTGAAGATATCGGATTGCCGATCTCGCATCGGCAACGGCTGTGGCTCTACGCCTTCGGCGGCCTCGTGCTGCTGTTCCTGATCGCGCCGTCGGTCATCATCGTCATCATGTCGTTCTCGGATTCGACGCTGCTGCAATTTCCGCCGCGGCAATGGTCGCTTCGTTGGTACCAGAGCTATTTCCAGTCGCTGGAATGGCGCGACGCCACCATCGTGTCGGTGAACGTCGCGGTCATGACCGCGCTGGTGGCGACGCCGCTCGGCACTGCCGCCGCCTATGCGATCAACCGGGGCACGCTGCGCTTCAACGGCGCGATCAACGCGCTGCTCACGGCGTCGCTGATCATCCCGGTGATCCTGGTCGGCATCGGCACCTTCTTCCTCTATGCGCGCATCGGCCTCAACAACACGCTGACCGGCCTGGTCATCGCGCATACGGTACAGGCGCTGCCGCTGGTGGTGCTGACGGTGCTGTCGGGCCTGCGCTCCTACGACATGAACCAGGAGCGGGTGGCGCGCAGCCTGGGCGCGGGACGCGTCGCTGCCTTCTGGCAGGTGACGATGCCGCAGATCCGCTTCTCGATCGTCTCGGGCGCGCTGTTTGCCTTCATCACCTCCTTCGACGAAGTTGTCGTCTCGCTGTTCATCTCGGGCGGGGAGACCACGACACTGACGCGCCGCATGTTCAACGCGCTGCGCGACCAGATCGACCCGACCATCGCCGCCATCTCGACTTGCCTGATCGTGCTATCTGTCGCGCTGTTGTCACTGGCGCAGATCTTCGGCCGCCGGCATTGATTCCGTCGGACCCATTCGCTTCAAGTGACCCATTTTTTCAAGATACCGGGGATATCCAGACCAGATGCGTGATTTCCAGTTTCCCGGCCGCTCGCCGGTTCGTGCCACGGAAGCGATTGCCGCGACATCGCATCCGCTCTCGACGCTTGCGGCCATCGAGATGCTGCGCGCCGGCGGCAATGCCATGGATGCCGCCATCTGCGCCGCCGCCGTGCAGGGCGTGGTCGAGCCGCAATCGACGGGGATAGGCGGCGATTGCTTTGTCCTCTACTGCCCCAAGGGGCAAAGCGAAGTGCTGGCTTTCAACGGCTCGGGGCGTGCGCCGGCGGCCGCGACCGTCAACTGGTATCGCGACAAGGGGTTTAGCGAGCTTCCCAAACAGGGGCCGCATGCGGTGACCGTGCCGGGCGCCATCGACGCCTGGTGCCGGCTGCTGGAGGACCATGGCAGCAAGGGCTTGGCCGAAGTGCTGGCGCCGGCGATCCACTATGCCGAGAACGGCTATGTCGTGCACGACCGCGTCGCCTTCGACTGGGCCGAACCCGAAACCGATCTTTCCGCCGACGAGCATGCCGCGCGCATCTTCCTGCCGGGCGGCATGGCGCCGAAGGCCGGCGACGTGCACAAGCAGCCCGCGTTGGCCGCCACTCTCCGGGTGATCGCCAAACAGGGCCGCGCCGGGTTCTACGAAGGCGCGATCGCCGACGACATGGTGCGCCGGCTCAAGGAGCTGGGCGGGCTGCACACGGCGGACGATTTCGCCGCGACCAGGGGCGACTATGTGGCGCCGGTGAGCGTCAGCTATGGCGGCCACGAGATCCACCAGATGCCGCCGAACAACCAGGGGCTGACGGCGCTTTTGATGCTGAACGTGCTGTCGGGCTTCAAGCTCGGTGGGCTCGACCCTAACGGCGCCGAGCGCCTGCACCTGGAGATCGAGGCCGGGCGGCTGGCCTATCGCGACCGCGACCGTTTCGTCGGCGACCAGGACCATGTCCCGGTGCCGGTGAGGCAGCTTCTCTCGGCCGCCTATGCCGACCGGCTGCGCGCCGAGATCGACCGCGAGCGCGCCATGACCCATTTGCCCGACGTGCAGCTGCCGGGCAGCGACACGGTCTATATCTCGGTCGTCGACCGCGACCGCAACGCGGTCTCCTTCATCAACTCGACCTATTATTCCTTCGGCAGCGGCGTTGTCGGCCCCAAGACCGGCGTCGTGCTGCAGAACCGCGGCTCGAGCTTCCGCCTCGATCCGGCCCACCCCAACGCCATCGCGCCCAGCAAGCGGCCGATGCACACGATCATGCCCGGCATGGCGACCAAAAACGGCCGCGTGGTGATGCCGTTCGGCGTCATGGGCGGCGGCTACCAGCCCTTCGGCCATGTCCATCTTCTGACCAACATGATCGATTTCGGCATGGACCCGCAGCAAGCGCTCGACGCGCCGCGCGTGTTCTACAATGACGGTATGGTGGAGGCGGAGCGCAACGTGCCCGCCGAGGCGGTCGAAGGCCTGCGGCGGCGCGGCCACGCCATCACCGAGCCGCACCATCCGCTCGGCGGCGGCCAGGCGGTGCTGATCGACTGGGAAAAGGGAACGCTGACGGGGGCATCCGATCCGCGCAAGGACGGGATGGCGCTGGGGTATTGAGGAACTACCGGGCGCGGGCGCTGCCCCTCACCTGCCTGCCGGCATCCTCTCCCCGTATAGTGACGGGGAGAGGGGACACTTGTCCGAACCGGATAGATAGGTAACAGAATGGACCGATAGCATGGGTGACAGTTTTCTTGTCCGCCGGAGGACCGGC
>NZ_JAIUHA010000011.1:0-226762 GCF_020164885.1 Mesorhizobium sp. CO1-1-7 | reverse complement strand
ACCGGAGCGACTGGCTCGACAGGGGCAACAGGCGCCACGGGCTCAACGGGAGCGACTGGCTCGACGGGTGCTACGGGCTCGACCGGTGCGACAGGTCTTACCGGTGCCACAGGAGCAACTGGAGCGACAGGTTCGACCGGAGCGACTGGCTCGACAGGGGCAACAGGCGCCACGGGCTCAACGGGAGCGACTGGCTCGACGGGTGCTACGGGTTCGACCGGTGCGACAGGTCATACCGGTGCAACCGGAGCCACTGGCTCAACCGGTGCCACGGGTTCCACTGGTGCGACGGGTCATACCGGTGCAACCGGCGCGACAGGCTCGACCGGTGCAACAGGCTCGACCGGCGCGACTGGCTCGACCGGTGCCACTGGCTCGACCGGTGCCCCAGGGTCGACAGGTGCCACTGGTTCGACCGGTGCCACAGGGTCGACAGGTGCGACTGGCTCGACGGGTGCAACAGGCGCGACAGGTGCCACCGGCTCGACGGGTGCCACAGGCTCGACAGGCGCCACCGGGTCGACTGGCTCGACCGGAGCAACCGGTCCGACCGGCTCGCCTGGTCCGACAGGGACGACAGGCCCGACCGGAGGAACCGGTTCGGGTGGTGGTGACACTGGTCATGCCAATAACGGCCACGGCAACGGAGAACAGCCCGCGCCGGGTAATTCCGGCGATCATAACAATGCCGACAACAGCTCACACCAGGGGCAGGGCAACTCTGGCAACGGAAACGGCGGTTCCAAAGCCAACGTCACGGCGAGCACGCTGGGGCTCAAGGACACGACGCAATTCCTGCCGTCGAGCTCGGCCGGCAACGGCAATGACCCCGGCGGCCAAGCGTCGTTTCGCAACCTGATCGGGCTTGCAGCCACATCGGTGACGACAGACCTGCTCAACGTCCTCAAGACGATCAGCGGATCTGGTCAGAACCAAAACAAGCCGACGGGGGCGAGCACGGATCTTACCTCCGACCAGACTAAGCCTGGCGCCGGCTACGCCAGCAACGACCACACCGTCAAGACGACCCTGAAGGATCTCTTGAAGCCACATGAGTGAGCGGCGAACGGACTCGACGGTAGCTGGTCAAGGTTGAAAAGGACGCGCGGGCTTCGCTGGAAATCGGCACCCCGCGCGTTCATCATCTCGAAAGAGGAAAAGCCATGAGAGTCGCGCTCCCGATCAGTTCGGAGTACAGTGCGCCATTGCCAGGAACCTCGGCAGAAACGCCTCGGCCCTGGGCCTTGTGGATCGTTGGCGCTGCGTACCGGATGAGAAGCCTGTGGTAAACGTTCCCGTAAATGCCGACAATCAGCCGCTCCGGATCCGCGCCGGGACCGAGGTCGAGGCTGCGGCGGACCAGGCGGACGGCCAGAATGCGCCCGGCGGTCCCGCCGAGCTCGACCAGCTCGGGGCGCGCCTCAAGGCCGTACTGCGGGCCGCCCGCTATCACGGCGTCGAACTCGACCCCTCGGAATTCAGGACGGCCAACCCGGTGCCGAGCGCCGCCGATCTCTCCGAGTGGGCGCAGAACGCCGGTATGTGGTCGCGCGCCATACGCATCCGCTGGGCCCACCTCTTGCGCTTCCAGGACACCGGACCGGTCGTCCTGTTGTTCAACGATGGCGGCGCGGGTCTCCTTACCGGCGCGAGTGCCGAGCGCAACGTCGTCTTCCTCAAAAGTGCTGACGCGCCAGACGACGGCGAGGTCACCGCCGTCGACGAGCTGCGGCTGTCCCAGGTGTGGACGGGCGAGGCCGTGCTGCTGCGCCCTACTCGGTCGCATGTGGCAGCGGACGCGCCTTTCACCCTGCACTGGCTGGCCGAACTGGTGCGGCTCGAAAGCCGCCCCCTGCGCGACATCGCCATCGCCTCGTTCACGCTGAGTGTCCTTACCATCTTGCCGCCGCTGATGGTCATGACGTTGGTCAACAAGGTGCTGCAGTTCAACAGCCTGTCCACTCTGGTGCTCTTGTCCGCGGTGATTGCCGTGGTTTTCGTCTACGAGACCCTGCTTGGCCATGCGCGGCGGCTGATCATCAACGTCGTCGGCGCCCGTCTCGACACCAAGCTGCATCTGCACGTCTTTAGCCGGCTGCTGCGCCTGCCGCTCGACTATTTCGAGCGCCATCCGGCCGGCGAGACGATGTATCACCTCGCCCAGGTCTATCGTATCCGCGAATTCCTGACCGGAAAGCTCCTCAGCACGTTCCTGGATCTGATCACGCTGTGCGTGCTGGTGCCGGTAATGTTCTATATCAACGCCACGCTGGCCTGGATCGTGGTGGCCTGCGCGGTCGTGATCATGCTGATCATCCTTGCCTATCTCAAGCCGCTGCGCCGTAGGTACCAACGGGTGGTCGAAGCCGAGACCTGGAAGTCGGCGGCGCTCGGCGAAACTGTCGTCGGCATCAAGACGGTGAAGGCGCTCGGCCTTGAGCCGCAGCGCAAGGCGCTCTGGGATGAACGGGTGGCGGAAGCGGGAAAGGCCCGTCTCGCCTTCGGCCAGCTCGCCAGTTGGCCGCAGACCTTGGTCACGCCGATCGAACGCGTGATGGTGCTCGGCACCATGCTGATCGGCGCCTATCTCGCCATGAACGACCGCTCCGGCTACATGGTCGGCAGCCTGTTCGCCTTCATGATGATCTCCCAGCGCGTGGCGCAGCCGCTGGTCGGCCTGGCGCGACTGGTTGAGGACTATGAGGAGGTCGGTGCGGCGATCGGCGAGGCAGCGTCGGTTCTCAACCGGCCGCTGGAGAGCAGCTCGAATTCCACCGGCCTGAGACCCAAGCTCGTCGGCGAGGTGGCGTTCAGCGACCTGACCTTCAGCTATATCGCTACAAAGACGCCCGCGCTTGACCGGGTCAGCTTCCACATCCCTGCCGGCACCATGTTCGGCATTGTCGGGCGCAGCGGGTCGGGGAAATCGACCATCGCGCGCCTCCTGCAGGGGATCAACCGTGACTACAGCGGCTTCCTCAAGCTTGATGGCGTCGACCTCAAGGAGATCAACCTGCGCCATCTTCGCCAAGGGCTCGGCGTGGTGCTGCAGGACAATTTTCTGTTCCGCGGCTCGATCCGTGACAACATCATCGCCGGGCGCCCAGGGCTGACGCTTTCCGACGCCATGCGTGCCGCGCATCTCGCCGGTGCCCAGGAATTCATCGAGCGGATGCCCAATGGTTACGACACCTACATCGAGGAAGGCTCGCCCAATCTGTCAGGCGGTCAAAAGCAGCGGCTGGCGATCGCGCGCGCCCTCATCCACGATCCGACAATCCTCATCCTCGACGAAGCGACCAGCGCGCTCGACCCCGAGAGCGAGGCAGTGGTCAGCGCCAACCTCATGCGCATCGCCAGCGGGCGCACCATGATCATCGTTTCGCACCGGCTGTCCTCGCTGACAGAATGCGACAACATCCTGGTCATGGATCAGGGTAAGGTGCTCGACGTCGCGCCGCACGCGACGCTGCTCGACCGATGCACGCTCTATCGCCAGCTGTGGTCGCAGCAAAACCGGCACCTCGATGGACGCCAAGGCCGTCCGGTCGCCATACCGCCGCGGTTGGTTTGACGATGCCAAGACAATCTACGCTTCAGGTTTGGTAACCCATGAGTAGCACCTCGCTCATCGCCCTCCCCGCCCGGCGGCAGCGGATGGAAACGAGGGATCCGACAACCCCGGCCATACTTGAGTTCCAGTGGCCGTCGAGCGCCGTCACCAATGCACCCATTCCGCGCACGGCGCGCGGCATCGTCTGGATCATTGCGACCCTGGTCCTGGCGCTGATCGCCCTGGCAGGACTAATACCCGTGGATCAGGTTGTGACGGCAAGGGGGCTGGTGGTGTCAAACGCGCCCAACATCCTGGTGCAGCCGCTGGAGACGGCGATCGTGCGTTCGATCGACGTTCGTGAAGGACAGCACGTTCAGGCCGGTCAAGTGCTTGCTCGCCTCGATGCGACCTTTGCTTCAGCCGACCTGGCGGCGCTTGCGATGCAGGTTTCGACGCTTGAAGCCGAAGTGGCGCGCCTGAAGGCTGAAGCAGACGGCAAGATCTTCAACTATGATGGTCTGGACCCAAGCTGGACCCTGCAGGCATCGATCTTTGAGCGCCGCAAGGCGGTCTACGACGCCAAGGTCGAAAATTTCGACCGCCAGCGCGACGAACTCGGTTCCGTGATCTCGCGTTCGCTGTCGGATGCCGACGGCTACCGCCAGCGGCTCACTGTGGCGTCCTCGATCGAACAGATGCGCAAGCAGCTCGAAGCACGGCAGGTGGGCAGCCGCCTCAACACACTGCTGGCCGAAGACAATCGCGCCGAAATGTCCCGGTCGCTTGGCAATGCCGAGCAGACGGCCCAAGCCGCAAGGCTCCAGCAGCAGGCCGTGGCCGCCGAGCGCGACGGCTACATTCAGGGATGGCGAGCCGATGTCTCGCAAAGTCTCTCGGAGGCGAGTTCGCGGATATCCGACGCGCGCGAACTTCTCAACAAGGCAAAGCTGCGCAAGCAGTTGGTTGAATTGAAGAGTGAAGCCGACGCCACCGTCCAATCGGTGGCCAAGGTCTCGGTCGGTTCGGTACTGCAGTCCGGAGAGCGCTTGATCACCCTTGTACCGGCTAACGCGCCGCTCGAGATCGAGACAAACATCGTCGGCCGCAGCAGCGGCTTCGTCCATGTCGGCGACCAGGTGGTCATCAAGTTCGACACTTTCCCCTATTCGCAATACGGGCTCGCGCATGGCACCGTGCGGACGCTCAGCCCGGATTCCTTTTCTGCCCAGGAGCAAGCCCGCGATCCGAACAGCTCGCTGGCCATGCTGCCTTCCGACGCCGAGCCGTTCTATCGCGTGCGCATATCCATCGATCAGGTCGCTCTTCACGGCGTGCCTGCCGGCTTCACCGTCAGCCCCGGAATGCCGGTGACCGCCGACGTCAAGGTCGGTCGGCGTACTGTGCTCAAGTACATACTCGCAGTGATGCTCCCGGTCAGCCAGGAAGCAATGCGGGAGCCATAGAGGATCGGAGCAATCAGAGGTTCGGGATCGATGACAATTCTGCATCGGCTGGCTGGACGCGTCTCCCCGGCGGCAGCGTTGCGCCGGTCTATCCAGCTTTTCGACGCCGGCAAACCAGCTGAAGCCTTTCCGCTGGTGGCGATAGCCGCGCGTGCGGGAATGGTCGAGGCCGAATACCGGGTCGCGCGTTGCTATCTCGAGGGAGCGGGTGTGCCGCCCAGCCGTGTGGAAGGCGCGCGTTGGCTGCTGCGGGCAGCCAATCACGGCAACGCCGATGCGCAGGCGCTCCTTGCCGCACTCTACGTGACCGGGCTGGTCCCGGCGGAAGCCGCCAGTAAAGGCGCCGGATCGGAAGAATTGTTCAAACGCGACCGCCCAGGCGAACCGGACTTCACGGCAGCCTTCGAACTGGCCACCAAGGCGGCCGAGGCGGGCTCGCCAACCGGACAGGCGATCCTTGGCTATATCCTCACCAGCGGCCCCAAGCCGATGCGCAACGCAGATGCGGCGCATCACTGGTACGAGAAGTCGGCTTCCGCCGGCTGTGCCGAAGGATGTCTTGGTCTTGCCCTGTCGCTCGCCCGGCGTGGCAATCGCGAACACCGGGTCAGGATTGCGGCCGAGGTGCGGCGCGCGGCCGACGCCGGCCTGCCGACCGCAACCTATCTTCTGGCGGTCCTCACCGAGCACGGGCTCGGCGTCTCACGCGACCTGGCGGCCGCCGCTCGACTCTATCAGGCCGCCGCAGAGAAGGGCCTTCCCTCCGCCCAGTTCCGGCTGGGCTTGGCACTGATTGATGGTGGCCTCGTCGACCATGATCCCGCTGCCGGCGAGGCCTGGATGCGCAGTGCCGCCTTGGCCGGCAACAGCGAGGCCGCCTATCTCCTGGGCGATCGCTACGTGAAAAACCAGCGGCCCGATTTTGCGGAAGCGGCAAACTGGTATCGGCGGGCGGCCGAAGCGGGTCACCAGGCCGCCGCCCGCGCCCTGGCCTCTCTCTACCTGACGGGGAATGGTGTGGCTGAGGACGTCGAAGAGGGAGCACGCTGGCTGCGCGCCTCTGCCAATGCCGGCAATCAGGACGCACAGATCGACCTCGCCAATCTCGTCCTCGGAGGAGCCGGCGAGCCGGACGACGGCGCAAGCGTTGCCGGTTGGTTCGAGGCCGCCGCATCATCGGGCGACCTGATTGCAGCATTCAATCTCGGGCTTTGCTTCGCCAACGGCGTTGGCGTGCGCCAGGACGAGGCACAAGCGGCGCAGTGGCTGAGGCGGGCCGCCGAAGGTGTCGCGGAGGCGCAATATATGTATGCCCGCCTCCTCCAGGATGGCCGCGGCGTGGCGACGGATCCAAGGCAGGCCCGCCTCTGGTTTGGTCGGGCGGGCAAAGCCGGCGTCCTCGACGCACAGGTCGCGCTTGCCGAGATGCTGCTCAACGGGCGCGGTGGCGCCCGCGAGCCAGAGGTCGCAACGCAGTTGTTCAAGCAGGCCGCTCTCGACGGCCACGCCGGGGCGATGTTTGCGCTAGGTGCGCTGTACGGTGCTGGCCAGGCCCTGCCGGTTGACCACAAGGCGGCGCAGAAATGGTTCGCCGCCGCTGCCGGGCGTGGTCATGGCCAAGCCCAGCTCATGCTTGGGCGTTACCTCGTCAATGGCCTGGCCGGGGAGTGCGACCCCGCGGCCGGCCGGGTCTGGCTCGAGCGCGCGGCTGCCTGCGGCGTCAGTGAAGCGGCCGACGAACTCGCCGAGCCCATATCTGGTTGAGCTTTGCCGATTTTGTCAACAAACCGTCAGGCTCGTGGCGCGATCGCCCGCTGAGGTGGCCTCGTGCGGACACGTCCAGAGCTTGCAAGCCACCGGGGTGACCGCTGCGGTCATCGCCTGAAGCGCTTCGCGTCGAGACGGATTTCAGGCGACGCGCTTTACGTAGGTCTTATGCGTGTCGCCTTCCCAAAACCGAAGTCACTGTTGGCCACCGTGCACTAGCCATCAACCACGACTTCTGACCGTCTGTCATAGGCTGTCATCCACTCTTCTGCAGCACCACCAGAGGACACGATTTCCTCCGCGGCGAGAATGCCCCGAGATCGAGCAAATGCCTCAAAGGCAAGGCGAGCCGTTTCAGCATCTTCGTCGTCTGCAAGGGCAGACCGGAAAAGCGCAAGTGTGGCCGCATGTGTTGGGCTGCGGAACCCGACCCATTCGTCGAGAAGCTGATAGGCATCCATGACAGATGACACCTCATGCGCAAAGCCAAGTCCCACAATTACCTGAACCGGGCGGGTGAAGCGCTTGGGCGTCATTGTTGAGCTCCGTTTCGACGACCGTAGTCAGAGTGCCACTAGCTCAGCACTGAGGTGACCGGGCCAAGGACCATTTGTGGCCTCAGGATGCATCATAGTCTGGCAAATATCCAAGTAGGTCTTACGGACTAAGAGCCTCCGACGAATTCTGAAGTCGCGCCTACTTCCGGCAGCTGCCATGGACCGCAGTGCGGGCCGTTACCTAAATTGCTCTGTACAGATGGTTACATACAGCTTGCATACTGACCAGATATCGTTCGCTTGAAGAAGGGTCTGAACAGACAATTTGGCAGTCGAGGAGTACAGCTTGCCGTTACGGCTCCCGACCAGGTCGCCAGAAGCACCTGATCTTGGCGTTTGCTGTCGGCCTGGCAAGGGCCGACCGCCGGCGCGATGCTACTGCCCGTCTTTGACGTCGGCTCGCACGAGCCGCCCTGTCCCAAACAGAAGCGCGAAACGGTACACTTTTGGCCGACCCGTTCTTACCCCCCGCATTTCTGGGCGGCAAAGGGCGCGCGAAAGTGCCTCGGCTCGCCTCTCGTCAATCTCCAGCATCACATTCTCGCACGTGTCTGAAGCCCCACACCCAGGGCATCTCAGGACATTCGATGGTCGTGTCTCATCGCCGACAAGAGCAAGTTTGCACCTGTTGCAGCCGAGCCGCGGTGTGTTTGAAATCATGATGGTTATCCCAGCGCTCGCCAAGGTTCACCCCTGACGCTGGATGGGAGATGCAATTGAGGGACCATTTGCGGGTGGCCCATTACGGCACAGCTTTGACGCTGCGAACCCCGGCAGAGCCTGCCCTGGAGCCTGAGGATGCAAGAGCCCGTCGTCCCACTTTGCAATAATCAGTTGCACCAAGCCGCCATTCTCGCCGCTTGGCCCTGTCAAAAAGTCTGGTTGTAGGCGCCGACTTCCGGACTGCGGCGCAGCACGGCATCGACGGCATCGAACATCTGCCGGCGACGCTCGGACGAGACCGGACTTTCGACGACCACGACCAGTTCCGGCTTGTTCGACGAGGCGCGCACCAGGCCCCAGGTACCGTCCTCGGCAACGACGCGCACGCCATTGACGGTGACGAGGTCGCCGATCTTTTGGCCAGCGAAACTGTCGCCGTCCCGCTTCATCGCCTGAAAATCGGAGACCACTCGCTCGACCACGCCATACTTCACATCGTCGGCGCAGTGCGGGGACATTGTGGGCGTGCCGAAGGTCAGCGGCAGTGCCCCGTAGAGATCGGCCATCGAACTGACCGGGTTACGGTCCAGCATCTGACACATGGCGATTGCCGTGACCAGTCCGTCGTCATAGCCGCGCCCGATTGGGGGGTTGAAGAAGAAATGGCCCGATTTTTCGAAGCCGGCGATCGCGCCGAGTTCGGCAACCCGGCGCTTGATGTAGGAATGGCCAGTCTTCCAATAGTCGGTAACAGCGCCATTGGCGCGCAGCACCGCGTCGGTGTTGAACAGTCCGGTCGACTTGACGTCGACGACGAAGGTCGAACCCGGATATTGGCTGGAAATGTCGCGTGCCAGCATGACCCCGACCTTGTCGGCGAAGATCACCTTGCCTTCATTGTCGACGACGCCGCAGCGGTCGCCGTCGCCATCGAATCCCAACCCGACATCGGCCCCGGTCTTCAGCACCTTGTCTCGGATGGCATGCAGCATCTGCATGTCTTCCGGATTGGGGTTGTAGTTTGGAAACGTATGATCAAGCTCGACATCGAGCGGGATCACCTCGCAGCCAATGCGTTCCAGCGCCTCAGGTGCGAAGGCGCCAGCAGTGCCATTGCCGCAGGCGGCGACCACTTTCAGCTTTCGTGTGATGCGCTTGTCCCTTGTCACATCGTCAAGATAGGTGGCGCGAAAATTGTCGACGAAATCATAGGTGCCGCCGCCGGTAAGGTCGAAATCGCCGGCCAGCACGATCGCCTTCAGCGCGCTCATCTCCTCGGGGCCGAAGGTCAGCGGCCGCGCCGCTCCCATCTTGACGCCGGTCCAGCCATTCTCGTTGTGCGAGGCCGTGACCATGGCCACCGACGGCGTATCGAGCGCGAACTGCGCGAAATAGGCCATCGGCGACAGCGCCAGACCGATATCCTTCACCCGTGCGCCGGTCGCCATCAGCCCGGAAACCAACGCCAGCTTGATGCCGAGCGAATAGGAACGGAAATCATGTCCGGTGACGATGTCTGGCCCAACCCCGAGACGGCGGATCATCGTGCCGAGCCCCATACCCAACGCCTGGACGCCGATCAGGTTGAGTTCGGGCGCGACCTGGCCAAACCACCAGCGCGCGTCATATTCCCTGAAGCCGCATGCCTTGATCAGCGCAGAGGTTTCAAACGCGAAGGTGTTGGGCCGGGCTTCGGCAATGAAATTCAGAGGCACGAAAGGAAACTCCGCAGATGAAAACGACACGAATGCGCTTGTCGAGGCGGTAGCTTACCGGAACCGTTCCTCAGGCCTATCTATCAGTTTGGTTGAGCCTGCTCAGGCTCGACGCCTGCTGCGGCCTTAGCGGGCCGACACTGCTTTTGAAAAGGCGATGGCTGTCGCTTTCCCGACGGTGCAGAAGGCGAAGTCTCGGGAAACGGTTTTGTCGGCCAATCGAACCTTTTTAACATTTTGTGATCAACCGGATTTGAGTTCTCCACAACCGTCTCCGGTTGACCATCTGCGGTTGCTAGAATCTTGTGGGCGAATGCCCTAAGCAGCCGTGAGCAAGATGCAAAACCCCGCTTTGACGAGCGGTTTGTTGTTAAGCGCGGATGCAAAATGCCACTGTTTTTTTTCGATGTCCGGGACGGCAAATCCCATTTTCCCGACACCGAGGGCACCCATTACGTCGGTGCGCTTGAGGCCCGGGTAGACGCAGTCAGAATGCTGGTCGCCATGGCACAGGACGAAGTTCAGGGCGAGTTGCAAAGCAAGCTTTCGGTAGTCGTATCCGACGAAAGCCGTAGGCCCGTGATGGAAGCAAATATTGATTGCAATATAAAAGTCTTCTGAAAATCCCCAAAACCGGCATCAGCTTCGCACGGATGAGCTGCCCCGCAACGATGTAGCCGTCGGATGCGCAGGTGAGGTCAGGCAGGATTGTGGCGCCAGCGTGTTGCACCTGTCCGGCACAGCCTGCAGGCTGCGACCAGCTTTTGGCGGCAACCCTCCTCTCCTTGCCAGGCGACCGGCGCCCCAGCCAAGGGCGATCGAGCCCAGACTCGCCGGTTAGTCAACATCCCCATCCATTTTGAACATCACCGGGCCCTGACACATTGCCAGCAACCTTTGCCGTCGCAAAGCCAACTCGGCGGAACCGGAGTACACGACTTTGGCCGCACCGTCGCCGGACGCCGGGCTAGATCGCTCGAATGCGGCAATGCCGCGCCGAGCACTGACTCTCGTGGCACAAACGACTGCAAGTGCAATGAAAAAGAGGATGCCTGGATCAGCGCTGCCGCCCGATACCGAAATGGCAATTATGCTTGCAAGGGCAGCATTCCTGACGCTAGCCACGACGGCGTCTGTTTCTGGGGCCACCCATTGCCGAACCGCCCCCAGCCCCCTAGCCAGGACACACAGCAGGACACCCATCATCAGCGACCCGAACAAACCCAACTGGGAAAGGACAGCGATCGGCCAACTCGATGCTCTTGAGCTGCCGAACCCCACGCCCAGGCCGCTGGTATCGAGAAACGACTGCAGGCTCTTTACATTCCAATAGGTGCGTTCATGGCCCGAGGCGGAATCGGCTTTGTTGATGATGGTGCTGTTGATCAGCCTGACGAACGGGTCAAACGCCTCGGCCTTGTAAAGACTTATGCCCAACATGGCTGTCCCGCCCAACACCAAGAGAGCCATTATCAGGATCTCTTCGCCCTCGACCTTTCCCCTCAGGATCGAGCCCAGCATCGACAAAGCAACCGGGATGCATAGCAGTATCAGCCCGACATAGGCCGTCGATGAAGTCGACAGAATGGACAGGAAGAGCAGGATGGCAGCCAGCCATTTGGCCAGCGGTGATTTCGTCTTTCTCCAGTAGCTGTAGCAGAATGCCAGGCAGGCGAGGGAAACGCTGGCGAATGAAGAGGCCTCCGAAAAAGGTCCGGTGATCCGCACGAATCCGGCCTCCGTCGCGTTCGATATGATCGCGTAGTTGGCGGTTCTGATCGGGCCCAGCAGGTCTCCCGCGCCCACCGTCTTGCTGATGAAATCGAAGACTCCCATCCCCGTGTGGAGACCGCACCACAAGAAGAAGCCGCGCCGGACCTGGTCGATCCGGTCGGAGTGCAGCAGCAGGGCGCAAAGCGCTATAGCGGCGAGTCCACCAAGGACGAAATAGCCGGTCTGAGAGATGTTGCCGGAAACCGGCGCCAAGGAATCTTCTATGACTATGCCGCGGGTCTTGGCCTGCACGAATACGGCGGTCTGTCCCGCAAAGAATCTCGGAAACAACCATGATCCGATGACTGCGTACAACATGAGGCTTGTCAGGATCCAGACCGTCCGGATGCTTCCGAACACGAGTCCAAGATCAAGCCATATGCGACGTCTTGCAGCGACGGTCGTGACAAGCAAGGCCGCGAACATGGTATAGATCAATGGAGATGACCCGCCCAGAAAGCTCAGTGTCATGACGGCCGTCGCGCCGAAAGCCTGGGAAGCGATCAAGCCGATGATCAGCATTCCCCTTGAATAGTAGGACGTGACCAAAATAGCCGCGCATATTAGCAGTCCCGGCAGAGACACCTGCATGCCGACGAGTTCCCGCTTGGTTTGGCCCTGTGACGCGGATACAGCGAGCTGTCCGATCGCTAATCTTTCGACAGCTGGATGTGCTGAGCAAGTGAGTCAAAGGGGGTAGCCTTCCACCGGCGATGGTAGAGCGCGCCAATGCTCGTCCTGACGTCACTTCCGTGGCCTTGATAATCAAGGTGGTGGCGTGCGCTCAAAAGCGCTTGGCGTTGAGTGATCGAATGTCCCCATCAACGTCGCGCCAGAACATGCACCTGAGCACAATTCGAGAACAAACAGGTCTGCGACGGAGGCGCGAAGCGGGTCGTACCCTCCCGCGAATGGCTAAGCCCTGGTTCCGGCGGGCCCCCTAAAGAACGCCTCGACCCGGGAAGCCGACGACCTTACTACAGTCGCACGCAGTTTTTTGCTTTCAGCCAGGAAACTCTCTGTCAATGCAGACGCATAGTAGGCCGGGCAGCGGAGAATTCCACTACAGGGAGGAGAGGCGATATGACCAGCCATGGAGTATATCGCGCGTTAGGGCTCAAGCAGGTTAGGAAACTCAAGGAGGTTTACGAGTGTGCACGGGCCGTGAAGGCCACCTACCCTGAGAGCCATATCGCCAGCAAAGCCGCCAAAAGGTTGATCGACGCCTTCGAAGCCGATGTCCAGAATGCCGGACCTGTTCTGGACGCATCTTGGCTGACCGAGAATGATCCCCAGGGGACCGCCTGAGCCCGAGCTATACATGGCGTAGCTCTGTCGGTCTAAGTGCTGCGGCACCGTGTGCTGCTTCGGACCTCGTGTCCGCTAGGGATGCTGGCGGATTTGCCTTCCCCTTCCCGACCAAACGAGCTGGCATTTGCCACAGCGTCCAAGGAGCGCCAGGGAGCTGCCCTACGCCGTCCTTTGGTTGAGCGTTGCGCGAAGCAGGCGCTTAGATGACAGTGGCGGCGCCTATGCAATCAACCGATGCTTTGGTGATACATGGCTTTTGACTGCCGGAGGGGCAGTCGGCTACGCCTATGGGATGAGGACCGCCGAGGCCAGCCGTCTTCGGATGGGTTCACCTTCGCAGCGTTGCGATGTCGTGCGGTATTCAGACGCTCCACAACACATCCGCGACTGGCCAGCTCGCATGTTTTACCTAACACCGTAGCGCCCGCGGCGGGGTTAGCCGTTAGTGTTTTTCGCAGATTCAAAAATTTAACTAAATGTTAATCTAAGTTAGCGCCGGCTCATAAATAGCCCATAAGCTCAGGTTGTTCTGGTTGGGATTGGGAACAGGGAACAGCAGTGGGTGCAAGGCTGGGCGAATTCCAGCTGAAGCTCCCAAAACGGCGGGCGCTATTTTTCAATTTCTGAAGAACTGCAGAGTGAGGGGCTAATTGGCCGCCGCAGGGCGGATCGCGTGGTAAAAGGGTGGGTAAGAGTATGGGCTCCACAGTAGGAATGCATAAATATACTTCGGCAGAGCAGGCAGACATCCCGTCGGGCGGAGCGGGAATGGTGCAACGAGCAGGCAGGGAATGTCTGCTCATCCTGGACGGAAGGGCGCTCGACCGCGAATGTCTCGCATCGGCTCTGGAAGACCACGATCTCGGCATGGCCGTCGAAGCCATGGGATCGATTGCCGAATGGCGCGCCAAAGAGGGGATGACCCTTGCAGCCATTCTCTTCAACCTAGGTGGCCGGAAAGTCACTGACCAGGGTATCGCGGACCAGATCAGGCGAATTTCGAGCGAATTCAAGTCGGTGCCCGTAGTGATTTTGGCGGACACCGAAGACCTCGCACAGATACTGACGGCTCTCGAATGTGGCGCGCGTGGCTACATTCCAACCTCTGTAGGGATCGATGTCTGTGTCGAGGCAATCAATCTTGCGGCAGCGGGAGGCATTTTCGTTCCGGCAAGTAGCGTTCTGTCTATGCGGCACCTGATAGATTCAGGCAGCCGTGATGCGCCTTTGACCGGCATGTTCACGCTCAGGCAGGCTGAGGTCGCGCAGGCGCTCCGACGCGGCAAGGCCAACAAGATCATCGCCTTTGAACTGAACCTGCGCGAAAGCACGGTGAAGGTGCACATCCGCAACATCATGAAAAAGCTCAAGGCGACCAACCGCACGGAAGTCGCATACAAGGTCAATGATCTCTTCGCGGAAGGAGCTGCGGCTGAACGGTGATCGCAATCACAAGCCGCCTTCCCTCAATGTACGATCGCGGTCTTATGTAGCGAACGCACCAAGCGGGTCGCGGTCAACGAAAAGCCCGCCACGGTAGCGACCCGGGCGGGCTTCATTCTGAGCGGCTACATCCCGGGGGAATCGACCGCTGCTAGCTGTTTACCATAAGCCTCTTTTCCGTGAATGGCGTGATCACGTAGGGGGCGGCTATTTGGCAGGATCACCGGGAATTCCCGGGTCGTCCGCGGGTGAGGGGTCGTAGTTCGCGGCAGCCGCGGCGCAATATCATGAGCGTTTAGGACTTGCCGGACTGTTCCCCCATGTTCCAGCGTTGAGCCTAGTTCACCCAACCTACGCAGGATTAGCTGCTCCCGGCAGCAGGCAACGCTGCGCGAACTCATTCGCTTGCGCCTTGATGCTGCTTGTCGGTTGGCGCGTTTGCCGCACAAGTCCGTACAATCGCCCCTTCCATCCACCATAAGTGCTAAACCGGTGACCTTATGGAGAACGCGAAAATCCAGGCTCAGACATCTAGACTTTCTGTCGAACTGGAGCAGTCCGCATGCCTGAGCAAAGCCTCTGTTTTCGCAAATCGGGACACCTTCAAGAACGTGGCCGCGAGCTGATCCCGGGCGGCAGCCACACCTACGCCAAAGGCGAGGATCAGTATCCCGTTCTCGCGCCGGGCTTTATCGAACGTGGTCTGGGGTGCCACGTCTGGGATGTCGATGGAAACCAATACATCGAATACGGCATGGGCAACCGTTCCGTCGGGCTGGGGCATGCATACCCAACGGTGCTCAGGGCGGTGGAGGCGGCGCTAGCAGGCGGAGCCAACTTCACGCGCCCCGCAAGGATCGAAGTTGACTGCGCCGAAACCTTCCTTGAACTCGTCGGTGCGCAGATGGTAAAATTCTGCAAGGACGGATCGGACGCGACGTCAGGCGCCGTCCGCCTTGCCCGCGCCTACACGGGTCGCGATCTCGTCGCGTGCTGCGCCGACCACCCTTTCTTTTCGACAGACGATTGGTTCATTGGCACCACACCGATGAATGCGGGAATTCCAGAAGCGGTTCAAAACCTGACCCTCACATTCCGGTACAACGACATCGCTAGTGTCAAGGATTTGTTCGACAGGCACCCGGGTAAGGTGGCCGCTCTGATCCTGGAACCTTCCCGTGGCGACGATCCGGTCGACGGCTTCCTGCATAATGTCCACCGGCTTTGCCGGGAAAATGGCGCGCTGTTCATTCTCGACGAAATGATCACCGGGTTCAGGTGGCATGCAGCGGGAGCACAAAGGCTCTATGGCATCGAACCGGACTTGTCGACATTCGGCAAGGCTCTTGGCAATGGTTTTTCGGTCTCCGCCCTGGCAGGCAAACGCGAATATATGCGGCTGGGTGGGCTCGAGCATACGGATCGCCCCCGTGTCTTTCTGCTGTCGACCACGCATGGTGCGGAAACCCACGCGCTTGCCGCGGCCATCGCGACCATGCGGGTTTATCAGGACCAGTCCGTCATCGAACACCTGCACCGTCAGGGAACGAAATTGAAGGAAGGTATCACGGAGGTTTCCAGACGCCATGGATTGGATCGGCACTTCAAAGTTGTCGGCCGCCCCAGCTGTCTCGCCTACGCCACGCTTGACCAGGACGGCAAGCCCTCACAGACATACCGTTCCCTGTTCCTGCAGGAGACGATCAAGCGTGGTGTCCTCATGCCATCTCTCGTCGTCAGCTACACGCACGACGACGCGGCCGTCATGAAAACCATAGACGCCGTCGATGGTGCTCTGGGCGTGTACGCCAAGGCCCTGGATTCGGGAGCAAGCCAATTTTTGGTCGGCCGTCCCTCGCAGATCGTGTTTCGTCGCTTCAACAATGGCGATGCACAGGCCCAGACACCGGCGGTCTCACAGAATTCTCGGCCAGCGAGCAGTGAGACCAAACGGCAATCAGAAACCCGCGGGCTCGTACCCACTTCATGAGCCGGTAACCCCGATCTGGCAGAGCGCGGTGCGCCAAAAGTGTCGTGCGAAGATCGCCACCAACGTCGAGGATGGCTCGTGGAGGCAAAGCCCGACCCGAAGTCTTCTCCAGGAACCATGTGCCCCCTTGGCTCAGGCAAGCCCTCAAGCAGATCGTGACGGAAATCCGCTAAAGAAGTCTGGCTTTTCTGAGTGTAAATGCCTCGGCGAAATGTTCCGGCGCCCTGCACTCCATCCCGCGCAATCGCGCCAGCCCCGCGAATGTGTCGCGGTCGAACCAGTCCTTGGAGCGCTGCGTGCCGAAGTGCTGTTGCAGGAGCTCGATCTTGCGTCCCAACACTGCGGCAGAGAGCGGCACGTAGGCATTTGGCTGGCAAAGATCGCCATCCCATTTGGGAATTTCGTATTCGACCACAAGATGATCGCGAAAGACATTCCAGGTCAGTTGATTGACCTCCCGATGGTCTTGATGGGCATCGAACCTCGCATGGGTCAGCACCAGGTCGGGATGGACGCGAGATCTTAGATCTATCAACCGCTGCTTTATCGCCCGGCTATGGGCCGGGAAATAGCTGTCCTCGAAATCCGCGATGTCGATTACGGACGACTTCGATCCTTTCAGGAACGCTTCGGCCGAAGCGCGGGCCTCGACCGACCGCTGGCCGCCGGCGCTCAGCACACACCAGTGGACGTCCAGTTTCACCCCCGACGCGATCAGGCCAAGGATAGTGCCGCCGGCGCCGATCTCGATGTCATCGGAATGGGCGCCAAGGCAGAGGATCGAGAGTTCCTCCCCGCCACGTGCGAGGCCAAGCCCTCTCATGAAGCGGCCATCACCAGACCGCGCCTGGTTTTCTCGGCGGTAACTTTTCTATTCCAGGGCATGTCGCCCCGTTCGACCATGTCTTCGAGCGATTGCCAATCGCGCAGCGTATCCATCGATCGCCAGAAGCCATCATGTTTGTACGCCATGAGCATGTTGTCGTCGATCAGTCGTCTGAAAGGTTCCAGAACGAGCTCCTCGCCATCGCGCATATAGTCGAAGATTTGCGGGCGGAACAGGAAGTAGCCGCCGTTGATCCAGATCTCCGAGGTATCTGTTGTGCGGAACTCACGCACGCGACCGTCTTCCGCGATATCGGCCAAATGGTATGTCAGTGGTGCGCGCACCGCGAGAAAACAACCGATCTTGCCGCTGGCTTCGAATTTCGCCACCACGTCGTCGAGATCGACGTTGGTCAGACCATCGGAGTAGTTGGCCAGGAACATCTTCTCGTTCTTAACCTGGTCCCTTGCCGCCCAGAGGCGTTCGCCGATATTGCGCCAGACCCCGGTATCAAGCAGGGTAATGCTCCAGTCCTTGACCTGGTCTCCGAGCAGTTTCACGTCTTGACCTCCCTGCGTGACCACGCAATCGGAAAACGTCTGCGGCCGTGTGTTGAGGAAGAAATCCTTGATGACATTGGCTTTGTAGCCCAGGCACAAGACGAATTCGTCATGTCCATAATCGCTGTACCACTGCATCACGTGGCGCAGGATCGGCTGATGGCCAAGCGGGATCATCGGCTTGGGTATACTGTCGGAATAGTCGCGGATCCGGGTTCCGCGACCGCCGCAGAAGAGGACAACTTTCATCTGCCTAACTCCGATGGATCGATCACCGCCACAAAGGGAATTGGGACCACAAACCTTGCACCCCAGGAGGCGACATGGCGCATCTGTTCGATGATCTCGTCCTTCAGGTTCCACGGTAGGATGAGGATGTAATCTGGCCGGACTTCGTCGATGGCGTCGACGGACTTGATCGGGATATGCATCCCCGGTGTGAAGCGACCATGCTTGTAAGGGTTACGGTCGACCGTGAAGTCAAGGAAGTCGGTGCCGATAGCGCAGTAGTTGAGCAACGTGTTGCCCTTGCCTGGAGCGCCGTAGCCACAAATCTTCTTCCCTTCGTTTTTGGCCGAGATAAGGAAGGCCAACAGGTCGCGCTTGGCGCGCTGCGCCTTGTGACCGAAGGAGGCATAGGTAATCATCTCCGTTAGCCCGTGCCGCTTTTCTCGGGCGAGAAGTTTGCCCACCCTGTCATCCACGCCCCAGCGACTGCCATCATGGGCGAGATAGACGCGCAGCGAGCCGCCATGGGTGGGCAACTCCTCGACGTCGATCAGCCGCAATCCGTGGCGCGCCGCCATCAGTTCGACCGTCAGCAGCGAGAAATATGAAAAGTGCTCATGATAAATGGTATCGAACTGATTCTCCGCCATCAGCCGCTCGATATGTGGAAACTCGAGCGTGACCACCCCCTGAGGTTTGAGCAGGATTTTCATCCCGGCGACGAAGTCATTGAGGTCCGGCACCTGCGCCAGGACGTTGTTGCCAATGATGAGGTCGGCGCAATGTCCTTCGCTCATCATCTGATTTGCCAACCGAACCCCGAAGAAGTCGACCCGGGTGGGCACACCTTTCTCGATCGCGGCGCGCGCAACATTGGCTGCCGGTTCGACGCCCAGTACAGGAACGCCCAGTGGCAGAAAGTGCTGCAGCAGGTAACCATCGTTGCTTGCGAGCTCGACCGCAAGACTGTCACGGCCAAGCCCAAGCCGTCTGGTGATGGCCTCGCAATACACTTTCGAATGAGCCACCCAGCTGGAGGAGAACGAAGAGAAATAGGCATACTCGCTGAAAATGGTCTCGGGGCTCAGATACTCCTTGAGCTGCACCAGGTAGCAGGTGTCGCAGACAAGCACGTTGAGAGGATAGTAAGCTTCCATTTGGTCAAGCTGCTCGGCCTGCAGGAAGCTTTCGCAAGGTGGAGACATGCCTAGATCGACCAATGTGTGGCGCAGGCGCGACCCGCAGAGCCTGCAACCGACATTCCGGCTTGCCGCATTGTGACCGCGAACGGTTTCGATAGGCTGAATGTTCATTTCCCCGCTCCTGTCTTCTACCTAACCCGCGGGTCCGCTCCGCAGAACCCATGCCTGCCGCGCCTGAGTAGGCACATGACGGCAGGTTAGGATCCGGCCCTCTCCGCTTCGATTTGCCAATCCGTCGGGCGCGTTAATCCTTATAGCGAGCCGGCGGCGGTGATCCCGACGCCAGGCTCGCCGAACGGGTAGTCAGCTTTCATCCGCACATACCGCTATCGGAGAGGCCAGCTAAGGCTTAGGTAGCCCTTACAGCGTGGGCTGGCGACGCTGACAATTGATGCGGCAGTCTCGCTCGGCGCCGGGGAGTCAAGGCATGCAGTTCACCGAAACGGAGCTTCAAGGGGTCTGGGTGATCGAGCCTACTCCCATGCTTGACGACCGTGGTTCTTTCACCCGCCTTTTCTGTGAGAAGGAGATGGCCGATTGTGGTCTGGCGACGCGCTTTGTCCAGCACAGCCGGGCTCATTCGATCAAAAAGGGAACTCTCAGGGGGCTGCACTACCAGGAGGAGCCTTACGCAGAGGTCAAGCTGGTCTCCTGTGTCCGCGGCGCGATTTTTGACGTCGTTGTGGACCTGCGTCCGAATTCGCAGACACGCTACAAGTGGCTTGGTTTCGAGCTGACTTCCGAAAACATGAAGCAGCTCTATATCCCTGCCGGCTTCGCCCACGGCCTCCAGACCCTAACCGACGGCACCGAGGTCTCGTATCTCATATCACAGTTCTATACGCCCAACGCGTCGACCGGCGTCCTCTACAATGACCCCACCTTTTCCATCGCATGGCCCTTGATGCCGACAGCCATGTCGGAAAGGGACAAAAGTTGGCCCCTTGTCAGACGGCGAACCGTAACGGCCTCATAAGGCTACCAGGAGCTCATGTTCGAACAGCAGTTTCGCAGCGGCGGCCAGTTCCTTGAAGGGCAGGTTCGAGCGCTCCGCCATGGCCAGGAGCGAATGCTGCCCATCGGCGAGGTTCAGCACCCAAAGCAGGGACATCGACGTCGCCCCCGACGACTTCTGCCCTCCCACGGCTGCATAAAGGCCGCGTTTGCCGAGCTGCGGCTCGCCCTTGGGCAAGCGGTTCAACGGCGTCCAGTCCTCTTCGACAATGTCGATCACCTCCATCAAGATGCGGAAGGAATCCTCGAGATGCTCTGGGCTGATGAAGTCAAGATTGTCGGCCGATGTGTGGTATTCGGGAAATGTGCCGTGGACGCTTCGCTGGAACATGCCGACCGGAAGATTGAAGCCCGGCGAACAATACTGCCTCTCGTCATAACCATATGGGGAGAAATCCATCAGCTTTGCCCCGGCGCGATGCCCCAGCACGTGGGACATGGCTCGGTCGATGAAGGCGTCGCCGCGGCGGCTGCGCTTGTATGCCGGGCCTCCTGAATCGCCAACGCATGACAGCACCAGACCGTGGTCGATGAGACATGTTCGGTCCTCATTGCGCGACAGCCACGCGAGCGCGCCGATCGTGCCGGGAGCGAATAGGAAGCGGTAACTGTACCGTGTCTTCCTTGCCTTGAGACCTCTCGCCAGCATCGCCAGCAGCGCCAAGCCCGAACAGTTGTCGTTGGCAAGTGAGGGATGGCAAATGTGCGCCGAGAGGAGGAACTCCCGCTCGGTCTGACCGCGGTGCAGGTATTCGCCGTATGTGAGACTGCCGTCCTCGAGCTCGGCGTCGATCTCCACATGGTAGAAACCGTCGGGCAGGTCAGCCACACGGACGTGGGCCGCGCAGAAGCCCCAGGTCGGGGCGTAATAGCTGGTCCGGTAGGGGATCAGTTGCGGCTGATCGGGCAGCGTATGAATGTGCGGCCTCAGTTCGGCGAGCGTCAGGATCCCCTTGAACGGCAAGCTGTAGTTGACGACGTGCAGGTTGGAGTCCGCAAAATCGAGGACCGTATGTCCGTCCGGGCCTGTGATGGTTGCCGAGCGTATGTTCCATTCCTTTGGAACGGTCCAGTCGAACAGCTGCGTCCCGGTGGGCACTTCGTGCCGTTCCAACTCGATATGCTGTGACAAGACATCCAGCGTTGCTCGCACGCCGTTTCCCGTGATGCTCCGGCAGATGGGAAACAGACGTTCGGCCAGGCCATAAATCTCGTGACCGATTCCGGTTGCCGGCGGCGGCCCGATCCCGGCGGGGTTCAGGTGTTCCATCCAGCTTATCCGAGCGCCTCCTCCAATGGCTTGGATACTCCAGCGACCCGCATCCGCTCGTCCAAAAGTCCGCTGGTCAACAGATGCCTGATATGACCGATACGCTGGAAGCGCGGCCCCTCGAATTCCTCCAGCGTGACATTCGACTTCCGGTATGCCTGGTAGAGTTGCTCGGCACCCTTGCGCGCATCCCATTGTGGCCTGAAGGCAGGCAGGGCAAGCGCGATCTTGTCGAAGTTGACCCGATAGGAGCGTTTGTCGGGTCCGGCGTCGGGCGCGAGTTCAAGCCGGCAATCGGGCACGATCTCGGCGACGATCTCGGCGATGTCCCGGATCCTGTAATTGTGGTCGGTTCGTCCCACATTGAAGGCTTGATCGTGAATGGCCTCGCGGGGCGCCTCCAGCCCGGCAATGAATGCCCTGGAAATGTCCTCGATGTGGACGATCGGCCGCCACGGTGTTCCATCGGACTTCAGCAGGATGACGCCTTTGGTGACCGCCCACGCGACCAGATTGTTCAACACGATGTCGAAACGGAGCCGCGGCGAGAGCCCATAGGCCGTGGCGGGGCGGAAATAGGTGGGAGAAAAGCTGTTGCTGGCCAGTTCGGAAATATCCCGTTCTGAAAGGACCTTGGACCAACCATAGGGCGTTACCGGCTTCAATTCGCCCGTTTCATCGACCATCCCGTCGCCCGCCTGTCCGTAATTGCTGCACGACGAAGCGAACAGGAAGCGCGACACGCCGGCGTCCTTGGCCGCTTTTGCAAACCGGACGCTGCCCTTATGGTTGATTTCATAGGTGATGTCCGGATCAAGGTCGGACAGCGGGTCATTGGAAAGGGCCGCAAGGTGGATGACGGCATCGAACCCTTCGAGGTCGCGCGCATGCACGTCCCTGACGTCCTTTTGGATAGATGGAATTGAAGCCCGCTCGCCCCCAGCGGCAAAGGTGCAGCGCCGGTAGAGATCGCTGTCATAGCCCGTCACCGAATGCCCGGCACGAAGCAGCATCGGCACCATCACCGATCCGATATAGCCTTGATGGCCGGTTACCATGACTTTCATCGCGCACCTCTTCTCAAACCGATATTGATATCCGGGAGGCTACTTGGGCTTGAAGGAACGGGGGAGAACGCCAATGGACGCCCAGGATTCCCCGTTCGAGGAAGCGTTGCCGGCGCTTACCTCCTTTGCAGTGGCGCTCGTCTAATGCTTTCGGAGGAATCGGCGCACTTCTTGCCTTGCGTTGCCTGCTGCACGCAATCGCGCGTCATTGACTTTGCGCTTCGGGGCGGCCTTGAGCTATCAGCTCCAGGATCCAATCTTTGTATCCGCGGCTGTTTAGCTCTGGCGGCTTGAAAACCGTGCGCTCCGCCTTGAAGGGAGAACCTTCGACATCCATCACCTCTCCGCTGGTCGGATCGCGCCAGCGAGCGCGGACGGAAGCCGCCGAAAGCCGCGCCAGGTCCACTGTAATGCGGCCGTTGCCGGGCATGTAGACGACAGCATAGGATCCGTCCCTTGCGGTCGCAGCGACCGCCCTTTCCATGCCCGCGCTCATACCGTTGACCAGGAAGCTGTTCGTGGCGTCGGGTTCGAGCAGCCACCATTTTATCGACGAGACGAAGGCGAAAAGCACCTCCATGCTTTTTGCCCCCGGGCTGTTCAGAGCCTCTTTCCACCCCAATGTTTGCCGATGGAGACCGGGCCCGCCGAAATGCCATATCGGGTTGTTGCCGTAGAGGTGGCCAAAGGCGCCCGAGAGGATCGCCTGGTAAGCCTGAATGCGGACCCGGTACTCGTCGGTACCACTTTCGAACTCATAGGCGCTCTCAATCAGGAAGAAAGGCATACCCCTGCCGTACTCCCTGACCGCGGCAGTGTAGACAGGGCCGTATGTGTAGATGTTGTTCACGTTCAGCCAGGATTCGTGAGTCCACAAATCAAATGGTGGCGTTTCGGGAGCGCCATGGATGGTGCTAAGAGCGCCCGGCTCCTCGTCAAGGATGCCTTTGGCAACAGCCCTCACCAGATCCTTGTCCGCTGGATCATCATCGCCACCGTTGACCCACATGATATTGTCGAAGTGCCGGTAGCGATGTCCGACGAAATGGCCGTACGAAGCAAGCCTTCCTGGCCCAGCAGCCGCCATGTTCTGATACCAACCGTCAATACCACCGCGATAGCCGAGATAGGCTGGGGCAAGCAGCACCAGGAAACCGAGGTCGCATGCCTTCTGCAGGACACGGTCCGCATGGGCAAAATACGCCTCATTCGGAACGGCGAAATCGGCGTTGCCAGCGAATGGTCTCTCGCCATATGCGTTTGCGGGCGCGTTGCGGGAAAATCGGTGCTCTAGCAGGTTGACCAGCACCGTGTTGAAACCACGAGCCTTGCGGTCCTCAAGATAGAGGTATGCTTCGTCATCCTTCAGATCTGCGATGAGGGACCAGGCCGAGTCGCCATGCATCAAGAATGGATCGCCGTCCTTGTCGACCGGAAAGCTCTTTCCAGATTCGATCCGTAAGGGGAAACGCGTCCCCTTGTCGCGTTCGCAGGCCAAGCTTCCGGTCTCCATAGCCACCAAATAGACGCAGGTCATGAGAACAGACATCAAGCGCATTGCGCTCACTCCCTCCGGCCCGTCGTTCATGCTCACCCAGGGGTCGGCGCCCCGGAGACCTCATGGATGGCGGAGTGCCTGGAGTTGAACTCCGCTGAGGTGACAATGCCGAAGGCTGCGTCCTTGCGGGTCATGGTGCCCGCGCGTAGCGGCCGCGTATAGGAGTCAAGGCCGTAGTTGTCTGCGGGACGGTCAAGAAGCAGCAGGTAGAGGAAACTGATATAGGCGCGGTCCGTCAGGCCGATCGTGGCATATCTGCTTTCGAAATCGTCGGTGTCCATCATGTCCAATATCATGTCAGCAAGCTTGCTATTCCCGCTTTCAAGAGCTGCCGACCAACGATCCACGCTGGCCGTGTCGCCATCGTGACCAAGAATGAGGCAATAGACGAAACTTGCCTGCCTCACATATAGGGGTTTGTTTGCAGCCAGGGTCTCTGGATCGCATTCCCGGTACGGCCTAGGCGCCGGCTGCGGGCCGCGGGTGAAGTCACGCACCGTCTTATAGGCCGGCTTAGGCTCGCCGACCCTCCATTTACCATAGGGCGCCGGGATCAGCCTCACCAATCCCATATTGGCTTCCATGCTGGGAGCCCAGTAGGCCTCATCGACGAGTTCGTAGATGTGCGCGGCCTCGACCTTGTACTTCTTGTTGAGGTCTTGAAGTCTCGTCATTGTCTGCTTGATGCCGTCGGCCTGCTGCTTCTCGCCGCGCTGGCTTCCGTAAGGGTTGTCGAATTCGGTAACCCATATCGGCTTGCCGTAGGCCGAGATTTCCCGGAAAGCCCATTCCGGATCCTCGCCGTACATATGCCACACCGAGATATCCCAAGCGATGCCGTCCTGCTTCATCCGTGCGAACGCGCCGACGTGGCCCCATCCGGCGGTGCCGATCGCCTTGCTGATGGTCGGATCGGCCGCAATCATCCCTTCGGACAGGCCCTTGAGGACGGCACTCACTTTCATCCAGCGCGGGCCGTAGTAATCGAGCGTTCCCGTTCCACCTGCAGGTCCCCACCCACATGGATATTGCGAACCATCATCGCGCTTCTCACAAGGTTTGATGATGGCGTAGTTCTCCATCTCGTTGCCGAGTTCCCAGACACGGATGTCGGCCTTGAACCTTGAGCCAAGTGCGATCGCAAGTTTCCGGGTCCTGGCGTAAAGTTCTTCCGGACTGTCCTTGTCCATATCGATGCCGGCGGGCGTGAGGACGGGCAGGATCTCGATGCCTCTCACCTTTCCGGCGGAGACAAGGTTGGCAAGCATATCGACGTCGCCCTCGCCCCTAACATTGACCCTGTATGACTTCAGGCCGAGATCCTTGACGAAGTCGAGTTGCCGTTCGATCGGGATACCCGGATAAGCAACTATTGGATGGCCGTTAATGCCCCAAAGGAAATTGGCGGAGGCAGACGAGACGAACGCCAGCAGGCAAGCCAAAGCGACTGCGAAACGAAACGACATGGCGACAGTTCTCCCGGTCGGGGGCGGCCTCGATAGTCGGGACTGCGAGCGCCGGTAGCAATCTACCCATACGGGTGACCGACGCGTCTGCGATACCCCTTTCGGAGGTCGCCACCAACTCAAGCCCTGTCTTGAACCTCTTACGCTCTATTTTACCCAAATCTGATCAGCCCTTAGCTGATCTGGAACAAGGCCCGACAACTCCGGCCGGCATGCCCGTTACCCCTTTCGTCTGTGATTAGTCCTTACTTTGAAGGTACTGACCTTTAACTGGGTTTGTTGGACTATTCAGCGTGACGAAGGCGGCCCCGCCGCTACCGGGAAAGGGCACTATGCCTTCTGTTAAACGCGCACTTCTGATGAGCACGGGCGAACGTTATGTCCTGCTCGTATCGAATTTCGCCACGACCGCAGTGGTTTCGCGCATATTGACACCACAGGAAATCGGCGTGTCGGTGATCGGGATGGCAATCCTGGCGATAGCCCTGTCCGTCAGGGAATTCTCCAGTTCAAGCTTTCTGATCCAGCGCGGGGAACTCAGCCGCGAGGACATTCGGGGGGCCTTCACAGTGATGTTCGTCCTTACCGGGATTGCCGTCACCGTTCTCCTAGCCGCGTCCCCTATTCTGGCTTCAGTGTACGCGGAGCCGAACCTCGTTCCCTATTTTCGAGTTATTTCAGCCTGCCTCTTCCTCGATGCTTTGGTCATCCTGGTCAACGCTCTCCTGCGCCGGGACATGGCCTTCGGCAAGGTAGCTGCGATTAGCATCACCAACGGAGCGACAGGAGCCGTGGCAACAATCGCTTTGGCGTTCGCGGGCTTCAGCTATATGAGCTTCGCTTGGGCGTGGCTAATCGGCAGTGGGCTTGCTGCATGCCTTGCGCTTGCCCTGTGCCCGCATTTCTGGATGTTCAAGCCAACCCTCGTCAATTGGCGCGCAATGGTCTCGTTCGGCGGATACAACGGCTCCATCGCCATACTCTTCCGCATTTTTGACGCCCTGCCCCTGCTCTTGTTGGGCCGACTGGTGTCACCGAATGCCGCAGCCTTGTTCAGCAGGACCCTCTTGATCAGCCAGATACCCGACAAGCTCCTCCTCGGAGGGGCCGTGGCTGTCGTATTGCCGGCGTTTTCGGCAGAGGTCAGACAAGGCAGCGATTTGAAGCGCCCGTATCTCGCGGCCCTTTCTATTGTCACGGCTTTCTACTGGCCGGCTCTCCTTGTGCTCTCAGTGCTGGCCTACCCGGTCGTGGACGTCGTGCTCGGTCGCCAATGGATCGAGGCTGCGCCGCTTGTTCAGGTCGTCGCGATTGCTCTTCTCTTCTCCTTCAGTTTTGAGCTCAATTACCCGGTATTGGTTGCAGTCGGTGCGATCCGCGACTTGTTCATCCGTGCCCTCATCGTCTTCCCGATTTCTGGCATTCTGTTGTCAATGGCTGGCATCTTCGGTGGATTGCAGGCGGCCGCCTGGTGTATGCTGGTGACGATTCCTTTCCAGGCATACGTTGCCCTGAGCTTCGTTAGGCGACGGTTGGGATTGAAGCTGAAGGATATCGCCGCAGCGCTATGGAGAAGTGCAGTCATGGCCATGGCGAGCGCGGCTGGTCCGCTGTGCGTGGCTTTCTTGTCGGGCACAGGCTTCGCTCTTTCGCATGGGCAGGCACTCGCAGCAGGGGTGTTGGCGTTGGCTGGATGGGGAGCGGCATTGGTCCTTACCCGACATCCTTTGGTTGACGAGATAATCAAGTCCATCCCCGGTTTCGCGCGTGCCTCGCTCCGCCCGGCCGAGTGAGGCGAGCATCAGTGAACACGATGGCCGACGAAAAAGTCGCATGGCCAGTGGTTATCCAAACGAGCCTGGAAGGACGCGAATGTTCATGGACGAGAACCAGCGGGACAAGAAGCAGGGCCTCGCCCTGCCGAAAGGCTTGGAGTGCGAGCCATGCCGAAGCAGCCGAATTTGCCATTCGAACCTCCTGACCTCTGTCACCCCTTCCAATCAGAGCGTGCACGGCCGCAGTATCATGCTGCCGCCGCTCGCATGCATGCACCAATAGCGAGCACAGACCATGGTCCTTCCGCGCAGGAATGGGTTCTCGCAGGTCATCGGCGCAAAGCCACAGAAAATATGCCTTTTCGGAATGTTTGGCGGGGGTAATTTCGGTAATGACGCGTCGTTGGAAGCGTTCTTGATTTTTGTGCGGGAAGCTCGGCCGGAGGCGGCTATCGCGTGCGTCTGTGTTGATCCAGATGCCATTGGTAAAGCGCATCAGATTGCCACAACACCAATCAGCGCCCCAGAGTTTTCCAATGCCCTCCTGAGGTTCTGCAATAAAGTCAGCCTGAGAACAATTGGAAGGCTAGCGAACTGGGGCCGGGCAATCAAATATGTCAGGCAATTCGACATCATAATTGTGCCAGGAACGTCAACGTTAAACGACTACGGCTCAGGTCCATTTGGAACATCCTACGGTCTGTTCCGCTGGGCTGCATCTGCGCGACTGTCGGGGGTGAAGTTCTGCTTTATTGGAACCGGCGCAGGTCCGATCCTAAATTCTACCAGCCGCCGGATGTTGAGGTCTGCAGCGGCCTGGGCCTACTTCCGTTCGTTCCGCGATCAGGTCTCCAAGGATTTCTTATCGTCACTCGGCATCGATACAAGTAGAGATGAAGTCTACCCAGATCTGGTGTTCAGACTGCCTACGCCATTGCCCGCGCGAGACAACACCGGAGGAAAACTGACGACAGTTGGGGTTGGGCTCATGAACTACAACGGCTGGCGCGCAGGCGCGCGCTCAGGATCGGACACCGCTATCTATGAAACCTACATCGAGAAGATGGGCCGTTTCGTCAACTCATTGCTGGATCGAGGCTACCGAGTACGCCTAATTATCGGCGAAACCGTGGATATGCGGGCAGTCAGGGATATCGGTCGAATTGCTAAGGCAAGCGGATATGACCTGATCGACGGCACCCGCTTCACGCGGCAGGCTCGTCAGCTTGTCGCCGAGCCAATCAACTCCCTGCATGACGTCATGCGGCAAATTGGCGACACTGACGTCGTTGTCGCCACACGTTTTCATAACGTGGTTTGCGCTTTGAAGCTTGCTCTACCGACAATCTCCATCGGATACGAGGCCAAGAACGATGCGGTGATGACTGATTTCGGCCTTGGGAATTTCTGTCAATCCATAGAAAATCTCAACCTGGACCTGTTGGAGACGCACCTCACGGAATTGCTGAAAAACAGGAAGCACTATCGCGCAGTCCTTCGGCGGCACCTCGATGATGTACTGTTTCGGGTAAAGGAGCACGAGCAGGAGTTGTTGTCCAAGGTCCTTTGATTAAGCCGAGGCGCTAATTATTGCCTACTGAAAGATTGTCGATCGCGCGATCAGTCGCGGCTTCAACAGCCCAGCAGCTCCTGTGGATGCGTTCGGTCAGCGGCCGCCGCCTTAAAGATTCTCCGAGCAGAACTTGGCTTCGTCAATCTCAGGGCCCGTTGAAAGACGCCAGCTTCGTTTCCAATTCGAATAGGGCAGCCATTCAACCAGCGATTTGGCCCAATCCGCGGCGTTCGGAGCGACCTGCCGCTCTTTCAGGCCCTTCAAGAGTTCCTGAGCCGCGTCCAGCCTTCCCATCAGTGTCCATTTTATGGCCAAGCGCATCATTCTGGCACGCATACATTCCTTTTTACTTCGGAAGGTCGCCTCGTCCCAACACTGAGCCCCGAAGGCACATAAAATGTCAAAACGCTCAAGTAAGGCTCTTAACTGGTTCGCACCGAGCTGCTGGCTGGTAAGCGAATTCGCGTGCCACCGTGTGTAGACGAGTGGCGCGTGCAGATAGGCGAGCTTGCCACGCAGGACACTGCGCACGACTGCAGAAAAATCAAAATGGATCGGGGCATCGTTGAAGAAAACCGCGCTTTGCGCGCTGCCAGGAAATCGAACGAATAGATGGTGATAGGGCAACCAATTAATGCTTTCGTCTAGCATCTTGGCCGCAATCTCAATGCCTCCAAAAATACCTTGCTTCAACGGCAAATTCGCGCGATGGACCCTGTCCATGAAGATGTCGTGGCAAAGAACGACTTCGATTTTTTCATCGCATTGAGCAATCTCCACGAAGCGCGAGATACAATCGCTATGCATCAGGTCGTCTGCGCATAGAACCTTCACGTAAAGGGCCTCGGTGGGAACCGCACAAAGCGCCTTAGTCCAGTTTTCTCGCAGCGGAAGGAGGCTGTCATTGCGAATGGTAATCAGTTCAACACGCTCCGACCGAAAGCGATCGATGATTTGCGGCGTGTTGTCCGAGCTGCAATTGTCAACGATAACGTGTATAATGTTATCATAACTTTGCCGCTGAACGGATCTCATCGTAGCCTCGAGATAGGCACCTCCGTTGTATACGGGCGTTACCACCGCGACGAGAGGTAGAGCTGGCGCCGAGCGGTGTCTCATAACGTTATCTTTTTCGTTTCGGACGTCGATATTGAATTGACCTACTCAAAAGCGAGAAGCCGACCTCAGCTTCTGTCGGTGGCTTTGTTTAAGATGAGGCGTTCAGCCCAGGATCTTGCTCATGGCAAACGGCTCCGATGCTCCGATCCGGGCTGCGCGCCACCTTGATGCCCTGTCGTCGATCTGGGCGCTGCCGATGACGGTGATATTCCCGGTGCGACGAACCAGTCGGACAGGTATCGAGTCATAGGCACTTCAACATAAAGATAAATGAAGACTGAAACGCAGGTTACGGCCATGGGGGTCACGAACAACAGCACCGTGGCCAGCCGTGCCGAATTTCCGCTTTCGACAACGAGCTTTTCGGAGATGAGATCCATGAACCAGTGTGTCAGATAGATCGCGTAGGTGCATTTGGCGAGAAAGTTCACAAATCTCGAGTCGTTGTAGATGCCAAGCTGCTCCAGAATAACAACCCCCAGCAATAGAAGCGACATCGGCACGCCGAGGGCGAGGACGCGGGGCAGCGCCGGCCAGAAGAACGGACGCAAGACTGCAGCCACAGCTCCGAAGGTGACTGCCGCCGCTGCGAGAACAACGACGCGGCGCCGCGGCATTTTGAAAAGGAACGGCCCAGAGCTGACAAGCGTGAAGATGAGGATGCCGAGGGCAAAATCGATCAGTATGGGATTGGTGTAGAATACGAAAATCGGGTTTTCAAATCTCGTTATTTTGCCAGCGCCTGCAAGGAGTACCGCAAAGGCGGCGGAATAGAAAACACCGTTTTTGGCGCTGGCAGTCTGAAAAGCCGCGATAATCAAGCTGAACTCGACGATGACCAGCAAGGTCCAGGTCGGATACAGGATCGGGTAGGGACCATAGGGGACGAAGGCAAGCGACATGAAGAGTGCTGACAAGGGCGTCGAATGGTTATTCATCGCGTAATTTTCGACAAGAAATGCGAGAACCGTGAAGCCCCAGTATAAAGGCACGATGCGAATGAGCCTTGCGCGCAAATAAGCACCTGCGGACGTGCCGTTGTTCCCGAGCACATGCGCGCTTAGAAAGCCGGCCAGAACCACGAACAGATCCGTTCCGAAACGGAAAATCTCCAAGACAGCCGGATGAATGTGGGCGGCGCCAACCACTGCGGGCATGTGGATGTAGGCGATGGCATAGGCGGATACGAGCCTCAAAAGCTGAGGATTGTGCCAGAACTTCCTTGCCTGAGCAGACCGGGCCGTGGCCGGAGAGTACTCAGCGTTGACCCTGGACGTTATCGATGCCAGGCCGACCGTGCCGAGTGTTAAGAAGACCATCGCCCTATCCAATGAAGCCGCTACGGTGGCCTGTTTGCCCTCGATCGGCTTCGATCTCAATTTACCGGAGGCGAGCGGACCTGAGAATTGACCCAAACGGCGCATTGCTAATCCATTTGAGGAATATTGGGTCAATCGTTTCTGTTAGGCCGTCGAGCGCGGATTGGCACCCGGCCAGACACGAAGCCTTCAATCAGCGCGGCTTTGCGGCCGGTTTCGAGAAATCGACAAGGTCGCTTCCTTCGGACGGTCTCCAGCCGCGGGACCGCTCCCCGAAATCGGCGTCAACCTGGACCATCAGTTCCAGGTATTTCCACGCGATCCACCGCCAGGAATAACTGCTTGCCCTGGCGTTGCCCTTGGTCACCAGCCAATCGCGCAAGGCTGGGGTGAGCACAAGCTGGCGGACCTTCTCGGCCCACGCATGGACATCGTCGGGATCGGCATAAAGAGCAGAGTCCCCACAGATTTCCGGGAGGCACGGCGAGCTCGATGCAATGACGGGACAGCCAGACGCCATCGCCTCGACCGCGGGGAGCCCGAAACCCTCGATGCGTGAGGGGAACAGGAAGCACAAAGCGCCCTCGAGCGCCTTCTTGAAGTCGTCATCGCCTATGCGGCCAAGCAAGACGATGTTGTCGGGCAGTTTCGCAACGTATCGCAGGATCGTGGCTTCGTCGACGTCGCCAGGCATCCACAGATCCAGACCCATGTCATCGAGGAGTGGGGCCAGCCGGGCGAGAAGCTCCAGGTTCTTGTATTCTTGGTCCCCCCGGCCAAGGCAAAGGACATATGGCCTACGCCGATCCACGGCCAGGGACGATTTCTTGGCATCCCATCTCCTGGCATGGTCGCTGCCGTTGTAGGTGACGACAATATTTTCCTCCGGTGCTATTCCGAATTTGATCAGATGACTTCGCGCCAGCTGCGAGACCGTCGTGATACGAGCAGCCCGCCTGCCGAGCGCTGGGAGGATGAGGCGGTGCGCCCACCGGAAGCCTCTCGCATAGCTCAACGGCATCAGCCTGGTGTGCATGTCGTGGATACAAGCGATTTGACGGCTAAGCATGACGGGAGCGAGATTGCAGAAACTCAGCAACCCGCCAGGCACATGCCAGGGCAACTGCGCCTGAACCCAAAATTGAGGAAGTCGTGGTCTGTTGAATTCCGGAATGATGCGGACGGCGATGGCCTTAAGGGGCAAGGGTTCGGTTAGCGGGCGTGGGATCACCAGATCCATGTCCAGGTCGCGACCAAGGGGATGACCTTCCGAAATGAGAGCATCGAGAGCCATGGTCACTTCGCGAGCATAACGGGCTACTCCATTACGGCGAAGCGTCGTGAAGTCTCCGTTTATCGTCCAGCGTCGCCTCGCCGCCCCCTGATCCCGTGACTTTCGCTCGGGTATACCAACCAGGTATTTGGCGTCTTCGACAAGGGTTCCCGCCAGCTGTGTGCCGCTGTCGTGGCCATTCAACCGCCTTGATGGCGGCGACTGCGTCGCATCGAATTCGGAATTACCCATAACCCTCTCCGGTCCGGCCGCACCTGTGGTCAGATTAGCATTCTCGGTCGCGCACGGCCCTCCAACGTTCGAGGTAGGTTCAACACCGCCCTCGCCCGGCCGGATGAGGCTCCGCGCCAACAGGTGACCGAATGGCCGTAGTGACTGCGCCCCTATGGCCGCTCCACAGTGAAAGTCTCGGGGGTAAGGGCATGCCACGACGTTGGACGATCAATGGGCGCTTTCTTTCCCAGGCGACAACGGGCGTGCAACGTTATGCCCATGAAGTCGTCCGTTCGCTGGACTCCTTGATTGAGGAGCGAGTACCACTTGCTAGCGATCTCCAGCTCCGCCTGCTCTGTCCACCCGGATCCGGGGACATCCCCCTCACGTCCATCGAACGCCGCGAGATCGGCGGCGCGCGCGGGCATGTTTGGGAGCAAGCGCGACTTCCCGTCGCTCTCGACGGCGGCGGTCTGCTCAGCCTCTGCAATACCGGGCCGCTGCTTGCCCACAAACATATCGTTTGTATTCATGACGCAAATGTCTGGAACGCGCCGCAGAGCTATTCCCTCGCCTTCAGAAGCCTTTACAGAACGCTGTTGCCTTGCCTCGGCAAGACTGCGTGGAGTATTTCGACTGTCTCCGATTTCTCGCTCGGTGAACTCATCCGCCAAGGCGTGATCCAGGCCCATCGGGCCCTCGTGGCCCCTAACGGCCATGAGCATGTCTTGCGTTGGAAGCCTGAGCACTCGGCGCCGACACGGTTGGCGGCCTCCCGGGACACCATAGTCATGATCGGAAGTGCCGCACCCCACAAGAATGTAGACCTCGTCCTGAACATGGCTGACCGGCTTGGAGCAGTCGGGCTCAGGATAGCCATCGTCGGAATGTCGGAATGCCGCGTTTACCGGTCAGGTTCTGCGCGCACGCAAGCGCGAAACATCCACTGGCTTGGCCGCGTTTCGGATGGCGAGTTGGCTGCTCTCCTTGCGGACTCGCTCTGCCTGGCCTTCCCGTCGCTTACCGAAGGCTTCGGCCTCCCTGCCCTCGAGGCGATGGCTGTCGGCTGCCCGGTGGTGGTTTCCGACCGCGCAAGCCTGCCTGAGGTCTGCGCGAGCGCGGCCCTATACGCTTCTCCCGACAATCCGGAGGCATGGTTCGACAGCTTCATGCGACTTCATCGTTCTCAGGCGTTGCGAACGGAGATGGTGGCGAAGGGAAGGGCAAGAGCCTCAGCATACAGCTGGAGGGCGACGACGTTGCTTTATCTCAAGGCCATGGCGGCCGCCGACGGCCTCGACGCACAAACCAAGGGCGCCAGGGTGCGCGAACTCATATGATGTCGTGAAGCGACTGGACTGCCCCGATCGATTCCAGAATCGCGCGATCGAAGTTCTCTTCGGAAAAGCGCGCTGCATTGGCGGTGCAGGCACTGGGGGTGATAGCGTGGCTGTTTTCTTCGAAGCGCACGACCGCCGCCTTGAGAGACTCGATAGTCTGCGCCTTGAACAGCACCCCCGTCGGCTCGGCCGATGACCCCAGGCGCCGCACGATGTCAACCGCGCCGCCGCGGCCGAAGGCAATCAGCGGGGTCCCGCAGGCTTGCGCCTCGGCCAAAGCGATGCCGAAGTCCTCGCAGCCCGCGAAGACCATGGCCTTTGCCCGCGCCAGCGTCTCTACATACTCCTGGCGGGGTAGAAAACCCGAAAACGAGATGTTGGGCCCAGCCAGCGATCGCAAGCTGGCGGATTGCTGGCCCTCGCCAACGACGACCAGCCGTCGCGACGGCATTTCGTTGAAGGCCCTGATGACCAGGTCGGTGCGCTTGTATGGGGCCAGGAAGGATGCCGAGACGTAGTAGTCATCCTTGTCCTCCACACACGGCAGTTCTCCTACGCAAACCGGCGGGAAGACGACACGCGCGTCGCGCCCGTAGATGTGCTGGATTCGGGAACGGACATAGTTCGAGTTCGCCAACATCAGGTCCGGACCATGCGCGGTCCTGGTATCCCACGTCCTCAGCCGGTGCAGCATGTATCGATAGAGAATTCCCTTGGGACCAAAGCCCAACCTTCCCTGCTGAAGATAGGAGAACTGCTCATCCCACGCATAGCGGACGGGGCTGTGCACGTAACATAAATGCGGTTGATCCGGCCTGGTGATGACGCCGCGCGAAAACGCGGCCGAAGAGGAGATCACCGCATCGTAGCCTGTCACGTCGAACTGCTCGATCAGGAAAGGGCAAAAGAAGAAAAGAGACCGGTAGAACTTCCGCACCATGGGAATCCGGTTGGCTGCCGACGTATGGAATTCCACATCCCGGAAATATTGCTCTTTGACGTCGGCCGGCAGAAAATCGAAAAGCGTGAAGACTTCGGCATTCGGAAACTGCTTGCAGATTTGCGCAAGAACCCGCTCCCCTCCCCGGAAGTTGGGGCACCAGTCGTGAACCACCGCTATTCTCGCGTATCTGTCGACACTTCCCGGCGCGGTCGGCGGTTTCTCGATTGGCACCGCGAATTTGGCGGCGATTGCCAGGTCGGAAGAACGTTCGTGGAGCATGGTTCCCCCCTTGCCGCAGCCAGCAATCGCACTGCCGGCAGTCTCCCTTTCATGCCATGGCTCTTGCAAGTCGTCCGATCGGTTACAGGACGCTGCGAGCGCGGGCCGGCCTAATCCTTTTGGTTGGAGCGAGTCGGCCCGCAATACGCCAAAAGCCTGTGCTCCGAGGTAACCTGGGGCTGTGCTTACCCTTTTATGCAGGCTGTCCAGGTGTGTTCGCCGTCCTAGGGTCGGCGGACAGCGAAACATGGACCTGGCATGAGACTGGCAGTGATTATCCCAACCCTAGGCCGCAGCGCGCAGGTTGCGCGCCTGCTCGGCTATTTGGGTAGCCAGAAAAGACTTCCCGATGAAGTCATAGTGTCCGCGCCCGACGCCACGCATGTTGAATTGCCGGCCAGTTGCCCCTTTCCTGTAAAATGTGTTTTCGGGCCGAGGGGGCTGACCGCACAGCGGAACACGGCTCTTGCGCCGTCGCTGGCGCGCTTCGACATCATCACATTCTTCGACGACGATTTCGTCCCATCGGCCGAATACCTGAAGCAGGTCGAAGAAGCCTTTATCACAAATGACGAGTGGGCGGTGGTGATGGGCAGGGTCATCAAGGACGGGGCCGCCAACGCTGGCCTCACCTGGGAAGATGCCGAAGCCGCGCTGCGGGCAGCAGAGGGCACCCGCAGTGCCGGACCTTCGGCAATCGACCATGTGGGTGCATACGGATGTAACATGTCGGTCCGTTCCTCGCTTGTGGGCGATTTGCGTTTCGACGAGCGCCTCGTCCTGTATGGATGGCAGGAGGACATCGACTTCACCAGCCAACTGAGATCCAAAGGCCGGGTGGTCTGCGTATCCTCGATCAGGGGAGTCCATCTGGGCATCAAGACAGGTCGCGTCAGCGGAGAGCGATTCGGCTACTCCCAGGTTGCTAATGCGATCTATCTGATCAGAAAGGGGTCCGTGCCGGCCTCTTTCGCGCTTCCCCTGATGCTCAGGAATATTGCAGCCAATCTGGCAAAGAGCCTGTGGCCCGAGCCGTATGTCGACCGTAGGGGCAGGCTCAGGGGTAACCTGCTCGCTATCCTGCACGTCGCGATTGGCCGAATCGAACCCGAGTACATCTTGAAAATCTGACGAAGGGGAAGACAATGCGCAAATGGGTTTTGACGATCGCGTCTGCCTCACTGGCCGCGACAGTCGCCGGCGCCTTGCCTTCCGCGGCTGCCGAGTATCTGCTCGGACCCCAAGATAAGGTCAGGCTCAAGGTTTATGAATGGCGCGCATCACGTGATGTGATTTTCGAATGGACGGCTCTCAACGACGCTTTCGTCGTCGGTGCCGACGGCACGCTCTTCCTTCCGTTTGTCGGCCAGATACGCGCGCAGGGCACCGCTCCCGGCGACCTCGCCCGGGCCATCGGCGATCGCCTGATGCGGAACATGGGGCTCGGCCGCCAGCCCGATGTCGCTGTAGAAATTGTGCAGTACAGACCTTTCTACATCGTCGGCAATGTCAAGCAACCCGGGGAGTTTCCTTATCGGCCCGGACTGACCGTGCTGCAGGCGGTGGGGATCGCGGGCGGCCTGCCCATACGCCAGGACGACATATCGCGGCTGGGGCGGGAAGTCATCTCAGGCCAGGGCGATGTGGGTTTACTGGCGCTGAACAATGTCAGCCTTCTTGCCCGCAAGGCGCGCCTCGAAGCCGAACTGGCCGGCAGCGAGGAGATCTCGTTTCCTGCGGAATTGAACGACAGGGCTTCCAACCAAACCGTTGCATCGACAATGGACCAGGAGCGCAAGATCTTTGCGATCGGCAAGGACGCGCTGACGACGCAACTGCGTTCACTCCATGAACTCCGGGACTTCCTGGAAAAGGAACTGGACTCGCTGGGACAGCAACTGACATTCCACGACAAACAGATCGAGCTTGTCCAGAAGGAGCTCGCGAGTGTTTCGACGCTTGTCGAGAAGGGACTGGCGGTTGCACCACGCGAGCTATCGCTTGAGGGGACGGTCGCGCAGATGCAAGGGGACAGGCTCGCTGCCGAGACCTCGCTGCTGCGCGTGAGGCAGGAGATCAGCAAGACCGACATCGAGATTCTCAACATCAGCAACCGGCACGCCAGCGAAGTCGCTGAAGGTTTGCGCGAAACCCAGCTGCAGCTCAACGAAGTGACCAGCAAGGCCGATACCGCGGTGCAGTTGCTGCACGAAACCGAGATTGCAGTCCCCGCCCTACTCGCTCTGAGGCAACGCTCCGAAAGTGCCAAGCCAATCTTCAAGATCGTCCGGACGACGGATAGCAGCACAGCCGAACTTCCCGCCGAGGAGACGACAGCATTAGAACCCGGCGACACAGTGAAGGTCGAGATCCCGGCGCCGGACGCAGGTCTGGCTAGCATACCTGCAGGCGGTAGCCTTCAGGCCGAGACGGTTCCGGTTCAGGGCATCAATTGATCAAGTCCGCGATCCGCCAGGGCAACTGACCAGTTGGCTGATCGGTCCCCCCGCATCAGATCCTGTGACGCTCTCGATCGCCTCCATATGATCGGCTTGGCTTGTGCCCTGAAACCACGGCGGCCGAAGCCATTCAGGAAGATCAGGAAGATGAAGCAAGACTCGGCACTCAAGCCGACCGTCTAGGCAATGCTCGCAGCACTTGCCTTGCTCTTTGAGGCCGCATATCAGTGAGCACCGTGGGCCCTCAGGCCCCGGACGGAACCTTGTGCCGCAGTGAGTCGATCCGTCCTGCCACTGGAGATGTCGGTGCTCATGACACTAATCGCCCTGGCGGCTGCGGGCGCTCTGATAGGCCTGCGGTTCAAGGTTTCCGCCCTTCTCGCAGCCACCGCCCTGCTTGCGATTGGAAGCTTGGCCTGGAACGGCTTTGGATTTCCGGGCCATGTGAGCGTCCTCAAATTCCTGATCCTGGCATTCGTGTTGGCAGGCGCGTACATCATAGGGGTGTTTCTGTCCGTCCGCTGGAAGCAAACCGCAGAGTGACGGGTCAGGGGGATTAGGAGGTCCTGTCGAAGCGCATCACCGCGAAGACGGTCCTGAACAGGATCACGATGTCGGACCAGACAGACCAGTTCCGAACATAGTGGCTGTCCAGCGCCACGCGCGTGGCGTAGTCCACGCTGCTTCTTCCGCTCACCTGCCAAAGACCGGTCAGTCCCGGCCTGGCGCGGAGATAGTCCGCTACGTGGTCGCCGTAAAGCTGGAGCTCTTCCTTCACGACCGGCCTTGGCCCCACGCAACTCATGTCGCCACGGACAATGTTGTAGAGCTGGGGGAGTTCATCGAGGCTTGACCTTCGCAGCATTCGCCCGAGGAACGTCACGCGCGGGTCGTTCCTGATCTTGTGGGTCTTCTCCCACTCCATTCTGATGTCGGGATTGGCTTCGAGGCAGGCTTTCAGAACGGCTTCCGAATTGGCGACCATCGAACGGAACTTATAGCAGTTGAACGGTCTTCCGCCGAGGCCGACCCGGCGGTGCGGGAACACCGCCGGGCCGCCTGTCGTGATCCTGATGAGCAGGGCAACAGCAACCATTACCGGCGCGGCCATGACAAGCGCCGTGACCGCTATGATCAAATCCAGGATTCGCTTCAGAAGACCTCCCACGGGAGGATTTGTAGAGCCTGCCCTGGTGGCGGGTGACAAGTCGATCAACAACACCCCGCCACTGTCGTGGTCGGGAGCCGAAACAACATGCAGGACCGCTCGGTTGTCGACTGCTACCGGAACGGATGGCGGGCCCCAACTCGAGGGTGCCAGATGTGACTGCTTCTCGAAGGCGTTTGTCATGACGATCATTGTTTCGAATTGTGTGACGCTGACAGTTTCCCAATCTGGAGGACGCTCGGCAAGAAAGGCAAAGGAGGTAGCACTACGCGCCCCACCCTAACCCTAATGCCAAGGGATGATCCCGAACGTCTTCCAGGCTTTCGACGACGCATCTGCCCTTCTCATGTCGTGCGCTGTTTGGATGTCATCGCCCGAGCGTTCGCCAAAAGGGCTCCAAGCACATGCGCCCTGCTGGCCTGCAACGCTCTGACAAGGTCCCGCAGCGTTTCGGAATGCGTCTTGCCCCATTCCGCAACGATGACGACACCGTCCAGAACGGATCCGACCATCAGTTCGTCGGCTCCCGAGGCCAGTGTCGGCAGGTCAACGATGACAACGTCGTAAGCGCCAAGTTCGTGATCGGCGAGACCAAAAGCTGTAACTTCCGAGAGGAACGCCTCCATGTTGCGTGGCGTCAACAAGTCGGTGCCCTCCACCACGGAACTGCGAAGCAGGTCGAACGATCGGCCTGGTGCGCGCACGATGCTGAGCCGGATCGGGTCCTGGCACAGTCTGTCATAGGCAACCGAGCGGCCGAGCAGCCGCATGGTGGTCACCGATCGCCGGACATCGGCGTCGATCACCAGCGTCTTTAGACCCGACATCGAGTAAAGCGTGGCGAGATTGCTGATGACGGAACTCTTGGGACTGCCGTTGGATACGGCGGTCAACCCGAGGAATTTGACCTGATGGTTGGTTTCCGCAAGGCTGATCTCGGCCCGTGCCTTCCTGAGGCACTGGCTGTATCGCGAGTAGGGACGTCTCTTGACCTCGTCAATGTGGCCGGATTCCATTCGCTTGCTCGTCAAAGGCAACTCTCCGAGGCACTCGATGCCGAGGTTCTCCCTGATGTGCCGCGGCGACCTGACGGTCCAATCGAGCGTGTGCCTCACAAACGAAATCCCGATGCCGACAATGAGCCCGGCAATCGCGGCGAAGGCAAGGACCAGTTTCGGCCTTGGAGCGCTCGGATAAAGCGGCGCTGTCGCGGCCGTGATCACCCTCGCGTCGGCCACGGGATACGATTGCTGGCTCACCGAGTTGGTGTAGGCCTGGAGGAAGCTTTCGTACATCTTCTGATAGGTTTCGGCGGTCACCTCGAGCTCTTCGAGCGTCGGCACGGCGTTGACGCCGTCCGTGGCATTGGCCTCTTCATTGTTGGCCTCGTTGCCGACGCTGTAGTCGTGCCGAGAACGGAACTCCTGAGCCTTCGCCATGGCCGCGTTCATTTGCGCACGAAGCTGCTGAAGACGCTTCTCAAGCCACGCGCCACCTTCCCGTGCCGCGTCGGCCTTGGTTTCGATCTGTTCATGCACGAAGGCATCGGCCGTGGCGTTGGCAATGTTGGATGCGCCCTCGGGATCAACGGAGGTGAAGGAAATGTCTATCGCGTAGGAAACACCGACCCTGCGGATATCGAGGCCGTCGCGGAAACTCGACATTGTGTGGCGGAATTTCTGATAGTCGCTCAGTGATGCGGCGGGTTCTGGCATGCCCAAGCCGAAATAATCCCACAGCGAGGTCAGCCTGGCGCTTTTTTGGGCTCCCAAAGCGTCAGCCAGGACCATTTTTATTTTTCTGAATGCCCCCGGCAAAATCGGCGCTTGTGGACGGTTAAACTTAGGGTCTTCGACGAGTTTCTGCTGCTCAATGACCATCGCGGCGATTTTTTCCGACTGCATCACTGCGATCTGGCTTTCCACCTGCGCGGTGTCCAATGACAGGTTTACTTCTCCGCCCTCCTGGAGATGTTGCGGCACTTTCGGCTCGATCAGGATCTGCGCACTGGCGGTAAACACCGGGTCGGTGGTCGAGTTGTAGAACCAGGCCACCAAGAGCGCGGCGCCAAGGCAGGCAATGATCGTTCTGAGGTAACGCCGCAAAAATCCGGTTATATCAGCGAGGCCGATAAACTCCTGGCTGATGGCACCCTGCTTGTTCGTTGTCGCAGGCCATTGATGAGGCAACATGCGGTCCATTCAACTTCTCCTGCAGGCGTGCGGGAAACTCCGGCGCACGCGCCATCCTGATGCAGGCGAAGCATGTTGTCCGGCCGATGTCTGGTGGAAAGCTGCGGCCCCGCGATCCCAGATTGCCCCAAAAGACTATCCCGGCGGTGCGGAAGGTAAACGCCGCCAATTGGCGTATGCGGCTACGTCCTATGGGAGGGAAGAAGGCGCTGCAATTCTGCTTGAGTCCTGCGCACGAATGACAGCTGCCGCTGCAGCGAGACCTGCCGTTGGTGATTCAACATCATATTATGTGTGAGCGTATCGATCCTGACGGAGATAACGTCGAGGGTTTCGCCGTTCTCGAGCGCCTGCACAGAAAACGCGGCGCAGTCCGCCATCGCGTTTTCCGACGGATAAAGTTGCGTCGCCTCCTTCTCGATTTCGACTTGCGTGGCCTGAAGAAGCCGAACCAGCCGGCCAAGGCGCCTTTCATCGACGAGTTCGCGCGACGGGGACCTCAATGCGGGAAGCGGCATTTTGCGGCCCAATCCTTAACGTGAGCGCCCGAATGGAACGCATGTGCCAGAATACAAAACGCTCTCGCCTCTACGAGACATCCTTTCGGCGGCCGATTGGCATCTCCTATTGGATGAGGGGAGCGTATCTGGATGTCAGGACTGCCCGAATTCCTGACGAGGCCGGCGCCCCGCAGCATGCTAAAACCCTCCCTCGTGAGCGATTTCGGAGCGGAAGGTGTCCTTTACAAACTCAATTGCATCACGACGCGGCGTCGGGCCGGCCGCCGCGCTGGATGGTAGTGGACGTGACTTGGGCAGCCATTTGATCGCTGCCTGGCGCCCAATCGCCGGGCTGTTCCTTGGCGGCCTGGTCCAGAATGTCGGCATGGCTTTTCGCAGTCTGCCTGCCTCACGCCGCTGCTGCCAGCTCCTCGCCGGGGCCACAGTGACAGCCTCTCGGAGAAGCCTATGATCCGGCTCTGGTGCGCTGCTCCGTCCAAAGGGCGCCACGACATGGTCGATGCTCTCGACCTGCAGTTGCGCCAAGATCCAAAGGTCGAGCCAGTAGTTAGAGATTTCTGAGAAGGGACTCGAATATGGCATCCGAGCTGGTGTGTTTTGTCATGAGCGGGGGCGTGGGCTCACGCCTGTGGCCGCTTTCGCGCGAAGACAATCCAAAGCAATTCCACGACCTTTCGGGCGACGGTTCAATGCTCGCAAAGACTGTCCGGCGCCTCAAGGCGCGGCCCGACAATCAGACCCCAATCTACCTGATCGCTTCCGAACGACATGCCGATCGTGTTATCTCTGACATTGCTTCGCTCGGCCTGAACGGCGGTAAGCCGATCTTCGAGCCTGTCGGTCGCAATACCGCCGCAGCCGTCGCCATAGCCACCCTGCAGACAATATCGGAACATGGCAGCGATGCACTTGTGCTAGTGGTTCCCTCCGATCACGAAATATCGACCGACGCGCAATTCTGGGAGACCGTCGAGTCGGGCGTTCATGCCGCCGAGTCAGGGAGCATCATCGTGTTCGGCATCAAGCCAACGCATGCGGAAACTGGATACGGCTACATCGAGGTTGCAGCAACTGACGACCGCGTGGCTGCAGTTTCGCGCTTCGTCGAAAAGCCCAACGCCGAGACAGCGCGCAACTACGTATCGTCAGGACGATTCTACTGGAACGCAGGCATTTTCCTGTTTCGTGCCGACACCATGCGCCGGGCATTTCTCGAGTTGCAGCCGGACATCTGGGAAACTGCAGAACGGGCCTACAAGACTGCACGAACGGACCTCTCGGGTATCTGTCTCCCCCAGGGTTTCTACTCGGCCGTCCCCTCCACCTCGATAGACTATGCCGTCATGGAGCATGCACGCGATATTGCCATGGTTACGGCTTCCTTCCGCTGGAACGACCTTGGGTCGTGGCAATCGCTGCTCGAAGCCAGTCCGATCGACGGCAATGGCAATGTCGTGATGGGCGACATCGTCGCCATGGACTGCGACAGCTCCTACCTTAGAAGCCAAGGCAGGCTGCTGACCGTCATCGGCATGACGGGGGTGGCGGTAGTAGCGACACCGGACGCGGTGTTCGTCGCCCCTGTCAGCCACAGCCAGAACGTGAAGAAGGTCGTCGAGCAGTTGGAAAAGAGCGGACGGCTTGAGACGAAGTACACACCCTCGGGAGACCGGGTCATCATCAACGGTTCCTGGCGCAAGCGCGTCGAACATTGGCTCTTCAACGAAACCCTGCCGCTTTGGTCCACCGTAGGGGTCGATGATGTGAACGGCGGCTTTCACGAGGCGCTCGGTTTCGACACAAGGCCGCTGGGGAAGCCCAAGCGCATGCGCACCATGGCTCGCCAGATCTACGCCTTCGCGGTGGCCAAGGAACGCGGCTGGGCCGGACCAGCCGACGAGCTGATCGACCACGGCATCGACTTCATTGCCAAATATGGCCGTACCACCCGTGGTGGCTGGGTGCGCACCCTTAATGTCAATGGCAGCGTGGCTGACCCTGCGGAGGACGCATACGATCATTCCTGCGTGCTCCTGGCACTTTGCCATGCTCATCGATGCGGCCATCGCGAGGCCTTGCGACTGGCACAAGAGACATTCCATTTCATCGACGCACATCTCGAAGACCACCGTCTGAACGGCTTTCTGGAAACCTCCGGCTCCAACGGGATGCGGTTTTCGAACCCGCACATGCACATGCTGGAGGCTTTCCTTGCGTGGCATGGCGTTACTGGCGACCGCACCTATCTGCGCCGGTCGGCTCGCGTGGTCGATCTCTTCAGATGCCATTTCTTCGACCAGGAGAGCTGGACGGTAGGGGAAAATTTCGACGTCGACTGGCTACCTTTGCCTGGAGAAAAAGGCCTGTCGACCGAACCGGGCCACCATTTCGAATGGGCCTCGCTTCTCATCGATTTCGCTCAAAAAAGCGGGCAAAAGGACTTGGCCAGTTATGCACGGAAGCTCTATTCGTCCGCGATCGCCAGCGGCTTGAATCGGGCTACGGGTCTGGCTTACGCGGCTGTGTCGCGGCAGGGAATGCCCATCGACCGGCTCTCCCGCAGTTGGCCCCAATGCGAGGCTATCAAGGCAGCCATAGCCTTGGACGGCATAGGCGGGCCTGATTTGAAACCAGAGATAGAGGCCCGTGTTGCCCGCCTCTTTCGATGGCATATCGATCCCGCCCCCCTTGGCTTGTGGATCGACAGAATTGACGAGCGCGGAAGATCACAGGCGACGGAGGTTCCCGCCAGCATTTTCTACCACTTGGTGACGGCCTTGATGCAATATTTGGACAAGACCGAAGGGCAGATCGAATCTTTCCCGATGCCGGCTTTGGGCATGGGTGAGAGCGTCGCCGCGCGGGCTCTGGGCTAAGCCTCACGGTCTGCCCTACACTATTCATCCGGCTGGGTATGGAAGAATTCGACAGCGTGGCAGGCCAGCGATGTACGCGCCCGATCGAAGGTGGCGAGACCCGTCCCGGACGGCAAGCGGCGACCCCGTGAGCTGGGGAGTGACCATGGTTTCTCTGATGAACGACTTGTCGCCGTTCTCCGATGCGACGTCTCAGCGGCGACGGCGGTATCGTGGTGTCCCAAGGTGGAAGGGCAAGCTACGGCTAATTCGGTATGCCTGCCTCTGTGTCGTGGCTCCAAACCGGGATAGCATGCTTACAATATGTCTAAAGGGACGCACAGATTGAGCTTTTCCAATCTCGTTTGTCGCCGCGGATCGCGATTAAAATCGCCAAGGCGAGGTGATGTGAGTCCAAACACCCTTCTTGTCCGGACAGTTGAGAAGCATACTATGGCAAAAAAGAAATCTCGTACTAGGCCCAGCAGTGATCTCTTGAAATTACTAGCCACCAGGCCTCGAGCTGTTGCCCTTGCCGCGTTGCACGTAAGTGAATCGGTGCTGCTTGAACTTGAGGCATCGGAATTGTTGTCGGCAAGACAGATAAGAGGGTTGCTCAAGGACGCATCAAATACCTTGCGGAATGCCGCCGGCCAAGTGGACAATCGCAGCAGCTTCATCGCCGCCGAAATAGTCGATTCCATGCAAGAAACTTTCACAAGAAATAAAAGCTAGCTGCGGGGTTGCGACGTACAACGCTTGCTTTCGCATGCTGGTAGCTGCGACGTCGCACAGGTACCCATCACGCCAAATTTAATGTACATTCGATCCGTTGGGGATAGAAAGGAAGACATCGGGCGGGATTATAGATGTTGTACGCTTCACAGTCTTTGGGCGGGAATGAAAAGCGGTCATCGTATATCAGGCTTGCCGACGAAGATTCGGCGCTCATGAAGACGCTGGGGTTCACACCGAAGCGTTATCCACCCGAGACGGTCATTTTCAGCCAGGGTGAGGACAATGATCGCGTATTCATAGTCGAGTCGGGCTGGGGTTGCCTGTCGCACGAACTTGCAGGGGGGCAGCGACAGATCCTTGATTTTGCCTTGAAAGGCGATCTCGTCCTGTCCCGGTCGAGCGGGGGTGGCGCGCTTGAAACGTTTGTTGCTCGAACCGAACTGAACGTCTTGGTAGCCTCGACCAAGACATTTACGCTCGCAGCCATGAAATCCCCCCATCTTTTCTCCCTGGTCGTCGCGGCTCTTGGGCACAAGGGGGCCGTCATCGCTGAACATCTCACCAATGTTGGTCGACGCAGTGCCCTGGCGCGGACCGCACATCTGTTCCTCGAATTGAGGACGCGCCTGGAACACATAGGCTTCGTCACCCGCGATAGCTATGAATGCCCTCTGACCCAGTACGATCTCGCGGACGCCCTCGGCCTCACTCCGATTCATGTCAACAGGATGCTGCGCGAACTGCGCGAGCGTAAATTTCTCGAATTCCGGCAAGGCCGTGTTCGCGTGCTCGATCTACGAGGCATGACGGAATATGCGGGTTTCGAATGCAGCTATATAAACAGTTGACATCTGTATGTAGGAGCAACTTGGCATCCAGATGCCTCCTGAGCGAGGGGCGCATTGCCGTCCGGCAGCAAGGGGCTGGCTCTGCACGGCCATTGGGCGCCGGCTGACCCTTCCCAGGGATTCCGCCGGGCCGGCTCCCCGCACCCTTGCGTGTTCGACCGCCCATCCTTCCGCGGCGCCGGCGCCTGGGTGATTTCCATCTCCCTTTAGCTGCTAGCCTGCAAACCCTCATCGTAGCCCTTTGAGGCAAACGCTGGGTGTCCGCCACCAAAGCATGGCGCAGCGCCGATGCCTCCGGCGCGCGGCACGCTCATCGCGGGGCTGTCAAATCCACATGCAAGCAGCTTTTGTTAGCGCGAGCTACATCTTTCATTGGACACGAGCTGGAATGGCCGGCGCGGTCTGGGATGTTGGGATGCGGGCCGCACCGGCCATCGCGGTCGGGGGGCCTCCCGCAAGGCTTGGTATATCTTATATTAGCTACAGCGCAATTAAGCCTATCGGACGACCACCACCATCGCCGGGACCGGGAGGGATCGAGTGCAAACCGAGCATTGCGGACTTGCTGTTCAGACCTGTTTGGAGAGCGGAACGCAGAGGCTGAAGGACGGCATGCTAGAGCAGCGTCGGGAATGCCGACTGCGGCGACTCGATACAGCACGATCCCTCCCCTCGCGGCAGCGAGCTGGAGCCGTCCGGAGCGGGACGTCGGCAGGGCTCGTCGGCGGCCCTAGCCCTTTCGTCATGCGTTAGATGGTGCCGTCATACCGCCATATAGCGACGCTGGAGTAGAGAGAATGGGGATGGCGCAAGATTGCCGTCCCAGGGTCGGCGTCGTGCTCGACTTAGAGGAACTCGCAGGCAATGTGTCCCTACCATCTGAATGTTCTTATGGCCGCCAAGTCAGCATATATCCGGGCGCGATCGCCATTGTGCTTCTCGACGAGCGCCTGTGCTTCTTGCCTGCTGAGCTTTCCGAGCTTCATCAGAAACTCGAATTCGTGCTTCGGTACGGATGATATCAGGCGTTCGAGTTTGGCTCTTTTGGTCTCGTCTGCGGACATAGCGATGCTGAACTTACTTTAGGGCTGCACTCAATGACGCTAAGCACAAGTGCCAAGGAAACGCCAAAGGCCAGGCCGAGCAATATGTTGTTTCTTGGTACATCAGGTTTCCTCGGATACCAATGCGCTTTATCTCAGACCCGGCGACTCAAGTCCCCCGATGCCGATGGCTCCAATCCGCCAAGCAGATCGTCTGTTCATCGTTCCGCACGACATTTCTGGTATCGCTAAACAAATTTACTGTCAGGCAGAATGTTCCCTCTAGTGCGGGTTCGAGACCCAGGTAACCGGATTCGCCCCCAGAAGCTGTTTTGCAGGCAAGGGAAAGAAACGCAACGACGACGTGCTTTGAGCGCGCGATCTGCTACCCTTTTCCATAGGCGACATTTGCGTCGCCTCCGTGACGATCAGGCCCGCCGATGCACGCTGGCTGGATCGTGTCCCGAACGTGGTGTAGCTGTCGGTCGCCGTGCTCTCCGGCATTGGCCGGGCTGGTCTGCGCCACGGCTGGAAAGAAAATGCCACCGCCAACCAGGCTGGCTGACGCCGCGCCTGTACGCAGTCGTGGGCCTGTCACCGAACAGCAGGGGCTTCAATCTGGGCCCCGCCAGCAGCGCTCATCAGTCGCTTCCTGGCCGAACCGTTTCAACATGCAGTGTGCCTGCAGGCGACGGTTGAAGCAGCTCCGCTTCGGTCTTGGTAAGGTAGATCCAGTGCGCCCAGTTATGCGGGCTCAACACGACGATCTGCCGGTCGTGATAGGGCCCAACGTCTGGTCCGGGACCGGTTGTCAGCATCGTGAAGGCCGCTGGCGCTCCGCCCTGCCCTTCCCGCCAGATGCCGGCGATCGCCATGAACGGCTCATCATTCATTGTGAAGCGATGTTTGGCCTTCGGATATTTCTTGCCCGTGAACTCGAAGAATGCCGAGGCCGGAATGAGGCAGCGGTTGCTATTGGCAAAGCTTCGGCCTTCGGAGCGGAAATTGAAAACCGGTCCGCCGCGCGGGCTCGATGGCGGGAAGCTAAAGTTCATAGGCACCAGTTCGATGCCATTGCCGGCGGCGCGCATCACCGGGCCGACATCGTTGATCTTGATGTCGTCGGCCTGGGGCAGATCGCCTTCGCTCTGCCCGGTAGGCATCCCGAGTTCGAGCCTCTGCATCATCTTGCAGTATTCAGCCCACAGAATGTGTTGCTCGTAGTCGTTGCACATAGTGTCTGATCCAGCTTGCGCGATGTAGGATACGACCTTACACCCCTCCGGCAAACCCCATGCCAGCTGGTATCCTGTCACTGAACTGTGGCGAAATGGCCCGCTACAGTTGACGCTATGATAGGCGTGACTCAGGGCCACCTGCTTTTACAGCAACATCTGTGGGGGCTGCCATGGCGTCAGTTCCCGGTTCGGGTCTCGCGGATCCTGGCATAATGGCGCGACGCCTTGGCGCGGTTGCCGCAGTCTCCCATGGAACACCAACGACGGTTTTGCGCCCGGCTCTCATCGATGAACAACCAGCCGCAGCCGCGATCGTCGGCACATTGCTTGACCCGTCCTGCCCGCGGGCCGGTCATGAGTTCAGCCGCGGAGATGGCGATCGGCGTGCAAAAATCGAGTTCATTTGGATGCGAGCCGTTCCAGCCGAATTTCCCGGCACGCCATTCCAGCAAAGCGGCTGGCCTGTGATGCAGAAAACGATTGAATGCCTGGACGTGGTCGGCAACGGGACTGACATTTCTGATCTGTGCCACCAGGAGTGCATAGATCGTCTCGCGCAGCGCTATGGCGCTTGCATATGCGGTTTGGGCCCCTTGAAAGTGCCCTCCCCTCCCCCGCGTGAGTTCAGCAGCATCGTTGGAAATGCGCACGCCGTTTTCATCAAGCCAATCCAGCAGTGCCGCGGTCGTGGGAAGCCGCTCCTCAGTGGCTTGCCGCAGGCGCCAGGCGACCGTGTTGACAAAGCGGATCGCTAGATCCTCCTTTGCGACATCGGTCGGCTGCCGCTTTTTCAGGTTGTGCGGGGAACCCAAGCGCGATCTCCGAATTCTAACCTCATAAGAGGTTTTACGCCTATGAAGCTCCCCAGCGCAAGTTTTCTCCTGATAGCTGCCTTCGGCGCCATCTACTTCATCTGGGGCTCGACTTACCTGGCCTTGACGCTGGCCCTGCAATCACTGCCGCCATTCCTGCTGATGGCGGCGCGCTGCCTGGTCGGTGGTCTGATCGTTTTCATCATTGCCGCAGCATCCGGTGCGAGACCTCCGTCAAGGAGGTCCCTGCTATACGGCGTCATATGCGGATTACTTTTCTTCGTCGGATGCCACGGCATCCTTGCCAACGTTCAGCAGCGTGTTCCAACAGGCCTGGCCGCAATCATGCTGGCGACCATTCCCTTGTGGATTGCGGCGCTTCAGACAGGCCTCCGACGTCCCGATCGGCCAAGCCCCTTGTCACTGACCTTTCTCGTCCCCGGTGTCGTTGGCGTTGCGCTGATAGCCTGGGAAGAAGGCGGTGGCGGAATCGGGGCGGTGCACTTCATCGACATTTTCTTGCTGCTTGGCGCGTCCCTGTCCTGGAGCGTCGGAACGGTGGTATCCGAACAGTCCCCAACGTCCAGCAGCCCATTGGTGATGTCTATCATCGAATTGTGGGCTGGCGCCGCTGCCTTGGCGGTTGTCGGTGCCGCCAAGGGTGAAGTGAGCCTTTTTCACCCCTCCTCGATCACGGCGTTGTCGGTCGCTGGGTGGGCATACCTCACCGTTGCCGGAACGGTGATCGCCTTTGCCGCCTACATCTGGCTGCTCCGCAAAGTCACGCCGACCTTCGTAGCGACCTATACCTTCGTCAACCCCATCATCGCTGTGTTGCTCGGCTGGGCCTTTCTTGCGGAGGTTCCGTCGATATGGATGGCGAGTGGCGCGCTCCTCGTGATCCTTTCCGTGAGCGGCCTGCTTTTCACCAGCTCCGCTCGAGGTGCCAGGAGACCAAACAATGCCCGGACCGAAATTGCCGTCGACTAGCGGCACGTTCCGATTGAGGCTCGGCATCGCAGCGGCAGTGTCTTGCAATGTTGCCTGCTCGGAGCCGAGAACGCGAACGCGGGCCAGAGGCCGTGGACGAAGCCAATGACTCGAGCAGCAACAGCTTGTCCGGGGTATCGCAGATGACAGGGTTGAGGAGGCACAAGGAAGCTATCACCAGGACCTATATCGTCTACGAGCCGGTAATCGCATTTGGTCACTACAACGCAATTTAACCTGCGCGATGCGCTGGCTTATGACACGGCGGGGCTGGCGCTCATGACCGTCTCAGCAGCCGTCGCCTTGGCAGCAGCCGCTTGTCGCCAGCGGCGCGCCTGGCATAGAATGGCCGTCCGGCACGCGTTCGCGCTGCGTTATGCCAGGCGCTTGGGCCAGTCAGCCGTGAACTTGCAGGGCTGCTGCTGATCAACACGCCTGGCCGCCAGGTCATGGGTGCGGCTGACTGACACCAGGGCCCCGGCCCCATGCACAGATATCTCGCCCCCGGGGTCGAATGACTCCCGTTTTCCCGCCGCTGGAGCGACAGTGGTGGCAACTTTACTGTTTGTACTTTACTGCAGTAAATTTCCACAAAAACCTAAATCGAAACAGCGTGGTAGCTCTCTCCAGCAGACGTTTTTACCGGCGTGTTGACCGCTCGGGCCGTTAACCTCCTGTTAACCCAAAAGCTCTTGCTCGGGATGGCGAATCGGAGCTTAATGGCGGTTGTTGGTCTGTTTCCCACCAAAAAGCGCCAATTCAGGTTTCCGGAAGTATGAACATCGCGATGCGGTTGCCCAGCTTTGAGTTTGACGACAAGATCCTCGAGCACGGGGCGGAGATATCGCGTCGGCTCAATCAGCTGCGCATGGAGAAGTTTCCTCCGAACGCCACGAAGACCCTGCGCACCTTCTCCATGGCCGAGGTAGCGCACTATCTTGGTGTGTCGCAAAACAATCTGAAGCGCCTCCATCTCGAAGGCAAGGGGCCCCTGCCCGAACAAGCGCAGTCGGGTCGACGCTCTTATACGGCGGACCAGATGCTGGAGCTTCGCCATTTCCTCGACCAGCATGGCAGGACGGAGGTTAAGAAATACGTCCCGCACCGCAAGCCTGGAGATAAGCTGCAGGTCATCGCGGTGGTCAATTTCAAAGGAGGAAGCGGCAAGACCACGACCGCGGCTCACCTCGCCCAGCACCTGGCACTTACCGGCCATCGCGTGCTTGCCATCGATCTCGATCCGCAAGCGTCTTTGTCGGCACTTCACGGCTTCCAGCCGGAACTCGACCGGAACCTCTCGCTCTATGAGGCGATCCGCTATGATGCGGAGCGTAGGTCCATAGCCGACGTCATCGTCCCGACGAATTTCCCCGGCCTCGACATTGTTCCTGCAAATCTCGAACTTCAGGAATATGAGTACGATACGCCGTTGGCAATGCAGGACAAATCATCCAATGCCGGCCGCCAGTTCTTCTTGCGCATAGCCAGGGCCTTGAGTGACGTCGACGATCGCTATGACGTCGTCGTCGTCGACTGTCCCCCACAGCTCGGCTATCTCACCTTGACCGCCATGTCGGCCGCGACGTCGGTGCTGATTACGGTTCACCCCCAAATGCTCGATCTCATGTCCATGAGCCAGTTTCTGCTGATGCTCGGCGGCATTCTGAAAACCATCAAGGGAGCCGGAGCCGAGATCCAACTCGACTGGTTCCGTTATCTGATCACCCGTTACGAGCCCACCGACATCCCGCAGGCCCAGATGGTGGGCTTTATGCAATCGATGCTGGCCGGCCAGATCCTGGAACATCCGATGCTGAAGTCGACCGCCATATCGGACGCCGGGCTTACCAAGCAGACACTCTACGAAGTCGAGAAATCATCGTTCACGCGCACGACCTACGATCGGGCGATGGAATCGCTCGACGCGGTCAATTCCGAAATCGTCTCGCTCGTCCATCGCGCGTGGGGGAGGGCGTGATGGCGATGAATTTTACTGCAGTAAAAACGCAGATTTTTGTCCACAAAATCAGACTGGTAGCTGATTTGAGGAGGGGCTGAATGGCGCGCAAGGACATTTTCGATAGCGTGATGGGGTCCGCTGCGGTGGAGCAGACCAGGGATGTGTCGAGCTACGCTGTTCGCGGCGCATCGCGATCCATCATGCAGTCCTTTGAAGAGCTGTCGAAAAGCTCGGTTGTCGATCTCGACCCAGAGCTGGTGGACACCTCGTTTGTGTCGGACCGGATTGGCGAGGATGAGCAGGAATTCTCCGAGTTGGTGCGGGCGATCCAGGAGCGCGGACAGGATTCGCCCATTCTGGTCAGGCCGCATCCGGCTTCCCCCGGGCGCTACCAGACCGTGTTCGGGCATCGGCGCGTCAGGGTCGCACGTGCGTTGGGGCGCCCAGTGCGAGCCGTTGTCAAGCAAATGGACGATCGCGATCACGTCGTCGCCCAGGGCCAGGAGAATGCGGCTCGCGCCAACCTGTCCTTTGTCGAGCGGACGCTGTTTGCCGAGCGCCTGCTCAAGCAGGGCTATTCGGCCGATATCGTTAAATCGGCCTTGACGCTCGACGATACGACCTTCTCCAAGATGCGGTCCGTGTCGAGCAACGTCTCCGAATCCGTCATCATGGCCATCGGGGCGGCCAAGGGGATCGGCCGTGACCGCTGGTGGCAGTTGGCCAAGCTCATGGAGCATCCGGCCAATGCCGCCAGGGCGCAGGCGCATGTCCAGTCCGCCCAGTTCCAGCAAGCCGGCAGCGATGCGCGGTTCCAGGCCCTTTATGAACTGCTGGCGGCAACCGTCCACGGTGCGAAATCGACGCCGACGAGGGCCGTGGAAAGGGCCTGGGCGACAAAAGACAATTCCGTAAAGGCAAGGATCACCGATACTGGGAAGGTTTTCACCCTGGCTTTTAAATCCAGGGAGGCCTCGGCGTTCGGTGCTTTCATTGCCGGCAGGCTCGAGGAACTGTTCGAGGCGTTCCGAGAGACGGAATCCAGGAAGACAACAGGAGACTGAACCGCAAAAGAAAAAGGCCCCCGAACGTCACCGTCACGGAAGCCCTTCTCAGGTCTGTAGCAAGCCGAGAATCGCAAATCCGCGAATCACTGTCAAGTGCTATTAGGCGTCGTCTGGCGAGCAGATTTCTTTTGTCTGACTAGAGGCAAAGGGAAAATGGTTACGCATATCTCAACGACGCCCTTTGGGCGGCGGTCAATGACGCTTGCCCAGATGGCAAGCCAGGCAGGTGCAAAGGCGATCGACCGAACGACTGTGGTGCCTAAATGGCAGGCGTTTCGAGACATCACAGAGGCCAGGGACGCCATAGGCGCGACCGATCGTTCGCTGGCGATCCTCAATGCGCTGCTGTCGTTTCACCGTGAGGATGATCTTTCCGGGGAGGGGGGCCTGGTCGTGTTTCCCTCCAACGAGCAGCTGATCCGGCGTGCCAACGGCATGTCGCCGGCGACGCTTAGGCGCCACCTGTCCGTCCTTGTGACGTGTGGCTTGGTGATCCGTCGTGACAGCCCGAATGGCAAACGCTTTGCTCGCAAGGGGGAGGGCGGGCAGATCGAGCAGGCCTATGGCTTCGACCTTGCGCCAATCGTGGCTCGTGCCGAGGAATTCAAGCAGTTGGCGGCCGCCGTGCAAGCCGAGCGGAAGGCCTACAGGCTGGTCAAGGAGCGTCTCACCATCTGCCGGCGCGACATCGTCAAGATGATCGATGCAGGGCTCAATGAACAGGTTCCGTGTGATTGGCGCCGGTTTCAGAAGCGGTATGAGGCGGCGGTCGCTCGATTGCCGCGGACAGCCTCACGCCAGTTGCTGGAGTCGGTTGCCGACGAGTTGGAGGACATCTGGGCCGAAGTGCATCAACTGCTGGAAACATTCGTTAAATCACAAAATATGAACGCCAATGAGTCCCATTTCGAGCGCCACATACAGAATTCAAACCCAGACTCTCATTCTAACGATGAAACTGAAGAACGCCAGGATAACGAGAAAGAAGCGAGCGGCAGCGCCGGGCACGATAACAATGTGCACAGCCTGCCCAAAAGGGAGTTGCCCCTGGGAATGGTGCTGGACGCCTGCCCGGAAATCCTGAACATGGGCCGCGGCGCCCAGATCCGAACCTGGCGCGACTTTGTTGCGGCGGCCGAACTGGCCCGGCCCCATATGGGGGTCAGCCCCAGCGCATGGCAGGAGGCGGTCCAGGTGATGGGGCCTGAAAACGCGGCTATCACGATAGCTGCGATGCTGCAGCGAACCGACCAGATCAACAGTCGGGGCGGCTATCTCAGGAACCTGACGGAGCGGGCTCGCAACGGCCAGTTTTCGGTGTGGCCGATGGTCATGGCGCTGCTGCGTGCAAGGCTTGATGCAAAGACCAGCCAGAACGCCGGCAAGCCGCTCTGGAAGGACAGCGCGCATCAGGATGGGCCGGCCAGCGGCCCAAGATCCGCTGAGATCAGCGAGGCACTGCGGCTCAGCATGAAACGGAAAGGCTGGGATTGATTGGGGAGGGACGGGCCTGGTCGTTGATCAATCCCGCTCAAGGCCAAGCTGTTTAGCCGGTGTACTGGGTCACGTGCTGTCACGTCGTAAGTCGAGGCAGGGGAATGCTCTTGATCAGCCGCGAGCGGGCCATCCAACAGCCTCGTCGGTGGTCGCCTCGGTTGCGAGACTTGATGCTAACGTTAAAGTGCCTTATGTTTTGCCTAGTATTTGTGACGTCTGATATGACAGGATGTAAGCTGTGGGCCACGCACTCAGAAAAATCGCCCCGAACGCACCGTTGGTTTTGCTTTATATGGATCCGGCCGGGAACATTGCTGTCGACCAGGTGGCGGATGGCTTTGGAATGTCCAAGGGCCAATTGGCCGAGACGGCCGGCCTTGCTCGCGAGACCCTTTATCGATTGGAGCGCAGCCGCGCCGCCAAAACACAGGGGCGACTTCGTGAGATGCTTGAGATCATCAGCCGCGTGACGGATTGGGCGGGGGGAAAGGACCAGGCGATGGCGTGGTATCGAGCCCAGCCGCTTGCGGCATTCGGAGGGCGCACCGCCGAAGCGCTCGTGAAAGAGGGCAAGGCTGGTGCCGTTCGTGACTATCTCGATCACATGGCGCTTGGCGGCTTTGCTTGAGGTTCGTTGGAACCTGCTACAGGGCACATGATCCGCGTTGGGCTTTCAAACCGACTTCCGGTGAGGGAGCCGCGATCAGGGGTGCGCGCTTTAATCCCAAAGGTGTGCCCGCACTCTACCTGGCCCTGACCATCATGACGGCGGTCAAGGAAGCCAATCAGGGCTTCGCGCATCGGATCGATCCGTGCGTGTTGTGTTCCTACGAGGTTGATTGCGAGGCCATTGTGGACCTGACAACGGGGAAGGGGAGGGGAGAAGCGTCCGTCACGCTCGACGAGGTGTCGTGCGCCTGGGCGACGGCGCTCAGCAACGGGGAACGCCCGGCTTCATGGGATGTCCATGACCGCCTGCGTTCTCGAGGCATTGCCGGCATTCTGGTGCCAAGCTTTGCGCCGGGCGCCGAGGCAGAAGATTGCAATCTCGTGCTTTGGGATTGGGGGCCAGATCTGCCGCACAAGGTGACGGTATTCGATCCGAGCGGACGGTTGCCGAAAGACCAGCTATCCTGGCTATGACGGCCCTTTAACGAGTTGGCGGCTTGCGGCGCCAACTCAAACCAGATCGTCATCTGGTCTTTCTGGACATCTGGTTCGGGGCAGGGGAGGGCGCTTTCCTGCTACAACCCGCTCGCTTTGGTGAGATTGACGCGGAACCGATCGCGACGGCGCTGGTATTTGCGGGTCATTTCAGCCGAGGTGTGGCCGAGCTGCTTTTGCACATGGCGCTCGTCGACCTCGGCTGAGGAGGCCAGACCGGCTCGCAGCGAATGTCCCGAAAACCTTTGGCCGCGTTCGCCTTCCGGCAGATCACCCCGCACGCCGGCAGCAAGTGCCGCGCGCTTGACCAGCCGTGCCACCTCCTGGTCGTTGAGCCGCTCGGCGCCGACCGCCTTGCCTTGGGCGGTGACACGGCGAAACAGCGGCCCATAGCCTATTCGTGCCAGTCTCAGCCACGCCTCCAGGGCCACGATAGGGCAGGTGGCGTCCGCCGAACCGCGGCCAATCTCAACTTCGCGCCAACCGGTCTTGCCGCGCAGCGTGACCAGGACGCCTTTGCCAGGGAAGAATTCGATCCAGCCACGACCGTCTTCGGTCTGGTCACGGGCCACGTCGAGCCCGACGATCTCCGAGCGGCGAAGTCCGCCCGCAAAGCCAAGCAGCAGCATGGCGCGGTCGCGCAAGCCGCGCAGCGTGCCTCGATCGAGCGTCTCCAGCATGGCAATGAGATCTTCGGGGAGAATGGCCTCCTTCTGCACAGGTGGCTTGGCGTGGCTGTTGCGAATGCCGGCCAGCACAGTGGCGATATGCCGGTCTTTTCTGTCCAGCGGCTGACCGCGCTGGGCATAATTCCAGGTCAGCGAGGACAGACGCCGTTCAATCGTCGCAACCGTTTTTTTATCCCCTCCAGACCCAGAAGCCAGCGCCGTGATGTAGAGCCCGACCATCTGCGGATCCGGCGGCATCGGGTCAAAATATTGCCGGCGGCACCAGGCGCCAAAGTGCTTCCAGTCTGCGGCGTAGGCGCGGCGAGTGTTGGCCGAGCTCGCCGCCTCGACATAGTCACGGGCGCGCCCAGCAAGCGCCTCGAGATGCGCCGGCAGGCGCGGATTGGCGACGTCCGGAAGAGGGGAGGGAGCTTCGGCCGGCGGTTCTTCCGGCGTTGTCCCCATCGCCAGGACGACGTCGATGATGTCGGGCAAGTCGTCAGCGATCGCGTCCTGCGGCTCGACCGACAGCCGCGCGCCCGCATCGTCGTGCGCAGCCGTGCTGTGGGACGGTCCGGAGCTCTCCTGAGAGTGCTTTTTCGGCTTTTGCTCGATGAAAACAGCCATTTCTCACTTAGAGAGCAAAACGAACGATAAGGCAACATTATCATTCGTTTTATGTTGCCGACAGGCTGTGCGTTTTGGCGCGAAAATTATGGCACAAAGCGCACGAGCGCTTTACGCTCCAAATCATGATTCGCCTCGATCCCGCGACCGCCAGCTCCTCCGCGCCGCCCGCCGTTCCGGCCTGGGCGCTCGCCGCCGGCGGCGCGCCCAGCGACGCCTACGCCGCCTTCCAGGCCGGCGCCGCCTTGGGCACGCTCGACATGCTCGCCCGGGCGCAGCCTGCCTGGGCCGGGGCTTGGCGTCAGCGGCTGGCGCTGAAATGTGCCACCGCCAGCATGCGGCTGGCTGGCCGCGCCGAGGACGAAGCCGCGTTGCGCGATGCCTGGCACCTGCGCCGAGCCGGCGCCGATCCCGGTCCCGCCGGCGCGATCCTTGGTGCCTGGCGGCAGTTTTCCGCGCAGCCGCCCGTCGCTACCCCTGACCGGCTTGCCAAGATTGTCGAAATGCTCGGGTTCGCCTGGGACGGCGCCGCGCTTGCGGCGCTCTGCACGGAGATCGAAAAACTGGCGCGGTCGTCGCGGCCGGCGCCATTCGCCGCCGCGGCGATCGCCGCTCACACGGTCGCCATGCGGCCCGATGCCGAGCTGTTTGCCTGGTGGCTTGCCGACCTGGTGCTGGCGCAAAGCCTGCGCTGGCCGCGGCCGCTGCCACTGTCGATGACGCAGGCCTTTGCACTACCGCCTTTTCGCGCCGAGTCCGGCAGCAAGCGCATCCGCCCCGGGGAAAAAAGCTTTGAGCGGGCGGTCTGCGTGGCGCTGGCCCACGCGGCGGCGGAGGCCTGCCGGCTGGCAACCGAGATTGGCCGTCGGGCCGAACGGCTCATTACCTTGGCGCCGAAGCTCAGAGCAAAGGGGGCCGGCGATGTCATCCAAAGACTGCTCGACGACGATGCTGTTTCTGGCTCGCTGACGACCAAGAACCTGTCGCGTTTTGCGGCTCGACGCCTATTCGAGCGGCTGCAGCAACTCGAGGTCGTGCGCGAGCTCTCCGGCCGCCCCAGCTTCCGGCTGTTTGGACTGTAGCGATGAGCGAAGCGTCTGCTCGCCGCAAAGCAAACGATCAGCCGCCGTTGCTGGACACGGAACTCGAACATTTGCCGGCCGAGCTGCGCTGGCGCGAGTGGATGGGCCGGGTCGAGGCTGTGATCTTTGCGGCAAATGAACCGGTGACACGTAGTGTCCTCGCGCGGGTGGTGGGAAGAAACTGCAATCTCGAGCTGATCATCGACGACATCCGCGCCGAGCTCGCCGGCCGCCCTTACGAACTGGTCGCGGTCGCTGGCGGCTGGCAGCACCGGACCAAGAAGGTCTTTGCCGACGCCATCCACGTCGCCTTCGGCACGCCGGCGGCGGAGGGTGCAAAAGAGCTGACGCAGACGGAGGCGCTTGTCCTCATGTGCATTGCCTATTTCCAGCCGATCACGCGTGGCGAGCTGTCGAGCTTTTTCGGCAAGGAGGTGTCGCGCGATCTCATCGGCGTGCTGCGGGCGCAGGACCTCATCGCCTCCGGGCCGCGCTCGCCGCAACCGGGCGCGCCCTACACCTATGTGACGACGAAAAATTTCCTGTCGCAGTTTGGGCTCGACACGTTGCGCCAGCTGCCGGATTTCGAGGCGCTCGAGGACGCCGGGCTGCTGTCGAAGGAGAAGCTGCTGGCCGGTAACATCATCCCAGGGTTTGCAGATATCGATGGCGCCAGCGCCGCGCTCGACGAATAGATGATCCCATCACGGCGGGACAATCCACGCGATCTCGCCGCTCGTCAGATAGAAGATTGCGCCACGCACGCCGTCTGGGTCCTTCGCGTGACGGAAGGGAGGTGGCGGCACGCGTCCGCTTGTCGATGAAGGTCAAGCAAGATTGCAGTTTTCGGACGTTCTGGCACATTAATCCGCCAGGTAGGGGGAAGACAAATGTACTGCTCGCGGCTTTCTATACTGGCTTTGGTCTTGGCTTCGGGTATTTTTCCGGCTCCGGCTACTCAGGCAAAGGATTGCAAGGATGGTGATGCCCCACAGCCTCACCATGTAGGCAACTTCAACTTTCTTACCAGTTCCTGGGTCGAGACGGTGGACAACATGCGGCGCTATGTGTCCTGCGTCTCCAACCTCGACCCGAATAGCGACCTGATGGTGACGTGGTTCATAGCAGGCCCTTTCCAGTCGTACGTTCCAGCGACGGAAGAGGCCAAGACACCGCGGATGAGCGACGACCTGAATCCCAGGCCGATCAACGGCTGTATCGAGTACGGCCACAGCGGCGAGCGCACGCCTGCGCAGTTCATGGGGACAGCGCGCGACGATGAGCGCAACGACGAAGGCGATTTCTGCAGGCATGGCGCAACGGCCAAGCAGGTAAGCTCTTCGGATGGCGAGCTCCCCCCAAAAGGCTGGACGGACGAAGTGCGCATCTTCTTTCCCAGTGATCCTGACAATTCCCATGACTCCATGCTGGAGCTAGTGGGGAGGATAGGACTCCGCACCGAGGGGACGAGGCACTTCAAGACGTTCTTTTCGTACTCCGCGAAACAGTATGCGGGGCGGACGAAGGGCAATATCGACGATGTGAAGGTCGTGCCGAGATTCCCCGAGCAGGAGCAGTTTTTCGCTCCGGCATTCTTTGCGACCAACAAGGATGGCGTGCCGCTGTCTGCCGACGGGTCGGTCGAATGGAACGTGACCGGCGATTTCAAAAGCTGGGCCCCGGTGCCCGCCTATTATGAATTCCGTGACAAAAAGGACCGTCTGTTGTCGGCGATTCCAATGCCCCTGTTCGGCGAACCCAAAAAATGAAGATCTCGGGTTTTCTCGGAACGCTCGCCAGTGTCACGCCTAGTTTGATCATCTCATTTGTCACAGCGTGGTTTGATGTGTTCACGGGCACATCGATCCTGCGACCTCAATATGCTGGACACGCAGAGCAGACCGGCATTGCCATCGCATCCTTCCTGGCCATCGCCTGCGCACTGTTGTTCCGAACAAGGGCCGCCGACAGGCTAATGACCACTGCGTTGAAGTTGCTGCTGATAACGGTGATCCTTGGTATTTTTGCTATAGGTTGCTCCGTCTACCTAAACCATCCAAGGTCGCGCGTGCTCCAAGAGTTGGTCGTGCCTGTGTGGGATCTCACCGGCGTAGGCTGCATCGTCGCGGCAACGATGACGATCCTGTTCGCCACCATGTTTGCCCTTGCACAATGGGCCGAGCCTGTAGACTAGCCGTCGCCAACCTGGAGGGCTGGTTCGATAAAACTCGCCACGACACCACTCTGGTCACTGCCCTCTCTCTCTCGTAACAAACGCCGGAATCGAATGACCCGTGATGAACAATTCCGCCACCCCATTGTTCTCGTATTTGCTGAAGCCGCAGTTTCGGCTGAAATCCCCGGACCGCGTCCTCTCGGAAGCAGACTTCGATCTGGCGCGGATCACGGTGGAAGATTTTCGGTTCGTCACCAAAGAGATGACGGAAAACCTGGCGGAGGTGCCTGCCGAAATCCGGGCGCGAAGCACTATTTTGCGACGCCTGCTGTCCGAGAAGGACTTGTTCAATATGGGGCGCCTGTTGCCGCCGAGCACTGAGTTGAGAGTTCGCGCGCGGATGCTGGATTTCAATCCGATCCATCCTGCCGTGCTGGTGACGTGCGGCAACTATCCTTGGGCCGGGGACCGCCTTGAAGGTGTGGCCGCTGAGTTCTCCGTGAAGGGGGTGCCACCGTTGGCTGGAGCCATCTGGAGCTATCGCGACAATGCCGATGTCTCTCTTTCCGAGTATCTGGAAGGCCTCGCGATTGCGGTTTTGGGGACACCGGTGCGAAGGCGAGAAGTCATTAAATACGTAGCGGACAAGAAGGCCGCTCACGTCTCAGATCGTCGGAAGCACGCAAGCGAACAGGCAATTGATCGAGCCTGGTCGCACATGTCGATCACCATTGAGAGCTCTCGAAGGGAGAAAGTTCAATTGAACCACGTCTACCTTGAGCTTCTCGCGACGATTGAGGCGTTAAGATCCAGCCCATCGATCAATCATTATATTGGTGAACTCGGAAAATGGGTGAGGTCAGCGGAGATTATCTATCCGGGTGCAGCGAAGACCGTGGACGTAAATCTGCCCATGAGACCGCGCTAGGAGACGACTTGAACACCCGTCGCTTGCGGTGCCCGAGCCCGAAGCGGATGTTCCAGTTGAGGCCGCAAGGTCTAAGGCGCGTATTCAATTGGGCCGAAGCCATAGGGACGCTCTCGGCAACGCGAAAACCTCCATCGAATTCCTCGATCGCCTTCCACGAGGACAGCGATGCCAACAAGGTCGGCCCAGCGGGCTAAAGAGTATGACGAACCAGGGCGGCAGTTTTCGGGTCGTCGACGCAGTAGACCGGGAACGCGCTCCGGAGTCTCGCAAGGTGGCTGCTCCAGGTTGATACCTGCCGCTCGAATTTTCCCGCTTCCAACTCGGAGGGGAATATCAACAGCCTCGGCATCGGATCGACTACAGGAATTTCGGCTCCCGCCGCAATCCGGGACACAATGTTGCCGAGCCGCGGGAGCGCTGTTTCTCTGCGAAGCCCCGCAGCCATCTGTTGGATGGTCTCCAAAAGCTTGCACGTCTCGACATAGGCTGCGGAAGCCGCGTCCCGGTAGGCGGGGGCGGCTGAGGTACTTGTTGTAAACCTGCAGCTGCCGGATGACCTCTGGATTGCTCCTGCTGCGCAGCCTGCTGTCGCCCAGAGTTTTCGCCTCCCAGAAAACGATATCGATGCGTCCGCCAGGGCCATCCTCCAATGCTACCATGTCCATGCGTGGAGCGTATTTGCCTGTCCGTTCCGGTGTGCCCGCGCCCGTCGACTGTTCCGGCCACCAAGGAATTCCCATCTCGAGATCTATGACGACGTCGTTTGCCGCGACGACGCATTCCATGCCGGACTTTTCATAACCGGAATATTTATCCGCTCGCCTGATCCAGGCCGCTATGGTCTGAAGCCCTTGGTACGGGACTTCGCTATTGTTTCCCGATCTGTAGCGGACGGTCCCGTCGGACAGGTCATGTACGCTTGGCCGGGCACGTCGTCGAAAACGTACTTGGTGCACCTCCAGCCTGGGCCGTGCCATCCTGTCTAGGGACACTCTGGCGACTGATTGTCCGCAATGATAGAAGTTGAGGTATTCGTCGCGGACCGCCAGTCGCAGCTGTCGGTGCCCCTCCAAGCTGTCGGTGCCCCTCCAGCGGCGCTCCCGACGGCGCCCAGGATCGCGGAAGGTCCTGCCACCAATGCCCTTCCGGCCGCATCGTCAAAGCCCACAAGGATTCGATTTTCTTTTCGCTCAAACCTCGCACAAGGACGCCCGGACCCTTTGCCATCAAACCTCCTGCCAAATCCCATCTTCGGTACGGGCGACGTTCTGGAACAGCTCCTTGAAGCGCTCCGGAAAGAAAGTGCGGATCGGCACAAGCCTTGCAGCATTCACCGCAGCCGCGAACCGCTTTAGGTCATAGATATCTGCGTGCCCTGATGGCAACGGCTAGCCGAGGCCAATCCATCCGAGAACCGTCTTCCATACCCGTATCCACCACCTCGGCGTCCGATAGTAGGCTTCGCGCCTACGGTGGTCGTATTGCAAGGCGGTCACGGCCTGGGCAGCGCTCATGGAAGGCGCCCAATGAATCTTTCCGTCAGTGATGATGTAATGAGACCGGCAGGGCAGCTGTCCGTTGCCGATTGACGGCCAGACGGTAGGCTTTCCATCGCGCTCCCTGACACTCCACCCGGCCGGCCCGAGGGGAATCGGGACCTTGCTGCCGCAACCGCAGGCGCACAGGTGCACGGCGATCTTGTACTCGTCGGAGACGTACAAAACACCGGCCTCCGGCTCCCCGGGAACGTAGCGGACCTTCTCGAGGCGGAGTTCCGTCACTCGAGGGGCTCCGCAAACAGGTGTGGCATGACGGTGTTCATCAGCAATTGATAGGCCGGCAGCGCGTGCGCGTAAAATCCGCAGTGCTGCTTGTAGCGCAACATGGCGATGCTTGCGTTGAGGGCGTTGAGTTCGGCGATCTGGATGTTGAGCCGATACTCGTCGCCCGGCGGGTCGGTGAGGGGCACCAGCCCCTTGCCGCGGACTTCGGCGGCGTTTTCAGGCAGGAACGTGGTCGTGCGGACCATGCCGGCGAGTGCGCCGTTTTGGCGGACCAGCCCCATTCCGACATCGATGAAGGGAATGCCCAGACGCATGAGGAGGTCGAAGATTTCCGCCCGTGCGGTACCCTTGTCGACGCAGACGAACGCGAAGGTTACGCCTGCGAAGTCCGCCTCGCAGTCGCCGTCGATGGCTTTGACCTCGAAATGCAGCCCCTTGCGGAAGTTCTCGTAGCGCTGCCGGTAGACCTGCGCCTTCGGCTTGTCGAGCTCGTCCTGCAGCAGCCGCCCGGGTGAGCGGAACGCATTGTGAACGTGAAAGGGCTTTGGATCGAAGCCCCTGATTTCAAGCACATTGGTCTTCACGAGGAAGTCCAGCACATAAGCGCCGGTGCCGCCCAGTCCAATGACGGCGACCACTTCACGGGCGAACTTCGCGGCAAGGTCGCCGATCAGCGCACGGCTGGTCAGGGTGTCGCGAAAATGGAAAACACTTTCGGGGCCGGCATCCTCGTCGACGTTGAACGTGAAGGGGTTGGCCTCAGGGTATTTGTGAATAGCTGGCCCCGAGAGGATTGACAGGTAGTGCTCGATCTTGACGAAGAAGTCGGGCAGCCCGCCTGGCGGCTTGTTGGAAAAGGACCGCTGCACCACCACATCGGCCTTGGCTAACGTCACGCTTGCGGCGCCGCCGCCCAGAGAAGGTATCGGCTTGCCGTCAAGGCCGTGCGGCACGCCGCCGGCGAAAAACACCTGATGATCGACGGGTTCAACCCGCTTGCCATCGATGTCCTTGAGCACGGTCACAATCGCGCCCCAGCACAGGCTGCCCTCGACGTCGAGGTACGGGATGTCCCTTACGACAAGGTAATCGCTGTCGAGCCGGAGCGCGTAGCCCCGGTCGATCAGCTTTTGGATGTCGGCATTATGACTCGCTAGTTGGAATAACATGGAACTCCATCTCGTTCTTCGCCTTGACCGACCCGCCGGGCGCCAAAGTGCCTTCCTTGGGCTTGTCGCCGCGGGTGTAGGTCACAGAATAGATCGTCTGCGGATGCTGCGGGTAGGTCGGGTCGAAATACGTCACTACTTCCGCGTAGGTCAGGTCGTCGTTCTTCGGCACCTCGTGCGCGGTTCCGTTCACCACGATGGTGATGGTCTTGTCGTGATCGTCCTTCTTGTCGGCGGCGTCAGTCATTGTGTGTTTCCTTCTGTTAGCCCTTGGGAGGGTAGGGGTCGTTGCCGTACGAGTTGGAGTCGCGGATCTGGCCATTGGGGCGGTGGATCACGACTTCGCTGTATTGATTGATCGCGATGGCCCGGGCCGAAGAGATGGCGTCGGCCTGGGTGGGGTGAAGGGAAGTTGCACGGCTGTTGCCGGCGCCGAGCACCGCCCATTGTCCGTCACGAGGTACCACATGCTGATTTTTGCCCATGAAAGTCTCCGTTAAAACCTGTTTGCTACAAACTCGTACAACTATATCGTACGGTGAGGCTTGCGTCAATGCCCACGGTATGATGTTGTAATGCCTTATCAGACGGCGTGCCGCGCAAGCGTGCGCGCCGATATGACTCGTGGAGAAGGACTGAATGGTAGAATTGGCCGTCAAATTGAAGCAGCTGCGCCTGAGGAAGGCGAAATCCTTGCAGGAGGTCGCTGATGCGGTGGGGGCCTCCAAGGCGCATATCTGGGACCTCGAACGCGGCGCCAGCAAGAACCCGTCGCTGGTCCTGCTGAAGGGCCTTGCCGACTATTACAAGATTGGCGTGGCTGAATTGGTGGGTGAAGATCCGACGGGCGCAGAGGAAGAGCCTGACCTGATTGCCCTTTATCGCAACCTAAGCGAACTGGAGCCTGAGGATCGCGAGACCATAGCGCTCATTGCCGAGCGGCTGAAAGCCAGCCGAAAATCATGAAGATCACGCGGATGGACCTTGCCGACGCGGGCAGCCCCGAGCGCCTCGTTCTCGAGATCCTGAAGCTCGAGCCGCAGCTGCCGATTCCGGTGCCGATCGAGGAATTGTGCCTGAGACTGGACATTCACGAAATCGTGCCACTCACGACGCATAGCTATGAAGGCGGGCTCATCACCACGCCCGACAAGTTCAACGGATCGATTCTTTTCAACGAGGCAAGCCCACGGGAGCGGCGGCGCTTCACCATCGCCCACGAGCTTGGGCATTTTCTCATCCCGTCGCACGTACCCTCGGCGGAAGGCCGCTTCCTGTGTAAGTTGCAGGACATGCGCGAGCTGAAGGGCGGGGAGTCGGACCGGCGCCTGAAAATGGAAGTAGAGGCCAATCGCTTTGCCTCGCAGCTCCTGATGCCGCCCCCGAAGTTCCGGATGGATGTCGCGGTCGGCAAAGACCCTGACATCCGCCAACTGTCGTCCATCGCCAAGAAGTACGACGTCAGCAAGGAGGCGGCCGGCCGCGCATACGTCAGATTTCGCGAAGAACCTGTCGCCCTCGTCGTGACGCAGAACGGCAAGTTGTTGCGCGACTATCGCGACTCGCTCAAGTTTCCCCGACTTGCAATCCCGACCGGGGCCATGGTTCCCGCACACTCGCTGCTGCATCGCCGGAAGCATGAGATGGGCGTGCCCAGTGAGATCGACGAGACTGACGCCGGCGTGTGGCTCCCTGTCGAAAGGGGTCGCCAACCCGCGCCGCTCTATGAGCAGATTCTTCTGCAACGGCAAGGTTACGCGCTGATCATGTTGTCGCGGGACGCAGTCGCCGCCGATGAGGAAGATGTTGACGAGGAAGCCGAAATGACCTCGGCAGAACGGCTCAAACGCCGCCTGTTTTCCGACCGGTGAGGACTCGCCTCTGGATCTCGCCGGGAAATCCAAGGGATTGGTGGAAGCCGTCACTTCATGCGGTCCGGCAATCCATCCAAAGAAGGTCGGCATCGCACTGGAATTCGGCAATCTCGCGGTAACCGTTCAGCCATTCGACCACTTCCTGGCCTTGGGCGGCGGGGGTGTCCGGCTTCCGCTGGTACCCACGATTTCACATCGGGCGCTGCTTCGATCCTTGGATGGCAGACCCCTGAAGGCCGCCAAGCTGTATGAATTCCTCGGCCAAATATGCTCCTTCCTTCGATTCGTAAAAGGGACGCGGGTTGGATATGGTGAGGTCCGCAATGCTGCAACGCACTCCATGCGGTCGTTCATCAAGTGGGCAGCAGGTGGCACGACCGCCAACGGGCAGACCGAATTGAAGAGCAAGCATTGCTGGCATCTGTTCCTATCCTGCTACTAGCCGACGCGATCGCCGGGCCAAGGATGGGTACCTGTTGACTGTTGAGGCACGGGGAGAGCTCGATCTGGAAGGGCAAATGCAGGCGATATTGCACTCGATGCTGCAGGGATGATCCGGCCTCGACCAAGTGATGGCATAAACCAGACTGTTCATCGACTGACTCAATATTCACTGCGACAGAGGCCCGACTGGGCAAAGCTGGTGAGTCCACAAACAGTTGGTGGCGATGCCTCGGCAGTGGCGGTCCGTCTTCTGGCGCTCATTGACTGCCTACAATGTCAGGTGAGCCGACAACCTTTTGTAGAATCTGCCGCTTGTTTGTTACAGCAACAGCTGCGACATTGAATACTTGGCGGCGCAAGTATTTTTTTGAAGGGGGTATTGTGAAAATCCGCGAGGTCAAGGAGGCGCGCTGGGAAAGCGGTGCGCCGGCTATCTCCAGCCGACAATCGGTCGCTGCCGTGAGCAAGTCGGCGCGAGCGCAGCTGGCCGCAGCGGATCCAGCCATCGTCGCCATCCGCAATTTATCGTCCGAAGGACAGCGTCCCACGCGGATCGAGATGGAGGCGATGATCGAAGATTTCGATCTTGTCGATGCCAACTTCATTCCTCGCTGCAATCTGATCATGAACTGTATTGCCCGGTTGCAAATCGACTCTGAGCGGGGCCGAGAGCAAGCAACCGGATTCCTTGTCGCACCTGGCCTGTTGATGACCAATCACCATGTGCTTCCAAACGCGGAAGCGGCGATTGGCGGCCTTGCACAGTTTGGCTACTGGCACGACATAGCCGGCGGGGACAATCCGACCGTGACCTTTGCGATGGAACCCGACCGTTTCTTCGTCAACGATAAGGAGCTCGACTTTGCGGTGGTCGCTCTCTCTCCGACGGCGACCAACGGGGTTGCGCTGAGCGAGCGCGGTTACCTCAAGCTCAGCCCTGGCACTGGCAAAACGTATGAGGGCAAGTTCGTCACCATCGTGCAGCACCCCGACGGCGACTATATGCAAATAGCGCTCCGCGAGAACAAGGTCGTCACGGCGTCCCAGGAGGAGTTCGTCATCCGCTACACTGCCGACACCGCTCATGGCTCGTCAGGTGCGCCAGTATTCAACGACAGCTTTCAGATCGCGGCGCTTCACTCTGGCGGCCGGATCAAGCGCAACGAGGCGGGCCAATTCCTGCTCAAGAGCGGTGAATATGTCGCGAGCGTCGACGATCGCGATGAATCAGATGTGGTCTGGGAGTTCAACGTCGGCATTCGCATCAGCCGCATCTGTGCAATTCTACCCGAGATGGCAGCGGCGCAACCGGGGAGTTGGCGACCGGTCGTCGAGGCGGCAATGGCGGGCGGCGACGTGCTTAGCGCTGCGATCGCCAGAAAGGGCAACAGCAGCGCGCCGATTTCGGATGGGAGGGAAGGTAAATTGGTCGAGGAAGTGACGCAAAAGCCTGCAGTCTCCGCAGCCGGATCGGTGAGCGATGGTTTGGGCGGGCTTATCCTGCCGCTGGCCCTCAGGGTGAGTTTGGTCGGCGCGCCTAGTGACGTCGCGCCTGTCGTCACGGCGCCAGAGAAAACGACCGTCAAGGCCGAGCCGCTCGTCGACTCTACCGAGGCGGCGACATTCCAAATTCCGGTGATCTTCGACAACCTGCCGAGCCGCCAGGGCTTCAAGCGCAAGTTTCTGGGCAAGAGCGCCCCCATGCCCAAGTTGACGCCTCAGGGGGAAGCAATCGCGGCACCGCTTCTCGATGGTGGTGGGACCGAGCTGAAGTACAACAAGTTCTCGATCTGGATGCACGCCGAGCGGCGTATAGCGCTCTTTACCGCGTCCAACGTCGACTGGCGCGACCGGCCAAAAACTGTCGACGAAAAGCCGACTGACCGGGACACGCTCTGCGGGTTCCCTCCGGACAAGAGGATCTACGAGCAATGGGTGACTGATCCGCGGATCGCTGCCAGACACCAGCTCCCCGACATTTTCTTCACCAAGGACTACTACAAGCCCGGGTCGGAGGCAGGCGCATTCGACAAGGGCCACATCGTGCGGCGCGACGATGTGTGCTGGGGCGACACTTTCGACGACATCCAGATGGCCAACGGCGACACTTTTCACGTCACCAACTGCTCACCGCAGATCGGTGCCTTCAATCAGGCCCCTAAGGGAGAGGATAACTGGGGCGATCTCGAAGTGTTGGTCCAGAAGCAGACCGGCCCTGACAAGGACAAAGAGAAAGTCGTGATCTATGCGGGTCCAATATTCGGCGCCAAGGATCGTTGGTTCAACGGACGTGACGACGACGGCGGTATCCGCGTGCAGATACCGCGCGCCTATTGGAAGATCGTGGTCAACAAACAAGGCAGCGCCGCCGGTGCCTACGGCTTCGTCCTCAAGCAGGATGTTATCCCGTTCACGGAGGATGAGTTCAAGATCACGCCCAACTGGAAGGGCGAGCTTGAGCGCATCAGCGCCATCCAGGACGCGATGCGTGGTTGGATCGACCTGTCCGAACTGATCGCCATCGACAAGTACGACGAGGCAATTTCCAACCCAGACATAAAGTAGGTCCGTGTGTGAACAATAGGCGGATGAGTGGAAGGAGAGAGTTGAGGCACGGAATTGGTACTCAACTTAGAGCGAAGTTTCTACAATGGAAAGGCGGCCTCACCACCCGCCTGAGGCTTGTTCGCGAAGCCAGAGCACCGGTAGTGGTTGCCGCCGTTTCTGCCGCGGCCCTGACTTTTCCCGAGCAGACTCATGAGATTTACCGGGTTCTTGCTTTGGATACACAAGGCCAGGTCGGTCCGTTGATATTCGCCCTTGTGGCGCTGCTGAGCCTGGCGGTCGGACTTTCGCTACTCGGTTTGGCCCTCACGCAACCTGGCAGTCGATTTAGAGCGGCGTTGGTGGCTGTGATCGCTTTGCTACCATTTCTAGGCGCCGCCAGCGGGCTTTTCCTAGCGGGATCGAGGACAAAGGTCATGGGCGCGGGGCAACCTGCCGGCGCGCTCGATGGGGCCTTTTCCGCAATCTTCGATTCGATATCCGACCTTCCCTCGAACCTCGTGTTAGCCGCCCTCTTAGTGGCATTTCTGGGTGCGCTGGTCGCAGCCCTTTTCCTGTGCGTCGGGCGAACGTTCCGTCCGCGTTTTGTTCGGATCCTCGGTCCGATATGCGGCTTGGGCTCAGTAGGTTGGGTCGCGTTTGCACTTGCCCCGTACCGACTCCCTGTATTGTTGGGCAGCATGGCCATAGTGCTCTTCTTTTTGCTGGTTACAGGAGGGTTCCTGAGCGTCCTTTTTCGGTTACGCGACCGTTGGAACATTCCCGCTTTCTCCATCCTGCTGATCGTCGCTGTCTACCTTTCGTGGTTGAACGTCAGCGACAACCATATTCCGTCGAAGGTGCGACGTCCCGAGGGTGCCGCAGGTGTTCAACCGACTGCCGCAGCGCTCTATGCTTGGCTCTCGGCTCGCGGTGACCGCGATCATTTCCTGAGTTCGGGACGTCCATATCCGGTATTCATCATCTCCGCGGCAGGCGGCGGGCACTACGCCGCAGACTTTGCCGCCACATTCCTTGCTCGCGTTCAGGATCGCTGCCCAAGCTTCTCCCAGCACATCTTCGCAATAAGTTCGGTTTCCGGCGGTTCAATCGGCGCGGGCGTCTTTGCGGCGCTAGCGAAGTCGTTTGCCGCCAACGGGCCCTGGGCCGAATGCGCCGTTGGTACGATGGCCCCGGGCATGTTCGAGCGAACCACGCGCCAGATTCTCGATCGCGATTTCCTCGCACCAGTGATGGCGTCGATGCTCTTCAGCGATCTGCCGGCGACGTTAGTTCCAGCGTTGATTTCGCGCCACGATAGGGCTGACGTCTTCGACACCGGACTCGAGCGCGCATGGAGCGATGTACTGCCGGCCATCCAAAATCCGCTATCTGCACCCTATTTGGGTTTCTGGAGGCCAGATGGTGCTGCGCCGGCAATCTTGGCGAACACGACTCAGGTCGAAAACGGTATGCGCGTGGTGGTGGCACCGTTTATGTCAATCGACGGCCCGCTGGAGGCAGGCACACTCCATCAGAGAGCGCGCTACACGCGCTATTTTAACGGCGAGCTCGTCGATGACGGATGGGAGGCGTTGGGTGCAGACGAGGACATTAAGCTTAGCACCGCACTGGGGCTGAGCGCCCGTTTTCCGTGGGTCATGCCGGCGGCCCGCGTCATCACCAGCAGAACCGAGTTCCGGCTGGTCGACGGTGGTTATCTTGACAACTCCGGCGATGAAACGGCGTTTGACCTTATCATGGAGCTTCGTCAGGTTCAGCAGCTAGGTGGAAAGCTCACGATTGGGCAGGTGCCCCCTTTCGAAGTCCATTTGATCACGCTCACGTCGGAAGGCGTTCTGCGGCCGGGAGCAGTCGAGGGATTTGGCGACCTGCTTTCGCCAGTGCGCACGCTCCTTGCCTCGAGGATCACGAGGGCCGACATGGCGACCCATCGCATCAGGACGCTTCTAAACCCCCAGCACGGTTCGACAGCGGGAACCACAGGCGATTTTTCCTCACCGTCTCCCCTCGTCAAACTGAATGCCGCATTGTCCCTGCCGCTCACATGGCAGCTAGCCAATGCGACGCAGCGAATGATATCGGCTCAGGTCGGTGATGCTGCTTCCTGCAGGCATGCGGCTGTCATCGAGTTGCCCGAGTTGCGTGCCGGCACACCGCCATCCGATGAAGAGTTAATTCGCCATATCAGTGATGCTGCTCTAACCAACAGCTGTGTCGCATGCTCAATCAATTTTCGGCTGTCAGGAACCGCCGCCCCGATGGGACGGCCTTGCTCCAGTCCGTGAGGCGCAATCGCATTAGATATGACTTTAGCGGGCGTTATTGGTCGGACAGAAGAGGGAGGGGTGATTGCGCTATATCGACAGACGCCGTGTCGCAGGTCCTGCCGCCCTGCGATCGACTTTGGCGCAGGACTATCGTGTCCGGGTAGATCGATATCTCAGTCAGGGAAATCGAGGCGAGCGACCGCCCAAGCTGCCGTTCGAGGTGCTGGAAGACCGAGAACTTCGTCGCTCGCTTGATCGCCTGTTTGAAGGAGCCTGCGCATACTGCGAGACGCCAGTGACCACGGGGGGCGAGATCGACCATTTCCGACCACAGCAGGGTGCGGAAGGTGGCGATGGGGAGGTGCACTACCAGCACTACTGTTGGCTCGCGCTCGACTGGGCGAACCTCTATCTTGCATGTCCGGACTGTTTGCGGGAGAAGCGCAACCGCTTCCCCGCGGACCCCCGCGGACCCATCCGACGCTCCGTCGCACAACTCCGCAACATCGAACGCGAGACCTTGATTGACCCGTGTGCCGATCTTCCCGCAGACCACTTCTCCATCGATCACCGGGGCAACCTAATCGGCAAGACGTCGCGTGGGGAGATGACGATCGACATCCTCGACCTAAACCGGCCGACCCTTATCGAGGCGCGTAGCGGGGTGCTACGGGTCTTTCTATCGCCACGCCAACCTATGTCGGCGCGGATCGACAGGCTCCTGCCTCGTGCCCCGTACTCCGGTGCTGCCTGGCTCGCTCTCCTCGAACGGTTTCCGCCTTACTTGGCACGCGCGAGGATGCGGCGGCGGCCGACGAACAGGCGGACTCTCGGCAACCTAATCACCAACGCCTTCAGCCCTGAAGACCCAGACTTGATCGACGATGGATGGCGGCCTGATGAAGGACGCCGACGGCGCCGCTACGTGCGCCGCGTATCGGTCAGGCATTTTCGAGGCCTTGTCCAAGCCGTCCTCGAGTTTCCTCCGCGCGGCAAGGAGCAGGTCAAAGCGGCCGGGTCGGTGGTAGTGCTCGGCGACAACGGTGTTGGAAAGACGTCCGTGCTGCAGGCCGCCGCACTCGGTTGTCTCGGTCCGGAACGTGCGTTGGATGCCAACGTCACGCCGAACTGGTGCCTCACCGAAGGGGAGGAGGAGGGCGAGATCGTCGTCGAGTTCTGGGGAACAGAGCGTACAAACCGCGTTTCGTTCAACTCCTCGTCGCCGGCGTTCGACGGCCACGCGCAGGTGCCTGTGATGGTGCTTGGATACGGTGCATACCGTATGGCGGCGCGGCGCGAGCTGACCCATCGCGGCAGCGAGTACGAGTTCCGCATCCAGAGCCTCTTCTCGGAGCGTGCGCTCGTGAACGGCGCCTTTGGACTTCGCCAGCACCTCAGACGAGCGAACGGCGAACCCGATGTCGAGCGACTAAACGACGCGACTCGCGCCCTCAACGCCGTACTCCGAGGCAGGGCGAAGGCAAGCTTGGGCGCGGGCAACCGACTAATCGTGGATGAGAATGGACGAGCCCAACCGCTCGATGAGCTTAGTTCAGGGTTCAAGAGCATCGTTGCGATCACGGCCGATATTATGGATGTCATGTATGAGGTGTGGAACGGGATGACCTCCGCGCAGGCGTTCATCCTGATCGACGAAATCGATGCCCACCTCCACCCGTCGTGGCGGCTGGCAGTGGTGGAAGCCTTGCGTGAGACATTCCCACTTGCACAGTTCCTGATGACAACCCACGACCCACTTCCGCTGCGCGGGTTGATCGAAGGCGAAGTAGTCATCCTCGACCGCGGCGAGAACGGAACCACTATCGAGCGACCTGCTGTCCTCGGATTGGACGGGATGAGCGTCGACCAGATCCTGACGTCCGACCTGTTCGGCCTGACCACGACGTTCGACATCACTACTGCCGACCGGCTGGCCCGGTACTATTCCCTCCTTGCGCGGCCGGTCCGTTCGGAAGCTGAAGACCAGGCGCTCGTCGCTGCTGAGGCTGCACTTCCGTCGGCAGTCCCGCTCGGCGACAATCCGCGCGAGAGGCTCATGTACAGGATCATCGACACCTATCTCTCTCGCCATGAGGGCTCGCGAGTCGAAAAGATGAGCGTCCAGACCATCGACGAACTCGTAAACCTCTTCGAGCTCGCCGAGAGGGATGCAATCGAGCAAGATACAAAGCGCGAGACATGATCAGGCGACCGCGTCACCTTGTGAACGCGCCGGACGTCCTCGCAGACGTCGGCTCGCCGGCGGCCGCAGAACGGCAAGCGGCACACGAATACTACAACGCTTTACCTCTGCCGACCGCGAGCATGACGTTCAGCGCATATGGCAACGACGAGGTGAAGCACCGTCTCAACGAGCTGTTCAATTACAAGTGCGCATACTGTGAAACAGACTTCGGCCCAGGGATGCCTGTCGATGTAGAGCATTTTCGCCCAAAGGGACGCGTAGTCGGACCGGCTGGTAACCTGCTATTTCCAGGCTATTGGTGGCTCGCGTCGACATGGGCGAATCTCCTGCCATCTTGTATCGACTGCAACCGAGGGCGATGGCACCAATTGGACGGTTCGCACTATAAATATGGCAAGGAAAACCTGTTCCCGTTGAAGGGAGGTGCGATGCCGGCGACCACACCGGCCGCTGTCGCCACTGAAGAACCCCTGTTAATCGATCCCGCCGCCGAAGACCCCGCCGCGCATCTGAACCACGTCTACAAGCAGTCGCCGTCGGGACGCAGCGAGAGCGTCGTCGAGCCGACCATCGGTGCGCTCGGGGCGGAGGACCCAAGGGGCCGTGCTTCGATCGAAATCTACGGACTGAACAGGCCACGGCTTGCATATTCGAGAAAGCGGATGATCGAGCGGATGAAAAGCGCGATCGACAACGTCGAATTACTCTACAGCCTAGCGGACGACGAGGATCACCAGGCAAAAAAGGACAGGCTCAAGGAGAATGGAAGACTAGCGCTGAACCAAATCGTCCGGGACTACCTCCATTGGATGAACCCGTATGCCGCCTCGTGTCGCGCATACTTCCGAAAGTGGCTCGAAGACTTCCGCTCGAACGGATCGGCGCCCTAGGCGCGAGGAGAGTCACGTCGACGAGCGAGGGGTCGCTGAGTATGACCGCCGCCGCATTAGCCAAGTCATTTCATCATTTTCAGTTGGTGTTCCGCGATGTCCGCTTCTACAAGGGCCTTATGCCCGGCGGGTTACGACCCACATATTTGTTCGAACCTCCCGAGGTCACGGTCAATCTCCTGTCAAGACGAACTGGGTTACGTTCCGAAGGCGGCTCGGTGAATCGCGCGCAAATGATTTCAATCGGTGGCTACCATAGAAGCTGCATGAGGGAGCCGGTGATTTGGCTAAAATAGCCCACCGAACTGTTGGGTGACGACCAGATGTCCACGGATTTTGTTGAACTTAATCGCTGGTTTGCTCCGATCCGCAGAGATCAGGAACTCAATCCTGAATACGGGGCGCATTGGGGCGCGCGGCTATGGGAGAAATCGCATCAGTTCCGGCCGATGAACGAAGCTTGCAAGAACGCCAAGATCGTTCCGGCGATCGGTTTCCATGGTCTTCGGCACACTTGGGCAAGCCTTTCCGTCATGAATGGAATGCCGCTTTTGGTGGTGGCAAAGAACCTGGGGCACACTGATACGAGGATGGTGGAAAAGCACTACGGTCATCTGGCGCCGTCCTATGTGGCCGATGCGGTGAGGGCAGGGGCGCCACGGTTCGGCACCGTGCAGAATACAAACGTCGTCTCGATGGGAGGGCTTTAAGCGATGACCGTTGAATGGGTCCCCCTCAAATTTGCGGTCGCCATGTTGGAAACGACACTCATTCCGGCATCGGAAAAATCCGAACGCCTCTTGCCATATGCTCGGGCCGCTCGCTCGGCCGATCGGTCAAAGTTTGCGCGGGATATGTTTCTGTCATGCTGGCGATCGGGAACCGTAGCTGTGCAAGCCGGAACGTTAGGCGCCGCCGCCAATGTCGATTTGCCGTCATCGCTTCATGAGCAAGCGGTGTTCGAGTGGTCATCTGATGGTGTAACCATCGATCCCCGACGCGGCGAGGAAACTAATCCGCACGGGCATCCACGTTACGATGATCGTGGCCATCTCACGTTCGATCCGCCATCTATGGCCCAAGCTCATCCGGCAGTAGACAAGGATCTCCTGGCGGTACAAATCGGCACCGACGTTCAAGTTCGAAAGGCCGATCTCGATGCATGGGTCGAGTACTGGAGCGTGTCCAAACAGGCGGTTGTTGCGGCCGATGATCAGGTCCGCACCGACATTGATCGCGCCAGTTCCAAGCAACCAGCATTGCCGACCAAATCGGCAACCGTTGCCGATTCGCCGATGGCGCGGCGGCGAGGGCCTGCACCGCAAAAACTTCTCAGTGTGAAGGCGGCGATGGCCGATTTCGACCGGGCCATTCTCGACACCATGACCGAGGAAGCCATGGTCGCGCAGTTTAAAGCTTCCCGCGATACTTGCCGCCGCGCTCGTCGGGAATTGTCGGAGTTTAAGTGAAACTATCTACCACCATCGACAATTAGCGACAGTGGAAAGCGTCGTCCACCTTGGGCCTGTAACAACACAGGGAAACCCAAATGGACTACTCTTTCGAAGCTTACAGCATTCCCGAGTTTTGCGCCGCTCATAGGATCAGCCGCGCGACGTTCTACAATCTCGTCAACGATGGTCATGCACCGCGCACCATGAAGGTGGGTGCCCGCGTCCTGATCTCTAGGGAAGCGGCGGCGGATTGGCGCAAAGCCTGCGAACTTGGCGCGGCCAAGGCGGAGGCCGCATAATGCAGTTCGATCTCAATCCCGACCAGCAAGTCCAGCACGCAGCCGAATGGCTCGCCGGTGGCGGCAAGACCGGCGCGGCAACCGTTCCTGAGTTGCGCAGCCGCTTCGGCATCACGGCACCCCAGGCAATCGAGGCCATTCGCCTCGCCAACGCCCTTCGTTTGGCGAGGGCGCATTGATGACCTTCATCGATGACATGATCGAAAAGGCCTCTTGGTTCATCGCCTATGCTGGCGAAGGCCGGACCCATTGGACCACGCGGGAGATGCTGGCGCAGCGCTTCAAACTGACACCGGACGAAGCGTTGACGTTGTTCAAGATCGTGAAGGGAGGCATCAGCAATGCAGACGCCTCTTGAAAACGAGGCCGCCGCCCCGATTGCAGTCGGGAACGGCGGCAAAGGAAGGTTGACGCGTAAGTCTAACGCCGACCGCATTACGCCGCAAGAGAGGTGGAAGCGCGCCAACCCGAAAAAAGTCTGGGCTCAACAGTCCTTGCGGAGTGCCTTGAAGCGGGGGCTGGTCATTCAGGAGCCGTGCAGGGTCTGCGGCAATCTCGATGCCGAAGCACATCATCCGGACTATGACCGGCCGATGGATGTGGATTGGCTTTGCCGGCGTGACCATCAGGCAGAGCATCGGCGCCTTCGGTGCGAGGCAGCCGAATGAGCGCCCGCAGCTTCACCAAGGTAGCGCCGGCCGTCTGGCGCTCCCGGCGGTTTATCAGCTTGCCGGACGAGGCGAAGGTGGGATTTCTCTATCTCCTCACCAATGCCCATGTGACGAGTGCCGGGGTCTACGACCTCCCGCCTGGGTACGCTTGCGCGGATCTCGGCTGGACTGATGCGGCGTATGAGAGCGCACTTCGCGAGCTGGTCGAGGTTGAGTTGATCGACCGCGACCGCGACGTGATCCTCATAGAACGCTGGTTCAAGCATAACCCGCCGACCAACGATGACCACGCCATAGGCACACGGCGCCGCCTCCAGGCAATCGAGAGCGACCGGTTGCGAGAGAAGGCCGTCGCGGGCTTCGATGAGGTCAACGCGGCTCGTATCGAACGGGAAGCACAGAAGGCAGCGGACAAGGCCGCAAAGGCCGCTGGAATGTCCAGATCGGTGGCTGAGACCATCGGAACCACTTCGCGTCTGATGGGCACTCGATTGATGCGGGGTGGCCAATGAGACCCTGTAGACACCCTGTAGTGACCCTGTGCACACCCTCTGTAGGGGTAGTTTTACACCCTGTGACAGGGTGTGCACACACCAAGACCAAGACCGAGACCTTAGACCGAGACCTGAGACTGGCTCAAATCGCAAAGGCCCAACCCGCCATCAGCGCCGCAAGAGGGCTTTGGAGAAAGAGGGAGCCAGGATCGAACGTCGGCTCGCGTCAGGAAACTCGCTGGCCTAATTGGAAGAACTGTATCAACGCCGAAATAATATCTTCCGCCGTTTCGGAATCGAGCTGCAACTCGATCACCTCGTCGTCGCCAATAAGTTCCACGCTGCCAACAAGCGGGTCTTTCGAGACGACTGTCAGATCGTTTCCTTGGTATTCGGCAGCCACGTTCGTCCTCCCTCAAAAGCTTGTCTGCGACGGCGGCCCCGACGAGCCTACATGTTGCTGGCTGCGTGATGCTGAGGCGGAGCCGGTCTGTTCCTGGCGGGCCGGGGTTTGATGTGAACCGGCCGATTGGCGAGTGTTTTCACCATCGGCGAGTTTACGTGCTGCTTAGCAGCTACGCGCTCGCGTTTCACCAGCTTGGCGACAAAGCTCCGCACCTCGAACATAAAGGGCTCCTCCCAGACGCCCTCCTGCACTGTGAAGCTACGCTTCTTCAGGACGTTCGCAAAGGAATTTCCCGACCGCCGGCTCGGCCCCCGAGTTGGTCAGCTGCCAAATGCCAGCCAGCGGCGAATGTGCCGCCGTCCGAAGCCTCCAGAGCCGCTTGCCTCAGCCATCCTGGCAACCGCTTTCTCGACCAGCCGAGCCGATGCATCCGTGTGTGCGGCTTGCTCCGCCAACTGTCGGCGAAGCGCCGATATCCTCTTTGCCCGATCTGTGTCGGGCATTGTCGGAGTGTGAAATTCGGAATTGTAGATCATAGCACCACCTCAGCCCATGTTGCCGGTCTTGATCTTCGTCAGGTGCTCTCTGGCTTCACAGACACGTCTGTGCGCGCCTCGTATCGTGTCACAGAGGGTAAGGTCGATGCCCACGCCGTAGCGCTTGTCCTGCATCCGCTCGACACGTTTGAGCTCGGATTCAGCTTGGCTCACGCTCAGCCTGGCCTTGGCAAGCTCCAGATCGAAAAGTTCAAGCATTGTTTCGCGTCCGTTGGAATCCCTTCCATTAGGAAACCCTCATATTCTGCTTTGGTTCCTCGTTCCCTGCTTGCGATGGGGAGGAGTGTATGACACCGCTCGATCCGCAACTGGAAGCCTATGTCGCAGCTGCAGAAGCCGCGCTGGCGGACCTACGTCGCTATATCTGCCACGGCTCTTCCGGAGCCTGTCGGCAGCCGGAACCTGCGCCCCATTTCGAGCCGCAATTCCCTGCCGAGTGGCTTCTTCAGCCAGATATCCTGACACCGAAACAAGCTGGCCATCTGGCAAGGAGGTCTGAATGCACGATCACAAGGTGGTGCAAAGGCGGACGTATCGGGACAAGGTTTGGTGGAAGATACGAAACCAAGAAGGCGGAGTTTTTCGAATATGTCTCCAATCATCCGTGAACAGGTCTGTTCATGTTTTGCAGTTTCCGATGCAGGTTTGCAGTTTTCCCAAAATGACTGGCTGCGCCGCTTATCGTATATTCGGTGCATCGGAAACCGGAGCCTCACAAATGGACTTCAAAGCCTTCTTGAATTTGGTGCGCCGCCAAGCAAATACGGTCGGGGATCTAACGGCCGCCTTGGGGCAGATTGACATCGAAGGCGCCGAAGCAGCGGCTGAAGCACTGGAGGCAGAACGCAGGCGCATCTTGCTAGACGGAAGCGACAAACAGCTCTCCGACGTGGAAGACCGCATCGCTACTGCAAACCGCGACATCGAGCGCCTATTCGCGGCCAAAGACGAGATTGAGCGCCGGCTTGAAGCCGCCAAAGTGTCTGCTTCCCAAAACGAGCGTTTGGCGCTTCATGCCGCCGCCAAGGCCCAGGCTGATGCAGCGGCCAAGGCGCTATCGAAGGAATATCCCGAGATCGGCCGTAAGCGTCCGCCTGTGGTGCTTTGACACCCCAGATATCCGAGTGCTTCCGCCGGAACAGCAGCAAGAACTTGATGCCAGATTTCCAGGCGTGGACCGGGCGTCGATCTCAAGCGGCAGCAGCGGTGGTTATTCCGTGATCATCCGCCGCTCGCTAATCCAGCGCTCCTATGTGCCGGCATCGCAGACCGAGAGGCCCGACAGCATCCTCACCATCAAGATGCCGGGGCTGAAGATAGGGGACGTGCCATTCTGGCAAGCACTGCCTTATTCGGATCTGGGTTCAGTGCGAGCCAATCTGGACAAGATCGCCTCAATGCGCCCCGCACCAGCGGTGAACGATAGCGAGATCCGCATCGAATATCACGAGACCACAAGCGCCGACCCTGCCATGGCAGAAGCGGCCGAGTAAGCACGACGATGGGCATGTCCTTTGGGTATCACACCATCAGGCCGGACGGCGGAAGCTGCCCGGTTCTAAAAATTGCTTGCGCGTTCCTCGTCATAGCGCGTGAGCACAGCAGGCAGGACGGCGTTTGGTTCCGCTGCCCTGCCTGCACCCCAGATTGCCAATGCGTTCCTGTCAGTCCGCATGGGCATAGGGTCGGATGTTCAACAGCGGTTTCATCCGGCCCGCTCAATTCAGGTTGCCACTGTGCCGGCGAAGATCGGCAGACTGGCGGCAAGGGTCGGATGATTGCGGGTGCATCGTCCGACCCGCTCCCACCAGGCCAAGGTACTTCCCAGCCCATAAACCGTATGCGGGGCGGCGTAGCACATCGTTCCCCTAGCCACAGGCTTCGGACGTGTTCCACCACAGGGGGCCGTACATCATGGGCATGACCAAGCAGATTTATTCCATCTCGGCGCTTGCCGTGGAGCTTGGCCGCGACCGCCGCACGGTTGCCAGCGCATTGGATAGGGTTGTTCCCGACGGCATTGTGAAGGGCGGTCCCCATCGCGGCTGGTATCTCCAAACAGCGCTCAAGGCATTGAAGGCCGAACCGCCGAAGCCATTCGATCCCACCGACGGCCCGCTCGGCACGATGCTCGACAGGCTGGCCGGCTGGCGCGAAATTTACTCGGGCGAACCCCCAGACCTAAGCATCCAGGATATGGCCGTTATCATCGGGCACCCTGCATCCTCGGTGCTGACCTGGCTGCGTGCCGGTCTCCCCTACGTCAAGCGCGGCGATTTCGAGACGGGAGCCGGCTTCACGCTCCGGGCACCCTGGCTCATCGACTGGCTATGCTCAACCTCATTCATTGCCCGCAAGTCGGGCGACTCGGCCAGCGCCGCAAAACTCAAACTCCTGAAGGAATTCACGTGACCACCACTTTCCCTGCCCACTGGACCCGCGCCATCGACCGGGCCGACGCCTCCGCCTTCACGGGCGAGAGCGACTTCGCCGCATTCTTCCGCGCCACAAGCATGGTCCAGGGGTGCTTCACGGACCTTACGAAGGATCAGCAGGACAACGTTCTGACCCTTCGTGACCGCTTCCCTGCCGTGGTCGAAGCCGCGCGCCGCGAGTCGATAAAAGAACAGGATGCCGCGCTTGCCGGGCCTCGCTTCTTTGGCAATTTGGCGGTTGGGAAGCCGGCGCCAACGATCGAACAACTGAAGCCTGAACTCGCTGCGATCGAGGCCGAAATCGGCAAGGTGCCAAAATCAGACACATGGGAAAAGGCGATCGCAAAGACTAATGCCAGCTTCGGCAGGATGGCGGCACACATCTATGCCCGCCGCAACGGGGCAAGGGGTGTCTGATCATGGCCAAAAACACGATTGTTCAAAGAATTTCGTTGGATGGCGGCGAGGCGATCAAAAGCCAATTGCAGGCACTGGGTAGTGCCGGCGAACGCGCTTTCAAGCAAATGGCGGCGGTGGACCGGGCGAATTTTGAAAAGTTCTCTGCGTCTCTTGGCAAGGCTCGTACAGACCTCGCGGCATTCGTTAAGAACACCGCCTTGCTGGGCACGGGACTTGCTGCTGCTGCGGGTGGCGCTGGTGCAGCCGTCTTCAGTCTTGCCAAGTCGTCTGCGGAATCAGCCGACGAGGCCGGCAAAAATGCTCAGAAAACCGGGCTCCAGATCGATGCTTATGGCCGGCTGGAGTTTGCGGCGAAACAGGCCAACGTCTCGCAGGACCAGTTCGTCTCATCGATGTCGAAATTAAACAAATCGATCGCGGAAGCGGCAGCGCAGACATCGAAAGCAGGAGGTACCTTCGATGCGTCTGGCGTAACCGTGACCAGGTTCGGCGCCGCGACCGAGAAGGCGGCCGAAAAGACCGAAACAGCCGGGACCGCATTCGATCGCCTGGGGATTAAACTCAAAGACGCCAACGGCAAGTTGCGGCCGACCGAGGCGATCATCGGGGATCTCGCGGAAGCGTTCTCTCGATTGGAGGATGGCCCCGTCAAGGTGGCGTTGGGCATGGAAATCTTCGGTAAATCGTTCGCCGACCTGATCCCGTTTTTGAACCAAGGGCGAGACGGAATTCGCGACCTCGGCAAGGAAGCGGACAAGCTCGGGCTGACCCTCACAGCGGCGGACACGGCGCTTGGCGACAATCTCGGCGACACGCTGGACGAGCTGGCCGGCGCCATCTTCGGCATCAAGCGCAAGTTGGGGCTGTTGTTCGCGCCGATCGTCCTGGCTGGGGCCGAAGGTTTTCGAGACATCATCGTTCAGAACAAGGATGCAATTCTGCAATTCGGCGCCGAAGCCGCTCGTGTGACGGCCGGCGTTCTAGGCGCGATTTGCTGCACCTTTTGAGCGGCAACACAGCGGCCATCAAGAACCCGTGGATCAAGGTCTGGTCGGCGGCAATCATCCAGTTCGGCAATGATGTCGCGGGCGGCCGGCCAGCGGCTTCTCCGGCAAGACGGTGAAGTTAGAACTCAAATACGGCACGAGCCCGCAGGAGGTCATCGAATTGATCGGGCAGGCCGATCCCGTGAACCGCCTGCAACAATTCATCTTGGCTGAACGGTGGAGGAAAGCATGACCGAATTTCCCGACTTCGATCCTTCCAAGATTCCACAGTCCGGCGATCAACACGACCCCAAGGTGCGCGCAAATCAGAAGGCGTTCCAGGAGCGCTTCGGCGACTTCAAGGCGCGTCACGTCACCGGCATACACCTTGGCCCCGCACCGAAAGGCGAATGGGTGGGCTGCATCTTCGACATGGAAGTGTTGGCGATGATGTCGGCCGGCGAGATCATCCAGGCCGCCTATGGCGAAGCGGGTAAAGCATGAATGCCGGCGATTGCCCTCATTGCGTGCGCCGTCGTGCTGGCGCTGGCGTGCCCCTTCTGAGGCGGCTCGGCTGCTCTTTCTTTTGGCCTTGGAGCTTACATCGGAGCGGTTCCGCGAACCTGCCAACGGAGAAAGAACCGAAGATAAGGGTCGGCAACACTTACTTCGCGACGTTCTTCATCCCAATCGACCGCCGACGAAAGTCCACCCTTGAGGGATATATTTGCAAGGTGCTTCAGGGCTGACGTGATTTCATGTTTCTGCGGCATCATCTCGGTGGTAAGGAGGTTACTCATCTTCGACCGAAGGTCGTCATAGCTGATCGATGGCAACGGCCCGGTCTCTGCAATGGCGAGGAGAGTCGCTTCGTAGATGTCGGCTTCCTCACCGCTCTTGAGGGGGCGTTTCAGCCGCTCCTTTCGCGCCTGCGGTCCGGCGACAAGCTTCTGGTAGATTGGAAGGCCAGCATCCTGAGCAATTCGGGTAAACATTGACTTCAGGTCGTAGTCATCTGGAATCTTCGTCCGGCCAAACAGCGACGGCTTTTCGACGTTGTTGTCAAAGCAAATTTCCCAGCAAAATTTTTGCATCAGAAATGGTGACGACTGGCATTCCGCCACAATGGTCGAGACGATCTCAGCCGGACAATCAACCTTTAGTTCGCGAAAGCCCAGTGTTGCGATCTGCTCAAGCTCGCCCGGATTCCAATCCGGGAGCGTTACGGAGATAAATCGTCCCGTTAGTTCGGATTCGGCGGATATCGCGTCAAACACTCGATGAGCGACCGAAAGGAGCAGCACTTTGAGGCCATTGAAAATTGCTCCCTTCAGATTCCTGACGACCTCTTTTCGCGATTCAGGGTCGATGTAGTGGAAGTCGTCAATCACCAAGATGACGCGGCGTTGCTGCATCATGAGAAGTGCTTCTGCCATACCATCAACGCGATGCAGGGTCTCTGCGGTCTGGGAAGACAGCCGCGACCCCCCCGCGCTGACAATCGATACCGACACTCCACCCTCAACTTGCTTTGCCAGTTCGTGGCTTGAAGCTCGTTCGTACGGGATGTTCAACTCAGCCGTGATCTTGTTCCAGAGGTCATCAGGGGTTTTGATCTGACCGCCGTCTATCCAGACATACTCTCGCTCGCCGAGCATCTTCTTGCAGAGAACAGTCTTGCCGGTCTTCGTAGGACCGGCAAGAGAAACGATCTGGTTCGGAGTGGCGAGAGCTCGAGCAAGGCTTCTTTCGACATGCAGCTCTTGCCGGTCAATGTAGGTAACCGTTGGTTGTCCTCCAGCGACAAAGACGTCATCTTTATGCATCTATCTGACCGTGCGCGCCGCGCGCGCCGCCCCTGTTTTCTGCGCGCCGCTCGCGCCGAGGGGATATAATCGCATCGGGGGAGGATGGACAAGCCGCGCCAGCGGTGGCTGGACGGTCGCTGGCATTCAGGCGGTTGCAGGAGTGCCTTCGTCTGATACCAAAAGATCTTCATCGAAATGGCTGTCGAAGCGCTTCCCGCGCTCGAACCAGGTACATTCGATGAAAAGAACGCTACCATCATTGCTTGGAATATTGGGGTCGGAAACGGTCATCAGCGGCCCACCAGACTTCAGGCGCACCGTTTCAGCCTTTTTGAACTTCGCCATCTCTTCTCTGCCCTCACGCGGAAAAGTTGCTGAGGCAACATTGGCGCTGAGACGAACACAAAAGCAAGCCGACGGCAGCCGGGCCATGCCGGAATCCTCCCGGCGGCTGCGAACATGCCTTATGCGAAAATACGCCCTTTGATGGAGTGGAGTCCGGGACTTGCCTACCTACTAGGCACTATTTCGCCAGCGCCGCCCCATTCTCGGGGCTGGACATGGTCGCCACAACAGCGAGGCGACTAAGCTCGCTCTGCTTCGAAGCGGCCAGTTGCTTCGTCGATTTTAGTCACCCGCATTTCGGGTCCAACCTTGCGTGCGACGATACTGCTATGCATGGCATCGCTCGGCGTAACGATGATCGATCGAAAGAGGCCGCCGCGATTCGACATGGCTTGCTGAAGGTGCTCGATGCGCCGGCGGTTCTCCGGCCGATCAATCCAACCCTGCCCAGAGAGTCCAAAGGTGCTGTAGTGGGTCTGCTCGACGTCCAAAAATCTGTCAGTCCAGAGTGTTACCACTACAGCCTTGCCATCGTCGGTGACCATTGACCAGGTGCGCCGAGGATTGCGGACTGTCGCACCTTGCCGTGCATACGCCTCGGTGAGTGTTCCGCATTCAGGATGATGTTCGGTCTTCATATTCCTCTCCTCGCTATCGTTTTGCCTTCCGCCGGCAGCTCTGGCCTCGGCCTCGCTGCAGAACCACCGTCTCGCCACATTGAGGGCTGATCTTCGTCTCCCAATAAATCCTGGCCTGGGACGTGGTAGATTCGCTCGCCGGTGTTGATCGAGCCCTTGATGTCGCAACTGCCCGCGCTGCCACCCGATCCGCTCACCCAGCCGGCGACAGTTTCGAGCCTGCCTGGGTTGAACGTGAGAAAGCCAGCGAGAGGCACCATTACCAGCGGAAATAGATAGTACAGGCTTCGCCACGATCGCCGGCGATCCTTTGCGCGCTGCCGCCAGAGGTCAGCTTGGTTGGCGCCCCGGTGACGTGGTTTGGGTAAAGCCTAAGCGGTCTGGAGCTGCTGTCCGACTGACCTGTCGCGCATCCTCAACACCAGCAGTCGCGTAGCTGCGAACGGTGCCATGACGATAAACGCCAGGGCGATGTTGGATAGGAAATAACTGGGGACGTAACAAACGGATTCCATGATTTAGCCCTTCAACCATCTGATAGGTGGCCTCCTCACGACCGCGCCCACCAGCATGATCCTGCTTCGCTTGAAATGCAAGCAAGCGCTAATATGGGTAGAGGACCCCGAAGCCCGTAGGCGACCTCAGACCGGTGACGGGTTGATGCCGGCAGCCCTTAACTTCGCGCCTAGATTTGCGCGGCTCGCACACGCAGCCTTGTCGCCGGCGACGCACTTGTTGTTCGCATCCGACCAATCCAGCAATGCCGTGTTGATCCAGCTGCCCGGCGCGCGAGCTATCCCATAGGGTGTCGGTGTTGCACCAGCAGCGACCGCTGCCACAGCGGCGGTTCCCTGACCGTGAGGCGCGCGTTTCCATCCGCTTAGGATGAGGCAGTTCTTCATGTACTGATCTTCGGCAGCCAAGTTGCCGAGAGCGTTGCCAATTCCAGCACCCGCCACAAAGCCGGGCGATCCGATTGCAATATAGCCTTGGTCTGCCGAGCCCTTCTGCATCTCGCACTGAGCATGGGCGACGTCGAAACTCGGTCCGTAACCGATCTGCATGTAGTCAGATTGATTGCTGGTCTGACAGCCACATAGCGTGGCAATGGCACCAAGTGCCATCAACGTATTTATTTTCATCCCCGAGCCCTCCCAAGGCCAAGGATTAGCATCTCCTAAAGTTATTCCTTGTGCAAGGGTGCATGTCTACTCTGGTTAATCGGGGCTAGATCGACCCGCCGTGAATGAACGGCGCCCCAACTCTTGGCGGGTTCCCGCGTAGGAGTCCAGATCGGAACATTAGCGCCCTCTAACGGTTCACCTATGCAACGTGTTCCCGGACTCTATGATCGGTAAAGTGCGATGGCGCTGGTGTTGGCTTGTGATTTCGCCCACTTTCTCGGATTGACCGGGGACGAACTGCTAGTCGACGTCCTATCGGTCGCAGCGTGCTTGCTGTTTTTTGATACTGTGGCGCCCGGCCGGCCATATCGATAGGACGCGGCGTCGCGGTCGTTGCCTCATCGGTCCTGAAGCGGCGCACAGCAGTTTTGCGTCTAGCAACGCCTAAAGCGTGCGCCTGCAAACGCACGATATCCAATGCGCGACCGAGCGCTAGAATATCCGCCCTGTTGCAAAAGTAGCGCAGACTCTTCCTGAGAAAATGCGCAAAGCTACAAGTTGATGAATTTGGAGACGAAGGCATGAAACTCGCGCTCATCTGTTCCGTTGCGTTTCTGGCAGCTTCTTCTCCAGTCCTGGCTGCCGACTTCGTTGAGCCGGTCGCCGCGATGCCGTACTCATGGACCGGCTTCTATATCGGCGCACAAGTCGGAGGCGCCTGGAATGACAGCCGATGGTCGCCGGCAATCCCTCCGGGGAGCTTCGCTCCCTTCAATACAAACGGGTCCGGAGCCGTGTACGGCGGACAGATCGGTTACAACTACCAGATCAACCAATTCGTCATAGGCATCGAGGGCGATTTCGCAGGCTCTTCGGTAAAGGGCGATAGTCAATGTCCGGCTACGCCAGGGTCGGTCTGCCAGACCAAGCAGGACTATCTGGGTTCGGTGCGCGGACGCCTCGGGTACGCAATCGATCGGGTGCTTATCTATGGCGATGGCGGCGTTGCATTCAGCAAGTACAAGTTCGCGGAGACGCAGCTTTTGCTTCAATCCTTTGGGGGTGGGTCTCGGGTAGGTTGGACTGCTGGCCTCGGCGTTGACTACGCTTTCAGTGACCATTGGACCGCTGGCGTCGAATGGAACTATTACGATTTTGGCTCGAAAGATGGCGCCAGCAGCTTAGCAGGCCCGGCCTTCGTGCTCAGCGCTCGCGAGACCGAGAACACTGTCGTCGCCAAGATTAACTACAAATTCTGAGATGGTCAGCGCGAATCCAGGATAGAGTTTATTTCGTTCCGTGCGGGCCGAAGAAGCGTCGGTAGGACATCGAGGATCGCGGCCCAGGTGATCGTCATCTCGAAGTCGGCCGGCTAGCCGATCCATGCAAAGCAGCCCGCTAGGGCTACGCCCGGCGGGTTTTCGTGTTCGGGTCGGGAACAGCTCGACCAGTCGCAAGTTCCGGCCTAGGCGGCGGCGCGTCCGGGTCTTTCGCGACGCTGGCCGGCCCGCGCTCTACAGTGGGGTGGGGTGCGGGCCTCACTGGAACATACGTCAGAGTCAAAGGTTCGGGAGCCAGCCGGCTACTCCGGCGGTTCTCCACTTCTGTCAGCTGCCCGCTGGCTCCGGCCGGCGGGCATTTTGTGCGCATGTGGGAACTTGGTATTTCTCGGCAAGTTCGAAACGTGGCAGCTCCCCGCTGCTGGTCAGGATGTCCCCCCTGGCCGGGCCCGCTTCCCTGCCCGTACTGCCAGGAGGCGGGCCCACTGGGTGGCGGGCGTTCTGCATCTCGTTTATCATCGTCCTTCATGGGGATACTTCGACCACGGCAGAAGCCCAAAAAAGCTTACCCGAACAGCGACCGCTTCGCCGAAGACGGCCAGCGTCTTTACAGCGCGTATGCGCCAGCAGCAGCCCGCAAAGCGGCGCGTCGTAGGTATGCCAGGACTGGATCGGCGGGTCTCATCGCTGCAGCAATTGTGCTGGCGGCCATTTGGTGGTTCGTCTAGCTGGTCAGCTTCTCCACCGTGGCGATGATCGCTTTGGCCAGCGCCTCGGCCTCATGGATCGGGGTCGGCCCATAGAGCGCATTGACCATCTCTCGGCTAGCCAGCACGCCAGCCGGACAGGTCGCCTCGATTGCCATCCTGATCAGGCCAAGGGCCTCGTCACAGTCCTCGGCGGAGATCATCATCGAGGGCAGAGCGCGAAGCCGCTCGAATATCTCGGGCTCAGCGGTTTCCAAGCGCTTTTGCCTCTCGCTCTAGCGTCTCACGGTCGTTGCCGTGCTTCGCAATGAGGTCTCGCACCTCCGGCATGGTGAGCTGGAATTTCCGGGCGAAATAGGCGACCTCATAATCCTCTTCACCCGATACGCGGTTCCGATCGCGGGCATCACGCTTGCTCTTGTCGTCGGCCATTAACGTTCCTCCTGTGGCGAGATTCGCAACGTGCGATCGGTCGCTTTGTTTCGGCGTCGGCGTCTCCCTTCGGAACAATTTTAGACAAAGCTAATTGAGTCGAGGTTTTGCGAGTGTGTTCATGCGTCTGAAGTTCATTAAGCCGATGGAGCCCGAACTGGTCGATACCCCGCCCCAAGGCGATGAGTGGATCCACGAAATCAAGTTCGATGGGTACCGCACTCAGGTCATCAAGGATGAGGACGGGATTCGGCTGATCACCAAGAATGGCTACGACTGGACCGGCCGATATATCCAGCTTGCCGGCGAAGCAGCGGCGATCGAAGCGAAAGACTTCATCATTGACGGCGAGGCGATCACCATCAACGAAGCTGGCCTGTCTGACTTCCATGCGATGCAATCAGCCGTAACCAGCCGCACGCAGTCGCGCGACCTTTATCTGGTGGCGTTCGACCTCCTGCACCTCAATGGTCACGATTTGCGTGACATGCCGGTGGAAGACCGCCGCGACATTCTCCAGGCATTGATCCCGACCGGCGGCCGCATCCAGTTCAGCGAAGCCATGCCTGGGACCGGCGATGCCGTCTATCACCTTGTCGACCAAGCCGGCCTGGAGGGCATGGTTTCAAAGCGCAAGGACAGCACATACCGCAGCGGGCCGACGATGAACTGGCGCAAGATCAAGTGCTATGCCGAAAAGGAAATGGACATCATTGGCGTGCAGCGTGAGGCGGGGAAACCCGCGATGGTGCTGATGGCCGACAAAGGCCGTTATGCCGGTGGCGCCTTTGTCACCTTCAAGGCTGACAAACGGCAAGCGTTATGGGATCGCGTGCAGGGGAAGGTCGGCGGACCTGTTCCAAGGGGGCTTAAGAGCGACAAGGCAGAATGGCTGAAGCCGGGTCTGGTCGGCCGCGTGCGGTTCCTGAAGGGCGAGGAGAAGCTACGTCACGCCTCTCTGAAGGACTTTCGGGAAAAATAGGGACACTGTGCTTTGATAGGCAAGAACTGGACGCTTCAATCGCTGATAGACGCCAAGATGTGCGTCACTGCCTTTTGCCAGAACCGGGCCTGCAACCACTGCAAGACCCTACCGCTCGAAAAGCTACGCCACCGATTTGGACCGGACATGCCCGCAATGGAGTGGGATCTGAGGCCAAAGCTGAAATGCGACGTTTGCCAGTGCAAGACGGTCGGGCTGATCTACTCGCCCGATTCCAACAAGACGTCGGGCATGGGGCAAAACCTCTATGGGGACGCTAAGGGCGGCCGGTAATAAACGGGCGACCCGGCTGCCGTGGGGTGTTTTGGGTTGGAGGCCGGCAACCGGGCCATGCCGGCGATCCCTCCCGGCAAAGGGATCATGGCCTAATATTAGCAATAGCGCAAATATGGGCCGCTAGCCCGCTACAGCATGGCCTATGGCGATTCCCAGGCCGATAGCGAAGCCGAGGACCAAGTTCGCTGCCATCTTCAGAGCAAACGCGCTGTAGCGGCTTCCCTGGCCAGTCTGAGGGGCTTTCAAGGCGCTGGCGATGTCATCGAAAGCGTGTTCCATGCCTGGCAACATATACCCGGTGCGCGAATCTGTGAATCCCCGGTTTGTTCACGGCGAAACTGGAGCCGACGCCTGTCATTTGAGGATGAAGTAGAGTGGAATCAGAATAGAAAACGCAGCGACCGCTGTGAGAAATAAGTCTGTGATCATGCCATCGCCGTGCGCGATGACCCGACGCATCGGTATCACGCAGCCCCGCCCCAATTGTTGCCCTAACTGAGCAATCGCGCAATCAAGGCAGGAGTGCAAGCACTGACCAAAATTAGGCGGGGGAAAAGAATAGAGGCCTCGTTTATTGGGCAAGAACTGGACGCTTCAATCCGTCATTGGCGCCAAGTGTGCGTCACTGCCTTTTGCCGTAACCCCGCCTGCAACCACAGCAGGCCCCCACCGCTCGGAAAGCTGCCGGCGCCAGTGAAATTCTGTTGGCTCTGTATCTCAATCTGGTTGTCATCAGGCGACAGTCCGCTCGATGGTGATTTTCTTCCCTCGGGAAAGCGCGACCAGCAAACCGAGAATGATGTCGCCGAACACCCACAGCCAAAGCAGCATGCCAACCGCAAGTGTCCCGCCGATCGCAGTGCCAGCCTGTCCGGCTGCATCTGTTGTGGCTTGGTAGTGCTCGCTGGAAATCTTGATGGCGTAGAATATCCAGAGCCCCATCAGCGCGTTGAAGGCCAGGAACATCCACCAGAAAATAATTCCGAAGAAACCGCGCTTACGTTTCTCGATGCGCTCGATGTGCGGCATGTTTTCCCTCCCCCTTTTTGGTTAGTAGGACTCAACTGTTCCGTCTTGGTAGACCACCTTCTTGATTGCGATCTCGGCCGTTGCGGTCCCCGCATCCACCGGGCCAACCATCTTGCTGTAGGGATCGTCGTTAAGGAACTGGTTGTCCTCCCAAATTAGGAAGGTGGGGCTTGTCTCGGTCGCGCCCGGCCCGATGTTGACATCCAATTTACTGTCACCGCTTAGGACTACATCGCCGAACGCATCTTTGATGGACACTACCAAAGCCAGGGCCGATACTCTCTTGGCCGTTGAATTGGTAAATGACATATGCAGTTCAATCCGAGGGTTGAAAATCTGCTGTTCGTAATTTTTGGCTTGGATGTTGAATCGAGCTTTGGCGAGAGTAACGGGGGCCGCAGATTTTTGGCCTGTTTCTACTGATGGCGCGCTCGTTCCTAGGCCGTCGTAGCACGCCAGCCGGTCCGCGCCGTTTACCAACTGCCGACAGTTTTCGATGCCCTGAAGGGTTTGAGCTTCTGCATCGCCAGCGACAATCACTAGTGCAAACCACAGGAATTTTCCCCAACCACAGCACTATGCTCCCCCAGTCAATCCGCCAATACTTGCGCAACTCCAGCACGCGTGCAAGCGAACTTGCGCCTTTAGGCCTTCCGAAGCCTCACGCCAGCGCCGCCGCCATTCTCAGGAATGAACTCGACCCCGGCCGATTCGAGTGCCGCGCGCATCTTGTCCACGCTGCTCAGGCGGGCGTCCTGTCCAGCCTCAAATCGATTGACTGTATTTCCCCCAACGCCAGCCGCCTTGGCTAGGTCGAGAGTGCTCCAATTGAGGGCGGCGCGCCCCATACGGCATTGTACTGGTCTCATGTGGTGTTTTTATCACCAAACGTTGTTGACAGCAAACCGGCTATGGCATTACCTTTAATGGTGTAAATATCACCATTTGGAGGCAACCACCATGCCGAACACCCATGTTCCGGCGGCCAGCGAAGCTATGCCTGCTGTCGAGGGAATGCACATCATCACCGGGCGATTTTCTCGCCGGCTCGTCCTTGCCGGGCTTGCCTCTCTGCCGGCCCTGGGAGCCGCTACTGCGGCTTCCACTGCCATCCGGATCAAAGATCCGCTGCTCGACTCCATCCGTGCCTATCGCGCCGGCCTTGCTGCCTTCAATGCAAGCACGCCAGACGACGACGATGCGGCTGACGCCTATGCCGCGATAACATACGAACGGCCATTCGCGGCACTTGAGAAATGGCATGAGCCAGCAAAGACGCGCAGCAGCGCCATAGAAGCGCTGAAGCTGATTGCCGAAGAGAATAGGGCATTTGAACGCAGCGGAATTGTCGACCCGCTCCTTACCGCAGCGTTGGCCTATTTCGAGGTGCAGTCATGAGCGCGCACCTCTCACGGCGCGCCGCCTTCGGCGTCATTGCCTGTCTGCCGGCCATAGCTGGCGCTACAGCGGCATTGCCGGCACCGCTGGCTCTTCTGATCACACCGCCCACACCGCCCACCAGGGAAAGCGCTCATGCCAAACTCGCGCGCCTCGAAGCCCTGTTGGACACGCTGCCGCCACATATCGCAGCCGCCTATCGTGCGCAGATGCATGAGTGGCTTACCCACATTGTATGGATGCAAGAGAGCGGCGCGCCTCGTGCTGATATCTTGGCTTACATTCGCAGCTTGAGGTACCACGATAAAGTCTTCGCACAATTCAAGGCGACACTGGGGACGACGCCATGAATGCCGGCATCACCGTGAGCGAACTGTTGAAGACTGTTGCCGTTCTTAAGCCGCTGGGTATGCCACTCGGCACCGATCCACGGACATGGCGGCAGGCGATCGAAAGGCAGTTGAACGATCTCCTCGACCGCGCCATGAGCCTCATCACGGCGCTCGACCTGATGGAGGTGGATTGCGATCTGGAAGACGGTGCCGACCTCGAACCTTGGCTTGGCTGGTGTGCGCTCGGCCCGCAGACCGTCAGGGGCTTTGATGATGGCAGGGGCAGCCCTTACGACGATCGGGAACAGGACGACTGCGACACTGAGGACGACGGCAACGAGGAACCGACGCTAGGCGCGCCGAACCGTCACCACAATCAAACCTGTTGGGCAGACGGCGCGCGTGGCGACCATGAGCGGGAGGTGTGCGTCGACAGCGAAATGGTCTTTGAAGATTAATCGAAATCTGTTGATCAATTTTGGCCCCGGCCGCTTCGGCTTCCGGGGCCTCAAGGGCCTCAAGGCTCCAAGGGCATCTCGTACCCGCATTCGCGGCACTTGAACAAATCGTTTTTTTCGCCGCTCACTTGATTGCTCAAAGGCTCCTTCTTTGCTCGCAATATCCAGCAGCGCGGGCATTGCGGCGTTTCCTCAATGACGGGGTGATATCTATGAACGCGAGCAGCCGCAGAGGCAGCGTAGTCGACGGCAGATTTTAGCTTTGCCCCCGTTTCATCGTGAAGCGCGAGCTTGCGCCGTAGTGCTCCGGCCCGCCTTTCCTCGGCGAAAGCCAACTCGCCGGCCTCGTGCGTGAGCGTCTCCCTAAAATCGACCATCAACCCCTAGAGCCCGAAAGAGAACACCTGGGGACTGCTCGTCTCATAGCCGAGGCGGGGCTTGGAATTACTGCCCATGTCCGTCTGTGGTGAATTGGCGGTTCCGGTAGCGGTGCAGTCAAGTTTGGCGGCTGCTGCCGCCTTGATCGACATGCCTGCACATGTCTTTTCGGCAGTGACTGTTGGCTTCTTCATCTCGTGCGCCATAGCGGCGCTCGACGCGGCAAGCACAATCGCCGCGCAAACGATAGCGGTTTTCATTGGAAGCCCTCTTTGTTAGCAAAAGCTAATAAGAAGTTAACGCTACGTAAGATCATCGTCAATTGTAGAATCGGCCCGCGAAGCCCCGTCATTGGTCCTACACACGAACAATTTCTGAGGAGACGTGGCCCCAGCCTAGTTGCAGGGCGGCTTCTGCGACGCGTCTTATATTAGCAAGAAACGATATGTTAACGGCTGTGACGCACCCTTCCACACACGGGACGGGAAAACCACCTCCCTCATCGACGTTACAACGCGCGCTCTGGACGCCGGAAAACGCTCGACCAATGCGGAGCAAACGCATGAGTGTCGTCGGAACAGCTCTCGAACAATTGCTGCGGTTGATTTATCGCCGAGCCCTTAAAATAGCGGCGTTTCCGGAGGATGAAAGGGATTCACACTACGATCTCATCCGCCTGTCATGTTGCGCAGCCGCCGAGCACATTGGGCAAAGTCCTGACGAGGCAGCAGTCACGGCAAACGATATGGTTCAGTTTGTTCGCGCACTGGTCGGAATCATTGAGGTGGGCGGCGGATCAGACCAAGAGCGAAGCGGCGATGGGCCTATGCGGACGCGACATTTTGGTAGCCGAGAGAATAGCACTACGCGCATCTAGCGTCTTCGCATGGACCGGCCGGCAAACGCGCGATTCTGGATGAATATTGGCCAAATCTTGGACAGGGCCGAAAGGTAACAGCTAAGTGCTTGATTTATCTGGTACGCCCAAGGGGAATCGAACCCCTGTTACCGCCGTGAAAGGGCGCTGCAAGGACAAGCTGCGCAGGAGTCGGTGTGTTGCCAGAAGAGGTGGGCTTCGAAACAAGACTGTTCCCGTGCTCCAGTTTTCAAACTGAACACTTGTTGTTCAAACGATCAGAATGCAATTTTTGCGCTCGAAAAGTTCGGTGTGCGCGCAATGGCCTTTCCTTACGGTTTAACGACCTTGCCCCGATATTTGGGGCGGAGCATTGTGAAAGCTGGTGCGGCAAAAATTCCGCCTGATGCGCAGTTATTTTCAAGGGGTATTTTGAAGGACATATGCCCCAAATTGATGGTGCCCTTACTGCAATTTGCTTCCGCACGAATTGCATCGCCGAGAAGGTCCGCTTTCGTCTGGCGAATGCACTCCTCAGGCGAGGCGAAGCCGCCTTGGTTCACATAGCCTTCATGGCATGCCTTGATGATATCCGGCTCCATGAATTTTGCCACGGCGCGTGCATGTTTGGTGTTAACACCGGTAATTTCGATGACTGTCGCAGGCGGCTCTACGCAGCTTCTCTGCAACTCTGCACCCCATGTCGGCGTTGCATTCATTTAGCTAATTGTAGCCTCGATTGGTAACCCAACGCCATCCGTTACGCGCATTGGTAACCCACCAGCGACAGGTTTGGTAACCGTCAACGAGCGACTACCGCTCCCACTCGGGGACGGTGAAACCCCGCAGATTTCTGACCGCGGCGGCGGCTAGACACACAGATCATTGATCGTTTCGTAATGGACCCGGCCTCTCCGAAGTCCGGATTAATTCCCGACAACGACAGATAATTCCCGACGCCATACTGGTATGGCGTCCCGAATTATCTGTCGTCGGTAGGGGCGAGAGTCCAGAATTATCTGTCGTTGGCCGGACTGCTAAGTGGATGATATCCCGCCGCTTTCGCCCGAAGAGGTTACCAATGCCCTTTGGACAATAGGTTACCAATGTGCCCCAACGACAATCAATTCCCGACTGGCTTTAAGGAGTTGTTTTGATTGAGCTTATTACGGCCAAGTTTGGGAACCTAAGGCCACCCCACAGGCGCATTGGTAACCCCCAGCGACAGGTTTTGGTAACCCTCATCGAGCGAGTGGCGCTCGCACCTTTCGGCGAATTCGTTTCAGTTCAGCTGCGGTCAGCAGATTCCCGTCTGTGGTGCGCATGACCAACCCGACAAGACGGCTCGCCAGACATTGGTCGTTAATCGTTTCGTCGATGCGATCTGCCTCATCGATCTCCTGGAATATCCGGAGGCGGTTATCAGCGATCCAACTGGCCCAGTCCCTAGCGGAGAGGTCATCGAGCTCACGACCAAGCGCTATTGCAGATTGCCTCCGCGAGTTGGTCTCGGACGATCTTCAAATAGCCTACACGTTCGCGATGTAAGCATATCCCCACAAAATTCTCAGGAATTGCCCCGCGTCGACGCCAGGTAGCTAGCTATGGGTGAGTGGCTGTCTACAGTTGAGTTTGCTGAGCTGGTCGGCATTAGGCGACAAGTCGCTCATCGCGCTCTTCGTCGGCGTCACTGGCGCAAGAATCCGCTCGAAGTGCGGAAGGTCAATGGTCGGCGCGGCGGGAACGCCGGAGAGCAATATCAGGTGAATTCCACGTCTCTGCCGCTCGAATACCAGCACCGTTTAGAGGTCTCTCAAACCCTCCTTGAAAACCACTCGAAATCAATCATCGACAGGACGGCAGAACACGCATGGTGGCTCGATTACCTGGGGCCAGCGCTTCAGCATCCAGCCAACTCGACTGCCCGCGCCGACGCCCTGGCCGAGCGAGCAGACAAGTCAACGCGGAACTGGAGGGTAGGGCGGTCAGCTATTCCCTGCGGACGCTACAGCGTCATGCCGCACGCTTTGACGAAGGCATGAAGGTCGGACGGCATGGTCGATCGGACAAGGGCAAGAAGCGTGTCGTCATAAGCCGGAAGTGGGACAGGCTCGTCCCGTTCGACGCCCCCACCAAGGCGAAAATCGCGGAGGACCTAAAACAGGAAATCCGCGGCCTGCTCAAAGGAGGCATGTCGTGGGGCCACACCCTGCAAGAAGCCGAGAAGTTCCTGATCGACGCGACTCGGGCCTGGGGCTTCCGTCCCGGCGATCCCAACGTGCTGGAGCGCGCTTGTTCTATCCCAACCGAACTCGTCTCGGCGGAGCTCCACTTCCGAAACGTCCACCGGTTTAAGCGCGACCATAAGGCCTATGATGATCGCCGGCCGCGCATCCGTCGCACCCTCGCCGGCATGCAGCCGATGGAGTTGGTGGTAGGCGATGTTCACCCTGTGGACATTCACCTCACTCGTCCTGACGGCACAGTCGCCACTGCTAGACTGATCGGCTTCTTAGACTGGGCGACGCAGCGCCTCTGGATCGGGCTGATCTTTTTCGAAAAGCGCGGCGGCGTGCAAAACCGCGACGTGATCGAAGTCTTCGCAGCCATGATCGAAGCGTGGGGCATGCCGCAGTCGCTCTATTTCGACAACGGCAAAGAATTCGGCTTCGCCGCCTTTCTGGACGATGCCATGCAGCTTACCGTGCCGGGCTTCCATGGCCCGTCCCGATCAACCCACGTCATCAATGCTTTGCCCTACAACGCCTCCGCAAAGCCGATTGAGCGTTTATTCGGTGACTTGGAGACGCGCTATTTCAGCACGGCGCGCGGCCACATCGGCGGCAACCGAATGAGCAAGAAGCAGGAGGCGATCGGCAGGACGGTCGCTCCGTTCGGCGCGTTCGAAGATGTGGTGCCAGCCATAGAAGGCTTTGTGCGCACCTATAATTACACTGCACAGGGCAAGAAGAGCGCGCTCAAAGGTCTCTCACCTGAAGCCACATACCGCAAACACGTCGAGGCGGGATGGGCGCCGACTGCGATGAGCCGCGATGAAGTGCGCGCGGCATGTGCGCGAACCGAAGAGCGGTCGGTTGTTCAGGGTGCGATATCGGTCGGTGGCCGTCATTGGACATGCCCGGAATTGCAAGCTTACCAGTACGAGAAGATTTGGGTCCGTGTGCCGGCCTATCACACACCGGCCGAGTTGCTGTTGCTTGACCGGCATGGTGAACGAGTCGGCATAGCCTCTCCCGATGTCGAATTCCATCCGCTCGACAAGCGCGGCGCAAAAGCATCAGCCGAACGCGCAAGGGTGCATCGGCAGGCGGTGCGTGATCTCGATCGGTCAGCGCCTGATATCGACGTGGCTGCACGCCTGATCGCACGCGGCGAAGCCCAGCCTGACACGGTCCCCAACGAGCCTGTCGGCATCGTCTCTTACCATCCGGCGAAGCGGCCGGCGCGGATCGTAATGCCGAAGGGGGCTTCGACCTCCGAAGAGCGCCGACGCGAACAAGACGAGCGCATAGCCGTTCAGATGGACTTGGCGAAGAGGATCGTCGGATGACGTTTATCGAAACCCGCGCCGCGTTCACCGTACGGGCTGCATTCGATACGGCGGTCAAGAGGCGATATCCGGTGCTCGCGGTCGGCAAAGCCGGAGTCGGAAAGACTGTAGCGCTCAACTGGATAGCGGCGCAAAGCGGCGCTGCCTATTGTGAGGTTGCGCAGCATACCAAGGCTATCAGGCCGATGTTCCTGATGCTGCATGATGCCTACGGCGTCCAAAGCGACAGCAAGCACACATACGATCTTGCGAAGGATTGCATGAATTTTTTGGGCGCCCGATACGGCCCGACGCGTCCGTTACTGGTGGACGAATATCAGAACTTCACACCCACTGTTTTGCGGGAGCTGCTGCATCTTCAGGAGCGCTGCGGCTTCGCCTTACTGCTCGCCGGCAATACTCATCGGTTAGCGGCCACGAGGCGTGATACCCACGCTGTGGATCAGATCGAAAGCCGTATCGGCATGCGTTTCGAGATCGGGCAGCCGACGCGGGAGGACTGCGTGAGGATCGGCGAGGAACACAACGTTGAGGGAGCCGACGCCTACGAAGCGATAGTTATCTACGGTGAGAACACCTCCCTTCGCGCGCTTTGCCATCTCCTCCAGAATTGCGCTGCCGGGACCAGCGGCTTCGGCAGCATTCGTCTTCCCCGGATAGAGACCACGCTTCGCGGCATGTCGTGCGGCAGCGATGTGCTCAGGCTTCTACACGAGCGCCGAAACGCCGCCGCAGACGACCTCCGCAGCCCGGCTTAATTCCGGACAGCGACAGATAATTCCGGACGGCACACTGGTGTGATGTCCGGAATTATTTGGCATTTCACGGGGTTTACCAGTCCGGAAATATGGGTCGGCGGCGGGTGAACTATGTGATTGAAAAGAAGAGTTTTTCTGGCTGAGGGTAGGGGGGTTCCGACCCTAACATCGAGTTTGCCAATGGCCCCAATGACAGTTAATTCTGGATTGGCATTAAGTGATTGGATTCGCATAGAATATAACCGCCCTTATTGGTAAACCCGCTTGCGGTCGGCAACCAATTGGTCAACCCAAACCCCAGGATTGGTAAACCAAAGCAGCAGCCTTATCGGCCAAGATACGGCTCTGTACTTCCCCCACAACCCCTTGAGACAGATGACGTCAGAATCTCAGCGTAGGCACTTGCGCGCGACAGCGACGCCTTGACTAAATTCCGGACTGCGACAGATAATTCCGGACGCCACAGCGTCTCAACGGCGAGATCAAGCAGCGCACCGAGGTCGTCGGAATCTTCCCGAACGACGATGCGATCGTGCGCCTCGTCGGCACAATCCTGCTCGAGCAGAACGATGAATGGGAAGTGCAGTGGGCCAGATACATGTCCTAAGATTCGTCAATCTCCGGCCAATGAAAACTCGTTGGCGATGGTGACGTGGTGGTGAATGCGACCCTCGAAGTACCTGGACAACACAGCCTCTGTCGCGGCACGCGATTCAGCGCGTGCGGGGCTGGCCAAAGCCGCGTCGACGGCCGCCATATCTGGGTAGTTGATCGCCAGGATCATCGGAAATTCAGGCGCACCATCGTCGCGTTTTTCCGCGAAGCTGACTCGAACGTCGAGCGCGCCCGGGAAAGCCTTCCACTTCGGCAGAACCGTCTCAATCACGTCCTTGCGGAACGCTTCGATCTGACCTTCCTTCACTTTGCCTTCAAAGAACGCATAGCGCGTGATCATCTGCTCGGTTCCTCATCCTTGCGTTGGAAAAATTCCATCAGTGCCGCCTGGTCCTCGCCGCCCAGCCCTGCGGCCGTCAATAGCCGGTGCACCTCGGCGCAGACGGCCGTCAGCGGCATTGCGGTGTGCGTGCGCCGCGCCAGGTCCTGGGCGGCGTTGAGGTCCTTCACCATGTTGTCGATGCGGCCGGTTCGCCGGTAGTCGCGGGTGGCGAAGCGCGGCAGGTATTCCTGCAGGATGGCGCTGTCGGCGCGGCCGCCTTTCAGCGCCTGCGGGATCTTGAGCGCGTCGACGCCGGCGTCGAGCGCCAGCTTGGTCGCTTCGGCGACAGCCATGAAGTTCAGCGCGCACAGCACCTGATTGATCAGCTTGGTCGTCTGCCCCGCTCCGGCCGGGCCCATATGCGTGTAATTGGTGGCGACGTGGCGCAGCACCTTGTAGGCGTCGGCCACGTCCTCGGCTTCGCCGCCGGCCATCAGCGTCAATTCTCCGGTCAGCGCCTTGGGCGCGCCGCCAGACAGCGGACTGTCGACCCAGCGTAAACCCTTCTCGCTGACGTCAGCGGCGAGTTGGCGCGTCGCGTCGGGGTCGATGGACGACATGTCGATGATCAGCGTACCGGGCTTCGCCCCAGCCGCCACGCCGGCATCGCCGAACACGGCGCGGCGCACGATCGCCGCCGAATTAAGGCTAAGGATCACGTAGTCGGACGCGCCGGCGGCCTCGGCCGCGCTCGCCATGGCGGTCGCGCCTTTGGTGAGCAGCACCTCAACCTTGGCCTTGTCGAGATCGAACACGAAAAGGCGGTTGCCGGTGGCGAGCAGGCGTTCGCCGATTGCCCCGCCCATGGCGCCGGCGCCGATCAAGGCGACTGCGTTGGTCATGATGGTCGCTCCCCGAATTTCGCTGTTATGTCCGCAACAATCTCGTCGAGCGGCGCGTCGATCGGCACGGCGATCGCATTCTCGTCCTTGCCCGGCACTTCCAGTGTCGCGAACTGGCTGTCGAGCAGGCTGGCCGGCATGAAGTGGCCGGTGCGCTCATGCATGCGCTTCGAGATCAGCTCGCGCGAGCCGTCGAGATGGATGAACAGCACCGGCGCGCCCGCCTGCTCGGCGATGAAATCGCGATAGGCGCGCTTCAGCGCCGAGCAGCCGACGATGACCGGCGCGGGCCCTAGCCGCAGCGTTTCGCCCACCTTGGACAGCCATGGCCACCGGTCGGCATCGTCCAGCGGAATGCCGGCGCTCATCTTGGCGATGTTGGCCTCAGGGTGGAGTTGGTCACCGTCCACGAATGTCGCGGAAATAGCGCGGGCCAGCGCCACGCCGATCGTCGTCTTGCCCGAACCGGTAACGCCCATGACCACCATGCGCGGCGGCCCGTCAGATCGAAGCTGTGATGCCGCCATCGACATAGAGAATGTGTCCGTTGACAAAGGATGATGCGTCGGAGGCCAGGAAGACGCAGGCGCCGACCAGCTCCTCGACCTTGCCCCAGCGGCCGGCCGGGGTGCGCTTTTCGAGCCATGCGCTGAAGGCCGGGTCGGCGACGAGTGCCGCGTTGAGCGGCGTGTCGAAATAGCCGGGCGCGATCGCATTGCATTGCAGGCCGTGCCTGGCCCAGTCGGTCGCCATGCCCTTGGTCAAATTGCCGACGGCGCCCTTGGTCGCCGTGTAGGGCGCGATGCTCGGCCGGGCGAGCGCGGTCTGCACGCTGGCGATGTTGATGATCTTGCCGCGACCGCGCTTGATCATGTGCCGGGCCACCGCCTGGCCGACATGGAAGACGCTGGCGACATTGGTCTGCAGCAGGCGTTCGAACGCATCGGCGGGAAAATCCTCCAGCGGCGTGCGGAACTGCATGCCGGCATTGTTGACGAGAACGTCGATCGGCTCGCTGGCTTGCTCGAAGGCGTCGATTGCGGCCCTGACGGCGTCGTGGTCGGTCGCGTCGAAGGCAAGCGTCGCAGCGCCTGGAATCTGCCCAGCCGCAACCGTGAGCTTCGCCTCGTCACGGCCGTTGAGCACCACTCTGGCGCCGGCCTCGGCCAGCCCTTTGGCCAAAGCAAATCCGATGCCCTGAGAGGAGCCGGTCACGAGCGCGGTGCGCCCGCCGAGATTGAACAGATTGGATGACATTTTCCGATTGCCTCTCGTCGCTGAGCGTCTTATGTTATCGATAACATCATCTGTCAAGTCAAGTGGAGAGAATAGCGATGCAGCGGCCTCACATCCTTCAGGTTGGACCCTATCCGGCATGGGACGAGGAGCCGCTCAACGAAGCCTTCACGGTGCACCGCTATTTCGCGGCCGACGACAAGCAGGCTTTCCTCGCCGGGATCGGGCCGCAAGTGCGCGGCATAGCCACGCGCGGCGAACTCGGCGCGAACCGCGCCATGATCGAGGCGTGCCCTTCGCTTGAGGTTGTTTCCGTCTACGGCGTCGGTTTCGATGCGGTCGATCTCGCGGCATGCCGGGAGCGAGGCGTGCGGGTCACCAACACGCCGGACGTGCTGACCAACGACGTCGCCGATCTCGGCATCGCCATGATGCTGTGCCAGTCGCGCGGCATGATCGGTGCCGAACGGTGGGTGCGCGACGGCAGCTGGGCGGCGAAGGGGCTCTACCCGCTCAAGCGCCGCGTCTGGGGCCGGCGGGCCGGCGTGCTTGGACTCGGCCGCATCGGCTACGAGGTAGCCAAGCGTCTCGCCGGCTTCGACATGGACATTGCCTACAGCGACGTCGCGCCGAAGGATTTCGCCCCGGATTGGGAATTCGTCGCCGATCCGGACGCACTGGCCAGGCGTTCGGATTTCCTGTTCGTGACGCTTGCCGCATCGGCCGCGACGCGCCACATCGTCAACAAGGATGTGCTCGCGGCGCTCGGCGAGGACGGCATGCTGATCAACATCTCGCGCGCCTCCAACATCGACGAGGACGCGTTGCTCGATGCGCTCGAGACGAAGGTGCTCGGCTCCGCCGCGCTCGACGTGTTCGAAGGCGAGCCGAAGCTCAATCCGCGCTTCCTGGCGCTCGACAATGTGCTGCTGCAGCCGCACCATGCGTCGGGCACCATCGAAACGCGCAAGGCGATGGGCAAACTGGTGCGCGACAATCTTGCCGCCCATTTCGCCGGCCAGCCATTGCTCACGCCGGTGCTCTAGGCTTGTCTCACGCAGATTCGGACGGAAAACCGCTGCACATTGTTCCTGGAATTGCCCGAGGAGTTCGCTGACCATGAAGTCGATCGTCATCCACGCCGCCAAGGACCTGCGCATCGAGGACCGTCCGGTCGAGGCGCCGGGCCCGGGCCAGGTGCTGGTGCGTCTCGCCGCCGGCGGCATCTGCGGCAGCGATCTGCACTACTACAATCATGGCGGCTTCGGAACGGTGCGCCTGAAGGAGCCGATGATTCTCGGCCACGAGGTGTCCGGCGTCATCGAAAAGCTGGGTTCTGGCGTCAGCGGGCTCAAGCCCGGCCAACTGGTCGCGGTGTCGCCGTCGCGGCCCTGCTACAGCTGCCGCTACTGCCGCGAAGGGATGCACAACCAGTGCCTCAACATGCGCTTCTACGGCAGCGCCATGCCGTTTCCGCACATCCAGGGTGCGTTCCGCGAAATGCTAGTGGCGGACGCGCTGCAATGCGTCCCGGCCGACGGATTGAGCGCCGGCGAGGCGGCGATGGCCGAACCGCTGGCGGTTTGTCTCCACGCCACACGCCGGGCCGGCGAAATACTCGGCAAGCGCGTGCTGGTGACCGGCTGCGGACCGATCGGCCTCTTGTCGATCCTCAGCGCGCGGCGGGCGGGCGCTGCCGAGATCGTCGCGGTCGACATCACCGATTTCACCCTGGCGATGGCAATGCGCGCCGGCGCCGACAAGACCATCAACACAAAAACCGATCCGGAAGGGCTGGCGCCCTATCTCGCCGACAAGGGGACGTTCGACATCCTCTATGAATGCTCGGGGGCGGCGGCGGCGCTGGCGCAAGGCATCGCGGCGCTGCGGCCGCGCGGCACGATCGTTCAGCTCGGCCTTGGTGGTGCGGAGATGGCATTGCCTATGTCGGTGGTCACCGCCAAGGAACTGTCCATCAACGGGTCGTTCCGCTTCCACCCCGAATTCGCCGTCGGGGTCGAGCTGATGCGCAAGGGACTGATCGACGTCAAGCCGCTGATCACCCACACCGTGGCCTGCGACGAGGCCTTGTCCGGCTTCGAACTTGCCAATGACCGCAGCCGGGCGATGAAGGTTCAGATCGCCTTTTCATAAGCATCGCGGCGCGTTGCATTCCGCAGTGATATCGATAACGTACGGCGATGCAGCCTCCGCCCAAACGCCCAACCATGGCCGACGTCGCGCATCGCGCCAACGTCTCGACGATGACGGTGTCGCGCGCCTTCAAGAGCGACGCGTCGGTGAGCACCGACACGCGCGACCGCATCCTGCAGGCGGCGGAAGAGCTCGGCTATGTCTTCGACAGTATCGCCGCCAACCTGTCGTCGCGCCGCTCCGGTTTCGTCGCGGTGACGATCCCTTCGATCAACAACGCCAACTTCGCCGACACGGTGCGCGGCATGACCGAGGGCCTGCGTGACAGCGGGCTGGAGATCCTGCTTGGCTTCACCGACTACAATGTCGAGGAGGAGGAGCGCCTGGTCGGCCAACTGCTGAGGCGGCGGCCGGAAGCAATCATCGTCGCCGGCGGCCGGCACACGCCGCGCTGCCGCAAGATGCTGGAGAATGCCGGCGTGCCGGTGGTGGAGACCTGGGACCTGCCGGACGATCCGATCGGTCACGTCGTCGGCTTCTCCAACGCCGCGGCCGGACGGCTGATGGTCGATCATTTCATTCAGCGTGGCTACTCGAGGCTCGGCTTCATCGGCGGCGACACGTCGCGCGACACGCGTGGCCTCGATCGCCGGCGCGGCTTCGTCGCGGCCCTGCAGGAACGCGGCCTCGATGGCTCGCGCATCATTGCCTCCGGCGTGCCGCCGATATCGATGCGCGAGGGCGCCACCGCCATGGTCGAGATGATCTCGCGCTGGCCGGACACGCAAGCCGTGATGTGCGTGTCGGATCTTTCGGCTTTCGGCGCGCTGATGGAATGCGTGAGGCGCGGCATCCGCGTTCCCGACGACGTCGCGATTGCCGGTTTCGGCGCCTATGACCTCGCCGAACAGTCGGTGCCTTCGATCACCACGATCGATGTCGAGGCGCATGAGATCGGCATCCGTGTCGCCGAACTCGTGCTCGACCTGCTCAACGGGCGCCGGGCGCCTGACGACCGGGTGGTCGTCGGCATGACGCCGAAGGTGATCGCGCGTCATACGGCCTGAGACTGGGCAAAACAGAACGGCCGGCGGTTTTCCCGCCGGCCGTTGACCGTCCTGCCCGTTGGCAGAGGTACTCGTCGGCGCCTATTTGCCCCAGATCTTCTTGTACTGGTCGCGGTAGCCGTTGCCCGGATCGAACCGGTTATCCGGCCCGCCGTCGAATTCGACATTGTCCGACGTCACAACATGCAGCGGCGAGATGTAGCCGGACCATTTATCGCCGGCCATGGCGCGGTTGAGCTCATCGACGAGCTGCCAACCTTGCAGGTTCAGGGGTTCGGCAACCGTCACCTTCTGGAACTGGCCGGAGCGGATGCGCTGGTAAGCCGATTCGGAACCGTCGCCTGCCGCCACGTTGATCGGCGCGTCGGTGCCGGACTTTCCGGCCGCCGCCAGTGACGGTCCCATGAAGTCGAAATAGAGGTCGTTGATCGCCAATGAGTGAGTCCACTGGTCGCCGTATTTCTGCAGCAGCGAGGTGGTGAGCTGCGGCATGCGTTGCGAGGTCTCGGCGATTGGCGTGTCGACATATTCGAGCACTGTGCCGCCGAGATCCTCGATTTCCTTCTTCATGCGGTCGGCCTTGGCGATGGCGATCTGGTAGGTCGAGTCGGTGAAGATGATGACGCCGGGCTTGCCCTTGGCGTCGACAAAAGCCCAGTCGGCGGCAGCCTTCGACACTTCCATCGGATCGGTCGAGACGTTGGCGATGATGCCGAGATCGTCGATCGGACCGACCGTCGGCGCCGCATGCCATGCCGCCATCGGAATCTTGGCCGCCCTGGCCTGCTCCAGCGCCGGCTTCTGCTCGACGGCATCGAACCCGTTGATAATAATGCCGTCGGGATTGAGCGCCAGCGCTTGGCCGAAGGCCGCGGTGCGGCCGCCGATGGAGCCGGCGCCGTCAAGTGTCTTGACGGTCCAGCCGAGGGCTGCCGCTGCTTCCTCGACGCCCTTGGTGACGCCAAGGATGCCGCCGTTCTTCATGTCGGCGCCAAGCACCACGATCGTCTTGCCGGCCGCGCCCTTCGGTCCGGTCGTCGGGCCATCCCATTTGTCGACCTTACTGGCATATTTGCCGACCACTGCCTTGGCGTCGGCCATCGGGTCGGCCCGGGCGGTCGAGGCGATACTGAGCGCCAGGCAGGCGACGCCGAGCTGAAGGACTGTTCTGCGATGCATGTTTCTTCTCCCATTAAGCATTGTCGGTTTTCTTTGTTGGTTGGTGCGCGGGTGATTGGCCGGTGGATGGCGGCGGCACGACAGCGCCGCGGCGGCGCTGCGCGTAGCCGGCGATGCCGATCGCCACGAGCAAGGTGACGCCGTTGAAGAGCGGCTCGACCCAGAACGAGCCACCGAACTGCTGGATGCCGGAAATGCCGGCGGCGAGGATGACGACGCCGATGATCGTGCCCCAGACATTGACGCGGCCGGGTTTGATGGTGGTCGATCCCAGGAAGGCGCCGACCAGCGCCGGCAACAGATATTCAAGGCCGACGCTGGCCTGCCCGATGCGGAGCTTGGAGGCGAGCAGCACGCCGCCAAGCGCCGTCAGCGCGCCCGAGGCGACGAACGCGCCCATGACGAATTTCTGCACCGGTATGCCGTTGAGCGCTGCAGCCTTGGGATTGGCACCGATAGCGTAGAGGTAGCGGCCGATCGGCATGTATTCGAGCACAAGCCACATCACCAGTGCCAGGACGATCACGTAGTAGCCAGTGATCGGCAGGCCGAACAGCATCGTCCCGTTGAGGGCGAGGAAGCCTTCGGGAAGCACGCCGACAACCTGCCGGCCGCCCGTGTACCACATGGCGAGTGCATAGAGCACGGTGCCGGTGCCGAGCGTGGCGATGAAGGAATCGATGCGTGCCACCTCGACCAGCAGGCCGTTGATGAAGCCGGTCACGACGCCGAGCAGCAGGACGATCAGCACCGCGATCGGCCAGGGGATGCCGAAGGCGGTCTGCAGGCTGATGGCCAGGATATGCCAGAGCACGATGCCGTAGCCGACCGTCAGGTCGATGCGGCCCGAGGCCATGGGGATCATCGCCGCCAGCGACAGCAAGGCGATGATCGCCTTGTCGGAGACGATGGAACGCAAATTCAGCAGCGTCGGGAAGGTGCGCGGCAGGAGCAGCGAGAACAGCAGGATGAGCAGCAGCGTCAGGATCGGCAGGCCGTAGACCGGCAGGTAGCGCGCCGCCTTCTGGCCAAGGCTGAGCCCTGAGAGTTCCGAGCGGGTCGGCTCCAGCGCCGTCGATTTGATCGAGTTCATGGATACTCCTCAGGCGGCTTCGGACACGGAGGCGGCATGGATAAGCGTAGCAGTCGTCAAGGCATCGCCGGCCAGTTCGCGCACGATGCGGTTGTGCGAGAAGACGAGCGCGCGATGGCAGATATGCGCTACTTCCTCGAAATCGGTGGAAACGACGACGACCGCCAGTCCGGCTTCGACAGCTGCCGCGATCAGCCGATAGATTTCGGCCTTGGCGCCGACATCGACACCCGCCGTCGGATCCTCGGCGATCAGCAGCTTGCGACCCGTCGCCAGCCAGCGGCCGACGACCACCTTCTGCTGGTTACCGCCGGAAAGCGCCTCGATCGGCAGGTGCGGGTCGTTCGGCCGCAGCCCGAGCCGGGTACCGAGCTCCTGCGTCAGTTCGCTTTCCCGCGCCGGCGTCATGAAGGAGAAAAGCCCGCGGCCGACGGCGGACGGATTGAGATACATGTTTTCGCGCACGGACAGCGACAGCGCTACCGACTCCTCGGTGCGGTCGCGCGCAATCAAGCCGACACCGGCGGCAAGGGCCGCACCGACCGAGGACAGGTCGAGGCGTTTGCCGTCGAGTAATACAGTGCCGTCGAAAGGCTCGGCGCCAAACAGCGCGCGGCCGACGGCCTCCTGTCCAGCACCACGCAGGCCAACCAGTCCCAGAAGTTCGCCAGACCGCGCCTCGAAGTGGACCGGTCCGACATTGCCGCAGCGCAAATCCTCGACCTTCAGCCGCTCGGGTCCGTCCTGCCAGCGCGACTTGGCGAACATCTGGTGCGCCGGGCGGCCGACGATGAGATCGACCAGTTCCTGCGGCGTCGTCTCGGCGACCGGCTTGACCGCCACCATGCGGCCGTCCCGCATGACGGCGACCCGATCGGCAATGCGGAACACTTCATCCAGGCGGTGCGAGACATAGATCATGCCGACGCCGCGCTCGCGCAACGGTCGCAGTGCCTGGAACAGGCGTTCGACCTCATCCGCGGGCAAGCTTGCCGTCGGCTCGTCGAGCACCAGCACGTCGGCTTCGGTAGCGAGCGCGCGGGCGATGGCAACCAGCGATTTCTCGGTGCGCGAAAGATCCTGGACGCGCGTCGCCGGATCGAAGGCGCAGCCGACCAGGGCCAGGGCGCTCTCGGCACGACGCTCGGTGTCGCGCCAGTCGATCAGGCCCGAGCGGCGCGAGAAACCCTGCGCCATGCCGACATTCTCGGCCACCGTCATCCATTCGATGAGGCCGAGATCCTGATGGATGAAGGCGACCTTTTGCGGCAGGTTGGGGCGAGGCGGGCGGTGATGATAGTCCTCGCCGCGAAAGCGGATCGCGCCCTGGTCGCGCTTGTAGATGCCGGCCAACGTCTTGATAAGAGTCGATTTGCCGGCGCCGTTCTCGCCCAGCAGCGCAACGATCTCACCCTCGTGGATGTCGAGCGAGACCGACTTCAACGCCAGCGTGCCCCCGAAGCGCTTGGAGATGTCGATGAATTCTATGAGCTTGGGCCGCATCCATGGCCCTCCCAAGCCAAACAAACGGATCTGAATTGGCACTGATGTTATCGCTAACATTTTTGCGGGTCAAGTCTTGAAAATGGCTCGCCCCGAAGGCTATCGATAGCTCCGGTTTCGCAGAGGATGAGGCATGTTCGGAGACATAGAGGGCACTGGCTTCGAGGTTCTCGACGAGCGGTTCGAGAGCTGTTTCGTCGGCCATGTGGCGGTCGAGCGGCTGTGGACGGGCGGGCGCTGGCTGGAAGGTCCGGCATGGTTCGCGGCCGGGCGGTATCTGGTTTTCTCGGACATCCCGAACGACCGCATCATGCGATACGACGATACCAACGGCGTGGTCTCAGTGTTTCGTGCGCCCTCCAGCAACGCCAACGGCAACACAGTCGACACGGAAGGGCGGCTGGTCACCTGCGAGCATCGCGCGCGACGCGTCACCCGCACCGAGCATGACGGATCGATCACGGTGATCGCCGACCGTTTCGAAGGCAAGCGGCTGAACTCGCCAAACGACGTGGTGGTGCGCTCGGACGGCACTGTGTGGTTTTCCGATCCGCCCTATGGCATCGCGACCGACTATGAGGGCGACCGCTCCGAGCAGGAGATCGAGGGCTGCCACGTCTACCGCGCCGACCCCCTAACGGGCGAGGTGGCGCGGGTCGTCTCGACGATGGCCAAGCCAAACGGTCTCGCCTTCTCGCCGGACGAGGCCATCCTCTATGTCGGCGACACCGGCATCACGCACCAGAAGGACGGGCCGCGGCACATCCGCAAGTTCGCCGTCGAAGATGCGACGCTCGGGGAACTCGGCGTTTTCGCAACTTGCACGGCCGGCCTGTTCGACGGGTTCCGCGTGGACACAGCGGGCCGCATCTGGGCGGGCGCTGGCGACGGCATCCACTGCCTCGATCCCGACGGCACGCTGATCGGCAAGATCCGCATCCCAGAGACGGTGGCGAACCTGACCTTCGGCGGCGCCAAGCGCAACCGCCTGTTCATCACCGCGCGCCAGTCACTCTACGCAGTCTTTGTGGTCGCCAATGCGGCAGCACGAGCATGAGGACGAAGAGGATCCTGGCTCAAGGTTCAAATGCGCTTCCCTTCTGACGTTGGCCGATAGTCCCAGTCGCTCAATGGCGGAGGCTATGTTCCTCATTTGTGCTCGAGAATCGCACAAATATGTGACATGGTGTGATGTCCGGAATTATTTGGCATTTCGTGGGGTTTACCAGTCCGGAATTATGGCTTGCGTGTGTGTGGCCTATGTGATTGAAAACAAGAGCATTTTCAGGCCGAGGTAGGAGTTTCTGATCCTAAGATCAGGTTTACCAATGGCCTCAATGACATTTAATTCTGGACTGGCATCAAGTGGTTGGATTTGCATCGAACCTGGCCGCCGTTGTTGGTAAACCCGCTTACGGTTGGCAGCGGATTGGTCAACCCAAGACCCCAGGATTGGTAAACCAACGCCGCACCCCTATCGGCCAGGCCCAGCTCTCCCCACCGGTCACTCTTCCATACCCTCGCGAAACGAACTGCGGCCAATGGCTGACATACGGCCTCCTGAGGCTGCGTGGAGATCCAAGGTTTGGCTGTCACGACAGAGATAACTCCAGTTGCTACCCGGTGGTTTCCGTTCCGCCGCTAGGGACTAGCGCACGATGTCGAAGAAAGAGTTCGTCCCACTCAACCTGCTCGCCAAGTCGGCAGGAATCTCGCGGCAGGCAGTTTGGAAGGCCTGTCAGCGTGGCGACTGGCGAGGGCACGCCCTGGAGGTGCGCGTTGTTCAGGGTAAGGGTGGCAACGCGGGCAAGCATTATCTCGTCAATTTGGCTTCACTCCCACCCGAGTTGCAACTCCGGTTGAAGCCCATTGAAACGACGGTTCGAAAAGGTCCGAAGCCGATTGCATGCCGAGGCCGGCATGGCCGAGCCGATAAAGGCAAGAAACGCGTAGTCATCAGTCGGCAGTGGGATGCTTTGGTACCCTTCGACCCTAGCACAAAGGCCAAAATTGCAGAGGACCTAAAACAGGAAATCCGAGGGCTTTTGGCAGCCGGCGCAGCTTGGGGACACGTCAAGCTATTAGCCCGTAACTTCCTGGTAGAGACCACCCGGTCATGGGGGTTCCGCACCAGCGATTTTGCGAGTTTCGAGCAAGCTTGTTCGATCCCGTGGACGCTCGTTTCGCAAGAGCTGCATTACCGGAAGTCCACCAGTTCCGAACGAACCGCAAAGCCTACGAGGACAGCCGCCCGCGGCCGGCGCTCCATCGAAGGCATGCGCCCGATGGAATTGGTCGTCGGAGACGTGCACCCGATCGACATCCACCTGACGCGGGCTGAGGGCTCGATTTGTACAGCGAAGTTGATTGCGTTTCTCGATTGGGCGACCGGGCGCGTCTGGTGTGATCTGATCGCATTTAACAAGCGCGGCGGCGTCAACAATCGTGATGTGATCGAAGTCTTCGCGGCCATGGTGGAGCATCCTGCCTTCGGCCTGCCTGAAGCCCTCTACATCGATAACGGCAAGGAATATGGGTTCGCGACGTATACCTGGACGCCGCCGCGACACTGACCGTGCCCGGATTTCATGGGCCGGCTCGCACGGTGAGGGTTGTCAATGCTTGCCTTACAACGCCGCGGCGAAGCCAATCGAACGCTGGTTCGGGGACTTCGAGTCTCGCTATCTGAGCTCAGTACCGGGCTGGATTGCCGGCAACCGTATGAACAAGCGCCAGGAGGCGATCGGCCGGACGGTTGCGCCCTATGGCACCTTCGAAGACTTCGTTCCGGCGTTCTTCGGTCTCCTAAAGGCCTATCACAGCGTGCCCACGGGAAAGCAGAGCGGCCTCAAGGGACTTTCGCCCAACGCCATTTTTCAACAGCACGTTGCTGCAGGCTGGTCAGCGATCACTATGAGCCGCGATGAGGTCCGCGCATCCGTAGCGCGCCATGTCGAGCGCACTGTGATTCAAGGCGCGTTTCAGATCCGTGGGCGTCGGTGGTCCTGCGAAGAGCTGTGGCGGTATACGCATGATAAGGTTCTGGTCTGCGAGCCGGTCTATCATGCGCCGGCCGAGCTGCTTGTGCTGGACATGAAGGGCAACAGGCTCGGGATCGCCACCCCCGATGTTGCACTTCATCCGCTTGATCATCGGGGCGCCCAATGCACGGCAGCACGGGCGAGGGCGCATCGCAGCGCGATCGTGGAGATGGCTCGCTCGGTCCCGAAAATCGACGTTGCAGCTCGGCTGATAGCGCTTGGTCAGGATCAACCTGAAGTAACCCCCAACGAGCCGGCGGGCAAATTATCATTCGACCCGTCTCGGCGGCTGGCGCGGATCGTGATGCCGAAGAAGCCCTTGCTCTCCGAAGAGCGCCGACGCGAACAGGACGAGCGCATAGCCGCTCAGATGGATTTGGTGAAGAGGATCGTCGGATGACGATATTCGTTGAAACCCGGGCTGTGCTCACCGTGCGGGCCGCATTCGATACGGCAGTCAAGATGCGATATCCGGTGCTTGCGGTCGGCAAAGCGGGACTCGGAAAGACTGTAGCGCTCAACTCGATGGCCGCCGAAAGCGGAGCTGCCTATTGTGAGGTTGCGCAGCATACCAAGGCTATCAGGCCGATGTTCCTGATGCTGCACGACGCCTACGGCGTCCAAAAGGACAGCAAGCACACATACGATCTTGCGAAGGATTGCATGAACTTTTTGGGCTCCCGATACGGCCCGACGCGTCCGTTGCTCGTGGACGAATATCAGAACTTCACACCCACTGTTTTGCGGGAGCTGCTGCATCTTCAGGAGCGCTGCGGCTTCCCTTTACTGCTCGCCGGCAACACTCATCGATTAGCGGGCACGAGGCGCGATATCCACGCAATGGATCAGATAGAAAGCCGTATCGGCATGCGTTTCGAGATCGGGCAGCCGACGCGGGAGGACTGCATAAGGATCGGCGTCGAATACAACGTTGAGGGGGCCGACGGCTACGAGGCAATCGCCACCTACGGTGAAAACACCTCCCTTCGCGCGCTTTGCCACCTACTCCAGAACTGCGCTGCCGTTACCAACGGCGTTGGCAGCATTCGTCTTTCCCGGATCGAGACCACGCTCCGTGTCACGTCGTGCGGCAGCGACGCGCTCAAGCTTCTACACGAGCGCCGAAAAGACTTCGCACACGACGTCAGCGGCCCCACTTAATTCCGGACGACGACAGATAATTCCGGACATCACACTGGAATTGAGACTGCCGTGCCCTCAACCAGCTCGCTGAATTGCACTGCTCGCCTCTTTTTTCAAATTTTCAAGTCGGGATCGGCATATAGATTCAATCCGATCGATAAGATCCGAGACGCGCTCTGCGAGCCATTGGAGTGCCTCATTCGTGATCTCGAAATGTCGCGAGTACCGCGCTTTCACATAAGCCTCATTCAGAACGTTGAACCACGCGACGAAGCGCTGTTGGTCACGAGGCCATGCTTCGGCAAGTTCCTGGACCTGATCCTCGGCGAGGCTCCGAAGAAATTTCAAGTTGTGAGAGGCAGGGCTGTAGTTCGTCAGCACTAGCAACAATGCCGCGTACGCTTGCTCGATCGATTGATGAAGGAGAAACGCGCTCTCCTTAAGCCTTCCTCTGGCGGCGAAGAATTCCGCCCCCTCGGCGAACGTCCTAGCTTGCGGGAGTCGTTCCGTGTAGTAGTCCTCTGCCAGTCGGAAGGCCTCCGCGGGTCCCGAAGCGACGGGGTTCGTGAGGGGCTCTTCGTCGAGCTCATACAGGACGATCCCGTCACGACGAATATCTACGAAAAAATATCGCCCCTCTCTTAGTGCCGTGTTCACCTCCCGGCGCGAGTGGACGATGAAGCTGACGGGCGTATTGATCTCACGCATCAAACGGTCGGCTGCAGGCTGCCAATAGGTGGCGAAGTCCGTCAGCTTTCGATTGTTGACCACCACCAGCAGATCGAAATCGGAACGGTAGCCCTTCTTGGTATGCGGCTCGTCGACCCAACCGCCGCGGGCATAGGATCCAAAGAGTATGATCTTCAAAATGCGCCCGCGCTTCTTGAAATCGGCGGTTCCTCCTCTCACAGCGTCATCGAACTCCCCAAGCAGTAGCTCGACTGCCTTTTTGAGCTCACGCTGCTTCGGGGGAGGAAGGTGGTCGATGCTGGATTTCATGAACAATGATCTACCACCCATATGGCATGAATAGTCAAGGCCAAGCCTTCGTTGTCTAAATAGCCTCTTACGGCCGCGTCAAGCAACGTAAAAGTTGTTACAAAAATATAAACATACTATTCTAGAGGAAACGCGACATCACGAGAGAGTACAGGTCTGCAAGTTCCTGATTCGGGCAACAGCCGGCTCGGTGAGTTGCGGGACCGCTAAGAAATCCTGGTTGAGAGAGCGTCGTACCGTTTGCTGATTACGTTTGTTAGGCTCCCTTGCGCCGGATAGATCGGTATCAGGCAAGCCTGCAGTGCGTGGTACAAGTCGGTCTCGCGGACAAACAGCGGATGCGCCGGCTGCAATCCCTCATCCAGCTCCTCGAACCATCCGCCATTTTCGCGGTCTATACAGGCCTCGGCGATGGTGTTCCAGATGCGCCGGTATCATTCTTCATGGAAGGCGCTCGGGCGGTGCTCGACCAGGAAGGAGGCCGCGCCCGCGGCCTCGGCGATCGGCCACCAGTGCTTGAAACGGAATGCCGGCTTGTCGGCCCAGTCTAGCGTGGAGAAGAAGCCGCCCCTGGCTTTATCCCATCGCAATTCCACTGAGCGCCGGAACAGCGTCTCCGCAGCCTCCGACATCCAGTCCTGTTCTTGCCGGCCAGCACCCCCACTGCAGCAGCACCAACAGGCGAACGTTGACGTTATAGGTGGCGATCTTCAGGGCTTCATAGATCCGGCAGGAACTGATCGGCTCGGCCCCATCCCGCGAGGGCCTTCGATGCGGCGCGCTTCTTCAACTCGGGTACATCGCCGACATGGAAACGGGAGGGCGCATCGATTGTCTTCATCTCCGCCCAGGTGACTGGTGCCGCGACCGGGGCGCCTGGCCGCGACCGGGCGCTATAAGGCATGATCGCCGTTGCGCCGCGCTGGTTGCGCAGATAGTCGACGAAGATCCGTCCCTTCCGTTTGGCCTTCGACAACACGGCCGTGAAGTGGGCAGGGTCGCTCTGCGCGACCGCCTGTGCAAGCACTAAGGCGAAGGCTTTTACCTCAGGCCATTCAGCTCGCGGCGTGAGCGGCGCGATTACATGCACGCCCTTGCCGCCCGTCAGCATCGGGAAGGTGGTCAACCCAAGAGATTTCAGTATATCCCGGAACTGGAATGCGGCAGCGCGAACCGCCTCGAAATCCAATCCCTCGTCAGGGTCCAGGTCAAAGACAAGGCGGTCGGCCTTCTCGACGTCTTCGATGCGCGCTCCCCATCCATGGAACTCTATCGTTCCCATCTGGACACAGGTCACAAGCCCCTCGGCGTCGTCGACATAAAGATAGGGCTCCTCGTGACCATCCTTTTCGGTGATCCCGACGTGATGGACCTTGTCGCCGAAGCTCCCCGCGTCGTGCTTTTGAAAAAAACATTTCTTTGCACGGCCCTGCGGGCAGCGGACAAGGCTAATCGGCCTGCTGCCGGCCCAGGGAAGCATGATCGCGGCGACGTCGCGGTAATGATCGGCAAGCTGACCCTTGGTGATGTTGGATTCAGGGTAGATCACGCGGTCGCGATTGCTAATCGCGATTGCCGGCGGCGGCAGTGTCGCTGTGCGGTGTTCCGTCTCGAGCACGACCGCTTCCGGTTTCTTGTCCTCGCGCAGGCCGAGATAGCTTGGATGACGCAGTGTTCCTTCGTTGGTCATCTCGGTGAAGGCGATCTCGGCGACAAGCATGGGACGCAGCCAGTGCGCGCCGCGAACCTCCGCGCGCGGCGCTTCGACCGTGGCGGCCTTCTGCTCGAGTGGCGCCATGGTCTTCATCAGCCGGACCATCTCGGAAGTATCGAAACCGGTCCCGACCTTGCCGGCATAGCGCAGCTTTCCGCCATCATGGACCCCAAGGATCAGCGATCGAAACGCGCGATCCTTGTCTGACGGGGTCCAGCCGACGAGCACGAATTCCTGACGTTTGATGCACTTGATCTTCAGCCAGCTTCCATCGCGGGCGCCAACATAGTCCGAATCCGCCAGCTTCGAGATAACCCCCTCGAGGCCGGCGCCGCAGAAGCGGTTCAGCAATTCTTCCCCCCGGCCCTGGATATGATCGGAGTAGCGAAGGATGGGGCTCTTCGTCGGGAGGATTGTCTCCAGTTTCTCCTTACGCTCCAGCAGCGGCAGCCTCGTCAGGTCTTCCCCGTCGAGTTGGAGCAGGTCGAAGGCATAAAAATCGATGCTCGCGGGAGCAGCCTTCAACGCGTTCTGCAGCGCCTGAAAACTGGATCGTCCCTCGGTGTCGATGACGACGGCCTCTCCGTCGATGAGGGCGGAGCGAACGTTAAGTGTGCGTGCCTCGGAGAGGATCGAGGGAAAGCGGTCCGACCAGTCCAGACCGGAGCGCGTATAGGCGCGCGCCTCGCCGCCGCCCACAGCGACAAGAATACGGTAGCCATCATATTTCATTTCGTGGATCCAGCGGTCGCCGGGAGGAACCGTGTCCACCAGTTTTGCGAGCTGGACCGGCCGGAATGCGGGCGGCGCGAGTTTGGCTGCGCCGTCGGACGCCGGCTCCGCAAGGGGAGATGAAGATCCTTTGACTGAGGGCCGACGCAAAGCTGACTTGCTCACTTGAGTTGACCCTGTTCAGACCGAACTGTGCAATGCATCATTTCCAACACCCAGCTATATCTTCGTTTCTCCGCGCCGTCGTTGAGCATGTCGCGATCGTTGCCGACCGCGTAATCAGGTCTTCGGCCTGCTCTCCTGATACTTGCGCGCGAAATAATCGCCCTCGCAGCCTTCACCGCCGGAGACCTGCCGACGGTCTGCGGCGCCGCGCTTCGAATTTGTTGTCTGCTATTATCGTCTCCCCTGTTCCACAGGCGCGCCGTCACGACGTTCCACTTGTAACGCTCTGGGATGGCTTGCGATCCTGAGCCGGGCAAGAATTCGGCGTTTCACCTTCTCGCGTCGTGACGTTGATGTTGTTGATGTGAAGGTCTGGGATATAGGTGTCGGGGCTACGCAGCCTCGTGGGCGGCAACTCGGTGAATCCCTGATTATTTGAAGTGTCCGGAACTGCGCAGCTTCGCCAGCAGGGTCATTGCGGTTCCGCGGTACTCAGCGCGCACATGCTCGCTCAACGGATACGATTCCCAAGCAGCCAGTTCGGCGACGAAATGAGAAGCGTCACCATTTACTGACGCGCATCTGAGGCGGCCACCCTTCTCGAGCACGACTATCGCCGCATCCGCTTCACCGTACCCTATTGCGGCCATCCGCTGAATGTTGGCGTCCCCATCGATGCGGACGTCGAACAAGACAGATCCCGCCGTTTTATCCGCAGCATCGGCCACCCTGTCGGAAAACGGTCGCTGTAAGCCATCGCTATCGGCGATCGATTGCTCAAACAGGACCATTTCAACGTGTCCAGCCACCATGCTGGCGACTAGTGCGCGGTCCGCTAAAATTGGCAATGGCCACGGCTGAACATCCGCATACCGCAGTCATCTTAGAATCACAGTATGGCCACGAGACGCGCGACAGCGTGCATCCTCCCCTATCGAATAGACGACGTGAACCTGGGATCAGGCTGAGGGGGATGCGTCCGGTCTGAGATCGTGGCGAGCACGAACAACGCGACAGCGAAAGCGAGAGGCGTCAGCAGAAGAGCGGCGCAAATCGGGTTGATCTTCCACATGCGATGACAATCTGCGCTGCGATTTAAACAAACCCGAACAAACATCGTTAACGCGGCCGAATCGAGCCGCGCAAGGATCAACTATGATTTCATGCTGTTACGGCGACCCCCGGCGCGGCGCTAGCGCGCCGCAGTGATTCGCAGCTCATCGATCCAGCCATTCAACAGGGCTGTGGTGTTGCGAACCGCTGCCTATCCCAGACGCTAGGTTTTTTTGCCCTCCTTCGTCATCGCCTTGCTCGTCACCATCCGGCGGCCTTCGCCTCGGCCTCGCTACAGAACCAGCGCTATTGCCTAGCCAGAGCGCCAGCCCGTGACAGGTGCGCGCAGCCGTACCCAGCGGCCAGCGCTGCTCATACTTCTGCATTGCTTCATTAGGCCAAGCCTTCCAGCCCGTGTAGGCAGGACGCCACTCGACTGCCGCGGTAGGATCGATTTCAATCCAGTCCAGTCTCATCGCGACATAGACGCGCTTACGTATCGCGACCAGCAGGAGCTTGGCCTTGCGTGGTGTCGCGATGAAGTGCCCTAGAAGCTCTTCACGTGGCCGCGCCGCAAGTTCTTAACGGGCACGTCGCGCCATGTCAGCGGATGGTCCGGGACCACCCGCAACGCCAGAAATTCCTCGATCAGGCGGCTGTTCTTGAATCTCGTGCTGTCATCATGAGCGAGCCACTTCACCGATGCCTTCAATCTCCTTTCGGCTGCTCCGAACGTCCCTGGCAAGGCAAGCACCCGGCGTTGTGACAACCGGCGCTTTTCGTATCTTGCGACCCTCGACAGCAGCCCGATAGGCTTCCTTGAAACCTCTCTCGTTCGGGGCAGGCAGCGGCACCAGGCGCCCATTGGCGCGGTAGCGCCAGCGCGTCTTCCCATGACGATCCTTATAGGAGGACACACCTGGGTATTCGTCTTTAAGACGCTGTTCCATGGCAGAACCAGGCTATTACCCTCGATGATTCCCTTTCAAGAGAAAGTCGACGATATTGTCGTCATCGTCGCCGGGCAGATCCGCGAACGCAGCCTCCAGTTTAAGGCGATCCCAGATCACACGAGTGTCGATTTTCTTTGGCTTTGGCATCCGCCCGTCCAAGACCATCTGGTCGAACTTTGTTACGCCTACGCCGACGTAGCGGGCAGCTTCATCCCGCGACAGGCCACGTGGGGGGTAGGAGAGGGTGTCGCTCTTCATCACCTTGATCCGCTAATCAGCTGTCCGAACGCGTGGCACTTTCTGTGAACGCGTTCGAAATAGCAGGCGCCCCACCAAGGGGAAAGCCCGATGTCCAGCTTTTGATTGCAGAAGGGCTACCCTGGCGTGCAAATAGGACGCTCCAGCCGCCTTTGAGCGATAATCGCAGCCCCTGGTCCATCGAGAACAATGTCTTGCCCGTAACGTAAATTGAAAGCAGGCCGGTGGCATATGGCCCTGCGTCAGTTTAATATATTAGTCCTGTCTAAGATTAGCCGGAGACCCTGAAAATGCAGCAGGCGAAACAAATCCTGGTGACAGGCGGCGCAGGTTTCCTGGGCTCATTTTTGTGCGAGCGGCTCCTTGCTGAGGGCCATCAGGTAGTTTGCGCAGATAACTTCTTCACAGGAAGCCGCAGAAACGTCTCTCATCTCCTCGATGACCGATCGTTCGAGATTATTCGTCATGACGTGACGTTTCCACTCTACGTAGAAGTTGACGAAATATACAATCTCGCCTGTCCGGCGAGCCCCGTCCACTATCAGTCCGACCCCGTCCAGACGACGAAGACCAGCGTTCATGGCGCGATCAATATGCTCGGACTGGCCAAGCGGGTTCGCGCACAGATTCTGCAGGCGTCCACCTCCGAAGTCTACGGCGACCCTGAAGTTCATCCGCAATTGGAAGACTATTGGGGCAGAGTGAACCCGATTGGCCCTCGTTCCTGCTATGACGAAGGCAAGCGATGTGCCGAGACTCTGTTTTTCGACTATTGGCGACAGCACAAGCTGAAGATCAAGGTAGCCCGTATTTTCAATACCTACGGTCCAAGGATGCGTCCCGACGACGGTCGTGTCGTTTCCAATTTCATCGTGCAGGCGCTGCAAAACAAGCCGATAACGGTCTACGGCACTGGCCAGCAGACGCGTTCATTCTGCTACGTCGAGGACCTCATCGACGGTCTGGTACGTCTTATGCAGACTGCCGACGACATCACCGGTCCTGTCAATCTCGGCAACCCGGCGGAATTCACGATGCTCGAGCTCGCAAATCTGGTGATCGAACTTACCGGAAGCCGATCGAAGATCAGATTTTCGCCTCTACCCGTCGACGATCCAAAGCAGCGGCAGCCCGATATCCGATATGCTTCCCGCGAACTCAAATGGAAGCCAAGAACTGCATTGCGTGCTGGCCTTGCCAAGACCATTGCGTATTTCGAGGACGTGGTTTCATCTGGGCACATTCGGCCCGCCGCAGCCGAATGAAGACGGTCCTGGTCACTGGCGGGGCCGGCTATATCGGGTCGCACTGCTGCAAGGCATTTGCGGAATCTGGATGGTCGGTTGTTGCCTTTGACAACCTTTCGCGCGGCTGGCGCGACGCGGTGAAATGGGGACCGTTGATCGAGGCGGATATTTCCGACGCCGCGGCTGTGGGGGTCGCCCTGCACCAGTATCGGCCGGACGCTGTGGCGCATTTCGCTGCCTACGCTTACGTTGGCGAGTCAGTCGAGCGGCCGGAGCTTTACTACCGAAACAACAGTTTCGGCACGTTGGTCCTGCTCGAGGAAATGCTGAAGGCCGGCCTGGACAAGCTGATCTTTTCGAGCACCTGCGCAACTTACGGGATTCCGACGCGGTCTCCGATAGACGAAACGCATCGGCAGTCGCCCATCAATCCCTACGGCTGGTCCAAATTCATCATAGAGAGAATGGTCGAGGATATCTCGCTTGCTCGTGGCCTCAATGCGGTCGTGCTTCGGTATTTCAATGCGGCCGGATGCGACCCCGACGGCGAAATCGGCGAAAAGCATGAACCGGAAACACATGTCATCCCGCTGGCCATAGAGGCGGCAGTGAGGCCAGGCCGCACCTTCGTCATCAACGGAGCCGATTTCGATACCCGCGACGGAACCGCCGTGCGGGACTACGTCCACGTTGTCGATCTCGCGCGCGCCCACGTCCTGGCAGGGGAGAAGCTTCTCCGGGACAAGGGCGTCCACGTCTACAACCTCGGAACCGGAGCCGGTACAACGGTGGCCGAACTGGTCGACGCCGTCAGACGGACTTCGGGGATACCGCTTCCGGTGGCTTACGGGCCGCGCAGGCCAGGCGACCCGCCAGCGCTTGTTGCCGCGGCCGGCAAGGCCGAGCGGGAACTCGGTTGGGTGCCCGAACAATCGGGCATCGACAGGATCGTCGAGACAGCACTGGCTTGGTATCGCAGCCGATTGGAAAAAATATAGCGGATGTGGGCTACCGCGCGGTCAGCAAGCGATCAAGTGCGCCAGCAACCGCGCCGAGCGAAAAGTTTCCCTCTATCCGCTTTCGCGCCGCCTGTCCGAGGCGCTCTCGCATAATCGGATCGTCGTTAAGTTTCTTCAGCGCCTGTGCAATGGCCGCCGGCTCGTCCCTTGGAACAATGAGGCCGCCGGATGCCTCGCCGTTTGCCAAGATGTCGGGTAGGCCCTGTGCGTCGGTGGCAACGATCGGAAGGCCGCAGGCCATCGCCTCCAACGGCGCAACGGGCATACCTTCGGTGCGGGACGCTATGACATAGGCATCCGCCGCCGAAAGCCAACGCCGTATCAAAGCCCGGTCCGTGGTGTAGTCGCAAAGCCATCTCGCATTGGGTAGAGCGGCCTCGCTCAACAGCCTGGCAAAAACGTCTCGGTCCTGCCCCGAGCCTATGATAACCAGTTCTGACGAAGCATCGCCCGAAAAGAGGGACCATGCGTTCAGGAGCACATCGAGCCCCTTCCGGCGAACGTCGATGCGTCCGTGGTTGACAACGATGAAATTCCCGCTCGCCAAACCGAGATCTTGCCGCGCCTGCCGACGCTCGATTGCTATCCACTCTCCGCAATCGATGGGGTTGGGGATATTTGCGATGTTGAGCGCCATGTGCGGGTAAGCTTTGGCGAGGCGTTCACGCTCCGCTGCCGATGCGACGATCAGGCCGCTGCAGGCACGGAGAGAAGCCTGCCTGGCGATCGCCTCTATCCAGGAGAGCGTCCGGTCGCCGCCCTGGAACGTTGCATAGAGCGGAATGCGGTTACGGACTGCCAGCCAGGCAAGCGCATCGAACCGCGTATATTCATATTCCTGAACGAGAATTGCATCACATTGCGATCGGGCGAGCACCTTCCGGAATGCCGGGAGCGGCGTCGCGGACCAGCGCCGCAGACTGTGACCCGCTGCGGAGTGACCTTCACGCGCGCGCGCGCCGGGAACGACCCAGATCGGCGCGCCCGTGCCGGCATGGTAGTGGCATTCTATCTGCGAGGCATGCTCGGAAGCGCACACAATGACCGGCCTGTGGCCGGCCAGTTGCAGGGCGGAGACGTAACCGAACAGCCAGCCGCCGGTCATCTGTTCGACGAAATCCTTAAGCCGCAATCCTATCGGATCGAGGAATTCCTCCAGGACGTCGCCCCATGGAAAGAGGGCGATGACGAGGGAAGCGCGGCGGCCCATCAAATGCCCCAAAATTCATTTACGCCAGGAAAAAGCCGTCTCCGTGCCGCGTGTCGAGCGGTGGTGCAGCACGTAGCCGACAGCCGTGATCGGCGCCGCAAGAGCGTAAAGTATCTTGCGGCGACGGCGTCCCAGACGAGAAAATGCGACGTCGTGAAAGAGTGCCGTCACTGGGTTGATAAATGTGGCGCGGCGTTCCGGCGCACGGTCGAAGAGCGCTGCGAGTTCGGGATCCCAATAGCCGCGACGAACGTGACCCCATTCCTGCATCAGTTCGCTTTCATGCGGGCAATAGGGCTTCATGAAGCGGAAATAAGGGTAATGCCACTCCGCATGTGGCGTCGAGACAAGAACATACCCGCCTGGGCGCACGACCCTCAAGGCCTCTTGTGCGGCACTACGGTCATCCTCGATGTGTTCAAGCACGTCGAAGAGCGTCGCCACGTCGAAACTGTCATTCGCGAAGGGGAGGTCACAGGCATCGCCGCAGACGAAGGTCGACCTCGCCCAATCTGGCTGGTAGTTGCCCAACTCGGGATCGAGATCGAGGTTAACGACTTCAGCGTTCGGATAGAGGATACTTGCCATCCCGCTGCGCCCGCCTCCAATTTCCAGTATCCGGCCGGGCCCGTCGATCGCCGCGGGCGCGACGCGATGAATTGCGCGCATCTTCTCACGGTAGAAAAGGCCGTCCGTCAGAGCGTTTGGAAAGGGATTTCGAGACAGGAATTGTCCGAGCGGCGCCTTGCGGATCATCGATTTTCTTCCTCAACCAATTTGATGTTCGCCGTTTTCGCCAGCCGAAACGGACGAGGAATTGAAGACCAGCCAGCCAGCCTTCGACTTCTGCCGCGAGGATACTGGTCCTGCCGGGGGGGCCTTCGAAAAGCGCCTTGACGAATGTTCTCAAGAAATATGCGGGCAGCTGCTTCCAGATGCGATCGATGTTTCCGCGATTGCCAAAATTGTCATATTGCGTGACAAGAGCTGCGACGTGGCCCTTCATGTAGGCTCTTATTTGCCGTCGGAAGCCCGGCCAATCGCGGCGATGATGATGGAAGACAACGGCGCGAGGTTCATACAGGCAAGTCCCTCCTGCGGCCAGCAGCCGGTACCATAGCTCCGAATCTTCGGAACATCCGGCAGCACCGGCGCCGAGGCGCTCGTCGAACGAGCCTACCCGATCGAAGGCCGATCGCCGGAAGGCCATGTTGGCCCCGGCGCCGATTTTCCAAACATGCGCTCCGCTTGGCCGGGTCTCTTCGAAGAAGCGGTGGTCGAAGAGAAGCGGCACGAAGGTGGACCCAAAACCGCCCATGTCGAACTGGAAACGGCGTTGGGCGATCGTATCGAGCCGCGCTGGCAGCACCAGGCCGGTCAGGGCCTCGACGTCCCTTTCTTCAAAGGCGCGTGCGATTTCGGCAGTCCAGCCAGCATGAACCTCGACGTCGTCGTCCGTGAACGCGATGATGTCTTGACGGCTTTCCCGGATGCCGGCGGATCGGGCAACACTCAATCCGGGCCGCGGCTCATGAACGTAACGGATCTCAGGAAAGCCGACACATACCAGCCGAGCGTTGCCGTCGCGGGAGTTATCAACGACGATGACTTCGCCCGGGGCGCTGCGTTGCCTTGCAACGCTTTGAAGGCACTCCGCCAGGGCGGGGCCGCGGTCGCGCGTGCAAATTACGACTGAGATGTGCCGGGCCGACGCGGAAGACGCAGTTGCAAGTTCATCAAGGCGGCCGACAAGGTCCTTGGCCTCGAGCGCCGCCGTCAAACAGAGAGCGGACTTTGGCGATCCTTCATAGGTCGCCCGCAAGGGGGCGCCCAGCGAGGTGCTGCGGGCGGCCAATTGTGCTGCCGAAAACTCCGCCGCGAACTGCCGCAGACTTGCCTCGCTGTAGGGCAATTCGTCAGGCAAGGACGCTCGCATTCCCAGCGGCAAGTCCTTCCACCAGAAGATCGATAGCGAAGGGGTATCTCCCACATCGGCGTCCGCACAGGCGGAGCCGAGATCGATTTGCCTGACACGGAAGGCCTCGCCATTCACCGGTTTTGCTCCCGGATTCTCTGCACGCGGATACGTGAGCGATCATATTCGCCTGCCAGGCCGCAGATTCCACCCCACAACTCTGCAATGCCGAAACGAAAATCACGACCTTGAAGCTTGCGCGCGGCCCGTGCCAGCGCTTTCAGCCGATCGAAAAACCACCAGCAAACCATGGCACGGTGACGTGCCCTGAGCTCTCCGTCGGTCCGACGGCTTTTGACAAGAAAGGCCATCATACCAAGTCCCCATGTCCAATATTGCCGTCTCAATTGGTCGATCGTCTCGCGATGCTCGTGGTAAACGGCATACTGCGGTTCATAGATCATGGCCCTGCCCGAACGCAGCACGCGATAGAAAATGTCGAGATCGCCACCGCCAGGCAGCGGTGCTCCGGTATCGAGGGCTTCGTCGAAACCGCCCAGCGATACGAGCAGCGTGCGGTCGAAAGCCATGTTGCAGCCGGCGCCGAGAATACCAGACCCTACCGGGTGCAGCGCATTGTCGAAACGGGTGTTGTGGAATTCATTGCCCCTGAAGCCGCGGCCAAATCCGCCCCTTCGTTCGAAAAAGATCTGCGCCTCGGTGTCCAGGCGAAGCGGCAGCACCAAACCCGTAAAGCCGCCGGCACCGGGATTGTCCCGGCAGGCTTTGGCAAGCCCGTCAAGCCAGTTGCGGTCGACGACCACGTCATCGTCAAGATAGGCAATCAGGCCACCGGTGCCCGAGTGAAGAGCCGCGTTTCGTGCAAAATCAAGCCCGGGCCTCGGTTCGAACACGTAACGAACGTCCTCGAAGCGCTCGACTGCTTCGCGTGTGGCTGAATCCACAGACGCATTGTCCACCACGACGACTTCGACGCTCGGAAAAGCGGTTGTGCGTCGGATGCTTTCGAGCGAACCCAGCAACCTCGAAAGACGTTCGGCGCGGTCTTTCGTACATATCGCGATGGAGAGGCTCGGCAGGGGCAATTGCCCAACCGGTCTTCGGCGCAGTAATTCCTGATCCATCTTCGCGACCAGGATGCGATCGGCGAAACGTTCATCGGCAATGGATTTCAGTCGCTCCGCCGACAGCATCGCGGCGGAGGCGAGCGCGATCATCTCAAAGCCGACAAGCCGGCCCTGCCAGCGGGCAATGAGACCAACGCCCTCGTGCTCTGGCGCAAGCTCAATCGGGGCCAGCGGACTTGACAGTTCGATGTCGACAATCTTGTAGCCCATCGCCTTAGTTCGCACCCATGGCAACACGACCGTTTTGAAACTCGTGAAGTTTTGAAAAATGGCCCGCTCGCTTCAGAAGTTGATCCGGCGAACCAATCTCGACCACCCGTCCCTTGGACATCACGATGATCTGGTCAGCGGCCTGGACGGTGGACAGGCGATGCGCAATGACAACCACGGTGCGATCGTGCGAGTATTGCTCGAGGGCGATCTGGAACGCCTGTTCCGTCTCGCCGTCGAGCGCATTCGTGGCTTCGTCCAAAAGGAGAATGTCGGGATTGCGAAGTATGGTCCGGGCCAGCGCGATCCGCTGCCTCTGGCCCCCTGACACGCGCATTCCCTGGTCGCCGATCTGCGTCTCGTAGCCCTCCGGAAGCGAGCGGATGAAATCGTCAGCCTTCGCAATGCGGGCCGCTTGGCGCAGTTCGTGCTCACCGGCGTCGAAATCGCCGTAAGCGATGTTGGCCGCGATGGTGTCGTTGAACAGGTATACCTCCTGGGACATCAGCGACAGCCGCTTGCGCCAACTGCGCAACTCGAAACCTAAGAGCGGGATACCGTCGGCAAGGACTTCCCCCGACGTCGGGTCCATGAAGCGAAAGAGCAGGGCCATGACGGTCGACTTGCCGGCACCCGACTCGCCAACGATTGCCGTGGTCTTGCCGGCGGGGATACTGAAAGACACATCCTTCAGCGCCAAAGGCTGATCGGGCGCATACCGAAAGCAGACATCGCGAAATTCGACGGCCGTCTTGAGTGCAGGCGCCGGCAGATAGCCTTGGCTGAGAAACGGCGTTTGCGTTGTGCGCAGGAACTCGTCCACATCGTCAATCGCGCCCGCAAGCCCGTCCAGCGCAATCTTCGACTGCAGCAATTCCCGTGTGGGCCCCTGGAGACGATAAAGCAGCGACAGGAAAGCTGCGAGAGCCGCGATTCCTATGCTTGCGGATTCGGCAATGAGAACAAGTGCACCGATCAGGATCGTGATCGAGATCTCCGAGACAGGCCCGGGGGTTGCCCAAAGCATGTCGAGCCTCAACAGACGACGCCTTACCTTGTCCGATGTATGAACGAACCGGTCATGCTCGTAGGATTCCTGTGCGAAGGCACGGATTAATTGCAATGAATTGATGCTTTCCCACATCCTGAGGCCGAACTGCTTGTTTTCCTCGACGACGGCCTTGCCGGTCTCGTCAGCGCGCCGGGTGGCCAGACGAATGGCCATTGCTCCGAAAAGCAGGAAAATCATCGAAAAAAAGGTCAATCGGATCGAGATCAATAGCATCAAGAAAACGAAGACGACGAATGTACAAAGGCAGATCATCAACCGGTAGGCCAGGCTCAGCCCTTGGCTGACCTTCCAGGTATTGTTGGCAATTGTCGTGATGATGTCCGTTCGTCTGTTCTCGACACGGTAGTCGATGCACGAACTTATCGTCTGATCGAAAACCCTGGATCGCAATCGGTGCGCGACGAGGCCGTCGACGTATCTGGTTACCCAGGTGTTGGCGAGATGGACCGCATTTTTGAGGACGATGCTGACGCAAAGCGCTCCGACCAGGAAGGCGGTTAGGTAATGATGCGGGATGGGCGACAGGATCCTGTCAAAGACGGGCTGCCATCTGCCGGGCTGAGGCGGCGAGGCTCCCAGGCTCTGCAGCAGGGGAATGAACAGAACGAGACCCGTACCTTCCAGAACCGCTGCGACCAGTCCAAGCCCCACCACGGTCGGCCCAGCCCAGGCTGGCGCCGCCGCCAGGCGAAAGAGCCGCCGCAAGCGCACCACCATTCTCACCAGATGCTCTCTGCGTAGTGGGGTTGGAACTCGGCGTTCTTGTTTCGCATCCCTTTCACTCGGATTTTGACCCACCGAGGGACCAGTCTGGCACGGCAATAAATGTCCATCATTCTTGGCAGGCGAGAAATCGCCGTCCCTGGCTCCATAAGGAAGAGTTTCTTCATCAGGCCATACGCTGCCGAAAGCCGCCCGGAGATCAAGGCTCGTACGGCGAGCCAATGCAGCATGTCGATCAGATGATCGTCGAGATCGTCCCCGAACTGCGGGTACTTCTGGCGAAACTCGGCAAGGACAATTTCACAAGAACGAAGCATCTGCATGACATCGCTCGACATGTTGGCGTTCGTCATCCGGTAACCCACGAGGTACTGAGGGACGACGCGAAACTCGTACCTTTCGGCTATTCTGAGGCACATCAGCAGGTCCTCGCAGCCTTGTGCGTTCCTGGCCCTCAAGGAAGGGTCGAAGCCTCCCGCTCGCTCGAACGCGGCGCGTCGGACCAGCATTGAACTTCCGTTGCCAACAAAATTCGTCCTGCACATGCGTTGGAGCACGCGACCCTCGGCATCGGGCCGGTTATGCAATGAGAATACCCGGCCGTCGCCGTCTATATCGGCGAACCAGCAATATGCCAGGCCTGCCGAAGAGCCGCCTTGCTGTAAGGTGCACATCTGAAGCGCGATTTTGGATGGGGCCCAAAGATCGTCGGCGTCCACAAACGCCAGGAACTCCGCATCGGTGGAAGCAACTCCACGATTGCGCGCATTCGCGACGCCGCCGTTCGACTGCGTTATCAGGCGGATACGGCTATCCTGTTCAGCATAGGAGGCCACAATCGAGGCAGAAAGGTCCGTCGACCCGTCGTCGACGACGACAATGTCCAGCGCCTGGTATTGTTGCCCGCAGATGCTGTTCAGGGTCGCGCGAATCGTTCGTTCCGCATTGAACATCGGCACCACGACGCCCACCGTGGCATTGTCTTTGATCATGGGCCTCTGTTGTCTCCGCAAACAGTTGGCTAGACAGGCATTGTAACCGGGCGCCGGCGAGCCTCTCCGCGACACGCACCCCCTGGCCTCGATGGCTCTGCCGACTACGCCGTCGTGCGGGAACCTGGAAGTGTGAGTCACGGCGGCATGCTGCACTGCAACACAAATTACACCGCAATGCGCAATATTGCTAATTTAATCATCTCTAAAGCCCGGTTTGCAGGATCAGTTTTTCTTACGGCCCGAAACAGCGCTTGAACCAGCGCGCGCCGTTACCGCGAACGCCGCCGTCCGGCGCGGCGTCCCGCCCACCGCTAAGCTGAGATTGGCTGTTCAAGAGGCGGGCGTCTTACTACGCAGCCTTAAACCTGACCGGGATCCTGATGAGGTACTGGCGCGTCTTCACGAGCCAACCTCAGCGACCGACATAAAGCTCCGACCTGGCTTGCAACGCCAATGCGCGACGGGGAAGAGATCGGCAGGGCTGCAATAAGAGACAGGACTCACCCGCAGCCGCACTCAAGCCGCGACGATTAGCCGAGAGAGGAGGAGAAGGCGCTACTGGTTATCTGCCTATCCTGCGGCCGAAGGCGATCGCTATGTGGCTGTGTGGACTGGCGTCATTCGAATAGACGAGTAGGGTTCGCCACGGAACCGCATCAAGCAAACCCGCCGCGTGGCCACCGTTTCTGCGCGAGAAACGCGTGCTCCAGGGGGCAGCGAGGTGCGGGGCCTGCACCTAGGAGAGAAGGCTCGATCCGGCCAAGCTGTCCGCGTGGCTAGAAGCGCGGAAACATCTGAGAGCGCTGCGTTCGCCCGAACGAGCCGAACCATCGGATGGCCATCCACCCCCGGATGACGGTGATCCTGGCGTCGCCCTGCGTGACCCTATGAAGGATCGGCGTTGGTTCACATCGAGTTCCTGAGATCGTTCCGCGGACCTATGTCACGCAATGTCATTCACGATTCCTATCCGGCGATAGATGAAAGCTTCGTCCCCTGCGGCATTGGCGACGTTGCGCCGGGTTTCATCGACCAGCGCAGCCATGCGCGCGTGTGCCTCCGACTTGATGCAGACCGGATCTGTCGCAGCGGCATCGCCGACAATCGCCAACGCCTGACATCTGCAGCCGCCCCAATCGATCTCACGCCGCTCGCAGCTTCGGCATGGCTCCTGCATCCATTCGGTGCCGCGAAAGGCATTGAATGCGGGTGAAGCGGCCCAGATGTCGGCCAGCGGTTTCGCTCCAAAACGTTCGAAGCGAAGCGAAGGAATCGTCTGCGCGGCGTGGCACGGCAATACAGTACCGTCCGGGGTAACCACTAACGCGTCGCGCGCCCAACCGCCCATGCATGGCTTGGGATATGTGGCGAAATAATCCGGCGTGACAAAATCGATGTTCATAATGCCGGCGAGCCTTTCGCGCGCGGCTGCGACGATGTCCGCCTGCCGGTCTATCGCGCCACATTCGGGCATCAGCATATCGCGATTGGCCAGCGCCCAGCCGGCATACTGCACGTTGGCGATCTCGAGCCGATCGGCGCCCAAGGAAAGAGCCAGATCGATGAATTCGGGTACCTCCTCGATGTTGTGACGATGGATCGGTGCGTTGATGGTGAGTGGCAGCCCGGCCGCGCGGGCGCGGTGTGCCGTCTTCAGCTTCTTTTCGTGGCTGCCGCTGTGGTTGGCGACACGGTCGGTGGTCGGCTGACGGGCACCCTGAAAGCTCAGTTGCAGGTGGTCGAGACCGGCATCGGCAAAGGCTTCAATACGGCCTTCGGCAATGCCAACACCAGCGGTGATGAGGTTGGTGTAGATACCGCGCGACGAAAGCGCGGCGATCAGTTGCTCAAGGTCGCGGCGAAGCGTCGGCTCGCCGCCGGACAGGTGCACCTGGAGAACGCCCAGATCGGCGGCCTGCGAGAACAGATCGAGCCAGGTCCGCGTGTCGAGCTCCCGATTGGCCTTCAGCAATTCGAGCGGATTGGAGCAGTAAGGGCATTGCAGCGGACAGCGATGCGTCAGTTCCGCCAACATGCCGATCGGAGGCAGGAGAGGCTCGCTCATAGTTTCACCAGAAGGTTGTCCGACCATTCCTGCAGGAAGGCGACGACGTCGGCCGCTACCGCATCCTGACCGGCGTCATAGTCGGCCGCAAGGTCGGCGATGATGTGGCCGACCGTGGATCTCCCGTCGCAGCGGCGCAAGATGTCGAGGCTGACCTCGTCCGGCCAGAAGACTTTCTCCGGCGAAAGCACGGCGAAGGCCCGCCGCACAGGGTCGTACTGGATGCGAACATGCTTCGGCAGTGACGGCGCCGATCGCAACGACACGATGGCTCTTTCGCGCAGTCCCGTCATGAGGCCGCCTCCGGGCGGAAGGCGCCGGGCGGTATGTTTCCAGGCGCGCCATAGGCATGCTGAAGTGCGTCGAGCATCGCCCACAATATGTGGCATTTGAACACCAGCGCATCGATCGCCTGCTGCTGACGTTCGGCCGTGTCGGCATGTTCTAGCACGTAGGCGAGCGCGAAGTCCGCGTCGCGTGATGCCTGTTCGGGCCGCCAGCTGAAATAGGCCAGCGTGTCTTGCGTAATGTAGTCGTATCTGGCCAGCATCGCCGGCACTCGTTCGCCGATGATGCGGGGCGAGAACATCTCCGTGAGCGACGATGCGACCGCCTCGAGCAGCGTACGGTTGGTGCAGAAGGAAAGGTAGGCGCCCACCGCGAAACGGGTCGCCGGCAGCGCCAGACGCTCGCTCCTGACCACTTCGGCGTCGAGCCCCAGTGCGGTGGCCAGATGCAGCCAGCGCGCGATGCCGCCGCTCCAGCCGTCGTCGCCGTCATGATCCTCGATGCGTTTGCGCCACGCGGCGCGAAACGCCGGATCTTCGGCACGCGCCAGGATCATGGCGTCCTTGCGCGGAATGACGGCCTGGTAGCAATAACGGTTGAGCGCCCAGGCCTGCATTTCGGCTTTCGACAGAGCGCCACTGGTCATACTGTGATGGAAAGGATGTCGGTTGTGATATCGTTCTTCACCGACCTGCCGCAGCACGGCTTCGAACTCGCTCCTGGACAGGCCATCTTTCGCAGCCTCGTGGAAATCGCTCAAAATTCCATCTCCATCCCATCGCTGGCGACTTCCCAACCAGCCACTCTGACCGCCGCGTGTTCGGCGGAATTCTCGTCGAGAACAGGATTGGTGTTGTTGATATGGATGAAGATACGACGGCCGATTTTCACATCGGCTAAGCCGGCAATCGAGCCCTCCTCTCCAGACATTGCGATGTGCCCCATGCGCGCGCCGGTTTTCTGGCCGACGCGGGCAATAATCATCTCGTCGTCCGTGTAGACGGTGCCGTCGAACAGAAGGCAGGCGGCATCAGTAACACGAGTGCGCAGGGCGGCATCGATGCGCGCGCAGCCCGGAATGTAGAAGATGGCGCCGCACCTGCCGGTCGCAGTGATGCGGACTCCGATTGTGTCACCCGGGTCGGAACTGAAATCGGCGCTGGGACCGGCCTTTTGCTCGAGGTAGAGCGCGATCTTCCCAGGTACGGGAAAGCTGTCGACCACAACGCCAGTTTCGCGGCCATACGCGTCGCGGATCGCCAGTTCGCCCGTTGGCCCCAGCAGGCGCCGAGATACGATCGACGGATCGAGAACGTTGAAAATCGAATTCGCCTCCAGCGTCTCCAGCACCTGTGCTGTTCCATAGATTGCGAAAGGCTGTCGTTCACGCAGGCTGAGCAGGCCGGCGACATGGTCCACGTCGGCGTTGGTCAGCACCACGGCGCGGATAGGCGTCGAGCGCGGCGGCGCATCGGCTGGCGGCTGCAGTTCAGGCGTTTGCGCAATCTGTTGGCGAATGTCGGGCGACGCATTGAAGAGAACCCAGCCTGCCCCGTCACCCGACACGGCAATGGATGATTGGGTTCGTGGACGAACGCCGGGCATCCCGCTGCGAGCCGCGCGGCTCAAACGATAATTGCAATTCCACTGCGGAAAGCCGCCTCCCGCCGCCGATCCGATGATCTTCACGAGCATACCATCGCTCCGAAGCCCTATGGAACTAGCAGGACGTTCTCAAAAGCACCCGCGTCCAATTTTCCTACGGACAAGGCATTGCATGCCGCCGTTGAAGGGCACATGCAATTTGCAGCCTACTTCTTGGGCGGATTTTCTGCGGGCAGGTATCGCGAAATCTCTAAACCGGCGGAGACCTGACACATGGTCGGTTTCTTCCAGATCTTCTTCATCGCGTTCTCCTCTTGCGCCAGCCGAACGGGCCGGTCACGCTATCGATGCCATTACCTGACAATGGGCACTCTTGGAGGCTACAACGTGTTGCAGCTTCAGTTGTTCCTTCATCACCAGCCCGGTTTTCGAATGAACCAGCCTTAACTTTCCTCGAACAGGCGTGAAATGTCGAGCCGCAACCGTAATCCGATTGTCAATATGAATGCGGTCACGCCTCGTGCGTTTCATAGTGATGCATGCCAAGGGCCCGAGCTAGTCGGGCGGCTGGCATCGGTCCCTGCCAAAGAATCGCGCAATGCGCGTGTCAAAGCTTCAGGCCGGGTGGCCAGATTTCAAGCGCGCCGTAATCGCGCGTTGCCACCGTGTCGTAGTGACCGGTCAAAGCACCGTCGACCGACCGGTGCCGAGAAGGAGCATCGCCACGCTTCATGATCGTTCCTGATAGAGTTGAAACGCTTGCAATGCTAGACCAGCTGGGCGCAGGCCCGCCGGTAGCCGCAAGCGAGAAGCGGTGAGAGCAGGCGTGCCGCTCAGGGGACCGGCTGCGACTTGGGAAAGAGCGCGGCCAAGGAACAATCGGAATTTCCAGCAGTTGGGGTCGGGTCGGTCCTCCCTCTACCGGTCCAAGGCATGGAGCCCGCCCCAAATGCGGAAATGGGGCGGGCTCACTTTGTTGGAATCCAGGAACATTCCTTTGTCCAAAATATTAGGGTCGCTTCCATCCTGGAGCGCACATGCCGATTATTGACGTCCCACTTGGCTTGCCCGCCTTGGGCCGAATGAGGCTGGCGCTGACATTTCTCGTGCTGCTCGCTTTGGTCGCGCCCGGGCTTGGCGAGCCCCAGACGATGGTGATCGGCTATCTCGGCGAACAGCGCAAACCGCCTCTGCCGCTCGGGCCACTGGACGAGGTCGTCACCGACGACGGCCTGCAAGGTGCCCGGCTCGGCATCGCCGACAATGCCAGCACCGGCCGCTTTCTCGGTCAGCAATTCCGGTTGCAGGAAATCACCCTCAAGCCCGGCGAGATGCCAGCCGAAGCGGTCAAGGAATTCGCGGCCGCCGGCATCAGCTTCCTCATCGCCGATCTCGATGCCGCCCGTTTGCTGCAGGCGAGCGACGCTCCAGGCGCCGAGAGGATGACGCTGTTCAACAGTCGCGCTCCTGACGAGCGGCTACGCCAGGAGGATTGCCGCAAGAACGTGCTGCACACCGTTCCGAGCCGCGCGATGCTCGCTGACGGGCTGGCGCAATATCTCGTCTGGAAGCGCTGGCAGCACTGGTTCCTGCTGGTCGGGGCGCATCCCGAGGACCAGGCGATGGCGGTTGCCTTTCGACGCGCGGCGACGCGTTTCGGAGCAGAGATCACCATCGACCAGCCCTGGACGTTCAGGCCCGCCAACGGGCGCGCCGATACCGGACATGTCACGCTGCAGACCGAGATTCCCGCTGCCACGCAGGTCAGCGACTATGATGTGCTCGTCGTTGCCGACGAGGCGGACGAGTTTGGCGCCTATCTCGAAGGCCGAACCGCATTTCCGCGGCCGGTCGCCGGGACGCAGGGTCTGGTCGCGACCGGCTGGAGCGCGGTCAACGAAGAGTGGGGTGCCACGCAACTCCAGGATCGCTTCCACAAGCAGGCCGGGCGCTGGATGCTGCCCAGCGACTACGCCGCCTGGCTCGCCGTGCGAAGCATCGGCGAGGCGGCAACGCGCCTGCACAGCCTCGATCCGATTGCGATCGGAAAGTATCTCCGCAGCAACGATTTCCTGCTCGCCGGATTCAAAGGACAGGGTCTGAGCTTCCGGCCATGGGACGGCCAGATGCGGCAACCCGTCCTCATAGCCGGACCGCGACTGCTCGTCTCCAGTTCGCCGCAGCCGGGTTTCCTGCACCAGCGCACGCCGCTCGACACGCTGGGCATCGACCTGGAGGAAAGCGCATGCAGGTTCTGATCGCGATCCTGCTTTCGATGTCCATCGTGGCCGGACCTGCCGCCGCCGAGACGATCTACGTATCGAACGAGCAGGACAACACGGTGGCGGTGGTGGATGGCGCCAGTATGAACCTGTCCACGACCATCAATGTCGGAAGGCGCCCGCGCGGAATGGCGCTTTCGGCAGACAAGAAAGTGCTCTTCGTTGCTGTTGGCGACGACAACCGGATCGACGTTCTCGATCTCGCCAAACGGCAGGTGACCGGCCAACTCCCCTCGGGAGCCGATCCGGAGTTTTTTGTCGTGCATCCCGACGGCAAACGGCTGTTCGTCGCCAATGAGAACGACAATCTGGTCTCGGTGGTCGATGTCGCGTCCGCCAAGGTTATTGGTACGGTCGACGTCGGCGTCGAACCCGAGGGCATGGCGGTCAGTGCCGACGGCCGCTACGTTGCCTGCACCTCGGAGACCACCAGCATGGTGCATCTCATAGATGCCGGCACGCTCGACCTCGTCGACAATCTCTTGGTCGACACCCGCCCGCGCGCTGCGGCGTTCTCGCCGGATGGAAAGCAGCTTTGGGTGTCTTCCGAAATACGCGGAACGGTAACCGTCTTCGACACCACGTCTCGTGCTGAGACCGGCAAAGTCGAGTTCGAGGTCCCCGGCATCCGCCGCGAGGGCGTCCAGGCGGTCGGCATCGAAATGGCACACGACGGCGCCACTGCCTATGTCGCGCTCGGTCCGGCCAACCGGGTTGCAGAGGTCGACACCAAGACGCTGGCGGTGCGCCGCCTCTATCTCGTCGGCCAGCGGCCGTGGCACTTGGCGCTGTCCGATGACCAGAAGCGCCTGGTCAGCGCTAATGGCAATTCCGGCGACATCTCGTTCATCGATCTGGAGAATGAGGAGGTGGTGAAGTCGGTGCCGGTGGGACGCGGCCCCTGGGGAGTGGTGATCGGTCCATGAAGGCGCTGTCGCTCGAGGGCCTCGGACACAGCTTCGGAGAGCGGCGGGTCCTCGATGCCGTGTCGTTCTCGGTCGCTGAAGGCGGAATGTGCGTACTGCTTGGACGCAACGGAGCCGGCAAGACGACGTTGTTCTCGCTGGTCACCGGCCTCTATCATGCCCGATCCGGCCAGATCGATGTGTTCGGCCACTCCATGCGGACCGATCCGGCCGCCGCACTTGCCCAGATGGGCGTGGTCTTCCAGCAGCAGACGCTCGACCTCGACCTCACCGCTGCCGAAAATCTGCGCTATCACGCCTCACTGCATGGGCTGGAGACCGGCATCAGCGAAACGAGATTGCGCGAGGAACTCGACCGGCTGGAGGTCCTCGACAGGTGCGACGAGCCGGTCCGTTCGCTATCGGGCGGTCAGCGGCGGCGCGTCGAAATCGCTCGTGCGCTGATGCACCGGCCGCGTATCCTGCTGCTCGATGAACCGACGACCGGGCTCGACGTGCCTGGGCGCCGGGCGATCGAGCAGCACGTACGCGCGCTATGCCGCGAACGAGGTATTGCTGTTCTCTGGGCGACGCATTTCCTGGAAGAGGTGTCGGCCGGCGACGACCTGGTGGTGCTGCACAAGGGCAGGCTGCGCTGGGCCGGCGGCGCCGGCCGCGTCGCCGCGGATCTTGCGGTCGGCAGCCTGGCCGATGCATTCGATCTGCTGACGGAGACGGCATGAAGACACGTCACGCGCTGCGGGCGCTGTTGGGAATCCTGCGCAGGGAGATGTTGCGAACGCTTCGGCAGCGCGGCCGGCTGCTCTCGGCGATCATACGGCCTTTGGTCTGGCTCGCCATCTTCGCCGCCGGCTTCCGCTCGGTGCTTGGCCTGTCAATCACGCCGCCCTATCAGACCTACGTGCTCTACGAGGTCTATGTCGTCCCCGGGCTGGCCGCCATGATGCTGCTCTTCCATGCCATGGCAAGCTCGCTGGCGATGGTCTATGACCGTGAGACGGGCAGCATGCGCCTGTTGCTGACCGCGCCGCTTCCACGCTGGTATCTGCTTGCCGCGCGGCTGCTGGCGAGCGTCATCGTCGGTCTGCCGCTGGTCTATCTGTTCTTGCTGATCGCGCGTTATTGGGACGTGCGCCCGCCGGTTCTAGGCTACCTCGCCGTGTTTCCGGCGCTGGTCCTGTCAGGCCTGATGCTGGGCGCGTTCGGGTTGCTGGTATCGTCAGTTTCGACGCAGATGGAGAACTTCGCCGGCGTGATGAACTTCGTCATCTTCCCGACGTTCTTCGCCTCGACGGCGCTTTATCCGATATGGCGGCTCGCCGAGGCAGGGCCGGTGCTGGCTACGATCGCCGCATGGAACCCGTTCAGTTCGGCGGTCGAACTGATACGCTTCACTCTCTATCTGCGCTTCGATCTCGTTTCCGCCCTTGTCGTTCTCGCCTGCCTCGTCGTGTTTTTCCTGGCGGCGGTGGTCGGCTACGACCCCGGCCGCGGCCTGTGGTCCCGGCGCGGCGGCGAGGGCTGATCATTACAGGGCGTAGAGGTAGGCAGCGATATCACGCGCCTGCTGCTCTGTGATCCCCGTCGATGGCATGGCCGTGTGCGGATTGATCTCCCTGGCCGCTCGTATCCAGCGGATCAGGTTCTCCGGATTGTTCGCCAGTATGCCGGCGATAAAGACCCGGTCGGCAAGGCTGGAATCGAGGCGCGGACCAACCTGGCCTTGTGCCCCCGGCACGCCGGGGATCGTATGGCATCCGGAGCAGCCGTTCGCGATCATGATCGGAATGGCGCGCGCTTCCAAGCCGCCGGTCGCCATGTCCGATTCGTGGCGAACACGATCGCGCCGGTCGGACCACAAGGTCGCTGCGGCGACTGCCGCGGTCAGCAGCAGGATCGCGGCGAGCGCGCTGCCCACCATCCTAGCCAGGCCGGAGCGCATGGCTTGCCTCCCTGATTCCGCTCTTACTTATCCAAAGGCCGGCAAGCAGCAAGGCGGCTCCGCCATAGATCAGGCCAGCCGGAACCCACATCACCAGTCCGGCGAGCTGCTGGTCCTCGATCGGGGTTAGACCCCAGAGCGCCGCGCCGGCGGCATTCTGCGGGTACCAGAGTCTGGGCGACAACAGCAGCAGCACGCCGAGCAGACCAGTGTGCAGTGACGTGAAGAAGAGATGCATGACCGCGCTGCCATAGGCCTGCTGGCGGCCGGAACGCGGCAGAATCCCCCACCAGAACAGCAGGGCTGTGCCGAGGAAGCTCGCATGCTGGGCGTAGTGCAGCACGCCCTGCTGAAGCGCTGCCTCGAACAGGACGGGAACGTGCCAGATCCAGATCGCGATACCGTGGATGACGGTTGCGTTGAGGGGGCGGCTGGCCACGGTCCAGATCGCCTGGAGAATCCTGCCGTGCGTGAGCCTTCCCGTCCCTCGGCGAAGTCCGGTCGGCAATGCCCATATCAGGGCTGCGCCGGGGCAGGCGGCGACAAGGAGTGGCGCCGCTACCGCCATCAGCAGTTCATGCTCGATCATGTGGGCGGCAAACACCCGTTCGCCAAGCGCATGGATCGGGCTGACCAGCGCTCCGGTCAGCACGCCCCAGCCGGCGGTGAAGAAAAGCGCCACCACCGGCATCACGGCCAGGAAGCATTCTACGACAACGGCCATCGCTCGTGGCGGCACCGTCACCACCGACGGACACCGTCGTCGTCACCAGTTCGATGCACCGTCACCACCACAATCGGCCTGTCGTCATCCAGCAGGACGACTGATCGCTCTGCGATCCGGCTCCATGCGTCAAGGCGAGGAGCCGGATCAACCGTGTCGAAGAGGAAACACTCCGGCGGCCGGTTCACATCAAACCCCGACCCGCAAGAACACAAGGGCTCCGCCTTAGCAGGCTCTCAAGCAGGCGGACGCCAATCTGGTCGACACGCAGGGCGCTACCAGCGGGCTGAGGATCTCTTCAGGTCAGGATTCGGCACGAACCAAGCCTCCGAGGGAGCCACCAACCTCGCAGCCGGGCGGGAGCGGCTATGTGATGGCGGAAACTCAACTCAATCAAGCGAAGGCGAACCTCGCCACTGCCCAGGCACGTCTGGGCTACGCCACGACAAAGTCGCCGCACGACGATATCCTGATCACACGCAACGTCGAGCCTGGAGCGGCGCTGCTCGTTCTCGCGCCGGCCGGAGACATGCAACCGGTGCTGCAGATGGATGAGAAAAATCTGGGGGCCTCCTGAACGGGGCAGGGCGCGCGCGGGTTTTTTGTGTTTGAGCGTGGTGGCCGGTGTTTCTCCCTCTGACGTCCCTCCTCACTCCTGACCGTCACGACCCTTGGGGCGTTTTTTTGGCGGTTGATGGAACAAGGATCGTGAGCATCCGTTCGGGTCGGCTCGTAGCTCTCCGAAAGGCTCTCTGTCATGACCACACATCGCATCTTCGCTGCCGTAGCATTCGCAGCCGGCATCATTGCCAGCAACCAGGCACTCGCCAAAAGCGATTCAGATTTTCTGACCGACACCATCAAAGGCGACAATTCCGAAGTCGCTCTTGGTACCCTTGCCAGGCAAAAGGGCGACAGCAAAGGCGTCAAGGCATTCGGCCAAACGCTCGTAAAAGACCATGGCAAGGCCAAGAAGCAGGCACTGGCGGTCGGCAAGAAACTGGGTGTTGCTGAAACCGACGATCTCACCGACGAAGCGACGGCCGAGATGACGAAGCTGAACGGACTTTCGGGGGCGGCTTTCGATCAGGAGTTTACAACCTACATGGTGTCAGACCACCAGAAGGATATCGCCGAGTTCCAGGATGAGGTGAAGACCGGCAGCAGCAAGGTCGCTAAGCTCGCCAAGAAGACCTTGCCGACACTTGAGAAGCACTTGAAAATGGCGCAGTCGCTGGCCAAACCGTGATGAGCGAAGTCCGGCGTCGAAAGTCGGACGATCGAGCTGGAATACTACGACCGGCCGACACTCTGGTTTCATTGGCTGACGGTGGTTTTTGTCGTCCTGTTGTTCGGTACTTCGCTGGTATGGAACTACGTCACGCCGCGTGACCGAACTTGGCGCCCCTGTTGGAGGGCACTCATGTCTCACTCGGGATCCTGTTCGCCGTCCTAATTCTAGTCCGGATCGTCTGGCGGCTGACAGGAGGCCGGCAATTGACGCCAGAGGTGGACTTTCGGGAACGCTCTCCCAGCTGATGTACATCGTCCTATATGTTTTCCTTGCCGCAGAGAGCATGCTGGGCTTCGTATTGCCCGCTCAGTCGACACTGGGGCGACACCAGCGTGCGCGGGCATGCCATCCGGGAACCGGCGTCATCAACAACGAGCTCTATACCGGTGTGCTGATTTGGAACCGCCTGCACTTCGTTAAGGATCCCGCCACCGGTAAGCGCGTCTCACGGGCCAATCCGCCAGCCAAATGGATCCGCACCGAGGTGCCGCATCTCAGGATGGTGGGGGACGAACTGTGGCAGGCCGTGAAGGAGAGACAGAAATCCGTCGCCAGCCAGTTCGAGGCGGTGGCGATCGGCACGCGCAAGGCCCGGGCGAGGAAACAGCACACCATGAGGCGTCCGGTCTCTCTGCTTTCCGGCTTGCTCACCTGCGGCCGCTGCGGCGGGCGCTATGTCCTGTTCACACGCGACCGCTATGCGTGTCTCAACCATCAGCGCCGGGGTATCTGCGACAACGGCCGCACAATCGCCCGCAAGAAGATTGAGCAACGGGTCCTCGCGGGCCTGAAGGAAAGGCTCGTCTCGGCCGAGGCCGTGGCCGAGGCGATCAGAGCCTATGCGCAGGAGACCAACCGCCTCAACCAAGAGCGTCGCGCGCAAGGCGAACAAGACCGTAAGGCGCTCGACAAGATCGAGCGCGCCATCGCGGGCATCATGGCCGCGATCGAGGATGGCCTTTGCCAACCTGCGATGAAGGCGAGAATGGAAGACCTGGAGAGGCAGAAGGCGGAGATCACCGCGCGTCTGGCGTCGGCGCCCACTGACGTGCCCGACCTGCATCCCAATATCGCCACTCTCTACCGCAAGCGGGTCGAGCAACTCACGCAAGCACTCGCCGATCACGAGGACGGACGTCCAGCCGCCGAGGCGGTGCGCTCGCTGATCGGAGAGATCGTGCTCACGCCAGGCGACAAGCGAGGCGAGGTTCATGCTGAGCTACGTGGCGAGCTGTTCGGCATTCTCGAACTCGCGAAATCTGACCCAAATGACCAGGCCGACGATGTTATGACAAAAGGGGTTGCGGGTTCCCGCAACCATAATCATTAACCGTCTCGATCTGATCGAGGCGGCTTTTTTGTTTGACGGGCACCAATCCGCGCGGCGCGGCAGAGGGTGGATGCAGCACACTCGATGGGAGTGCTGGAGCAAATCCTCCTTAATCCTGATCATATCCTGCTGCCTTGAAGTAGTTTTGGCACTCGGGCTGCTGACGTCGAAACGTATAGGCGCAAGTCTTTTGCTTTTTGTACTCTGAAGGTGCATAGATGGCAGTCTGGAATTGATACTAGCATGCCCTCAACAGGCTCGCAGAACTGCGGTGCTTGCTTCGTTTTTCAACTTTTCAAGTCGGGATCGGCATATTGATTCAATCCGATCGATAAGATCCGAGACGCGCTCTGCGAGCCATTGAAGTGCTTCATTCGTGATCTCGAAATGTCGCGAGTAGCGCGCTTTGACATAAGCCTCATTGAGAACGTTGAACCAGGCGACGAAGCGCTGTTGGTCACGAGGCCATGCTTCGGCAAGTTCCTGGACCTGATCCTCGGCAAGGCTCCGAAGAAATTTTAAGTTGTGAGAGGCAGGGCTGTAGTTCGTCAGGACTAGCAACAATGCCGAGTACGCTTGCTCGATGGATTGATGAAGGAGAAACGCCGCTTCCTTGTAGTCCTTTTCATTCCGGTAGAATGTTGCACCCTTCGCGAACTTCCTTGCATGAGGGATACGGTCCTCCAAATGTTCAGTCGCCACTCGAAAGGCCTCGACGGGTTGTACCGGTGTCGGGTCTGCCAGCGGCTCGTCGTCAAGCTCGTAGAGCACGATTCCTTCGCGGCGAATGTCGACGAAGAAGTACTGGCCTTCCTTAAGCGCCGAGTTCACTTCCCGGCGCGAGTGCACGATGAAACTAACGGGCGTATTGATCTCACGCATCAGACGGTCGGCTGCAGGCTGCCAATAGCTGGCGAAGTCGGTCAGCTTTCGATTGTTGACCACCACCAGCAGATCGAAATCGGAACGGTAGCCCTTCTTGGTATGCGGCTCGTCGACCCAGCCGCCGCGGGCATAGGATCCAAAGAGTATGATCTTCAGAATGCGCCCGCGCTTCTTGAAATCGGCGGTTCCTCCTCTCACAGCGTCGTCGAACTCCCCAAGCAGTAGCTCGACTGCCTTTTTGAGCTCACGCTGCTTCGGGGGAGGAAGGTGGTCGATGCTGGATTTCATGAACAATGATCTATCGCCCATATGGCATTGATAGGCAAGGCCAAGCTTTCGTTCTGTAAATAGCCCCTTCCGGCCGCGCCAAGCAACGTAAAAGATGTTGCAAAAATATAAACATGTTCTTCCAGAGGAGTTGTGATGTCGGGAGAGAGTAAAGGCGCCGTGGTCCTGATTCGAGTCACAGCCGCCTCGGTGAGTTGCGGTTCCGGTACGGGCTAAGAAATCTTTGTTGGGGGATCGTCAGTTTGCTGATCACGTTCGTTAGGCTCCCTTGCGCCGGATAGAGTGGTATCACGCACGCCTGCAGTCCCGTGGTACAAGCCGGCCTTGCCGACAAACAGCGAATGCGCCGGCGCAATCCCTCATCCAGCTCCTCGAACCATCCGCCATGCTCGCGGTCTATATAGGCCACGGCGATGGTGTTCGAGATGCGCCGGCACCATTGTTCATGGAAGGCGCTCGGGCGGTGCTCGACCAGGAAGGAGGCCGCGCCCGCAGCCTCGGCGATCGGCCACCAGGGCTTGAACCGGAATGCCGGCTTGTCGGCCCAGTCCAGCGTGTAGAAGAAGCCGCCCTTCGCAACGGCCTTCGAAAGCCGCATGTCTCAAAGTCGCCGCTCGGAGAGTGGACAGTTTCGAAGCAGCAAGAATTTCTGCGACCGGCCATAGGACAATGATCTGCCTAAGAGATTCCAAGGCTCGCTGGATGCGCTGCGCCGATCGTGCACCTTCTGCTGGATTTGAAGACGGGACGGGCGATTTATGGGCCATCGCGTGCTGACGCAGGCGCAAACGCGGCAGTGACGAGCCCCGCCGAACGACGGAGATTTGCCTCGAAGGCATCGAGGTCGGTGAGGGAGCGGGGGTGTCGAACTCCTGGATCGACGCCCCGGGGCAGGGCAGGCGGGCATTGCAGCAGAAGCATCGTTCCGATCACATCGGCTTTTTGGACGGAGTCCGTAACCGGCCTCGTTGACTCGCTAGAGGGCCGCGACGAGCTCGGCAGTGTGCTTTCCTATGGCAAGCAGGATTGTCACGTTCGCCGAGATCTGCTCGCCTTGAGTGAAGACGACGCAGGTGAACCGCTTGCCGTCCGCCAGCTCGACATGAATGGCGTCGTGGCGGCGGTAGCTCGCGCGGGGATCGCCTGTCCAGCCCGTCCAGCCTGCTTTCGACCACAGTTTGGCCCCCTCCGGCAGGTCCGCGCCCATATAGTTGAGCACCTGCGACAACGGGCGTTTGACGAAGCCGGGGTCGCGCGGCCGATACAAGAAGTCGGCCATAATGCGCGAGCGTTCCGGCGAAATCATCGCGCCATCCATGATGCGAGAAAAGACGGACGCGGAGGCGTCGGCCGTGAGGCGGTTGTGGTTGTTGCCACCAACCTCGACGAATATCTTTTCGCGGCCATAGCGGTCATCGTCCATCAGTTTCTGACAGACATTGATGCCGTCGAATTCCGGCAAGGCGAGCTGCTTGAAATAGGCGTTGATGCCGTTTCGGGCCGCCATCCAGCGCCGCATCTCCTCTTCGCCCAGCTCGGTGTCGCCGGTCGTCCCGGTCAAAGTATCGATGACGTAGTTGGTGGCGTTGTTGCTCGACCACTTGATCATATCGTGCATGGCCCGCTCCAGCTCAGGCGTCGCCTGGACTTTTCCTGCGTCAAGGGCAGCCTGCGTGGCGACAAGATAGAAGACCTTGATTACGCTGCAGGGATAGAAGGGGGCATCGCCGTTGTAGGAGTAACCTGTCGGCAGCGTCCCACCCTCGCCATAGGCTTTCTCTTCCCCCCCAGGGATGGACCAACAGCGTGAAAGCGAATTTGTCTTCCGCCAGCCCGCGGGAGGCGAAGCCGTCCAACGCTGTGCGCACGATTTCCTCGCCAACCGCTCCAATCTGCTTTGAACGCATCGACTTCTGGCAAGTGCGCCATGGCGCGTCAGCACGACTCCAAGTGTGCTACGTTTTGAACGGAAGCTTTGCGCCTCACATATTCGTTCAGGGCAGCAAAGCACTGATCCCAAAACCGGTCATCGATGAGCGAGCGCGAACTGCAACGCATTGAGTGTTGTCGAGGGTTATAGAGCTACGGATGACCGCGTCACAACCGTTTCGTGCGACCCGATTCTTCTCTGTAACCATCATGCAGCAGCGCGGCTGAAGCGGTTGATCATGAAATCGTCGAGCGGCGTTTCGCAACGGTCGGTCGCGATGAGCTCGGCCATGGCGTCGCCCACGCCCGGACCAAGCTGGAAGCCATGTCCGCTGAAGCCGAAGGCGTGGAACAGGCCTGGCGTCGTGGCCGAGCGGCCCATGACCGGCAGCATGTCCCTGATATAGCCCTCGCAGCCGGACCATGTACGGATGACCGCGACCCGCGCGATTGCCGGCAACAACCGCGCGACGGCGCGCAATTGCAGGGGAAGGCGCATGGGATCGGCGGCCGCATGGCCGGGATCGAGGTTCACCGACACCCTTTCGGCGGCGCCGCCGAAAACGATGTTGCCCCGCTCGACCTGACGCAAATAGGCGCCATGGTCCTTGTCGCGCGTCCAGATGCCGAGCACCGGCAGAATCCGATGCGGCAGCGGCTCGGTCACACCCATCTGCGGACCGCGGGCGTCGAGCGGGACCTCTTCGCCAAACTGTGCGGCAATGCGCGCGCCCCAGGCTCCGGCGGTGTTGAGCAGGCACTCGGCGGCGAATGCACCCTTCGAACTGGTGACAAGGAAACCAGAACCCGTGTGGGTGATCTTCTCGACCTCAGCTCCCTCGATGATTTGCGCCCCCAGTTTGCGGGCCGCCTCGGCAAAGGCGGGTGCGATCAGCCGTGGATTGCCGCTGCCATCTTGCGGAGAGAACGACGCTCCGATCGAGTCAGGGCCGAGGCCGGGAAACCGGGAACGGATCTCACGCGGGCCGAGTTCTTCCAGCTCGAGCCCCCACGGCCGCGCGGCTTGGGCATAGGCCCGCATATCGGCAAGGCTTCCTTCATCGAAGATCAGCCGGATATGGCCGGTGGCGCGGAACTCGACGTTGCGGCCAAGCATCTCTTCAGCCTCGCCCCACAGCCTGAGCGAGCGGTGGGCCAGCGGAAGCTGGGACAGATGGCGCCCCGTGCGCCGGATGTTGCCAAAGGAGGCGACGGTCGCCCCGGTGCCGATCCGCTTGCGCTCGACCAGCGTCACGCGCGCGCCGCGCCTCGCGAGGAAATAGGCTGAAGCCGTCCCCATCAGTCCACCGCCCAGCACGATCACGTCCATGGTTATTCCTTGTGCGGAGCGGATACTCCCTGAAGACGCCGATCTTGTCGGCACCGCTTCATTGCGTCAAAGATGAGTTTGGACAACAGCCATAAGCCGAACCTATGGAGTGGCAATGCGGGCCCGTCAGCTCGAAGTGTTCATCGCCGTCATGCGCGCGGGCACGGTGACCGCCGCGGCGCGGATGCTGAACATTTCCCAACCCGCTTTGAGCCAGATCGTGATCCACACCGAGGACGAACTCGGCTTCACGCTGTTCGAGCGCGTCAAGGGCCGGCTGCGGCCGACCCCGGAGGCGCTCGAGATCTTCGCCGATGCCGAGCGGCTGTCGGCGGGGCTGGAGGGCTTGCGCCGCAAGACCACCGACCTTCGGCTGGGCCGGACGGGGCTGGTGCGGGTCGCGGCCTCGCCGCCGCCGTCCATGGCGATCTTGCCGCGCGCCTTCACCAGCTTCCGGGCGCAGCATCCCGACATTTTGCTACGGTCCCACATGGCGCCGATCGCCGCGATCATCGACATGCTGCGCGCCGGCGATGCCAGCCTCGGCGTCGCCATGGACGACCGCCTGCCTCCCGATATCGACGCGGAAGTGATCGGCAGCGTCGGCTTCTCATGCCTGCTGCCCACGGGGCATGCGTTGGCCGGGAAGACCGAGCTGACGCTCGCCGATCTCGCCGGCGAAGAGTTGATATCCTATCGCGCAAACACCCGTCCCGCCGACGAACTGGCCCACGCTGCCCGCGCGCAGGGTGTGGTGCTTTCGCCGTCGCTCGAGATCGACGTCTCCATCTCGGCCGTCGGCTTCGTCCAGGCCGGCCTGGGTGTCGCGCTCGTCGACGCGCTGCTGCCATGGCACCAGTTTGCCGGCCTTGCCGTCAGGCCGCTCGCGGCGGGGCCGGAATTTCCGATCGCGCTGCTGACCTCGCGCACGCGGGCGCTTTCGCGGGCCGATGAGATGATGCGCGAGCAAGTCCGCGCGGCCTGTTCCGCCGTGCTGGGCGGTGACAGAGCAAGGGCATAAGCAAGACTTATAGTCCCGCTCGTCATACGTCTTGGACCCTGGCCATCCTGTCGTGTCAGCTTTGGTTGGCAGACAGGAAGGGACGCATCATGGATGGTGCCATCGTGGCGGACGAGGCGAGCAACGAAGCCGACTGGAAGGTCGGCGTTGATATCGGTGGCACATTCATCGATTTCTGCGCGCTCGAAGCAAATTCGGGGCGCGTCGCCTCGCTGAAAGTGCTGACGACGCCGGAAGATCCGGGTGCCGAACTGATAACGGGCCTCACGCTTATGGCCGAGCGTGAAGGCTTTGATCCTGCCCGCATGACGCGCTTCGTGCACGGTACGACCGTTGGCATCAACACCATCATCCAGCGCAAGGGCGCACCGCTGGCGCTGTTCACCAATGCCGGCTTCGAGGACGTCATCGAACTGGCGCGGCTGCGCATGCCGGACATGTATTCGCTGTTCTGCTCGCGGCCGGACCCGCTGATATCGCGCGACATGGTTTTCGGCATTCCGGCCCGCATGCGTGCCGATGGCAGCGAGTCCCGGGCGCCGGACATGGCGGCGGTGGAAAAGGCGGTGGCGGTGGCGAAAGCGAACGGAGCGCAAGGCATCATCGTGTCCTTCCTCCATTCCTGGCGCAATGCCGCTCAGGAAGCTTCGGTGAAGGCGAGGATCACGCGTCTTGCGCCCGACCTGTTCGTCTTCTCCTCGGCCGAGGTCTGGCCGGTCATCCGTGAATATGAGCGCAGCTCGACCGCCATCCTCAACGGCTATGTCCATCCGCGCGTCTCCGGCTATCTGACGGCGTTGGAAGAGCGGCTGAAGGACCACAGTGTACCCGCCCGCCCCATGCTGACCAAATCGAATGGCGGGCTGATGAACGCTGCCGAAGGCAAGCGCGCCTGCGTGAACATGCTTTTGTCGGGGACAGCCTCCGGTGTCATGGGCGCCTCGTGGCTGGCGCGCCAGGCCGGAGAGGACAGGATCCTGACCCTCGACATTGGCGGGACCTCGGCCGATTTCGCGCTCATTATCGATGGCGAGCCGCAATTCGGCACCGGCGAACTGATCGGCGAATTTCCGCTCCACATCCCTTCCGTGTCGGTAAGCTCGATCGGTGTCGGCGGCGGCTCGATCGCCAGTGTCGATGCACAAGGGGTGCTGCGGGTCGGACCGGAATCGGCCGGTTCGACGCCAGGACCGGCGTGCTATGGTCGTGGCGGCGAGAGGCCGACGGTGACGGACGCCATGGTGGTGTGCGGATGGCTCGGTCACAGCGAGATGGCCTATGGCCAGTTGCGGATCGACACCGGCCTGGCGCATCGCGCGGTCGGCGAGCTTGCCGCCCGGCTCGACCGCCCCATCGAGCAGACCGCGCAGGCGATCCTCGACATCGCGGTGTCGGAGATGTTCGTCGAGGTCGAGAAGCTTGCCTCGCGCGCCGGCGTGGACTTGCGCGATTTCACGCTGATGCCCTTCGGCGGCGGCGGGCCGATGCTGGGCGCATTCCTTGCCCGCGAACTCGGCATGAAGCGCGTCATGGCGCCCCGCCGGCCCGGTGTGGTGTCGGCGCTGGGCGGACTGGTGGCGGATTTGCGCGGGGACTTCATTCGCACCATCTTCAGCCCGCTGTCTGGCGTGGCGCTTGCCGGAATTCGCGAAGCCTTCGAGGCGTTGACGCGCGAGGGCCGCGACTGGCTCGCGGCGCAGGGGCACGATGCGGCGGCGGAGCTCAGTCTCACCTGCGACATGCGCTATGTCGGGCAGAGTTATGAGATCGAGGTCGTCCTTCAGCCGGAATGGCTGGCGGAGGGCAATGTGGCCGCCATCGCGCAGGCCTTCCACCTCACCCATGAGCGGCTCTACGATTTCCACGACCCGGAGGGCGGGATCGAACTTGTGAATGTCCGGCTATCGGCCATAGGCGCAGGGCCGAAACTCTCCTTCCCGGAAATCGACGAGGTCGATGCTCCGGCCATTCCGGCGCGCCGGCTCTCCGTCTACACGGGCGCGAGCGTCGAGACTGTCGACCTCCACGACCGGCAAGCCCTCGTGCCGGGCAGCATGTTTCACGGGCCTGCCGTGGTCGTTCAGGAAGACACCACCTTTGCCATTCCCGCGGGAGCGCAGGCAAGGGTCGACCGCCATCTCAACCTTTTGCTGACCTTCCCGGAGTGATGCCTTGTTTGACCGGACAAACCTTCAGGTTCTGGCGAACCATGCCCGCGCGGCCGCAGAGAACATGGCGCACACGCTGCACCGCACCGCGCACTCCGCCTTCGTCAAGGAGACGCAGGACTTTACCGTGATGCTGATGGACCGTTCAGGCGCGACCTTCGCCGTGCCGATGGAGCTCGGCGCCACCTGGTATCCGGGGCTTTCGTATCACCGCGCGATCGCCATGGTCGATGACTACCGGCCGGGAGATATTGCCTTCACCAACGATCCCTATTCCGGACACGTCGCCACGCACGCGCCCGACACGCATCTTTGGAAGCCGGTCTTCGTCGATGGCGAGATCGTCGCCTGGACCGGCGGGCATATCCACAACACCGATATGGGTGGCGCCGTGCCGGCTTCGCTCAGCCGGGCGCTGACCGAAATCCATCAGGAAGGCATCCGCTTTCCCCCGATGAAGCTGGTGAGAGAGGGCGTCTTCGACGAGACTATCCTGCGGATCATGAGCACCAATGTGCGCAAGCCCGACCTCAACATCGGCGACATCAAGGCGCTGGTCGGCGCGCTTAACACCGGCGAGCGCAAGATCCAGGCAATGGTGAGGAAGTTCGGCAAGGCAGGCTTCATCGAAGGCGTTTCCGCTCTTCTCGACCAGGCGGAAGCGCAGGCGCGCGACGTGCTGCGCTCCATGCCCGACGGCACATGGGATTTCTGCGACTATGCCGATGAGGATTCCGTCGAGGCCAATCCGTGCCGGCTGAAGCTGACGCTGACGATCAAGGGCGACGAGGCGGTGCTCGACTTCACCGGCTCCGATCCGCAGCTCGGCTCCTCGCTCAACGTGCCTTCGGGCGGTGACCCGCGACACACCATGCTGCTGGTTGGCGTCTACTACGTGCTCTACACGCTCAACCCGAAGATCCTGCTCAACACCGGCCTTACCCGGCCGTTTACCTGCATCACGCCCCGGGGCTCCGTGCTGAACCCGGTACACCCCGCCGCCGTGGGCATGCGCTCGCTCACCTGCGCCCGGCTGCGGTCGGTCATCTTCGGCGCCTTCTCGCAAACGGTGCCGGAGCGCCTGCCAGCAGCTCCGGCCGGCAACAACTGCATCGTCAATGTCATGACCACGGACGAGCGCACTTACCGGACCGTCATCACGGCGGTGAATCCCGTGGTCGGCGGCGGCGGGGCGATGCCGCATCGCGACGGAACCAATGGATCGGGCGCGGATGCCGCCTATCTCAAGAACACGCCGATCGAGATCACCGAGACCGAGACCCCGGTCGAATTCGTGAAATACGGGCTCGCCAGGGATAGCGGCGGGGCGGGGCGTTGGCGCGGCGGGTTGGCGACCGAAATGGCCTTCCGTGTCTTTGCCCCCGATTCCAGGATCACGGCGCGCAACCGCGACCGCAGCTTCTTTCGTCCCTGGGGCGTGCTGGGCGGCAAGGCGGCCGGCCTGTCGGACATGATCGTCAATCCAGGGACCGAGCATGAGCGGCGGCTGGGCAACATCGACACCACTGTGCTGCAGCCCGGCGACGTGCTTGAGATACGCTCCGCCGGAGGCGGCGGGCGCGGCGATCCGCATCAACGCGAACCCTGGCGGGTCGCGCAGGATGTGCGGCGAGGCTATGTCTCGCCGGCTGCGGCCGAGCACGGCTATGGCGTCGTCATCCGCGGCGGCGAGAGCGACGAGCAGGCAACGGGGCAATTGCGCGCGCGGCCGGCGCCTGCCGCCGGCCATTTCCATTTCGGTCCGGAGCGCGACGGCTACGAAGCGCAGTGGACGCCGGCCGCCTATGACCGGCTCACGGCCATACTGGGAGATTTGCCGATCCACTGGCGGTTCTTCACCAAGACGGAGATCTTCCGCCGCATGAAGGGCCGTTCGGGGCCGGAAGGCGTCCAGCAGGCGTTCGACGCTGTTTGCGAACGGTTCCCGGAACTGCCTCGTCCTGGCCCGGTGCGAGAGGCGGCGGAATGATCACCGCCGGCCGCATCGTCCGGCTGGCCGAATTCGGGCGGGCGCACCTGCATTTCTTTCTCGACGGACAGATGTGTAGCGCATTGGCGGGCGACACCGTGCTGACCGCCATGCTGGCATCAGGACACGCGCTGCGAAAATCCGAGTTCGGACCCGAGTGGCGCGCCGGGTTCTGCCTGATGGGAGCCTGCCAGGATTGCTGGATATGGCAGGACGAGGGACCGCGCATCCGCGCGTGCTCGGCCCCGATCACCGAAGGCATGCGGTTGCGCACAACGGAGCCGGAGAGCTGGCCGTGAGCGAGACCTCGCCGCGGATCGTGATCGTCGGCGCCGGTCCCGCCGGCATAAGGGCCGCGGCCATGCTGGTCGAGGCCGGGCTCCACCCGGTGGTGATCGATGAAGGGCAGCGCGCCGGCGGGCAGATCTACCGCCGCCCACCTGCCGGGTTCGTCCGCACGCCGGAGCAGCTCTACGGGTCGGAGGCGGCGAAAGCGGTCGCATTGCATGCCCTCTTCGACCGGCTGGCCGAAGAGGGGCGCCTCACCCATTGCGCGGCAAGCTCGGTCATCGCCTTGCAGGAGGGGCGGCTGCACGTGTTGGGGGAGGGCGGCGTACAGCTGGTCAGCTATGACCGCCTGATCCTTGCGACGGGCGCATCCGACCGTGTCGCTCCGGTCCCGGGCTGGCAGAGTGCCGGCGTCTACAGCCTTGGCGCGGCGCAGATCGCGCTCAAGGCGCAGGGCGTGGCGCTGGGGCAGCGCATCGTCCTGATCGGATCGGGGCCTTTGCTGACGCTGGTTGGCGCCCAACTCGTCAAGGCTGGAGCGGATGTGGTGGCGGTGCTCGACACCTCTTCCCGGCGCCAGCAGATGCGGGGACTCTGGGACCTTGCCGCCCGGCCGCTGGTCGCGCTGCGCGGTCTCGCCCCGCGGGCGAGGCTCGGCGGCCGCTATCATGCCGGCGTGACGCTCGAACGGATCGAGGCCGACGGCAAAGGTGTCACCGCGATCCGCTGGCACGACGCCGGCGGCAGGGAACATCTCACGCTATGCGACACGATAGGCATGGGCTGGCACTTGCGGGCCGAAACGCATCTCGCCGACCTGGCGGGATGTGCCTTCATTTATGACGAGCAGTGGCGGCAATGGCTGCCAAAGACCGATGAGATGGGCCGCGCCGGCAACGGAGTCTATCTTGCGGGCGATGGAGTTCGTCTTCTGGGAGCAGACGGCGCGGAGATCGCGGGGCGTCTTGCCGCGGTGGCGTGCCTTGCCGATCTCGGATTTCCAGCGCCCTCCACCGCGTCCGATTTGCGCAAACTCGCACGGCTCGAACGCTTTGCCCGCGGGCTGGCTCGCGCCTTTCCCTGGCCGACGGCGATGGCGCGGGCACTCCCCGACGCGGTCGTCTGCCGCTGCGAGAACGTGACCGCCGCGGCCCTACGCCAGAGCACTGATTTCGGCGGTAGCGAAGCCAACAGGGTGAAATCGCTGTCGCGCGTCGGCATGGGGCGATGCCAGGGGCGCTATTGTCAGCTGGCCGCCGTCGAACTCATCGCGGCGCAGACCGGCTGCACGCCTGGCGCTGTCGGTCGGTTCCGCGGGCAAGCGCCTGTCCGCCCGGCGCCTATCGGCGCCTTTCTGCGGGACGGCTGATGCGATTCTGGGCCGACCTGGTATGTCTGCCTGTATCACGTCTAGAAGTCGGCGACCTTCCCCCAAGACGAAGCGTCGAAGCGCCTGGGATCATAGGATTGCGGATCGACAATCGGTTTGGAGCCGGTCATCAGATCGGCGACGAGATGCCCGGCGCCGGGTCCGATGCCGAAGCCATGCCCCGAGAACCCGGCAGCCAAAAAGAAACCCGGAACGATATGGATCTCCCCAATGGCAGGCACACCGTCGGGCGTGCTGTCGATGTAGCCGGCCCAGGTCGCGCTGATCCTGGTCTGGCGCAGTGCCGGCAGCAGCTCGAGCGCCCGGGCGTGGGCCAGGCGGATGGTCGCCTGGTCCGGAACCGGGTCGAGGATGCGCATCCGCTCCATCGGTGTCGGCTGGTCGAGCCGCCAGTGTCGGAGCGTTTCGTGACCCGAGCGCATGCCCTGCAGGCCGCCAGGCGCGAGGCTGCGCCACCGTTTCAGGAACATCGGCAGGAACTGCGAGGAGAAGCGCAACTGCTGCGGCGTAACGTCCACGCGCCCGCGTCCGCTTATGGCGAGCGTGTAGCCGCCGTCGCCGCGACGCGTGACCGAGATCCCTTTCGTGTGCAGCGCATCCGGCAGACCTTCCGCGCCTGGCGAGACGGACAGAATGGACGAGCGGATCGACGCCTGCGGAAAACGGAAACCGAACTGCCGGCAAAAGGAGGAGGCCCAGGCACCGCCGGCCAGCACAGCCATCTTGGTCCGGATCGTTCCGCTTTCGGTGACCACGCCGCTCAGGCGGCCGCCTTCGGTCTCGATACCGCGCGCGGCGCAATTCTGGTGCACTGAGCCGCCAAGCTTGAGGATGGCGCGGGCGACCGCGGGTGCTGCCCGCGACGGATCGGCGGTGCCGTCGGTGGGCGAGAAGACGCCGCCCTTCCATGTCCGGCCAGTGGCGCGGCCCCGCTCGCAGGCCTCGGCGCCGTCGAGCATATGCGTCGTGACGCCAGCCGTTTTGGCGAAGTCACGCCAGCGCACCCAGCCGGCCAGTTCCGCATCGTCGTTGCTGAGATAGAGCAGGCCGCAGCGGCGAAAGCCGGTTTCTTCGCCGGTTTCCGCCGCAAAGCTGCCCCACAGGTCGATGCTTCTTGTCGCCATCGGCAACTCGCGCGCGTCGCGGTTCTGCTGGCGGCACCATCCCCAGTTCCTGGAAGACTGCTCGGCGCCGATGCGTCCCTTTTCGACGAGCGCCACCTTCATGCCGCGCCGTGCCAGGTAGTAGGCCGCGAAGATACCGACGATGCCGCCGCCGATCACCACCGCGTCCGCGATCCGTGGCAGGTCTCCGGATGTCTCGATTTTCTGTAGGGGTGCGCGCATGGTCTCTCTGCCTTGACGCGCCAATTTAACGCGTTGCGCAGGCAGCCGCTGCCGCAGTTGCGGCCGAAGCAGAATTTTATTCCGGCAACGCAGTCAAAATCGGGAGCCGCTGCGTTTCAAAGCGCTCTCCGCTTGGATGGACAGACCCACGGGCTGTGGTAGTGTCAATGTCTATGAGCAAGGCAGCATTTTGTGCTGCGGCATGTTCTGCGGAGACGACAGTGAAACTGGATCGGATCGATATCAAGATTCTGTACGAGTTGCAGAAGAATGGCCGCATCACCAACGTGGAACTGGCTGATCTGGTGCACCTGTCGCCAAGCCCGTGCCTGATGCGGGTCAAGAGATTGCAATCGGAGGGCTACATCGAGGGCTATTCCGCGCAGATCAATATCGGCAAGCTCGGCCAAACGCTGACCGTGTTTACCGAAATCACCTTGAAGAACCATCGCCAGGTGGATTTCGCCCGCTTTCTCGCCGTGGTTGAGAAGATCGACCAGGTCATCGAATGCCACCTCGTGTCGGGTGGCTACGACTATTTGATGAAGTTCGTGACCGCCGGCATCGCCGAGTACCAGACCATCATGGAGCGGCTGACCGACATGGATATCGGCATCGACAAGTATTTCAGCTTCGTGGTGCTGAAGTCGCCGATCGTCAAGGCGCACATGCCGCTGCCCAGCCTGTTTCCGAGGTAGTCCGCGGCGACCGCGCCGCGCTTGTCGCCTGCGGCCCGCTACAAGGCGTCCGGCCGCAATATCCGGTGCAGTGCCTTCAATTCGGCTTGCATCTCGGCGATCATCCAGGCAGACGACAGGCCGTACCGGCCTTGAGCGCGGCGCTATCAGCTGATGGATCCGACCCGTCTTGATCTGCCTGTCCGAGGCCGGGACAAGGGTTCCCTGAAGCAATGCCCTTGAAACGTTGCTGAGCCAGCCGAGCGCCACGCCTTCCCCGTTCATCGCGGCTTGAAGCACGACCGCGTAGTCCGAGAATTCGAGCCACTTTGCCCTGCTGGTCTTGCGGTCCGCCACACTGCCCCAGGCGTCCAGCCACTGCTCCTTGGCGTCGGTCAGGTGAAGCAAGGCATGACCTTCCCCGGTTCCGGCATGGATCAGCCGGCCGTGGGCCGACAAATAGGATGGGCTGCACACCGGAACGATGATCTCCGGCGAGAATGCCCAATGGTGATAGTGGGTGTCGTCATCAGCCTCGTGGCAAGGTCGACAGTCTCGGCGGGTCCTCGCAGAACGCCCGCGATCAGTTCGAACCACAGGTCGACGTCAGGAAACCTGGTGTTGAATGCCCCTAACCTCGGAACGAACCAATAGGTTGCCAGAGAACTCGAAAGGGAAAGAGTCACCACCGGCTTTGCAGCGCTGTTCTGCCTGATCCTGCGGATCGCCTCCGCAATGCCGTCAAATCCCTCCCGCACCGCCGAATAGAGGGCACGTCCCTCCGGGGTCGGGGTCAACCCCGCAGGACCCCGCGTGAAAAGAGCAACACCAAAATCGGCCTCGAGCTGGGCAATGCTGCGGCTGATCGATGGTTGCGTGACGTTGAACTCGCGCGCCGCCGCCGTGAAGCTACCCGACCGGACAGCAGCTTCGAAGACAAGCAGTCCGCGCGCGGAAGGAACGAGTTTTGCGAAACCAGCCATACGCCCAGCGTATAGCGACCCCAACAATTTACAAGCTTTCTACGATCTCGGAAATGGCGAAGTATAACCCTGATGAATGGGGGAGCAGGACGTGAAGGCAGCGGCATCTCAAGCGGGCAGCACATCCAGCGATCCTCTGCTTCAGCCGTTTCGGCTCAAGGGTCTGACGCTGCGCAACCGCGTCGTCAGCACCAGCCATGCCTCGATGCTGGACGATGGCGGCCTGCCGCTCGAGCGCTACCAACGCTACCACGAGGAGAAAGCGCGCGGCGGCCTGGCGATGACCATGGTGGGCAGCTCGGCCATGACGTCGCCCGACTCGAGCTGGGGCGGCGGTCAGTTGGACCTCTCGACCGACCGCATCGTGCCTCATCTCCAGTCGCTGTCGCAGCGGGTGCATCGCCATGGCGCTGCCATCATGTGCCAGGTCTCACACCTTGGCCGGCGCGCTACCGCCTATGCCGGAAACTGGCTGCCGCCGGTGGCGCCGTCACGCGTTCGCGAGACGCGGAACCGGAATTTTCCAAAGGAGATGGACGCCGCCGACATCGACAGGATCATCAAGGATTACGCCAGTGCCGCTAGGCGCTGCGTGGACGGCGGTCTGGACGGCGTTGAAACCGTCACCGGCGGCCATCTGATCGGGCAATTCCTCTCGCTCAGAACCAACAGGCGCACGGATGACTTCGGCGGCTCGCTGGAAAACCGCGCACGCTTCGGCCTGATGGTTCACGAGGCGATCCGCCGCGCGGTGGGCGACGACTTCGCTGTCGGCATCCGGTTCGTGATCGACGAGGCGGTCGAGGATGGCTCGGATTTCGAGGAATGCCTTGCCTTCGCCAGGCTGTTCGAGCGGGAAGGCCATATCGACTTCTTCAACTGCATCTTTGGCCGCATGGACACCGATCTGTCGCTGGCTGAGCAGAACATGCCCGGCATGTTCAGCCAGAGCGCGCCGTTCTTGCCGCTGGTCGGACAGTTCAAACGGGAAACCAGGCTGCCCGTGATCCACGCCGCAGGCATTCGGGACATAGCGACGGCCCGCCATGCCATCCGCGAGAACCTTGTCGACCTGGTCGGCATGACCCGAGCGCATATTGCCGACCCCCATATCGTCAACAACGTGATGCGCGGCGAAGAAGAACGCATTCGCCCGTGTGTCGGCGCGTCCTACTGCCTCTACAAGAAGGTGCAGTGCATTCACAACCCGGCGAGCGGCCATGAAACGATCATCAGCCATACCATCATGCGGGCTGAAACGCCGAAACGGGTGGTAGTGATCGGCGGTGGCCCGAGCGGGATGGAAGCGGCAAGGGTCGCCGCCGAGCGCGGCCACAGAGTGAGCCTGCTCGAAGCTGGGGCGCGGCTTGGTGGGCAAGTGCTCATCGCGGCCTCGGCGTCCGATCGCAGGGATCTCATCGGCATAGTCGACTGGCGCGTAGACGAACTCGCGCGGCTTGCAGTGGAAGTCCGTCTCAACACCTATGCGGAGGCAGAAATCGTCATTGCTGCGGAACCGGGCGCGGTCATCGTCGCCACCGGCGGCGTTCGCTGAACATTGCGACAGCGTATGGGACGTCCTGACCGGAGTCGTGCCGGCGAAGCACGATGTGCTGATCTACGACGAGACCGGACGCCAGGCCGCAATTTCCTGCGCCCTGCATCTCGCCCAACACGGGCGCGTGGCCAGCCTGGCCATAGCGGACGACACGCTGGCGATCGAGACGCCCTATCCGGACCGGGTGAGTTTCCGCAAACGCGCCTCGGAACGCGGCATCCGCGTCGTCAGCGATATGCGTCTGGTCAAGGCAGCGCGCCAGGGCAACGGCATCGCCGCCACGTTCCGGCATGAACTCACTGGTGCGGAAACAGAAATGACCGCGGCCCAACTCATTGTCGAGCGCGGCACCGTGCCCATGGAGGATACCTACCAGGAACTGCGTGCGCGCTCCGCCAACAACGGCGTCACCGACATAGCGCTGATGACGGGAACGGCAACGGACGGGGATAATAGTTCCCAAGCTGCCGGATCGTTCGTCCTGCACCGCATAGGAGACGCGGTCGCCAGCCGGGACATCTACTCGTCGATCTATGAGGCCTACCGGCTCTGCTCGCAATTGTAGACAAGGCCCATGAAACTCGATCGGATCGACATCAAGATTCTGTACGAGCTGCAGAAGAACGGCCGCATCACAAATGTGGAGTTGGCCGAACGGGTCAGTCTCTCCCCCAGCCCATGCCTGATGCGGGTAAAGAAGCTGCAGGCTGAAGGCTATATCGTGCGCTATTCGGCGCAGATCGACATCGCAAAGCTGGGACGGACGCTCACCGTCTTCACGGAAGTCACGCTAAAGAACCATCGACAGATCGACTTCGCGCGTTTCCTTGCCGCCGTCGACAAGGTTGATGCGGCCGTCGAATGCCACCGCGTTTCCGCCCGCTACGACTATTTGATGAAATTCGTGGCCGCCGGCATCGGCGAGTATCAGGAGATCATGGAGCGGCTGAGCGACATGGATATCGGCATCGACAAGTGTTTCAGCTTCGTGGTGCTGAAATCTCCCATCGTCAAGGCGCACATGCCGTTGCCCAGCCTGTTCCCGATGTAGTCAGAGCGGCTCACCGTTTCCGTAAAATGCTGAGCGGCTCTAGCGATGGCCGTATTGGCTGACAAGCTCGGGATCGCGGACGAGGCCATCGAGCCACGTCGGATCGAGCTTCGGCACGGAGGAGAACAGAAGCTTGGAATAGGGGTGGGTGGGCGCCTGCAACTTGTCGGGCGTGATCTGCTCCACCCGCTGCCCATTATACATGACCATGATTTCGTCGCAGATCGCTTCGACGACGGAGAGGTCGTGGCTGATGAAAATATAGGAAAGGCCCAACTCGCGCTGCAACTCCTTGAGCAGTTGGATCACCGCGGCCGCGACCACCGTGTCGAGCGCCGAGGTGATTTCGTCGCAGATGATGAGCTTGGGGTCGGCCGCCAGAGCGCGCGCGAAGTTCACGCGTTGCTTCTGGCCACCCGAGAGCTCCGACGGACGGCGATAGCGCAGGCCCCTCGGCAGGCGAACCATGTCGAGCAGTTCGTCGACGCGCTTCGAGCGCGCCTGTCTGTCGAGCCCGTGATAGAAGGCCAGCGGGCGGGAGATGATGTCCTCCACCGGCTTGGCTGGATTGAGCGCGGTGTCGGCATACTGGAACACGATCTGCATCTCGCGCAGCTGGTCCTGGCTGCGTTTCCCCGCAGTGCGCTCCAATTCCTTGCCGTCGAAGACGATGTCGCCGGCCGCCGCCGGATGGATGCCGGCGATGACGCGCGCCAGCGTCGATTTTCCGCAGCCGGATTCGCCGATGACGCCGAGATTGCGTCCCTTCTCGACGACTAGGGTGACGGAATCAACCGCGCGGATAATCGGCAGTCCGTCACCCCGCACCGCGCCGTAGCCGGCGGTCACATTGTCGATACGCAGCAGCTCTTTCGTCCCGGCATCCGCGTCCGCATGCGCTTGCCGCGGTTTCGGCTCGAAGGCAGCCAGCAGTTCGCGCGTATAGGGGTGCTGGGCAGCCGAAAGTATCTGAGCCGTGGTGCCTGTCTCCTGCACTTCGCCGCCCTTCAGCACGACGATGTGGTCGGCGATCTGGGCGACGACGGCGAGGTCGTGGGAAACGTAGACCCCCGCTATTCCGCCCGCCCGCATGACCGACTTGAATGCCTTCAGCACGTCGATCTGCGTCGTCACGTCGAGTGCCGTCGTCGGCTCGTCGAAGATCATCAGCTTGGGATCGCCGGTGAGCGCCATGGCCGCCGACAGCCGCTGCAATTGCCCGCCCGAAACCTGGTGCGGGTAGCGCGCGCCGATCCCTTCCGGATCCGGCAACGACAAGGCCCGGAACAGCTCGACCGCGCGCTTGCGCGCCTGCTCGGGCGACATCAGCCCGTGGATGCGCGTAACCTCGATCACCTGCTCCATGATGGTGGACGAGGGGTTGAAGGAGGCGGCGGCACTTTGCGGAACATAGGCAATGTCGGTGCCGCGCAACCTGGCGCGCTGCTTTTCGGAAAATGCCGCCATGTTCTTGCCGTTGACATTGATTTCGCCGCCGGTAATCCGGCAGCCAGGCCGCGCATAGCCCATCAGCGAGAGCGCGATCGTCGTCTTGCCGGAACCGCTCTCACCGATCAGGGCGACGATCTCGCCATCGGCGATGTCGAGGCTGACGCCCTTGATGATTTCGACGACACGACCGGCGTCGGTCGTCGCCTCGATCCTTAGGTTCCTGACCTCGACGAGATTGGTCATGCGTCCCTGTCCCTGATCTTCTGCGGCAGGTTGTCGATCAGCAGGTTGACGCTGATGGTGAGGCTGGCGATCGCCAGCGACGGAATGATGACCGCGGGCGCCGCGAAGGGCAGGCCGCCGATGTTCTCGCGCACCAGCGCGCCCCAGTCGGCGAGCGGCGGCTGCAGGCCGAGCCCGAGGAAGGACAGGCCTGAGAGCAAGAGCACGATGAAGACGAAGCGCAGGCCGAAGTCGGCCAGAACCGGGCGCATGATATTGGGTAGGATCTCGGACCCGATGAGATAGGCGGTGCTTTCGCCGCGGACGCGAGCGACGGTCATGAAGTCCATGCTGTTGATGTTGACCGCGAGCGCCCGCGCGAAACGGTAGGCGCCGGGAATATAGATGACGGCGAGCGTCAGGATCAGCGCCGGGATCGACGAGCCGACAGCGGCGACGACCACAAGGCCGAACAGCTTGCTGGGGATGGAGTTCATGGCATCGAGGAAGCGGCTAAGGCAGCTGTCGAGCCAGCCGCCGGTGACGGCAGCGATCATCCCCAGCACGACGCCCGAGAAGCAGGCGATGGCGACGGCTGCGAGCGATATGCCGACGGTGTAGCGCGCGCCCATCAGCACCCGCGAGAGCATGTCGCGGCCCAGATAGTCCGAGCCGAGCCATAGGCCCTGACGCATCGGGCCGAAATAATCGTCGTCGACGATATCGCCGATCGAATGGGGAATGATGCAAGGCGCGAAGATGGCGATCAGCGTCCACGCCAGGATGACCAGCGCGGCCACGACGCCCACGAGATTGTAGCTGTGGCCAAGAAATGACCGTCGGGAAGCTGCCACGCGCGCCATCGTCACCTGAGCCTCGGGTTGGACATGATGGCGATGATGTCGGCGACGGTGATGAGCAAGAGATAGCCAAGGCAGAAGATCATCGCGCAGCTCTGGATCAGCGGCAGGTCGCGGGTCGCGACGGCATCGACCATCAGCTTGGCGATGCCGGGATAGTTGAAGATCGTCTCCACGATGATGACGCCGCCGACCAGATAGGACAGCGACAGCGCAACCGCGTTGACGATTGGCCCGAGCGCATTGGGGAGTGCGTGCTTGAGCACCATGCGGCCGCGTGAGGCGCCTTTGAGAAGCGCCATCTCGACATAAGGCGTGGAGAGCGTTTCGATCACCGCGGCGCGGGTCATGCGGATCATCTGGGCGGAGATGACGAAGGTGAGCGTGATCACCGGCATTGCATAGATGCGCACGAGGTCGGTCAGCGTATGCGCCTCATTGACCGAGGAAAGCGCTGGCAGCCATTTGAGATAAACGGCGAAAAGCAGGACCGCCAGCGTGGCGACCATGAATTCCGGCACCGAGATGACGCCGATCGAAAGAATGGTGACGGTGCGGTCGTAGAGCGAGCCGCGCAGCATGGCGGCGGTGATGCCCAGCGTCAGCGCCAGGGGGACCGAGAGCAGCGTGGTGATGCCGGCGAGCTCCATGGTGTTGATGAAGCGCCCGCCGATCAGTGCCGCGACCGGCATCTCATTGGCATAGGAGGTGCCGAGATCGCCGTGGAGCAGGCCGAGAAGCCAGCGCAGGAAGCGCAGGATTGCCGGATCGTTGAGATGCATGGCCTCGCGCAGGCCGGCGACGGCTTCGGGTGTCGCCGCCTGGCCGAGCAGGATCGACGCGGTGTCGCCGGGCAGCATGCTGGTGGCGAAAAAAACGGCGAACAGGACGATCAGAAGCGTGATGACCGCGATTGCCAGCCGCTTCAACACGAGGTTTAGAACCCCAGACGTCATGGAAGCGCTCCTGCGGTTGCGTTCGGCCAAGCCATGTTGCGCAATAAGTGCCAGGGACCGGCTGTCCGGTCCCTGGCAGGCGCCTCTCAGGCTTCGAGCCAGAGATATTCCGCCATTGCGTAGCCCATCATGCCACCGAGCGGGTTCGCCTCCAAACCCTTCACCTTGCTGGAGAGGGCATCGACGTTGGAAATGTAGGCTGGGATGATGGTGCCGGCCTCTTCGGAGACCATGGTCTGCATCTGGCCGTAGATTTCCTTGCGCTTGGCCTGGTCGAGCGAGCCGCGCGCCTCGATCATCAGCTTGTCGAACTTCTCCGACTTGTACTGGCTTTCGTTCCAGGGCGCGTTGGAGGCGTAGAGCAGCGAGAACAGGATGTCCGGCGTCGGGCGTGGATTGATGTTGCCGAAATGGACCGGCGCCTTGAGCCAGTAATTGTCCCAGTAGCCGTCGGACGGGACGCGCTGGACATCGAGCTTCATGCCGATATCGGCACCGGCGGCTTGGATGATCACCGCCATGTCGATCGACGAGGTCGCGGCATCGGAGGCGACCACGGGGATGGACTGACCGAGCAGGCCCGACTTCTGGAAGTGGAATTTGGCCTTGTCCGGGTCGAAGGCCTTCGGCTTGAGGTCGGCATTGTGGAAGATGTTCGCCGGTGAGACGGGCTGGTCGTTGCCGACTTCGCCAAGGCCGCGCAATGCCGATTTGACGATCTGCTCGCGGTTGACGAGGTATTTCATGCCGGTCACGAAGTCGGCCTTGTTGCCGGGATCCATGTCGAGCCGAATGTTGAGGTCGGTGTAGTTGCCCGAGGTCGTCTTCGACAATTCGAAGCCCTGCTGGCCGCCGATGAGCTTCATCGCGCGCGGATTGATCGAGGCGGCGAAGTTGATGTCACCGGAAAGCAGGGCGTTCACGCGGGCGCTGTCATCGCTGATGGCGATGAATTCGAACGAGTCGAGGTAGGGCTTGCCGGATTTCCAGTAGTTCTTGTTCTTGGTGACGACCGACCGCACGCCTGGTTCGAACGTTTGCAGCACAAAGGCGCCGGTGCCGTTGCCTTTGGAGAAGTCGGTGGTGCCATCGGCGATGATCATGAAGTGATGCAGCGCCAGGATGGTCGGAAGGTCGGCATTCGGATCGGCGAGCGTGATTTCGACCGTGGACTTGTCGACGGCCTTGAAACCGGTCATCTGCGCGGCGATCTTGGCGACCTTGGAACCGATCGCCGGATCGAGATGGCGCTTCATCGAGAAGACGACGTCGTCGGCGGTGAGGGCCTTGCCGTCGTGGAAGGTGACGCCCTTACGCAGCTTCACCGTCCAGGTCTTGGCGTCCTTGCTGTCGAAGCTTTCGGCCAACTCCATCTGCGTGACGCCATCCTTGTCGAGGAAAGTCAGGCGGTTGTAGAGCGAGCAGCAGCGGACATAGTCGGTCGACAGCGACGCCTTTGCCGGATCGAGCGTGTCGGCGGTCGAGGACGACCAGCCGGCGGCCTTGAAGCTGCCGCCGGAAACCGGCGTGGCGGCGACGGCATTGGTGGCGCGGCCAAGCACCATGCTGCCCGCGGCAACCGCGGCGCCGCCGGCCAACAGCATCTTGAGGAGTTCGCGGCGGCTCGCGCCCCGCCGAATGGCATTTTCGACCATGGCATCGTCTGCGCTGGTCCAGTTCGTGATCTTGTCGGTCATATCATTCCCCTTTCTGTTTGTTTTCCGGCTTGCTCGTCTTGACGCGGCTTTCCGGGCTTGGGCTCAGGTTCGTTGCTTCAGGCTTTCCCGTACGGCCGACGCCGACGCGGCCATTGAGGTGAAGTGGTAGTCCGGCACGGTGAAGCGCTCGGGCTCGATCGTGCCGCCATAGCCCTTCTGGGCATGCCGGCGCTCGATCCAGCAGTTGGTCAAGCCAAGCGCCCGGGATATGCCGATATCGTGATACTGGCTTTGCGCGACGTGCAGGATGTCATCCTTGCTGTCGCCCCTTGAGGCGACGAAATCGAAGACCTTCTGGAAAAAGGCCGGGTCCGGTTTTTCCGTGCCGGTATCGTCGGCCGTGAAGGTGGCGAAGAAGGGCGATCCGAGTTGCTTCTCGAAATGATCGAGCGCCCAGCGCCGGGCATTGGTCATGGCGATCAGCCTGTGCGATTTCGCAAGCTCGGCCAATGCCGCCGCGCTGTCAGGAAAGCCTTGCCAGACGCTGGCGGAGTCCCGCAGGCGGATGCCGTATTTCTCCTCGGCCGGCAGGCCGAGCCGTGGCGCGATGACCATGTAGACACGTAGGAGATCGTCGGGAAACAGGCTCGCATCGGGCATGTAGCGGGCCTGCCGGTAAAGGCTCAGCGCTTCCTCACCATCGAGCGAAACGCCGGCCTCGGCGGCGATTCCGGCCAGGCAGGTCGTTATCCCGCCTTCGAAGTCGATCAGCGTGCCGACGACATCGAAGGTCATGTATTTGAATTCGCTAAAGCCCCTGGCCAAGACTGGGTCTCCTCTGCGTACGGCCGAATTGCATGTGTTGAACAGAACAAAATTCCGTGCTGTCAGGGGCGTCGGCCTTTTTCGAAGGCCCGGAAATCCAAGCTTTCTGGCCTTGTCTTATAAGCAGTCTGGCACTTCCCCCGCGCTGGATTCGCCGAAAAGGCGCGAGGGGGCGGCACAAAATTGCGAAATCGTCTGCCCCGGCGCTATTTCGAAACACGGGGCATTGGTCTGCCGTCATGCCAGGGCCTGGCGGATGTCGGGATCGTCCAGTGTCTGGTCGAGCGTCCGGCGCGTGCGCTCGATGATCGCATCGATGTCGCCGTCGGTGCAGCAGAGCGGCGGTGCATAGCCGATAACCCCATGCGCAAAGGCACGGATGATCAGGCCATTGTCCCATGCCCTGTCGAAGACGCGCCGCGCCGGCATGGCCGACGCCGGAAGCGGTGTCTTCTTCCGCTTGTCGACCACCAGTTCGATCGCGGCAAGCATGCCGCGGCCGCGCACATCGCCGACGAGCGGGTGGTCCCTCAGGCCCTCCAAGCCCCCCATCAGGCGAGCGCCGGCCTTGATGCCATTCTCCAGAAGGCCGGCTTCATAGAGCTTCAACACTTCGAGCGCGACGGCGGCGCTGACGGGATGAGCGGAATAGGTGTAGCCGTGACCGACCGCCGAGGAGCCCGCGCCATCGGCGATGACGTCGTAGACATGATCGGCCATGAACACGGCGCCCATGGGAACATAGCCCGAGGTCAGCCCCTTCGCGGTCGTCATGAAATCGGGAACGATGTCCTCATCGGTACAGGCGAACAAGGGTCCCGTGCGGCCGAAGCCGGTGATCACCTCGTCGGCGATGAACAGGATGCCGTATTCCCGGCAGAGCTCGCGCATCGCCTTGATCCAGCTTTTCGGTGGAACAATGACGCCGCCTGAGCCCTGGATCGGCTCGGCATAGAAGGCAGCGACCCGCTCCGGCCCGATCTCCTCGATCTTGGCCTTCAGCGCGGCGAGTGATGCGGCGATGATCGCGTTCCCTTCCTCGCCCACCGGGTTGCGATAGGGATAGGGGGAGGGGATCTTGTGCTGCCATTCGAAGGGAATGCCGAAACCGGCGTGAAAGGCGGGCAGGGCGGTCAGGCCCGCGCCGACCACCGACGAGCCGTGATAGCCCTGCTCGATGGAAATGAACTGGTCGCGCTTTGGCTCGCCCCTGGCATTCCAGTAGTAGCGGACGAAACGGACCGTGCTATCGACCGCGTCCGACCCGCCAAGTGTGAAGAAGACGTGATTGAGATCTCCGGGCGCGCGCTCGGCCAGTTCCGATGCGAGCCGGATGGCCGGCTCAGAGCCGAGGTCGAAATAGGCGGTGGCGTAGGGAAGCTCGCGCATCTGCCGGGCAGCCGCCTCGACGATGCTGTCGTGGCCGTAGCCGGCATTGACGCACCACAGTCCCGCGAAACCGTCGAGAAGTTGCCGGCCGGACGCATCGGTCACGGTCGCCCCCTTCGCCGATTTCAAGACGCGCACGCCTTGCGCCTCATGACCACGGTATGAAGAGACCGGGTGGACGAGATGGGCGCGGTCGAGTTCGATCAGGGAATTGGCGAGCATTCTATCCTCCGGACTAGCCCAGCGCCTGGTTGGCGAGGGCGTAAACTCTTGGCCATGCCTGTTCCATGTTCGTCTTGGGTGGACGGTCCATGGCCACGCCACCGCCGACATGGGCGAGGCCGATGTCCTCCAGCCAGCCGGCGATGCCGGTCCCGCTGCCGGTATCGACGCGCAGGAAGGCGCCGGGACGTGGCGCGGCAAAGAAGCCGATCAGGGCCTTAGCCTCGTCGGTACTTCCCGCGATGACCGGACCGATCACCTCGCCGCGTCCGAACGGGCGGATTGCGGCATAGGCCTCGATGGCGCCGTTGCGGCGGATGACGGCGAATTGGCCGCGCTCCGCCAGCGCATCGATGAGAGCTTCACGGTCGGCGCCGTAGGCGTCGCGGTCCAGCGCCTTGATGTCCGGGAGATCGGCGGTGTCCGCAGCTTCCACGCCGTCGGGCGCACCAAGCTTGGAAACGCTGCCCTGATGTTGCCGGATCGTACCGGACGGCACGAAGCCGAGCTTTTCATAGAGAGGAATGCCGTCCGCTGTCGCGACGAGCCGCAACGGACGGTCGCCGGCAAGGGCGAAGGCCTGATCCATCAGCCGGCGACCAAGCCCCTTGCCCCGCACAGTCCTGTCGACGATCACCATGTTGATCATGGCGCAATCCATGCCATAGGGCGTTACCAGGATGGTTCCGGTGACGCGGCCCTGGTCGTCGAGCGCGACCGCACCGTTCGAGAGCTGCAGCGCCATCTGCCAGTCCTGCGGGCGATGCGGCCAATTCTCCTGGCGAGAAAGCGCTACGGCGCCCTCGATATGGTCCGGCCCGAAGGTCTGGAGTTCGATCTCGCCCTGCTGCATGAGGCATCCTTCCGTTTAGTGCCCAAGTCTCGGCCATCGGCGCGCCGCAGATCATCTGAAGGCATCGGCTTCGGCGGTATCTTTCGCCGTAGCGCAAGCGGTGCACCGCATCTTGTGCTGGCACTGGCCGCGGCGGATGCGTTTCACGCCGGTCGCGGCGCCGCGATCGGCACGCCAGATGCTACAGCGTGCCAAACCAGCGGGTGGATACGGAACTTTCTGCTTTCGGGAGGGCGATTTCGGTCAGGTGGGTCGCCACCGGCGGCCCTATGATGAAATACATCCCAGCGCGGATGTGCTTCCACCGGAGATCGACGGACATGGCTTCCTTCAGGCCCAAATACATCACCTTCGACTGCTACGGCACGTTGACCTTTTTCCAGATGGCGGAAGCGGCGCGCGATCTCTATGGCAGCCGGCTCGATGAGCCGCGCATGCAGGAGTTCATCAAGAATTTCGCGGCGTATCGGCTCGACGAGATCATGGGCGACTGGAAGCCCTATGCCGATGTCGTCCACAATGCGCTCGAGCGCGCCTGCAAGCGCAACGGCGTTGCCTTCAGCGCCGACGATGCCAGAGTGATCTATGAGCGCGTCCCGACCTGGGGGCCGCACGCCGACGTTCCGGCCGGCCTGGCGAAGGTCGCCAAGGAAATTCCGTTGGTCATCCTGTCCAACGCCATGAACGCGCAGATCATGTCCAATGTCGAAAAGCTTGGTGCGCCGTTCCATGCCGTCTACACGGCTGAGGAGGCGCAGGCCTACAAGCCTCGTTTTCAAGCCTTCGAGTATATGTTCGACAGGCTGGGCTGCGGCCCCGAGGACGTTCTTCACTGTTCGTCCTCTTTCCGCTACGACCTGATGTCGGCACACGACCTCGGCATCAAGAACAAGGTCTGGGTCAATCGCGGCCACGAACCAGCCAACCCGTATTACGGCTATGTCGAAATATCGGACATTTCGGGTCTTGCAGGCGTGGTCGGTCTCTGAAACAGGCGGATTCCCGATGAAGTTCGTCTCCTACTGGCACGACACCGCCCCTGCCTTTTCCGGCGGGGCGCAAGGCCCGGTCGAGGGGCACTACGATGCCGCCGTCATCGGCGGTGGCTTCACCGGTCTCGCCGCCGCGCGCCAATTGGCGAAGGCCGGCGCCAAGGTGGTCGTGCTGGAGGCGGAGTGGGTGGGCTGGGGCGCATCCGGCCGCAATGGCGGGCACCTCAACAACGGCCTTGCCCACGGCTATCTCTCCGCCAAGGCGGAGCTCGGCAAGGACCGCGCAATCGCGCTCTACCGGGCGCTGGACGACTCCGTCGACACCATAGAGGCGCTGGTCGCGGAGGAAGGCATCGACTGCAATTTCCGCCGCGCCGGCAAGCTGAAGCTCGCCTCCAAGCCGCAGCATTTTGCATCAATCGCCCGCAATTTCGAAGCCCTTCACGCCGAGGTGGATCCGGACACGGCGCTGCTGTCGGCGACGGATCTCAAGTCCGAGATCGGTTCACCCTTCCACGGCGCGATGCTGTCGAAGAAGAGCGCCATGATGCATATGGGCCGCTATGTCGCGGGTCTCGCCACTTCAGCCGCCCGCCACGGCGCCGAGATCCACGAGAACGCGGCGGTGACGGGCCGCAAGCAGGCCGGCGGCAGGCATGAGCTGACCACCTCGCGTGGCCGGATCAGCGCCGATAATGTGCTGGTGGCGACCGGCGCCTATACGACGCCTGATTTCGGCTATTTCCGCCGCCGGATCATCTCCGTCGGCAGCTTCATCATCGCCACGCGGCCGTTGAGCGACGCCGAGATCGCCGCCACCATGCCCGGCAACCGGACATGCGTGACCTCGATGAACATCGGCAACTACTTCCGGCTTTCGCCCGACAGGCGCCTGATCTTCGGCGGCCGCGCGCGCTTTTCGGCGACATCGGACCAGCGCTCCGACGCCAGGAGCGGAGAGATCTTGCGGGCAGGCCTCGCGGCGATCTTTCCGCAGCTGGCCAAGGTCGAGATCGATTATTGCTGGGGCGGGCTGGTCGACATGACCAAGGACCGCTTCCCGCGCGCCGGCTACCATGACGGTGTCTGGTTCGCGATGGGCTATTCCGGCCACGGTGCGCAGCTTTCCACCCATCTCGGCATGATCCTGGCCGATGCCATGCTCGGCCGCGAGGACCGCAATCCGATGAAGGGGCTCGAATGGCCGTCCATTCCCGGTTACTCCGGCAAGCCCTGGTTCCTGCCGATGGTCGGCCTCTACTACAAGGCGCTCGACCGGATTCAGTGATCGCCGGTCTGGCCCGGCTTGGGCAAAAAATTGCCTCAGCTGAGCCCGCCGATGTGAAAGCTCTTCATCTCGAGATACTCCTCGATGCCGGCCTGCGCGCCCTCTCGCCCGAGGCCGGACAGCTTGACGCCGCCGAAAGGGGCGACCTCGATCGAAACCGAGCCGGTGTTCAACCCCACCATGCCGAACTCCAACGCCTCGCCGACGCGCCAGGCGCGTTTCAGGTTTTCGGTGTAGAAGTAGGAAGCAAGCCCGTAGGGCGTGCCGTTGGCCAGCGCGATCGCCTCCTCTTCCGTCTCGAACCGGAAAAGCGGCGCGACCGGGCCGAACGTTTCCTCACCGGCAAGCTGCATCTCTTTCGTGGCGCCGGTCAGCACCAGCGGCGCGACATATTGAGGACCGTCGGGCAATGCCGGCTTCTCGGTGATGATCGCAGCACCCTTGGCGAGCGCGTCCTCGACGTGGCGGTTTATCTTCTCGACCGCTGCCATGTTGATCATCGGCCCGATGGCGACGCCGGGCTGCGTGCCCGGTCCGACCGTCATGGCGTTGACGCGGGCGCATAGCTTGGCGGCGAAGGCTTCATAGACGCCGGACTGGACGAGGATGCGGTTGGCGCAGACGCAGGTTTGGCCGCCGTTTCTGAACTTCGAGACGAGTGCACCCTCGATGGCGAGGTCGAGATCGGCGTCGTCGAAGACGATGAAGGGCGCGTTGCCGCCGAGTTCGAGGCTGAGCCGCTTCACGCTGTCGGCGGCCCCGCGCATCAGCAGCGAGCCGACCCGCGTCGAGCCGGTGAAGGAGATCTTGCGGACGGCCTCGTTCGCCATGATTTCTTTGCCGATCTCCGTGGGCATGCCGGTGACGATGTTGATGACGCCGGCGGGGATGCCGGCGCGTTCGGCAAGCACGCCGAGCGCCAGCGCCGAATAGGGCGTGAACTCGGATGGCTTGATCACCACCGTGCAGCCGGCGGCCAGTGCCGGCGCGACCTTGCGGGTGATCATCGCATTGGGGAAGTTCCACGGCGTAATGATGCCGCAAACGCCAACCGGTTCTTTCAGCACGATGATGCGGCGGTCGGAGGTGGGTGAGGGGATGGTGTGGCCATTGATGCGGCGCGCTTCCTCCGCGAACCATTTGACGAAGGACGCACCGTAACGGATCTCGCCTTTGGCTTCGTCCAGCGATTTGCCCTGTTCCGTCGTCAGGATCAGCGCGAGATCGTCCAGATGCGCAAGCATCAGGCCATGCCATGCCTCCAGCAGCGTAGCACGCTCGGCGTTGGTTTTCTTCTTCCAGTCCCCATAGGCGGCAGCCGCGCCCTCTATGGCCGCATGCGTTTCCGGACCGGCCATGTCGGGCACCGTGCCGATCGCCACCTGGGTTGCCGGATCGATGACGTCGACCGTCCTGCCGGAGCCGGCAGCAACCCATTCGCCGCCGATCAGGCCGGCTTCGCGGAAGAGGCCTTTGTCTCTGAGGTTTTTCATCGGATACGACCTTGCAATCACGTGAGCGCGGCGACGACGGCGGCCGTGATGGCCTCCGTCCGGTCCTTGCCGGGAATGGTGCCTATGCCTCTGGCGGTTGCAGCCTCGACCCCCTTGATGACGCGGTCGGCCGCTGCCTTTTCACCGAGATGATCGAGCATCATGGCGCCGGACCAGATGGCGGCGACCGGATTGGCGATGCCGAGATGGGCAATGTCGGGCGCCGAGCCGTGCACCGGCTCGAACATGGATGGTGCCGAGCGGCCGGGATTGATGTTGGCGCAGGCGGCATAGCCGAGCCCGCCCTGGATTGCCGCGCCGATGTCGGTGAGGATATCGCCGAACAGGTTGGAGGCAACGACCACGTCGAGACTCTCCGGCGCCATGATCATGCGCGCGGCAAGCGCGTCGACATGATAGCTGGTGACTTCGATATTAGGATAGTCCGCGGCCAGCTTTCGCGTGATCTCGTCCCAGAACACCATCGAGTATTTCTGCGCGTTGGACTTGGTGACGGAGGCAAGTTTGCCTCGCCTTGCCCGCGCCTGCTCGAAGCCGAAGCGCAGGATGCGCTCGACGCCGGCGCGGGTGAAGATCGAGGTCTCCACGGCGACCTCGTCCAGCGTGCCTTGATGCACGCGCCCGCCGGCACCAGAATATTCACCTTCGGTATTCTCGCGGATGCACAATATGTCGAAGTTCTCCGCCCGCAGCGGTCCCGTGACGCCCGGCAGCAGGCGATGCGGCCGGATGTTGGCGTACTGCACGAACGCCTTGCGGATCGGCAGCAGCAGACCGTGTAGCGAGACGGAATCCGGCACTTCCGCCGGCCAGCCGACCGCGCCGAGCAGGATGGCGTCGAAGCCGCGCAAGGTCTCGATGCCGTCCTGCGGCATCATGCGGCCGGTATCCTTGAAGAATTTGCAGGACCAGGGGAACTCGGTTCCGGTCAGCGCAAAGCCGAAGTTTCCGGCCACCGTTTCCAGCACCGTCCAGGCGGCGGCGGTCACATCGCTGCCGATGCCGTCACCGGGAATCAGGGCAATCGAATAGGACTTCATCGGCATCTCTCTAGAGGCTGATCAGGACGCTCTTGGTCCTGCGGTTGGCGAGATAGGCCTCGCGGCCGAGATCCTTGCCGATGCCGGAGCGCTTGTAGCCTCCGGTCGGCAGGATATGGTCGCGCGAGCGGCTGTAGCGATTGACCCAGACGGTGCCCGCCTCAAGCTTGCGCGCCAAGCGGATCGTGCGGGACAGGTCGGAAGTGAACAGGCCGGAAGCCAGCCCGTAGGTTGGATGGCTGGACAGCGCCAGCGCCTCTTCCTCCGTCTCGAAGGTCTGAATGGTCAGGACCGGGCCGAAGATTTCCTCGACAATCGCCGGATTGGCCTGGTCGACATCGGCGATCAGCGTCGGCTGGTAGAAATAGCCGGGGCTGTCCATGACGCCGCCACCGGTCAGGCATTCGCCGCCGGCGTCGATCGCGGCCCGCACGATGCAGTCGACACGCGCCCGCTGCCGCTCCGAGATAACAGGCGAATATTGCGTTGCCTCGTCCCAGGTCGGGCCGGGGCGCACAGCCTTCATCCTCTCCAGGATCGCGGCCGCCAGCCTGTCGGCCACGCTCCTCTCGACGATCAGGCGTGTGCCGGCGACGCAGGCCTGGCCGGCATTGAAAGTGACGCTGCCGGCGACGGCCGTTGCCGCCTTGTCCAGATCGGCATCGGCAAAGACGATCTGCGGGCTCTTGCCGCCGAGTTCCAGCGTCATCGGCTTGACGCCGGTGCGGGCCACGTTCTCCATGATTGCCGATCCGGCGCGGGTCGAGCCGGTGAAGCTGATCTTGGCGATATCGAGATGGCCGGTCAGCGCCGTGCCGGTCGTCGGACCGTCTCCCAGCACCACGTTTATGAGCCCTGCCGGCAGGCCCGCTTTGACGGCGAGTTGCGCCATGTAGACTGCCGAAAAGGGCGTCATCTCCGATGGCTTCAGCACGACCGCATTGCCCGCGGCCAATGCCGGACCGAGCTTCCATCCGGCCATCGAGATGGGAAAATTCCAGGGCGTGATCGCGCCGACCACGCCATAGGGCTCGCTCATGATCATGCCGAGAGTGGCGTCGTCGGTCGGCACGAGCTCGCTGCCTTCCTTGTCGGCGAATTCGGCAAAGAAACGGATCTGCTCGGCGGTTATCGCGATGTCGCCGGCGACGAGCTGGCCGACAGGCCGGGTGGAGCACAGCGCCTCGATCCTGGCCAGCGTTTCGGCTTCCGCTTCGATCAGGTCGGCCCAGGCCTGGAGTGCCTTCGTCCGTTCGCGCGGCCGAACGCCGCCCCAGTTGCTGGACTTCAGCGCCGCGTTGGCGCTTTCAACGGCACGGTCGACCATGTCGACGCCGGCCACCGGGCAAGCGGCATATGCCTTGCCGTCCGACGGTCGGTGCATCTCGATCGCACCCTCGGCCGCGATCAGTTCCCCGCCAATGAAATGGCCGACGGGAAGGGAGACGGTATCCGGGTCGAAGCTCAGGCCCATGGCACCCACTCTGGAATATTCTGCAGGAGCCTAGCGCGGGCTCTGGCGCAGCATGCACCGTTCGACGATCGGTCGCGGATGATTGTTGTGTGCCGGCGATGACAGACGGCAAAATCTGTTGCGGAGGCCGGCGCCCTCGCGCTCCCGCTACCCCACGGTTACGTAGATCTTGCGGACCGTTTCGATGGTCTTCCAAATGCCGGTGAAGCCAGGTTTCATCACGAAGCTGTCGCCGGCGCGGTAGGTCACCGTTTTGCCGCCGTCGGGCGTGATTTCGATCACGCCGGAGAGGATGTGGCAGAACTCGAAAGTCTCGCCCTTGATCGAGCGCGTTTGGCCAGGCGTCGCCTCCCAGACGCCGGTATGGACGAGGTCGCCCTTGGCGACATCCTGAGCCCAGGTCTTGAAGGCGGGGTTGCCGGAAATCAGCCGTTCGGGCAGCGCCCCGGATTCGCGCGGCTGGAAGGCAGGGCTGGTATCGACGGTCTTGAGCAGGGACAAGGGATAGCCTTTCATGTTGAAATTCAATAGCCGCGCGACCGGTCGACGAGCCCGATGGGGTCAAGACCGGCGCGGTAACGCTTGATGTTTTCGACAACGGCCTGTGCGGCGCTGGCGGGCTGGGTGACGCTGGCGACATGCGGGGTCAGAATGATCTTCGGATGCGACCAGAACGGATGGCCCGCCGGCAGCGGTTCGGGATCGGTGACGTCGATCATCGCCGCCGAAATGTGGCCGCTGTCGAGTGCGGCGACAAGGGCTTCCTGGTCGAGCTGCGGCCCCCGGCCGGTGTGGACGAGCGCCGCGCCCTCGGGCAGTTTCGCAAACAGGCCGGCATCGAGGAAACTCCGCGTCTCCTCGGTCAGCGGCAGCAGGCAGATCAAAATGTCGCTGGCCGCAAGCATCTCGTTCAATCCGGGCTCGCCATGATGACAGGTCACGCCCTCGATCCGCCGCGGCGAGCGGCTCCATCCTGCAAGCGGGAAGCCGAAGGGCTTCAGGCGATCGAGGACGGCTTGGCCAAGCTGCCCGAGGCCGAGCACGCCAACCCGACGCGACCCGGCCTGCGGCTGCGCGATATCGGCCCATTCGCGGGCGCGCTGCTGCGCCAGATATCCAGGCAGGTTGCGGTGGAGCCCGAGCACGGCAAGCGTCACATATTCCTGCATCATGCGTACGATGCCTTGCTCGATCATGCGCACGATCTTCACCTTCGCAGGCACCGCATCGAGGCGAAACTGGTCGACGCCGGCGCCGATGGAGAACAGGATTTCCAGGTTCCTGTAGCGGGCGAGATTATCCGGCACGGTCCAACTGATCAGGTAACGCACGGTGTCGGGATTGACCGTTGCGGCATTCATCGTCAAGGGGACGTCCGGCAGGTCTCTCGCGAAGGCATCGGCGAAGACCGCCCCGCGGCGCGCATCGGAATTGAACAGGAATGTCATTCCAGTTCCCTTTCAAGCCGCGCAGCGGGCGCCCAGCGCTTCGATCAATCGCTGGCAGGCGGCAAGTTCGCTGGCAAGGATGTATTCGTCCGGCTTGTGGGCGCGGTCGATGTCGCCGGGGCCGCAGATGATCGCATCGAGCCCGGCGGCCTGGTAAAGTCCGGCCTCCGTACCGTAGCTGACGGCGGCAAGCGGCACCTCGCCGGTCAAGGCGTGCAGCAGTCCAGCGAGTGGCGCGTCCGGCGGCAGCGACATCGCCGGATAGGCGCTCATCGGACTCCACTCGGTGCGAAAGCCATCCGCCGCGAGAGCCTCTGCGCGTGCCCTCACAGGCGCCAGCAGGCTCGCCGGGTCGACGCCAGGTATGGCGCGTGCCTCCAGGTCCAGCGTGCAGGTGTCGGGGATGATGTTGACCTGATGTCCGCCCGCGACGACGCCAGCTTGCAGCGAGGAGTAGGATGGCTCGAAGGCAGGGTCGAATGGACCGTGCGTCAGCCGTTCAGCCTCGTTCACGGCCGCGCCCAGCACAGCGGCCATGGCATGGATGGCGTTGAGGCCGAGATCGGGTCTTGAGGAATGCCCCGCACGTCCCTTGATGGATACGCGGGCGGCTGCCTTGCCCTTGTGGCCGCGCACGGCGCGCATGCCGCTCGGCTCGCCGACGATGACGCCGAGCGGCTTGGCGCAAAGTTCGGGAAGGCGGGCGATCAAATGCGGCACGCCGCGACATCCCACTTCCTCGTCATAGGAGAAGGCGAGGTGGATGGGCCTGGCAAGGCGCAGTCCCGCAAGCCTGGGAGCGGCCGCGAGTGCTGCGGCAAGAAACCCCTTCATGTCCGTGGTGCCTCGTCCGTAGAGCCGTTCGCCCTCCTTGCGCAGCGCGAAAGGGCTCGAGCTCCATTGCGGCTCGCTGGCAGGAACAACGTCCATGTGGCCGGACAGTATGTAGCCCGGGTTATCGGCAGGGCCGATCGTCGCGAAAAGATTGGAACGATCGCCTTCCGGACCTGGAAGCACGGTGACCTGGATTCCCTGTTCCGCGAGATAGGCCTCGATCCAGCCGGCGACGTCGCCGTTCGGCCTGCCGGCGACCGATGGAAAGGCGACGAGACGATCGAGGATGTCGAAGACGTCCATTCCAGCCCTCAAAGCGTTTCGGATTGGCCGGGATCGGTGCCGTCGACCATATGCTGCCAGATTTCCAAAGAGGATGCCTGCGTTCTTTCGCGATTGCGTGCCGAAAGCTGAAATGTTTCAGTTGAATCTTGCGTTGCTGCGCGGCTTTCGAGCAAATCGTATCGGTCTGCTCGTTTAGCGTTGGCGGCAGAGGGTGGCCATCGGTGCGTGGCGCTCTGGTTGCGGAAATCTTGCAGGGGCATGGAATTGAAGCCGTCCGGAAGCTTGAAAATCGATACCTTCTCGATGCGGATTGGCGACATCGAAGACGTCGAACTGGACCGTTTGCACGCGCTCTCGCTCTCCGTGGGGTGGCCGCATCGCGCCGAGGATTGGCAATTCGTGCGTGAGTCGGGGCAGGGGTTGGTGGCGCTCGATGAGATCGGCCGGGTTCTCGGCTCGGCCATGTGGTTCGCCCATGGTACCGATTTCGCCACCGTGGGCATGGTCATCACCTCACCGCGACTCCAGACGCTGGGGGCGGGGCAATGGTTGATGAAGCGGGTCTTCGACAAGGTCGTCGGCCGCGACTTGCGCCTCAACGCAACGCGCGCGGCAAGGCGGCTCTATCTCTCGCTCGACTTCCAGCCGGAGAAGACCGTTTATCAATGCCAGGGCATCGTCCGTGCGCAGACGGCAGTTGGGCAGGAAAATACCCGCGGCGAAGTCCGGAGTTTAGTCGAAAATGATATTCCCGCCGTGATCGCGCTCGACGCGGCAGGGTTTGGCGTGAGGCGGGCGGCGCTCATCGAGAAGCTTTTCGCACACTCGGCCGGCTATGGTCTTTTCAAGGGCGATAAGCTGAACGCATTCGCGCTCTGCCGGCCGTTCGGACGGGGCCATGTCGTGGGGCCGGTCGTGGCGGAAAGCGACGCCGACGCCGTGGCGATCGTCCGGCCGCACGTGGCCGACCATGCGGGGTCTTTCCTGCGTATCGACACCCACATGGACAATGGCGAGTTCGCTGCCTTTCTGTCGCACAGCGGAATGCCAGTTTTCGACACGGTGCTCACCATGTCGCTGGGCAAACACCTCTCCGATTTTGGCATCGACGGCGCAGTTGCACCGGTGACCTATGCCCTCGCCAGTCAAACTTTTGGGTAATTCAGTCTCCCCCGAACCGTGCACTTAGGGACTCGTGTCCAGCGAACGGCGAGCGCTACAGGGAGCCGCTCATCGCATAAACCGAACCAAAGGCGAGCGATCACTGACGAGTTTGGAAAGTGCGGGCAGGAGCTAATGCACGAAGCCGGTTGATGCCGCCGGATCAGGAAAACCGACTGGGGCCGTGCACCTCAAGTGCGAGCTTACGATTGGGCCTGAGCCGCGCGAATGGCATTGTGGCAGCGACACATGAATGGCCGCACCTACAGGTCGGATATATGGCGATTATCCGGTTGACAAACCCAACCTGATTACGTAGGGTAAGGACATAGGAGATTTCCATGTCCGTTCTGTCCCGCCCCGAATTCCACGACGAAGCCAAGGCTTTCGAGCATGTGGAGTCGATACTGTGGCCCAACGGTCCGGTGTGCCCGAAGTGCGGTAGCGTTGATCGCCACTACGCATTGAAGGGCGTTCGCACCAAGCCCTCCAAAAAGAACCCGCACGGCGTCGAGCGTCATGGCCTGTACAAGTGCAGCGCTTGCCGCTCGCAGTTCACCGTCCGTATGGGTTCGATCTTTGAGGAAAGCCATTTGCCGCTGACCAAGTGGCTACAGGCTATCCACCTTATGTGCGCGTCCAAGAAGGGTATCAGCGCCCACCAGATGCACCGCATACTCGAATGCACCTATGAGGCCGCTTGGTTCCTGTGCCATCGCATTCGCCTTGCAATGGCGTCTGGCGACCTGTCCCCGCTTGGTGGCAATGGCAAGACCGTTGAAGCTGACGAGACGTATATCGGTCGCTTGAAGGATACCCCGGTAAAGGCCGGCACTTCTCACAAGAACACTGTCGTTACGCTTGTTGAGCGCGGTGGTCGCGCCCGTTCCTTCCATGTCGATACCGCCCGCATTGGCACCGTTATGCCTATCGTTCGCGCCAACATCGCCAAGGAAAGCGCGTTGATGACGGACGAGGCTGGCATGTATCGCCGCGTGGGCCAGGAATTCGCTTCGCACGATGTCGTCACGCATTCCAAGGATGAATATGTCCGCTACGAAGGCGCAAAGACCATCCACACCAACACCGTGGAAGGCTTCTATTCGATCTTCAAGCGCGGCATGAAGGGCGTCTATCAGCATTGCGGCGAGCAGCACTTGCACCGCTACCTTGCCGAATTCGATTTCCGCTATTCAAACCGTATCGCCATGGGCGTTGATGACGGCACTCGCGCATTCATCGCCTTGAAGGGTGCCGCCGGTAAGCGCCTCACCTATCGCAGACCTGATTGACGCGAAGCGAACACACTTCCGAAAGCCGGTGCAGTTGGAATTGCCGCTCTGGCGCTACGCGAGGGTGCGACCGAAGCGGAAACGCAAAAGCGATTCATAAACAAAGGGTTAGCAGAAAATAACCTAAGCTTCTGATTTTACTTGCTTTTCCCTATCTTGAACCCTATATTTTGCTCTGCGGTAATCGATCCGGTTGTAGTGGCCGGGGTAGGTTCTGCTTAGAGGCCAAGGCAACCCCTTGGCCTCTCTTCATCTGATAATCCCGTGCGGGTCTCTCAAATTGCATTCGCGGACCAACGTACCGTCCAGTTGCTCGAACGACTTGTGGATTCCATAGCGCTTGGTTTTTGGTGTAGGGCGCTCTTTTCTCAGTAGGCCATAAGCCACAAAATCGCATTGCTGTATGAAATAGCTGCGCGCTGAACTCTTGAATTGTGGATCCTCGATTATGCGATCCAAAGTAATGTTTCTGGTGAGTGCCCCGGTGTCATCCCATATGCCACGGTTGCTGGGTATCGGATTGAACACCCTCATTCGACGAACCATTTTCGTGTAATGCTCTTCCTTGCCTTCGTCGCAAATGAGATGCGCGTAAGAGCCCCAAGAGTGCATGGTTCGGTTTATCCGGTTCAAGAGCCTTTCGAATGCCCAGTCTTGTCTATCGTTGTTCAGGCATACGTTGAAAACGCGAGCATCGAAGCCCAGCAGCCATTCGGTGACCGCAAACGAGGTATGAAAAATTTGTGCGCGCTTGTGGCGACTAATGGTATTTAGAGTGCCGAGGGAGCCACGCCCCGAGAGGAATTGGTTGGCGTGAAGCTCGTATGTAGTGGAAATCCCGTGCGTCGTGCGCAGATGCGTCCGCCATTGCTTTAGGCCAAGAAATGTTTCGTTCCACCGACTCACAGGAACGGCTATCGCAGAGAAAATGTGCGTCGGGCGTTCACTTGAATCATCAATGTAAATGAAGTGCATCCTGAGATGTCAAAAACCAATCCCCCAAAGAGTCAACTGGACAAATTCCGCGAAGCAGCGCGCGAACTGAAAACCGATCAGTCCGACGCGGCGTTCGATGCCGTGCTGGACAAGATCGCGCGCGCACCGAAACTCACCAACGAGCAGATAAAGGAACTGGTGCGACGTAAGCGCGAGCAAGAAAAACCCTGATCAGCCCAGCGCTGCGTCTGTTGACTCTTTATCGGTGCGCCGTATTGTCCCCTCCATTACTTCGGGAGGGTTTAAGGCATGACAACAGAACGGCGGCTTTCAGAGATTGTGGAAGATATCTTGGTTGAGCGTCCAAATGGTGAAGCGCCGATAGCTGCGCTCATCCATGAGATACCAAGCCGAATTGCTCTTACGGCAGGTGACTATCAAGGTTCCGCGACGAGGCCCAATGAAGCTATTTGGGAACAACGTGTACGCAACATCACGTCGCACAAGGGTTCCAGTAGAAACTTCATCTATCGGGGTTTTCTAGAGCAGATAGACGGCGGACTTCGGATAACTGCCGCCGGTAGGGTTCATCAGCAGGCCCGTCACGCCATATAGCTACCGATACTTGGCCTTGTAGCCGGGCTGGAACCACTTCAATTCGGTCTTTGCGGGGGAGCTTTTATCCCAGACGAACCACGCGTAGGCGGTGGTGCCGCTACCGGCTTGCACGGCTCCGGCTGGGTAGAATGTGATCCGTTCGCTGAAGACCCACACGCGCGCTGGCGGGCTTTCGGCGAAGATCGTGTTTGCCCGATTTGCCCCCTCCAGAAACGCGAGCCTAAGAAGCAGCGCGAATTTGTTGCGGGCCAGTTTGACGCCAGACCGTACGAAGCTTTCTGCGCTGTTATAGGGCGGGTTCGTCACGATGTTGTCGGCGCGCATCTTGGCAATGTTGAAGTCGATGCCAGCCTCACCAAAGCCACGGTTGTATAAATCCGAACTGCGCACCGGGTTGCCCCTTGTCTCTAGCACCCGGGACATAGCGCCGTCGCCGCAGGCGCTTTCCCATATCTCTCCGGTGAACGTCTCGTTTTCCATGAGGGCATGGGTGGCCCAGGCAGGCGTTGGGAAATAGTCAGGCCCGGCGAGATCGGCAAACCTTTTCATCGTTGGCTTAAAGCCGCCGTTGAGATTGTAGGTAGCATCCATATGATTCGCCCTCCGTTAAGGGAGAAATCATAACAGAATCATAAGGTTAAATAAGAGTTAACGGGTGCGACGGATTGACTCAGATTGTCGGCCTGCCATCCCCTACGGCTGGGTAGCGCCGATAGGCGTAGTTGCGTGATAGCTAATGTGCCTATAAATTAATCTGTGCGGAAGGAACATCAATTCCACCGCAGTGGCCGGCGCGGAACCGCATCCCTAAATGCCGCCCCCGCGCCGGCCATTCCGCTACGGCTGGATACATGCCTTAAGCCCCCAATGCATCACCCAGCACTGGGGGCTTTTCTATGGATGGCTATCGTCCGGCTCTCCGGTGATCTGGCTAACCGCCGCATCCGAAAGCTTGTGAACCGCCAGCTGTTGAATGAACCATTGGGCATGTTCGCCCCATTCGGCAGGCGAGACGTTGTTTTCGCGGACAGACTTCATGAATGCCTCACGAAGCTCGTCTAGATCGAAGATGGAAATGTCCCTACCAGGCATATACGGGAATATGACGGCCAAAGCCGGGGCTTCAAGGGGAGCGATAGCAAATCAGTTAATGCCGGCCTGTCATGATTATATTCCTATTCCACCTTGGGTTTGTCAACCGGATAATCGCCGGATATATGCCCGCACGAATCAGGAACTGCAAAAGCCGAACGAACCCCTAGCCAACGGAGAGCCGTACGTCAGACGGTTCTACAATTCGCCATCGACTGGGGTTTTTGGAAGCTTTTCGAACTTTTTTGGGTCACGTCTCAGCCCGAGTTGCGCGCGCTTATGGACAAAGCGGGACACTAGGTTCGGCATTTGGACAGTTTGGGAGGCATCACTTCCGGGACATATGCCTTCCTGATAGCGCGTCAGCACGAACCCTGATACGCGCCCCAAACGGGACATCCCCCGAGGGTGCTGCCAACCCCTCGTTCCTTTGCTGCACATTTGAGCAGCTGATGTGTTTTTACGAAAAGTGCTCTTCCAGATAGACGCGGAACTCCCGCTCCAACTGATCTTGGAGGAGGGACGGCATATGCGTGCGGCTGCGGGTTAAGTAGACATGGCAGGCCACGTAGGGAAGGAACGGCTTGATGGCGAGCGTTCCGCTGACCTTGTCGAGGATGGAGACGCCAAGCCGCTCAGCCACGAGAGCACAAGCGGCGTCGCTATAATGAGCCTCGAAGCGCACCTCGACGCGAACTCCCGCGTTCTCGAGGCTGCGGTCGATGGCTTGGCGCGAGCCGTCCTCGCGTCCAAGTGCGATGAAGCTTCGATCGCGGATATCAGCAGCTTCGATCGCATCCTTCTCGCTCAAGGGATGTCCCGTCGGCAGTACGCAGACCGAAGCCGTCTCAAAGATGAGAGCAGGTGGTCGCCGGGTCGACCACCGGCATTGTCATCAAGCCAATGTCGAGTTGCTTGCTGGCAGCGAGCTCAGCGATCCGTACGGAAGCTTCCGGCTCCAGCGACAGCCGCAGCTTGGGGTGGCATCGGGCGAACGTCCCGACAAAGCGGGGTAGCACATAACTGGCTAGCGCCGGGTAAGCGCCAACGATTAGCCGACCCGCCTCCAACTGCTGGATGTCCGCCGCCATCCGCCGCAAGTGCAGCACCGCGATGGCAGCTTGGCCGACTGACTCGCACCCATCATGGATTTCCGTCCTCGCTGGATTTCCGTTTAGGAAATTCGATCACCTTCGCCTCAGGCTCCAGCGGTTCATGACCAGGCCGCTCATGCCAGAAGATTGCCGCAGATCGCGTTGATCGACCCGCTGACCGCAATGCGGGCAGAAGTGAAGATGCTCATCGAGGTGCTGCTCTCCGTGCAGTTTGCCGGGAATCGGAGGGCCAAGTCGGCTAGCTTTGTCATGCGGCCCGCAACATCCGCCATGCTAAATGTTCCGGAACTATTTTAGCTAATGCTTATTGAGTTGACGGTTGCCGGAGTGAGTTGATGCGCCTGAAGTTCATTATGCAAGGTGATGGAACCTATAGTGGCTCCCAAAACGTTTGCTCGGGCGCAGCGGGAGCTTCGTTCGCAACGGATCTATCCCTTGCAGGAAGCGGACATGCTGAAGAAGCTGAAGCGGCTCTTCCGATCTAAAAAGAAGCTCTCACAAGATACTATCAACGAGTGCCGCTACACACCATCCTCGCATGCTATTCCGCGCACTTCGGCAGCCTCCTGACCGCCTACAGGGCCGTTGGTTTTGAGTGCCCGCCAACTGGCCTACGGGGCAAATACTACTCAGATGATGAACTTCTAGACGGCGTCCGCCGACTGCATGCCGAATTTGGATTCGTCACGATGGCTTTGATCAACGCTGCCAGCGGCCTGCCGAAATGCAAGGTTTTCACGAAGCGCTTCGGCTCGATTGTGAATGCGTACGGGCTTGCTGGGTTCCCTACGACGAAGAGCGAGATGATCGCAGCGGCGCGGCAGCGAGCAAGCGCTAGACGTGAGAATAACAAGGTTGCCGCAGTATCGGCAGCAAAAGCGCGGCACCCCTAGGAGACTATATTGTCACGTGCACAAAGCAATTGAAACGGCTCCTTTGAGCGCACGCCTAAGACTCGAAGCGACCCGACAGATTTCGCGCAGTCGTCGAGCGTGCATCCGCGCAGAGGGCGCCACAAACGCCGAAGACAACGAACCCCCCCTGGGGAAAGGCGGCGGGCTCTTTCAAGGGCTGCGGAACATCTGGCTGCGACCATGGTTCGGGAGCTGGCCGCACCACTCCCGCGGCCTTCCCAAGTGGCTTGCCCGCTGGCTCCGGCCGGCGGGCTTTTTGCGTTCAAGCCAGCAGAGGCGATTCTTGTCGGCGATACAGGCCGGCACCTCTGAGGGCGATTAAGTGGCGCTACCCCAGCCGCAGGCAAAACGGAGAGGCACTGATATGGTGCACAGATCTAGGCTATGGACGCGGCGGGGCGGTTGGCGTCTTCCTCGGCCATATCTTGTACATGATTTTCAACGGTGACCTGCGCAGCATCGTAGCACGCGCCGGGATGTATATCGCGATCGGGATATGCATCGTTCTGCTTATTGAACGCGGTTTTAGGCGGTGGGACACCAAGCAGCTAGCCTCCACCATGGACGCTACCCAGCCGTGGGGGCATGGCTAGTCCCTGTTGTTCTAGTATGAGTCCAGAATGGAGATTAAAGAGCATCCGTCGCCTTGTCCATCCAAGATCAGATATTGAAGCGGGAGGGGGAGTGGGCGGCCGACAGAGCAGGACGAGCTGCTGCTTGAAAGCTTACTCGAAAATCTGAAATCCGCGCAGGCCGCTCTTCGGCGACTGGAAGGATAAGCGGAACCTAATGTCTCCGGGCGGCTTATGCCCCGATGAGCACTCGCGGTGCCAATTTCCTCGACCGGTGGATGGCAGAGCATCTGCCAAACGGACGATCCGATCGCGGCGAGCGACCTCGCCAGCGAGGCGATGCGAGCGGCCGAGCGCGACGGCATCGACCCGGTGGAGATCACCGACGAGGTCGGCAGCGTCTTCGAAGTCATTCTGCAGGCGATGCAGCACCGTGATGGCAGCTTGGCCGATTGACGATAGGGCTTGCCAACTATTCAAAGAAGGGGAATATAATCCTCCCTGTTGCGGCGAACCCCCTAAAACGGAGTTTGCCAATGGCTAGGTCCAAACCATCAAAACAGCTTTCCCAGGCTGAAATCGAGCGCTTTCTGATGGCGGCGGAAGCGCTGCACAAAAGCATCATAAAGCCGTTTATATCGCCACACTGCGACCATTACCGCGCGACGCGCACCCTGCATGATGCGCTGTTGAAGTCCGTGCGGGAAGCGACGCGCAAGGAAGTCGAGTTCATCCAGTGGAATGCCACCGGGCCTGTGCGGCCTGCGCTTTCCTCAAGCGATTGATGTGGACGGCCCAGTTGCCGGGTTGACCTGTTTCCACCGCGCCCGCGGCTCCGGAGCACTCCCGGATCGAGGCACACGGACCGGGACTGATGGCAAACTAATTTAGCCGTGGAACACATATCAGACTGCGGGTTCGGGCGCGGGCCGCCTACTTCAGCCTTCCCAAGTGACTGCCCGCTGGCTCTGGCTGGCGGGCTTTTTCAGCCGGCCTCGCATGTACAATCATAACTGGCTGGCATGCTATTTTTTGCCCAGAAGGAGTTCGCTTCGCGAACTAGCGAACTCCACTCTCTTCCCAGAAAAAGGACAAGCTCTATGGCTTGCTCCTCGCTAATCCCGGTCTCTCGGATAAGCCTTTCGATAAGGCTGGCCTGCGGCGGCTTCTCACTGTCCCCTGCATCGTCGCGTCCCCGTTTCGGCGCGGTCAACGATTAACATTTGATGATGGTTCCCAATAAGGATTGAAATTTATCGCGAGACGTCGCTCAACAGTCAGCGAGAGTGCGTTGGAATCGATCAGCTCGTTCCCGTATCCGCCCGAGCAAGGTGTGAGCTGCGCGATGAAGAAAAACATACGCGAAGCCCGTTCTGACCAAGCGTGAACGTTTGTCCGCTACGGCCCGAACTTATTCATCGATCACGGTCACACCGGACCGACCGGCTAACGGAAAAGGTCTAGCGTTACCACCCGCCCGCTGCCTGTCTGGTGGCGAGCTTTCTTATTGATACTTGTCCCCACAACTCGAACTGCTCAGTAGGGCAAGTCGGCGTACTGATATGTGGATACTCGCCCGCTCCGCTCGTCTGTCACTTCAAGGAAATACTCACCCCATCTGTGAAGCGTCAGCGGGCGCCCTGTAGCCTGCTCGGCGGCTCTGAAAGAGGTGCTGGCCTCGACGTGATACTCGGCAAGCATTCGCCCCGACAAGATTTCTCGCACCTGATAGGCCACGGTCGCCCAACATTCGAATCATCCATTAGAGCAGTCTAACATTTGCTTTCGGTCGCCCGGCTTGGTACGGGTGGCTTTTTGCCGCGACACTTCTAACCTGACCGCGGGCTCCCAACGGCGGCCTTTTTTGCTTTGCGGGAACAGCTTGGTTCAATGCAAGTTTGGGCCAACGCAGCGCACTCCGACGTCCCTCCGCGCTGCTGGCCAAGGGCAAACTTGGTCGGCCCGCGCTTTTCTGCCGAGGGGCGCGGGCTTGCCTCGCAGGCTGGACGCGCTGTGCGCTTGTTGCTCAAACCGAGCGCGGCAACTGGCAATCTTGGTCGCAGATCGAGCTTGCCAGCGTCGAGGCGCTTGAGGGCCTCACTCGGCTGATCAGAAACAACAACCATGTCCTGATCTCTTGCGGCTTTGACAAAGGCTGCGAACGCGACGGATTGCCGGCAGGTTTCTGCCTGGGCCTCCTCAAGCAAGCGCAGTGCCTGTCGATAAGGCTGGACCGGAGCGCATATTGTGATCGGGGCTGAATTTCGGACTGACCACTACCCGATCACCAGCTCGGCGGCCGCCACAAAGAAAGAACCACGACCGCAACCTTGATAATCAGCATGCGACTGTCTCGTGTCATTGCGGATCGAGATACCACGACGAAGGACCGGGCAAAATTGCCAGCCGCGCAACTAGAGTAATGGCGGCGAGGGGGGTCCTTGGGCCAATGAAGCCGGGGTGTCTATTGAGCAGCGACTGGAATGGGTTAGCATTAGCTCAGGAATAAAATGGGGACGCACGTGATACCTTCACCTGGCCTGGAAAGGCTGAACGCATTTTCCGATGGCGTGTTCGCCGTACTGATCACAGTTCTAGTTTTGGACCTGCGCCCGCCGGAAGTGCCGACGCTCGAAGCCCTTTTGGCATCATGGGAAACCTGGCTTAGCTACGGTGTAAGCTATCTCTTCATTGCGATTGTCTGGGCGAACCACCATCATCTCTTGCGCTACGCGAAAGAGAGCACGGCATCCTTAATGTGGTACAATTTCGCGCACCTGTTCTCAGTCTCGCTGCTCCCCCTGGCCACGGCATGGATGGCCGTAAGCGAGTTGGCACCGCAGCCGGTCGCCTTCTATGCGACCGTGTTCTTCCTGGTTAACCTGACATATCTATTGTTGATCCGCGAACTCATTGATCCGTTGCCAGAGGAGGAGGTGTCACCACAAGTGCAGCGGGTCATGCAGCCTTTTTGGGCTCGCCGCTATCTTGGCATTGAGCTACCCAATCGTCGGACTGGGGATCTGTAGTTGTTGCCTGGCAGTCTATCTCAGGCCCCAGGCTCGGGGGTGACAAGGGACTGCCTGAATCTCGCGGGGCCATCGCGACGACCTTTTGTGCGGCGTGGCGGCGGCGCCGGATCAAGTCCAACTCGAAAAGCCCGCCACCTTGCGGCATGGAGAGGTTCTGGAGGGTGCTGGATCAACAGTAAAGGCTCAACTTGCCGGCGCCTGTTTCGATGCGATCAAGCTGGCGGCGTTCGCGACTGGGGCCGCGCGATAGCTCTCGGGCGCTGCGTCGGCCTCCATCACTCCTTTACAATCTTTGCCGGAACCCGCTTGCAACTTTGCAGCCGCCAAAAGAATGCTATCCGGTACCGGATCGGGAGGATCGGCCTTTCCATGGCCTGCGGCTAATTGCCGAAAGATTGAAAGACCTAAATCTCTTTCATCACCCTCGCTGCCCGCACGAGCGATGACCAGTCAGCGCCCATGGCTGCGACAAGGTCACGAGCATCTTCGTCGGATATTCCGGTGTGGTCTACTAGCTTCCGTGCCAGCAATTCGAATGCTAATTCTATAATTGTCACAGTTCGCATCCTTCCGAGAGTAGTAGCCACCACGATAGCGTGCGAAAAGCGCTCCCGCATTTGCACATGTTAGACCTCCATCATGAATGTCTCATGTGCCGCAGAATGTCTGTAGGACGCGTTCATCCGGGCGTGGCGGGTCAGCATAGCCTTCCATTTCTGGCTGCTCATCGAAGGGATGGCTCACGACCCTCAGAATCTCATCGAAGGGTGTGAAGTCGCCGCCCAGCGCCGCTTGTATCATCGCCTCAAGGCGATGGTTGCGAGGGATGAATTTGGGATTGACGGCATGCATGACCGCCCGTCGCGTAACAGTGTCGGCTGCTTCACTTGCGATCCGCTCGCGCCACCGCACCGACCAGGCGTCGAATGCGGCTGGATCCCTAAACAGCTCCCGGGCCGTGCCCTGACCTTCCGAGGCGTCGAGGTCGTCGCCCAGGCGTCGGAAGCCGAGCGTAAAGTCGGCTTCGCCGCGAGCCAGCACATCGAGGAAATCAGCCGCGAGCTGCAGGTCGGCCTCCGCCTCGGTCAGCAATCCGAGTTTTCTGCGGAACCCGCGCTGCAACACAGCCTCATAGGAGGGCTGGAACGACCTCAGCACTTCTTCGGCTTCTGCGACAGCTTCATTCTCATCCGTGCTCATGAGCGGCAGCAGCGTCTCGGCAAGGCGCGCAAGGTTCCATGTGGCGATGCGAGGCTGGTTGGCATAGGCGTAGCGGCCGACGCGGTCGATCGAGCTGAACACCGAGCCGGGGTCATAGGCGTCCATGAAGGCGCATGGGCCATAGTCGATGGTCTCGCCCGAGATCGCCATGTTGTCGGTGTTCATGACGCCGTGGATGAAGCCGACAAGCATCCAGCGCGCCACCAGATCCGCTTGTGCTGTGACCACGGCGTCCAGCAAAGCGCGGTACCGCCGTGCTTGCCCTAACAAGTGCGGGAAATGACGCTCAATGGCATAGTCAGCGAGGATCTTGAGCCCCTCGGTGTCGTGGCGCGCGGCGAAATATTGGAAGGTGCCGATCCGGATATGGCTTGCCGCCACTCGTGTCAGCACGGCGCCGGGCAGCCGGACCTCGCGATGCACGGGGTCGCCGGTGAGCACCGCCGCCAAGGTTCGCGTCGTCGGGATGCCCAGCGCCGCCATCGCTTCGCTGACCACATACTCACGTAGGACAGGACCCAGTGCGGCGCGGCCGTCACCGTTGCGCGAGAACCGCGTCGGCCCCGATCCCTTCAGCTGTATGTCGCGGCGGATGCCGTTGACGTCCACCACTTCGCCAAGCAGGAGGGCGCGACCGTCGCCGAGCTGAGGCACGAAATTACCGAACTGGTGGCCCGCATAGGCCAAGGCGACTGGCTGCAGGCCTTCCGGAAATCTGCTGCCGGCAAGCATCTCCACTCCGTCCGGGCTGGTGAACTGGTCGGCGTCGAGCCCTAGTTCCTCGGCGAGGGGTCGGTTGAAGCGGATCAGCCGAGGTTCGGACACCGGCTGCGGACCTGTTTGCGCGAAGAAGCGCTCGGGCAATTGTGCATAGCTGTTGCGCAGGGCGGGAAGCTGCATCTGGGTGCCTCGGGATTGTTCAGCAGTGGCAGGCAAGGTCACGGCGAGCTGGCTCTCAAGTGAAGGGGCCGGTCGGCCCCGTTCGGGGGGCATTCGTTGATATAGGGACGCAACGTCGCTGGTGCCATCGAATCCTCGGCTCGGCACCGGATAAGAGTTGGAATCAGACCCGGCCCTTAACAACCCGAGGCGAGGCCTGGGACCAGCATGCCCCAACACGGTCGCAGCAACCCGAACATCCCGCCGAGCAGCTGAGAGCCAATGTTTCAAAGTCCAGGCCACCGTCCAATGATCGCATTCTCAACGCATTGTCGTACCGCGCCTCGAGCGGTCCCAGTCGGCGCGATCGGTTGCCGAAGGCACGTGAGATGGTGGTGGTAAGCGAACTCGGGCGCATCGGTTTGAGGTACCGGTCTGCGAGATCACGGTTTGAGTTCCAACCTCTTCGAAATGCTCAAAGCACAGGCGCCCGACGATCACGAGATCGCCGAGACGCTGAGGGATCGCGATGTCCAGCCTGCAAAGCCGACGGACCGCAAAGCGCAACGAAAAGGTGCTTCGCCCCGTCCGACCCAACGCCGGGATTGAAGCCGCCTACAGGGGCAAGGTGACCGCGCTGATCGAGGCCATGAGCCAGAGCGTGATCTACTGGCTGAAAGCCTCCTACCGGGCCAATACGCCCCGTATGGCGCGGACGAGACGCCGGCGGATGCGCTGCGCCGATCGATCCGCAAACTCGCTGTGCAGTGGACCAAGCGCTTCGACGTGGCTTCGTTGCAGCTGGGCGACTATTTCGCGCTCTCGGTGGAAAAGCGATCGAGCCAGGCGCTCCGCAAGATCCTTCGCGATGGCGGCATCTCGGTCGAATTCAAGATGACGGCAGCGATGCGCGACGTTGTCGACGCGACGGTCCACGCCAACGTGTCGCTGATCAAGTCGATCCCGTCGCAGTATTTCGACCAGGTCGAAGGCGCGGTCATGCGGTCGGTGCAGACCGGCCGCGATCTTGCCGGCCTAGTGGCTGAGCTGGAGCGCTACTCGGGCATTACGAAGCGGCGCGCGGCCTTCATCGCGCTCGACCAGAACAACAAGGCGACGGCGGCCTTCAATACCGCACGCCAGTTGGAACTCGGCATCGACGAAGCCGAATGGCACCACAGCGGCGGCGGGAAAGAACCTCGCCCCACGCACGTTGCGGCTGGCCGTAAAAAGGTCCGCTACAAGATTTCGACTGGCTGGTACGACCCAGCGGTCAAACGCTTCATCCGACCAGGTGAGGAGCCGGGTTGCCGCTGTGTCGGGAAGCCAGTCATCAAGGGGTTTTCGTGACCTACAAAAAGGTCTGCCCAAGTTCCGCAAGGTCGTCAGCGAACATTTAAGGTGTGCGCGAATGTCTTCCATCACCGTGACGACGGCAGAGCGCCGGTCAAGCATCAGCTCGACATCTTCGAAAGCGCCCACAGCATCAAGCGCGTCCAGCGGATGTTCGATCTCGTCCGATAACTGTTCGAGGGTGTCGTAGTGCACCGCTGTCATCGGGTCGAAGAGCGGCCTGGCCTCGGTGATGAGGACAGAGTTCAACTTGCCTCGGATGTCTACTTTCCAATCTCGAGCCCGCTGAACGAGTCTCGCATTGGACGCCATCACCGTTTCCGGTCCAGCGTCAGCGAGAAGCTCATCAACTTCGGCCAAGTACGTCATGTCGAAGAAGTCGCCGGCCAGATAAGCTGCACGGGCGGCACTCGCTCGGTCTGCCCGCAGCGTTAACCGTTGAGTGTCGTTGTGGCGGCGTCCCTGCTCACGGTCCAGCTTCATAGCCGCACGCACAGACCACGCCGCAGCAGCAATGGCCAGAACGCCGGTCGCGAGTGTTTCCCATTGAATTCGCTGGTTCACCATCGCCGGCGCCAGCAACGCACCGAGACAGAACCCGCCTGTCCCTGCCGCTAGAAAAATTGCCAGACGGTCCAACCGATCGGTTGCCATGCGCCTCACGCCGCGGTCAGCGTCGGGATCGCCTCGATCTCGGCGCTGAGCGCCCTCTCGGCCTGTTCCAGATCATAGTTGCGCTGGAGGTTGAGCCAGAGCACCGGACCGTTGCCAACCAGCTTGCCGAGGCGCAACGCCATGGGGACCGTGACGGGCTGCTTTTCGTCCAGGATGTCGTAGAGCGTGCGCCGGGAAATGCCGAGCAGCTTGGCGATCTCGGTCTTCGACTTGTCGAGCGCCGGGATGACGTCCTCGCGCAGAAGCTCTCCGGGATGCATCGCGGGCAGGCCGCGCTTGATGGGTGCCGTGTTCATCAGTGGTAATCCTCTAGTTCTACCTCGATAACGTCTTCGCCGTCAAAACCGAAGGTGATGCGCCAATTTCCGTTCACTCGAACAGAATAGCGCCCCTTCTGATCGCCCGAAAGGCCGTGGAAGCGATAGCCGGGAAGGTCCATGTCTTCCGGCTTTGAGGCTGCTTCCAAGGCCCGAAGGATGCGGGCGACACGCTTGTCGTCTTGCACGCTGAGACCGCGCGGACTGCCGGTCTCGAAGAAGCGTTGCAGGGCTTTGTTTCGGAAAGACTTGAGCATGTTTGTAAGGTAACGCCTCACACATTCCAAGTCAACAAGTTTGTGAGGCGCGGCCTTACATTACAGGAAATTGATCTGATGTCCACGCTCGGCATTCCGAAGCCTATCGGCGATGAGTTCGTCGGCAAGGACAGTGCCGGCCAAGCCGCCTCGCTGATGTTGGTCGCGCCCGATGGCGATGTCCTGGTGCTGCGCCGCTCGTCGACCGACACCAACTGGCCCGGCCATTGGTGCTGGCCCGGCGGCAAGTCTGAGGAAGGCGAAACGCCGCTCCAGACGGCCACGCGCGAGACGGGAGAGGAAGCGACAGGGCCCGAGATGTTCCTGGAGGCCGGCCCCGCGAAACTGCTGGAGTGCGCCCTACGCCACAAGGCTGGCTGCACTACACGTATGCGCAGCCGGTGGTCGAGAAGTTCCAGCCCAGGCTGTCAGCGGAGCACTCCGGATATGCCTGGGCCCCTCTGGGCTCGCTGCCTGAGCCGGTGCATCCGGGCCTGCGCGACATGCTGGGCGAGCGTCTTGGCATCGCCGCAGACATGGCTCCCGAGGCGTGGGATCAGCTGCGCTCCAACTTCGTGAAATGGACGAAGGACGAGGGCATCGCAGCCGCCGATTGCCCGCTTTGCGGTGGCACCGGTGAACTCGCCGGTCCTGGGATCGTCTGCGACGAATGCGAGGGTACCGGCGTTGCGCGGCCGAAGCAGGCCAACGACGCACTGGCGATGGATCGCAACAGCGTGCGCGTGTTCGACCAGGACGGTCATCTGCGCGTCGAGATGACGCCGATCTCCAAGGCCAACGTTTGCCCCTATTACGGCCGCGAGATCCCGGCTTTCGAAGCGCTGGGGCTGGATCCCGAGCGGGTCTTCCGCCTCTATCGCAATGCGGAGGAGCTGGCCAAGGCCGCCCCGTCCTTCGTCGGCAAGCCGCTCTTGCTCAAGCACATTCCAGTCAGCGCCAAGGAACACCCGCGCGAAGCCGTTGTCGGGGCTCTGGGCGATGCCGTCGAGTTCCATGCGCCGTACCTCATGGCGCCGCTCAGCATCTGGGATGGCGCTGCAATCGCGCTGATCGAATCGGATCGGCAGAAAGAACTATCGAGCAGCTATCGCTACCGGGCCGACATGACGCCCGGCACGCTGGCTGGAGAATCCTACGACGGCGTGATGCGGGACATTTCCGCCAATCACGTCGCCTTGGTTGAGGAAGGCCGCGCCGGGCCTGATGTTGTGGTCGGCGACAGCAAACAGGAGATCAACACGATGAAGAAAACAGCTCTGCTTCGCGCATGGCGTCCGTCGCCCACGGCGCGATCCTAGCCCACGTCATGCCCAAGCTGGCCGCCGATCAGAAGATCGATCTGCGCCCGGTTCTGGCCGACATCACCGCCAAGAATTTCAAGGCCAAGCGGCCCGCCATCATCGAGGCGGTCGGCAAGGCGACCCAGGGCAAGCTGGCCGCTGACGCCAAGCTCGACGATCTCGAGGCGCTCCTGGTCGCGCTCGACGGGGTCGAGGTGAAGGAAGCCAACGACGAAGAGGACGAGGACGACGAAGAGGCCAAGAAGAAAAAGGCCGAAGACGACGCCGTCGAGGAAGAGGACAAAAAGAAGAAAGCCGCTGAAGACGCGGAGAAGGACGATGACGACGACGATGACAAGGTCGACAAGAAGGCCATGGACACGGCGATCGCCGCTGCGGTTTCGGCTGCTGTCGATCGCGCCAAGCGCGAGGCCCGCGAAGAGTCCGCCCAGGTTCGCGCTGCGGAAGAGGCCGTGCGCCCCTACATCGGTAAGCTCGCCATGGCTCACGACAGCGCCGATGCCGTCTATCGCACCGCGCTCACGTCGCTAGGCGTCAATATCGACGGAGTTCATCCCTCGGCACTGCCGGCCATCCTTAAGGCCCAGCCTCTGCCTGGCGCCGGCCAGGCGCAGCAGCCTGCCCGTGTCGCCATGGACGCTGCAGGCGTCAGCTTGTTCCACGAGATGTTCCCGGCAGCCAAGTCCCACATTGTCAGGTCGCTCTAAGCGAGCGGCCTAAATGCCAGAAACCCCCTTCGAGCCGGCCAACATGCCGGCTGCTTTTTGAGGAGAACCGCCCATGTCTGGCTTTCAGACGCAGGTCGCCTACAATCCCGCCCCCGCCGTTGAGGGCGACTTCGCTTCCACCAACCCCCGCAGCACGATCCTGGCCGCCGCTGGCGCGCTGGTATGCGGTGCGCTGGGCGCGATCGTCGGCCGCTTTGCCTGGCTGAACTATGCCCAGCTCGACAGCGACAATGCGCCGGCCGTGGTCAATACCTTTGGTACCGGGCCCGTCGCCGGCTTCGTGCACCGCGAGCAGCAGGGCCTGATCGAGGTCTACCTGCAGGAATCGACCATGCTGGTTCCGGCCGGCTTCCCCATCACCGTCTTCAACGAAGGCGACTTCTGGGTGAAGAACTCCGGCGCCACCCCGGCACTGTACGGCCAGAAGGTCTATGCCAACTATGCCGATGGCAGGTCTACGGCCGCTCCGACCGGCACGCCGAATGGCGCAACCACCTCGGCAGGCTCGATCGCCGCCGCAACCAGCGGCTTTGTCGCTTCGATCGTCGGCAACGTGCTAACTGTCTCCGCTCTCAACTCCGGCACGATCTACTCAGGCACCACCATCTCCGGTACCGACGTGGCGAACGGCACCAAGATCGTGCAGCAGCTCACCAGCGCCGAAATCGACGGCTCACTGGGCAAGACCGGCACCTATGCGGTGTCGATCCCTGACCAGAATGTCGACCCGGGCACCGTGATTGCGGGCACCTATGGCGTGTTCACGGCTGGCGGCAACGTCGTTGGCGTCTTCGGCAACGGCGACACGCTCACTGGCGCCGGCATCACCGCCGTCACCACGCTCACCCAGCAGCTCACCGGCCCTACCGGCGGAGTCGGAACATATGCCGTGGACGTCAACACCGTCGTCAATGCTGCGGCTCTCACCGCAGCCACCAACGTCGAGACCAAGTGGACCGTGCGTTCATTTGCCCAACCGGGCGAGCTGATGAAAATCACTTCCTGGCCGCAGGGCTAAACCCTTTCCCATCAACCTCGAACCAATGCGCCGTGAAGCGGCTGTCTGTTGAGGAGAACCACAATGCAATTCCATGACTACAATCAGGCCGCCGCGACGTGGACGCAGCATCGCCCCATGTTCGAGCAGGCCGGCATCTATCTTCCCGAAGCACGAGCCTACATCGTCGAGGCTTTCCGCACCAACCATCTTGCGATGGATGCGCAGCCCTCCCTGGCGACGGCGTCGAATGCCGGCATTCCGGCATTCCTGACCACGCTGGTCGACCCAGAGGTCTACCGCATCCTCTTTGCCCCCACTAAGGCCGCCGAGATCTTCGGCGAAACCCGGAAGGGCACCTGGATCGACCAGACGGCGATGTTCCCCGTCATCGAGCAGACTGGTGAAGTGTCGAGCTACGGCGATTACAACGACAACGGCCGAGCCGGCGCGAACATGAACTGGCCTCAGCGCCAGTCCTATCTCTTCCAGACGATCTCCGAATACGGCGAGCTGGAAATCGAGCGTGCCGGTCTTGGCCGCGTCAATTGGGTCGGCGAGGTCGACGCCGCCGGCGTGACGGTGCTTCACCGCTTTCTGAACACCACCTATTTTAAGGGCGTGCAGGGCCTGCAGAACTTCGGCCTTCTCAATGATCCGAACCTCGCCGCGCCGATTACCCCGTCCCCGAAAGCTTATGGGGGCGTGAAGTGGATCAACAATGGCCAGATCGTCGCGACTGCGAACGAAATCTATGCCGACCTCCAGTCGCTCTGGCTCCAGCTCGTCACCCAAACCGCCGGCCTGGTTGACCAGAACACCAAGATGACACTGGCCATGTCGCCGGAATCTCAGCTCGCGATGACCGCGACGAACTCGTTCAACGTCAATGTCGAGGATTTGCTCAAGAAGAATTTTCCGAACCTTCGCGTGGTTTCAGCGGTGCAATATAGGGGGCAAACCGCTATCAACCCGGGCGGCATCGCTGCCGGCAATGAAGTACAGTTCATTGCGGATGGGATCGATGGCCAGCAGATGGGTTATTGCGCCTTCAACGAAAAGCTCCGCGCTCACCCGATCGTGCGCGCGCTGTCTTCGTGGAAGAAGAAGATGACCAGCGGCACCTGGGGTGCCATAGTTCGACAGCCCATGGGCATTTCCCAGATGGTTGGCGTCTAAGGGCGCTTGCCAACGCGACGGCATGGCTCGGTCGTTGAACTGCGCAAACTCGAGCACGCTCACGTACGCCGGCGGCTGGCGCTTGCCGTGCGCTCCGATCTCGCCATCGAGCGCCAGTCGTTGCGAGGGGCGACCCGGCTCGATCGCCAGGCGCTCGCCCTTCCTGCCGCGGCTCTTTCCGACAGCGGCTTTCGGATAGTCGGCTGCCAGCCTTGGGGTGAATTGCGCGCCACATTGTTCGTTGCCGCTTTGGGATGAATTCCGCGCCACATTGCTCCCCTATACTCCCGGCCTCGTGAGGTGCGAAAGCCGCCCAGTGCTGAAGCGTATGCACATATCTGGGTGGTATGATGCCCGCGAAGTTGAGGCCGGAAAGGCAATCCAGACCGGAGAATGTCAAAAACCGCATTTCTCTGGCGCGTCCGCCGCTCACGCGATGGTGAAGCGGAGGTTGGAACATACCGGCTGAGCTCGGGTTAGCGACGTGCTTCGTATCGCAAGACGCCCCCCCCGCGGACGGTCGCTTAAGAAACCGGTCGCTTAAGAAACGTCGCAGGAACGTTCATGAAAACACAACTACTGCCGAACACTAGTCATCGTGGCCCGCTCGTCGTCATCACAGCGGCGGTACTGGCATTCGCAATCGCGTTCTATTACTTCGCCACCCCGCTGACTGGGGTAACCGGAACCCCCGGAGCCATGCTCGTGCTCGTCGCCAGCCTGGCTCTTGCGCTGGATGGGCTTGTACTGCGCTTCAGAAGAGGTGGTGTCGTTTTCACCCTAGCGTGGGTCTTGGGCCTTCTAGGAGCACTCGGCACATTCATTGCGGCCATCTTTCTCCACGCTTGGTGGCTCGTGGCGGCCGTTTCCGTTGTGCTGGCTGGGCTGTTGATCACCCTGGGTTTCCGTCAGACCAACATTCAGGATACGTCCCGATGAGAACTGCCGTCTTCGGCTCGAGCCTGGCATTTGCCGTCTTTCTGTTGCTGGGGCTCGGCATTCATTCCGTCTCTGCCCAGAATGACAATACTTCACCCGCGTCACAACCGGGCGGCATACCGGATGCCGGCAGTCAGCCGAAGGACAGCAGCGGGAGCGCCAGCCCTTTGGCCGGGGAAGCAGGCTCGCCGGAGGAGGCGGCAACAGCCCCGCTCCCTGAGCCCAAGCCAATCCCGCTGATCCCGCCACAGCCGACCTGGAACAGCTTTCACGGCCAGCTCAATGGCCAGAAGTACTCTCCGCTTACACAGATTACCGCAGAGAACGTCGGTTCGCTCCGCAAAGTATGGGAGTTGCATACTGGCGATATGTCAGACGGATCGGGCGCATTGCCACCGTCGGTCTGGTCCGCAACCCCCATTTTCGCCAATGACACCCTTTATATCGGGACCCCCTTCTATGGGGTGCTTGCGCTCGACCCGGGCACAGGGGCGATCAAATGGAAATTCGAGTCCAAATCCACTCTCAAGGCCTTGACGCAGCCGGCCCTGAAAAACCGTGGCGTTGCTTACTGGCAGAGCAAGAATGCCGTGGCGGGCGAGGGCTGTCAGAAGATTGTCTATCTAGGCACCATGGATGCGCACCTCTTTGCGCTCGATGCCGATACCGGACAGCTCTGCAAGAAATTTGGCTCGGGTGGCGTATTGGATGTGAACCAGTGGAACGACATCAACGCCAAGTACCCGCTTTCCCTATTGCAGCCGCCCACCGTGGCCGGCGACCACGTCATCCTCGGCTGGGCTGGAAAGGATTGGGCCTATGCCGAGGCTCCCCCCGGCACGGTTTTCTCGCTGGATCCTCAGACGGGCGCGCGACAGTGGTCGTTCTCGTCGCTGCCGGCGCAGATCGCAAAACGTACTGGGACCGCCAACGTCTGGACCGCAATGTCCGTGGACGAAGGGCTCGGGCTTGTTTACCTCCCGGTCTCCAGCCCATCGCCGAACTACTGGGGCGGCAATCGTGCCGACCCGATACCGCTTGCGACGTCCACCACCGCACTAGATCTTGAAACCGGCAAGGTCGTCTGGTCACGACAGTGGGTCCATCACGACATCTGGGACTACGACATCAACTCGGCGCCTACGCTTATGGACATCACCGTGGCGGGCAAACAAATTCCTGCCCTCATGCAGGCGACGAAGATGGGCTTTCTGTTCGTCGTCGACCGGCGCACCGGAAAAGACGTCTGGCCGATCGATGAACGCCCTGTACCGGGCGGCGACGGCAGCGTCCAAGGGGAAGTCTACGCTCCCACGCAGCCGTTCCCCACCAAACCCGCACCGCTGCTGGACCAGTCCAAAAAGCCACCCATCTGGCGAATAGCTGATGTCGTCGGCCTGGGCGAGTGCTCCCGCTTATGGGACAACCTCTCCTATCGTGGCATGTACAGCCCGCCGACACACAAGGGCGAGGGCGTGCTGGCCTACCCGGATTCGGCGGGCGGAGTGCAATGGGGCGGGGTCGGTTTCGATCCAAGCACCCAAACGGCGGTGGTCAACTTCTCGCATGTCGTCCAATCCATCAAGCTCTATCCGCGCGATGAATACCAACGGCTCGCCGGCGATTCCGGCAATGAGCAGGGCTACTATCCGCAAGAGGGCGCACCCTACGGCATGTCGCTGCACAACGCTCTCAACTGGCTTGGCATGCCGTGCTGGGCACCCCCCTTCGGAGAAATCGCCGCCATCGACATGACCACCGGCGACGTCAAATGGCGCCGGCCGATGGGAGCATCGCAGAAGTGGGGCTTCTATATGCCTGAATCCCTCGGCTCGGTGACGATCGGTGGCCCCGCCGTGACGGCGGGTGGTTTGATATTCATCGGGGGTTCGATGGACGCGAAGGTGCGCGCCTATTCTCTCGCGAACGGACAGGAACTGTGGTCCGACATCGTCCAGGCGCCCGCGGTGGCCAATCCTGCGGTGTACGAGTACCGCGGCCGCGAGTACGTGGTGTTCGTGGCCGGCGGGAACACCATTCTGAAGGACCAGGTCGGCGATCAGGTTGCCGCTTATGCCCTTCCCGGGCCGTGATGTCCAACGCCACCACCGGTGAGGTTGGTCGGCGGTCCAGTACGACGTCAGAGCGCTACTTGTGTGATCGGACCTTATCTGAGGCCGCTATGAATGATCTTCCAATCCTCACACTGGGGATGATCTTGCTCACCGCTTCTTTGGTGGCGATGATATCCAGACGGCTGGAACTTCCCTACAGTGTCGGGCTCGTTGCGGCGGGTATCGCCCTTGGCTTCATGCCCGGCGTTGCCGAACTCCCCCTCAGCCGGGATCTGATTTTCACCGTGTTTTTGCCGCCGCTGATTTTCCAGGCGGCACTTGCGATCGAATGGCGTCATTTTCGACTGGACCTGCCGGTCACGGTTCTGCTCGCTTTTCCTGGGGTCGCGATCGCCGCCGCAGTGGTCGCGGCTGGCATGCATTTGCTGCTCGGATGGACTTGGATCGGATCGGGGCTGTTCGGCGTGCTGATAGCAGCGACGGATCCGGTGTCGGTCATCGCGGCCTTTAAGGAAATGAAGGTTCAGCCCCGCCTCGCTCTTCTTGTCGAATCGGAAAGTCTGCTCAACGACGGCGCAGCCGCAGTTGGCTTCGGCATCTTGGCCGGAATCGCGGCAGGCGCCGAGGCGACGCCCCTTAGCGTTGCTGGATCGCTGTTGTGGACTATCGCGGGTGGGATTGCCTCAGGAGCAGGGGTGTCAGCCTTGCTCCTTCTGATCGCCGGTCGGACCGAAGATCATCTTGTTGAAATAACCCTGACGACGATTGCGGCCTATGGTTCGTTTCTGCTTGCGGAGGATCTTGGCATGTCGGGCGTGCTGGCTACTCTCACCGCAGGCTTGATTGTAGGCAACGTAGGGTGGAAAGGCGCGATTTCCGCCAACGCCAGAAGTCACGTTCTGGCGTTCTGGGAGTACGCGGCCTTTCTGGCGAATTCGATCGTGTTCATATTGATCGGTGGCCATGAAGCCCATCAGCCACTTGGGATATTTTCAGGCACCTCGGCGGTCGCCATCATGCTCGTGCTGGTTGGCAGGACATTGGCTATCTATCCTTTCTGTGCCCTCCTTGCTGCGACGTCCCTGAAGGTGGATGCAAGCTACCAGCATGTTTTGGTTTGGGGCGGGCTGCGCGGTGCCCTTGCTCTGGCCCTGGCGCTGGCCCTTCCTGAAAACGTCGCCGAGCGCAGTCAAATAGTCGTTGCCGCGTTCGCAGTCGTTGCCTTTTCCATCTTTGTCCAAGGGTTGACCATGCCGTGGGTTATCAGACGCTTGGGGCTGACCGCCGAAAGCGCGGCTTCGGCTACACGCGACCGCAGCGGCGGGTAAAGAAGCCGGTAGCCTTCTCGGGTTTCGACTGCTCAGCCGCTGTGATGTCAGCAGTGCTGGAAAGACGATGCAACTCGGACAGCACCGGGCGGCGGGCGCATGCCTGTCCACGAGACCGCGATGCACCATTTTGCGAACCCAGCGCACGTCGAGCGAAGAAGGCTGAGCGGGTGCGAGCGCAAGAATGCGAGGAACTACGCTCAACATCTCATCCGCACGGTGACGGTCGTGCTCTCGGCCGCGCACCGTGGCAAACGATTCCGGAAGGTCGCGGATCAAATGGCATTGCCGAACTCCACAGGGAGCGCATCCAACATCAGTCTGAGCCTGAACCCGTGGTCAAACCTGGAGGAACAGGAGGCCCGCCGCGCTCTCAATGCAGTTCAAGTCCGTCTGACGTGGTTTCCCTCAGTATGCTGACCGTGCGTTGCGCTCGGAAACGCGCCGAATTTGTCGCATTCGGCCCAAATGGAACGATACAGCGGGTAAGACGTTGAAAGTTATTCCCGTGGTGGTTCAAATGACAAAACGCTCCGCTGGCTTGAAGCGCCTGGCAACAAGGGCGCGGGAAGCGACTCGATCAATCGAATGTCTAGATCCAGGGCCCGTCCCAGTTCGCATGCTGGTGCTTGCGAAACAATTGCAGGCGGCGCTGGATGACAGAGAGTGGGAACTAGCTTCTCTGCACCCTGAACTCCCGTCGAAGAAAGGATGAGGACGTGCGCGAATTGCGGGGGCTGCACATTCTGATTGTCGAGGACGAATGGTCGATTTCGGGAGAGCTTGCGGAGTTTTTCAGCAATATGGGCGCCATTGTTCTCGGACCTGCGGCGAGCGTCGAGCAGGCGTCTGAACATACCGATCAAGCCGAAGCCGCAATCCTGGACGTCAATCTCAACGGTCGACACGTGTTCCCGATTGCGGACAAGTTGATGCGCCGAGGAATCCCGTTCGTCTTCTTCAGTGGCGACGACGACATCCCTATTCCCGAACATCTTCGCCACGCCAGCAATTTGCGGAAATCATCAGGCAGCAAGGCCGTGCTACACGCACTTTTCCCCGCACAACTGTCTGAACACGCGGACACCTCCGTGCCCCCTCCGCCAGACGACGTCTTCACACTGTTGCCCAAACTGCGCCTCGCAGCGCGTCTGTTGCTGGGAGACGTAAACGCATCTGACCGGCTGGTCGAGCGGACGCTTGAGCAAGCCATCCGAGACGTCGACTATAGGCAACTCGGTCAGTCCACGGAGAACTGGCTCAACGAGATCATGCGAGAGATGGCGAACACCCATGGCGCAAATCTCATGCATTGAATCTGTCCTTCGAGCCCAAGCCAGGCGCCGGAGGACGATTCTGGGTGAGGGTGATGATGCCGTTCATGAAGGCGGCGGGGGTCGTTGCATCGGCGCCCTGCGAGAGCACCGCGCCCGTCGCCTGGGTGAGGAAGAGATCGTCCGAAATCGTGCCGGTCGCAAAAGCCGTGCTCGACGGCTCGCCGGCTATGCCGGAGGTGATGACGAAGCCGCCAGCCACGGACTCGAAGGAGACACCGAGCGGCGTCGCGGAACCGGTGACCGTGCCGCTCGCCACCGTCTGCGTCAGGTTGACGAAATAGGTGCCGGCAAGGCCCCGACCGCTGCCGAGCTGCGTGATGCGCGTGCCTGCGCTCACGCCGGCACCGCCAAGGGTCTGGCCAACCGACAGGGTACCGGAAGCGATCGCAGTGACCGTGAGCGTGCCATAGGTCGCCGAGATCGCCTCGCTGGCGACGATCTGTGCGATCGAGACCGCATACTCGCCAATGCCGCCCGGCGTGCCCGACAGCTGATTGGTGATCGCCGTCCCCGCCGCGACACCGGCTCCGGACAGGACAGCACCGGCCACAAGCGTACCCGAGGTGACGCCGGTAACGGTCATGACGTGGCCGGCGATCGACGCGACCACAGCGGCCGTTGTCGGCGCGATCGCACCAGTCACCGACGCGACCGAGGCCAGCGTGGCGTTGAGGTCAGCCTGGAGCACCGCAGCCGCAGCCGAGAAGCTTGTGGCGCCGGAGAGGTGACCGGCCCGCAACTAGCGGCATTCCAAACTTCGTCTGGCCTGCCAGCAGGAGGCCTGTGATGGTGATCATTCCCTTGCAGGCGGTGCCGGTGTTCTGATTTCGTGAAGGGGTTAGCGATGCGGGGTTGCCTCACAATCGAATGCTATAGGGTCTTCTGCATGCTTTAAATTCGCCTAATTGCATTTCATTCAGCCGCGTCAAGGGTGAGGCCTTCGGCCTGCATCCTCCACATGCGGGCAAATAGACCGCCATGAGCTCTGAGCTCCGCCGCGTTGCCATCCTCGACAACGCGCCCCCCATTCATCACCAAGATGCGGTCGAAGCTGGAAAGCGTGGAAAGGCGATGCGCGACGGCGATCACCGTGCGATCGCGGAACATCTTGACCAGCGAGGCCTGGATCACCAGTTCGGACTCGGTATCCAGGGCAGACGTAGCCTCGTCGAGAACGATGACCGGAGCGGCTTTCAGGAATGCCCGGGCAATCCCGATTCTTTGCCGCTGGCCACCGGAGAGCTTCACCCCCCGTTCCCCGACCACCGTGTCATAGCCCTCGTGCAGTCTTGAAATGAACGCCTCGCAGTGAGCGGCCCGGGCAGCGGCGCGGGCTTCTTCATCGCTGGCCTCGGGACGGGCGAAACGAATGTTCTCCATCACGGTCCGGTGAAACAGCAGGATCTCCTGGGGCACGACGGCCAGCGCTTCGCGCAGACTATCCTGTGTGACCGAGGCAATCGGCTGGCCGTCAATCAAGATCTGGCCGCCCTGAACGTCGTAGAGCCGTTGAAGCAGGTGGACGAAAGTCGACTTGCCCGCTCCGGACGGACCGACGATACCGACCTTCTGGCCCGCGGGGATGGACAGGTCGAGGTTGTGGATCGCATCGACCTCGGTGCCGTAGGTGAAAGAAACCTTGCGGAACTCGATCGCCCCGCCATGCGGACGGATTGCCGGCGCCCCCGGAAGGTCGACCACGGTCTGCGGCTGGCCGATGATGCGCAACGTGTCCTCGATGAACCCGAAATGCTGGACCATGTCGACGAGCGACAACGCCATGTCGCGCGACCCGTGAAGAATGCGGAACGTCAAGGCGCTGACCAGGACCACGTCGCCGGGCGTGATTTCCCCCCGGCTCCATTGCCGGACCGCCCAGGCGAGCATGCCGCCGGCCATGACCCAAAGTGCAATGTCGTGGATGAGGCGCGCTTTTTCCGTGTACATCCAGCTGTCACGCTGGGCATCGGCTTCGGCTCGAAAGCTCGCTGCCAGCCTTGCGTGCTCGCGTGACCGGGCTGAGAACGCCTTGATAGACCACATGTTGGTGATGACATCGATCAGGCTTCCACCGACTTCGTTCGCATAAGATGCATATGTGCGGTGCAGGTGCTTTCCACGTTCCCCGAAGGCAAGCAGGCCGCCCATGATAACGACGACCGCGGACGCCAGGGCCACCGCCATCCGCCAGTCGACGACCGTGAACACGATGACGGTGCCGATGAAGTCGACAGCCGGCGGCGCGACCCGCCAGATGACGATGTTAGTCAGGGCGCCGAAATTGCCCGCGGTCGCGGTAACCCGCTGGCCAAGGGAACCCGCCAGGTTCTCGGCGAAGTACTTCATCGGCTGACCGTTCAGGAAGTCGAACAGATCGAGCCGCATCTGAACGCCGATCGCGAGGGTCGCTTTGCAGCCGAGCCAGCCGCAGAGACGCCAGAGGATGCTCTCCACCGCGATGAGGCTGATGAAAATGGCGAGCGCTGTCTGCGCGGCTGAGCCTTCGCGTGGGCCCGCCATCGCGTCGACGAGCACCTTCATCACGTACTGGATGGCGACAGCGCAGGACGCGGCCGATATCACCAGCACGGCGAGGATGATGAATTGCGGCAGCTGCCTGCGCACATAATGCCTTATGAAGGCAGCCGACCCCTCCAGGAACGGAGGCAGCGGGCTACTTGCCTGTGGCTTCAGATACCGCATAGGTCCCTCCGGCATATGGCCCTGACGTGAGTTCGCGCTGAAGCGCCAGCAGTTTTCGGCTCTGCTCGCCCAATTCATCCTCCATGCGCTTGCAAACTGGACGCCTGCCGTGCTCCCCCATCGGGCCGAGCAGGCCGACATCGCACATCCGGCCATTGTCCCATCCGGGGTAGTCGATGATTGGATAGAGGCAGATTCCCTCTATCTGGACGCCCCGCTGCATGGCCTCGAGGACCTCGGCCACGACATAGTGCACCCACGATGGCCTGGCCGTGCGCTCGGCGCCCGTTTCGGACATCGAGAGGGGTCGATTGTAGCGTTGTGCGACTTCAACGAGCATGTCGGCCAGCGGCTTGTAGGCATGGTGCCCGAACGGGATTGTCGGGCCGTGCAGGAGCCATTGATTGTCGGGATAGAAGTTCAAGCCGACGATATCGAGGTATTCGGGCCGGCCGCCCAGCTCCGGTTCCTGAAGCCCGGCAAGCATGTCGAGCGCTTCAAACTGACAGAGCCTGTAACCCTCCGCCTCGAGCTGATGCTCGACATCGTGAGGATAGCCGACCACATTGATCAACGGTTCCGCGGTGATGAAGCGGGCCCGGGAATCGATTCGTCGGATCGCGTCTATAGCAGCGATGGCGGCTCTTACCAGGATGCGCTTCAATTGGCCTCCAAGGCCGTTCGCGAATGGGTTGATCCGGCCGGTATCGCCACCCGCCCATGACCAGTATGAAATCTCGTTCACCGGACAGAAGTACGGCACCGAGCCGATCTCGGCGTGGATGACCAGGGCTGCGGCTTCCGCGAAGCGGGCGAAGCGCTCGACGAATTCCGGTGAGAAGATGTCGATATGGTCGGGCCATCCGTAGTGGCAGAGATCCCAAACCACCTGTGTCCCTGTGGCGTCGGCGGCGCGCAGCATTGGCAGAAAGCTCGACCAGTCGTAGTTGCCGGGCTCTTTCTCGATGAGGTGCCAGCGCAGCCCGTCGCGCACGGTGCGGATCCCCCGACGCTGGAGTTCGCGATAGTCGGTCTCGGACGCTTCGTCATGGCTGGTGGCGCGAAGCAGATCGAGGCGGACGCCATCGGCCCGGCGATGGCTCGAGCACTCGAATCCACCAAGGAAAAAGCTGTTAAACGCTGTCGGTTCTCTCATCTCGGCCTCTAGGACTTCAGTCGCTTTCTCAGCTGCCGAGGGCAGCCGAGGTCTTGTTCCAGCGAACATCACACTCCCGGAGGAAGCGTCCCATGCCGCTTGCCAGGGAGGGCATGAGTTGACCCCGTTCGCTTGCCAGGGCGGCAGGGGCGAGGACCCCGCGGCCATGATCGCCCAGCACCAGGCGCGCATCGAGACCGGCCGACTGGGCGACCTCTCTTGCCCAATCGGACCAACTGACCGCGCCGTCATTGGCGAGGTGCCATATTCCCGTCTCGCCATCGATCAACAGGTCGAGCGCGGCGTGAGCCAGGTCCGGCAGGTAAGTGGGGGAGCACACTGCGTCCGCCGGCAAGCGGAGCGAACGGTCGGCTGCGATTTCATCCAGCAGCTGCGAAAGCACGTCTGCGGTGTTCCAGGGTCCGAAGACGGCGCTCGTGCGGATGACCAGCGCGGCGGGATGATGCTTCATCACCATCGTTTCGGCTGCCGCGTTGAGATTGCGTATGCCCGATGCCGGGGTGATGGGGCTGCTCTCGACCAAACGGTCGGTGAGCGTCTTGCCGACCAGCGCATCCGACGTCACGGTCATCAACGCAACACCGGCGGCGGCACAGACAGATGCCAGCACCGCGCCATCCGCCGGCCCGTTGCTCGTCCCAATCGAGCCGACAGGACCCGCTTCGGCCCCTTGCGGAGTGGCGGCGTGGACGAAGGCCCAAGGCCGATACTTGAGCAGCAGGCGGCGCATGGAATGAGGGTCGGTGATGTCCATCTGATTGGCGGGAAAGGCGATGAATTCCAGCCCCCGGTGGGCAGCGATCCGGCAAAAGGCGCTACCCAGCGCCGCATCCTTGCAGAGGATGAGCACCTTGCGCGCGTCTCCGCCCCCGCTGCGTTCGGCGGTGGTTTCGAAAGGTGGGCTGAAGAACCGCGTGTCCCGGCGCCACCAGCCGGGGCTGTCGAGAACCGGATGCTTCAGGCCGGCGCCGCCGGCCATTTCCCGTACCGCACTTCCCAGGGCGGTCATGCGCGGCGATGGACTGCGGACGTCGAAGGCTCCCGCCTCATAGGCTCCATCTTTGCGCAGCAGCAGGCTGTTCCAGTCGACGCATCCGAACAGGGCCCAGACGGTGACGGCGGCAATGTTCTTGCCTTCGCCAGCGAGCCGATTGGCAGCGCTCCAGACTTCGTTCAGCCAGCGAAGCTGTTCGTCGCGGCTGCAGCCATGGTGAACTTCGGTTACGGCGACCGGCCGGTCATAACGCGCACAGACCTCGCGCAGGCGGGGTTCCGGCCCGTCCGACCCAAGCGGAAGATGCATCCGCACGGCCTCAAGGTCGGCATAGTGATGCCGGCCATTGCCGCCGACCGAGGCTCCAGCTGGGAGCTTGGAGCAGCGGTGGTCAAGGAAACGCTCGCTGGTCGGATAGTAGTTGACCCCCACAATATCGGGAGGGCAGGGCTCGTCGACGAAGGCCTGGAGCTCCTGCTCCGGTATCCCATGATCGATCAGGCGGGAGAACCATGGATGGCTGCGCTCGACACGGCCAAACAGCAGGTCGAACGTCAGCCAGCGGCGTTCGTTCTCATAATCCGCCTGGTAACCAAGCAATGGCGTGCTGAACGTCTTGCCGAGATCCTCGGTCTGGACGAGAGCCGCGTGCGGCGTCACCTCGCGGATCGCCCGCATGGCAAGCGCCACACCGCGGCACTGGTTGATCAGCGCTCGTGCGAAATCTGGCAAGTGCCGGCGGTGGGGATACCAATGTCCATACAAAGCGCTGAAACGGGCTGTGGTCAGCGGCTCGTTCACGGGGGTGAAGCGGCGGATCTCGGGGTAGCGTTCGGCGACGCGCCGGGCATGCCGAGCCAGGAGCTCGGGAAAAGCCGGATCGAGCAAATTGGTGTAGCGGGGGCCGCTGCCATGGTGTAGCAGTCCGGCGATGACCTCGATGCCTAGCTCTTTCAGCCGCGGCATCCGTTTGTCGTGCCAGGCGAAATCGGCGGTTTCGATATTGTCCGGCGAGATCGATTCCCACAGCAGCGGGTACCGGAGCGTTCGTATGCCAAGCTGCCGGATGCGGTCCAGATCGTCCAGCCTGCCGGCATGTCCCGTCTCCGATAATTCGTCACGCCATCGGTTCCTCAACCGAATGATGCTGCACTCGACGCCTCCCCAGATCTCCGGCGTGGCCTGCATGGTCTCGGTCCGCATCGTCGCCGCCAATCATTAAATCGCTTGCAGAATGCCGCTCATCTTGGACACCGCGGTCTCAAGAGGGGCGCGGTTGTCACTGGGAACCGAGGCTTCGATTCTCCGGTAGGTGGCGAGGGCCTGACCGACGACCTGGTCCATATTGTAGTAGCGGTAGGTAGCCAGCCTGCCGACGAACCAGACGTCTTCCGTGGTACGCGCCAGGGCCTCGTACCTCCGATAGCGATCGGCGTTCTCCGCCGTCGGTACGGGGTAATAGGGGTCGCCGTCCGCCGTTGGGTATTCAAAGGTCAAACTGGTCCAGGGATGCTGCTGACCCGTTAGGTGCTTGTACTCAGTGACGCGCGTGTAGTCGTGCTCCATCGGGTAGTTCACGACGGCCACCGGCTGGTGCCATTCCTTTTGCAGCGTCTTGTGCTCGAAGCGCAGCGAGCGATAGGGCAGCCGGCCGTAGCAGTAGCCGAAATACTCGTCGACCGGTCCCGTGAAGATCAGCCGCTTGTAGGCGAACTCTTCGCGCATCTGCGAATAGTCGGTCTTGAGCATGACCTGGATGTTCGGGTGATGAAGCATGCGCTCGAACATGCGAGTATAGCCGGCGGCAGGCATGTACTGAAGCTTGTCAGTGAAATAGCGGTCGTCGCGATTGGTCCGGGTCGGCACGCGCGCGGTCACCGACTTGTCCAGTTCCGAGGGGTCGACGCCCCATTGCTTGCGGGTATAACCGCGGAAGAATTTCTCGTAGAGCTCACGCCCGACACGACTCACCACCACGTCTTCGGACGATCTGATTTCCTCGACCGGCTCGGCGCGCGCAGCGAACCACTCCTCGAGCTGCTCCGGCGTCAGATCCAGCCCGTACAGTGTGTTGATCGTTTCGAGATTGATCGGGACCGGCACCAGCTTCTTGTCGACTTCGGCCAGGACCCTGTGCTCATACGGACGCCATTCGGTGAACTGCGAAAGATGATCGAAGACCTGCTCGGAGTTGGTGTGGAAGATGTGTGGTCCATATTTATGGATCAGCAGGCCGGCCTCATCGTAGCAGTCATAGGCATTGCCGCCGACATGCGGACGCCGGTCGACCACGAGGACCCGGTCTCCCCGCTGGGAGGCGAGGCGCTCGGCGAGCACACTCCCGGCAAAGCCGGCGCCGACAACCAGCCAATCAAACATAGCTGCTCTCCGACGCATGTATCGCTTGGGGACCGGACGTGCGCCGCTCTCGCGTCTCCGTGATAAGCGAAAGCATTTCCTGCCAGGTCGACCTCCAGGACATGCCCGACAGGTGTCGATCCACCTTTCGCAGCCACTCGTCCTTCGGGCGAGCTAGCAGATGTTCGGCACGCTCTATGAATTTCTCCGCAGTATCCGCGATTTCGACCAGGCCGAGCTGTCCGTACGGCCGCACAACATCCCGGACCGAGGTCGAAATCACCGGTACGCCGGCGGCGAGGAATTCCGGGGTCTTGGTCGGGCTGATGAACTGGGTCGACTCGTTCCTGGCGAACGGCATGATGCCGACGTCCCACCCGGACAGATAATGAGGAAGCTGCTTGTAATCCCTGCCGCCCAGCCAGTGAACGTTCGGCCGGCGGGGAAGGTCTGCCGGGTCGATCTTGACCACCGGGCCGATCATCACGAACTGCCAATCCGGCCGCAAGGCTGCCATGCGATCCACCAGGTCCAGATCCATGCGCTCGTCGATGACGCCGAAGAAACCAAGCCTGGGGCCGGGGATCCTGTCCTGATCGAGAGACGGCGTACCGGCAAGGCGGGCCTTGCCGAAATGAGCCTTGTCGATGCTGCTTGGAAATGGGTGGATGTTGCGATGACGATGCTGCTTGGCCTCATAAAGGCTCTGACCACCGGTGAAGACGACATCGGCGCGCCTGAGAAGTTCGCGCTCCAGCGCCATCATCCGGGGCGGCGCCGCGCGGAAGCTCGAAAGCTCATCCATGTTGTCGTAGACGCAAAGCTCAGCGGAAATGTGCCGGCTGAGAGGCAGGGCCATGGGCGTATAGTACCACAGCAGTGCCGGCGTTGCTTCGAGGCTTTCCACTAAGCCGTCAACCAGCTTGCGTTGCGCACGCGTGATCTGCGGTCCGTTGAGATGTCTGGGAATGTGCGGCACGACCACTGTCACCCCGTCAGTGCTCGTATAGCTTTTCTGGTAGGCAGTGGTTTCTTCCGTAAAAATCGGCTCTTCGAAGAAAAATACATCGTAGCATTGGCTTGCCTGGGTTAGAATGTGCTGCGGTCTTTGAAAAACGAAGTTCCATCTAAGGTGAGAGAAGCACAATAAGCTTCTGCGGATTTGTGGCAGCCTGTGGTTGTTTTTACGCTGAAGATCGATATCCATCTTGGTCCTTAGAAATATTATGAGAGGCGTTCAGTGCCAGCCAAACCTCGCCGTCGCGCGGATGTTCCGCACGATGTATTAAATGATGCTGGTAGTGATGTTGAATTATGGTTTGCGGCCGGCATACCGCGCCGGCAGCTCTATCTCCTGACGTGCTGAGGTGGTACTCACAGAGCGGCCCCGGCCGAACGTCCCATGCAGCCGTTCGCCCGTGTTCAGGCGAGGCATCGAGCCGTAAAACGTCCAGCGCCCATAAAACATGTTCGCTCAGTCCCTCCGGATGAACTCGCCGAACAATAGCAAGCGTTGCGGCGGCGGGTGTACTGCAGGCAGAGCGAGGGGCAGAGCCAACAATAAGGGTAGCAACCCAGCTGATCTGGACGCCAAGCAAACACGCGCAAGTGGCTGCAGTACACCGGCGTTGGAGCGCTGCCCTGAGATAATCCTGGCGCGACCGTCACGCCGGATGCAGACACTGCGGTGCTACCGCTCCGGCACCGCGGAGGTTTGTGGATGGTTGCGTGCCGCGTCCGCGATTTCTGGAATGAACTTCGTGTCGTCGGGTCGTGTCCCATCGGGTGGTGTAGCTCGGCGGTTACGAAGCCACTCACGAGCGCGCCGTTAGTAGCGCTGTAGCGAGTGAGCGGCGTGTCGGTGGTCATCGGCGCTTTCCGGTAGAGTTTGGTTGTTGACACCAACCCCACTTTGGAAGGACCACCGATGACCGACGACATGATGAACCTGCGCACGCTCGTGGAGAAGACCCCGGATGCCGATCTGCTGCGGGAGATGATCGGCTTTGCCGCCGAGCGGCTGATGGAAATGGAGGTTGGGGCTGCCACCGGAGTGGCTATGGCGAGAAGAACCCGCTGCGGCTCGCCCAGCGCAATGGCTACCGCGACCGGGACTGGGAGACGCGGGCCGGCACGGTCGAGCTGCGCATCCCGAAGCTCAGGAAGGGAAGCTACCTCCCGGGTTTCCTCGAACGCGCCGCATGGCCGAGAAGGCGCTGACCGCCGTTATCCAGGAAGCTTGTGTGCAAGGCATCTCGACCCGATCGGTTGACGACCTGGTCAAGGCCATGGGGATGAGCGGCATCTCCAAGAGCCAGGTCTCGCGGCTGTGCGAGGAGATCTACGGCAAGGTGAAGGCCTTCCTCGAGCGGCCGATCGAGGGCGATGGTCGGAGCGCGTACGGAACGTCAATAAGGCTCCGGCTGTGGCGCGCACAATCACGAACCCTCGACCATTCCGACACATCGAAGACACTATGACGCTGCCGGAGGAGGAACTTAGCGGCGAGGTTGCAGTTCGGCCCGGGGACCTGAAGTCCTGAGGCCTAAGTGAGCAGCAGAAAGACCATGCCCGTACGATCATCCGGCATTAAACTGGCTCCGTCGGACACCTGCCTGAGTTCCGCCGCCGCGTTGCTCCTGTTGTTTTCTATCAGTCTCGCCCAAAGCTGGGCAGCGCTTGCCGGGGACACGGACACCGCGCTCATCAACTGGGCAAGAGCGAAGACCCTTCTTGTCGAGCAACTCGACCGGGAGCCGCGATCGGTAGATGCCCAGTTCAATGAGCCGACCCTGATCAGTCGCGCCGTGACACCGGTCGTTGCGCCATCAGCCTACGAGCGCGCGCGGAATGCGGCGACTAGCGACTTATACGTGCAGATATATGGGCGGCCGTCGCTTAAGAGCTTCCTCTGGACGGGTGTCGAATCCGGCAATCCCTTGACCCGCGACGAAAGCTACCGCTGGGATTCCCTCGACGACCAAGGCCTCTTTGACCACGAGCGGCGGCGTGTCCTAGCTGCCCGTCTGCTCTATCTCGGGATCCTGAACGTCAGGCTTGGCCTCTCGAACCACTTGATTGATCCGGAGCGGGACGAGACCTGGCTGGCGCATGACGGGCTGATCGACGACCTCGACCGCGCCGGCCTGCGGGTCAGCCTCGACCTGCACCATTTCGGCATCGAGGATCGGTTCCGGGTCGCCGGACCGGACGGTCGCACCCAGGGCCGGGCCAGCTCAGTCAGGAGTGGCCAGCCTATTTCGCCGCCTTCTCGCGGGCGGCGATCAATCGCTATGGCCCAAGGATCAAGGCAGTGACCTTGATCAACGAGCCGGAGACGACCATCGGCTTCAACAGCGAGATGTGGAACGGGGCATTTCCGCGTTGGCAAAGCCCGTTGCACACCACCTACTACATCGAGCGTGCCGTGCAGGTCGCCAAGGCCGCCGTGCTGGCGCGGCTTGCCATAGAGGAGGAACTGGCGCCAAGCAAACGGCGCATGCTTTACATCCACCCCGAGGCAGCGGTCTTCAAGCCAGGATGGGATGAGTTCAACCGGCACATACGCTTTTTCGGCAGCGACCTGATTCTTGGAGAGGACTGGCTGCTCGAAGCGGATTTCGAAAAGCTGGAGCTAATGACGCCCGCCGAGCACCTCGCGAAATGGAACGCGACCGCGCCCTCGTCGCGCACATCCCTGGATTGGGCCATCAAGCATTATCTCGACGGCAGCCCGGCGACCGGCCGGCCGCTGCCGGACAGCCTGCAGCGGGTCCTGCATATGCTGAAGGAAGTCCAGGACCTGCATCGAAAACTAAACAGGGAGTTCAAGGTAACGATGAAGAGGGACACCGTTTTCGGGGTCGACTATTACGCTCACAACGAGGACTTCGACACGAAAGGAAAACACCTCAGTGCCGAGCCCCAGAATTATGCCGGCGAGGTCAGTTCAGGCGCGCGCGCGGGCCTCGAGGCGGTGATCACCGACTACTACAATCGCTACCACCTGCCTATGATGGTCACCGAAACCGGAACGCCCTATTTCAACTATGGCGCGCGCTGGCACCAGGAGATGCTGCTGGAATGCGCTGCGGCTGCATCGGCTGGCGTCCCGTTGCTTGCTTACTCCATCTACCCGCTGCTCGATAGCTGGGGGTGGGAAACAGCCCTGTCGGTGTCCAGGCCGCAAACCCTCCTCAACCCCTCCGGCATTTTCACGCTGGCTCTTGAACCACGACCGTTTGCCGGGCGTCTCCTGACATCGCTGAAGGCTGGTTTTCAACCCTGAGCGCAGCCCGGTGAGCCCCGAACGCACGCGCTATAATCTCATGGTGGCGCGCGGACAATGCCGGGGAGGGCGCCCGCATCCCTGGCAACGCCTCTCTCGGGGTTGGCTGTTCCGCGACGGGCGACGATGGTGAACCCGGTTCAACCCGTTCCTCGGCGATCAGCCTGGCGCCGCAACGCCTCGCCGGTATCCACCCGGCGTGCCAGTGCCCTGCCGAGGTGCTCGCGCTCCTGCTTGGCGCCCTGTGAAAGGTCCGGCAATGGCTGGCCGTTCTCGTCGAGGAACAGCGCCACGTCGCCAAGCGCGAAGACGTCGGAACGGCCGATTACCTGCAGGTCGGATGCAACCTTCACCCGGCCGCCGCGGTCGAGCCCGACACCAAGCCGGGCCGCCAGCGGCGAAGCGGCCACTCCGCGGCCCAGAGCGTCAAGGCCACCGGGATGACCTTGCCGCCTACCGTGATCTTCTGTGCTTCGACCGCCTCGACGCGATTGCCGAGGGCGACCTCGACGCCGAGCCTTTCCAGGCGCAGAATCCGCCAGCTGCAGACGGTCGCCGGCTTCGGCGAGTATGATGCTTGTCTTCTCCGGCCGGATGTTACGGAAGTCGCGCGCCAGGGTGTGCCGGCTGAGTTCTGCGATCGAGCCCGCGAGTTCCACGCCGGTCGGGCCGCCTCCGATGATGGCGATCGTCATTAGCCGGGATTGCTCGACTGGATAGGTTATCCGTTCCGCAAGCTCGAACGACAGCAGCAATCGCGACCCGATCGTGCGGGCATCCTCGATGGTCTTCAAGCCCGGACAACCCGAGCCCAGCTGTCCTGGCCGACATAAAACGGCTGCGAACCGGTTGCCAGGACCAGTATGTATAGGGAACCGGGTTCCATCGGCCAGCACAAGCATCCCGCCCTCGGTGCCGATCCCAGCGACATCGCCGAAGAGGAACTGAACCGAGGGACAGCGGCCCAGTATCTTGCGGATTGGCTCGGCGATGTCAGGCGCCGACAGGGCGGCGGTTGCAACGTGATAGAGCAAGGGCTGGAACAGGTGGTGATTGTGGCGGTCGATGATCGTCACCCCCGATCTCCGCCTTCCGAGCGCCTTGGCAACCTTCAGACCGGCAAAGCCACTGCCGACCACGACGATGCGCGAATTCAAGATTCGCCCATGCCTGCTCTTGGCGAGTTGCATGCTTGATGCTCCTGTCCGGTTCGAAAGTCATAGGCTGTCAGGTATGGCTCGCAGCGATCTGAAGTCAGGGCTCGCTCCGGCGGGATCGGTCCAGGCGAGGCATCCGGTAATAATTGGCGTCGTGCTGACGACTAGGGCGCCGCGCACGTAAAGGATCACCAACCCGCGCCACGAGACGCGGTCGACCGCCCAGACGGTGCCGCTGCCGTCGACCCATTTCAGACGGGCGTCGGCGACTTGAATGGCCCGCATCATCGTCGCTGGTTCCATGCCGCCCCGAAAGACGATGACCGAATTGGCGGCACCGTTGAAGAGCGGGCCGGCGCCCGCTGCCAATCCTGCAAGCAAGACGATGCTGGTAAGCGCTGCCGACGCGCCGCGTGCCGGTCCGCCGCGGTTGGGCAGCACCACCACCATAAGAAGGGGCACAATGCCGAAGATGACGAGCCACGCCATATCCCAGGCGAGCGGCATGTCGCTGTTCATCTTGATCCGATGCAGCCCTAGCAGCCAATGGAACAAAACGGCATCAAAAATATGCCAGACGCCGAACCCGACCAAGGCAACCCGCAGGATCTCAGTCGTGGTCCCAGGCCGCGCGCCGGCCGCCCTCGCGGCCACAAGCAGCACTGCGCCGGCCACCGCGAGCACATACATGAAAAGGTGAAAGAGGCCGTCGGCCATGATCTGGAAGCGCAGGTTGGAGCCCGCCGGGTCGGCGAGGCCCGAGAGAAGATGATGCCATTGCAGGATCTGATGCAGGACGATGCCGTCGAGAAACCCACCGAGCGCGAAGCCGAGCAGCAGCCACCCTGCTCGGATTCTCCGATCGAACGTCTCGGTAATCGCATCCATGTCAGGACCACTGCCTCCAGGCCGGGGTGGGCCGTCGCGTAGGCGTGGACTGGTCTAGCGTGGGGTCGTGGAGGCCGTGACGCGCCTCGATCGAGAAGGCGGATATCAGCCCACCAACCACCGTCGTCAGAACCATTGCCGCAGCAATTATCGCCAGCATGAATGCTGATCCTCCTCCGCAGGGTGATGCTGCGCTGAGCCAAACCATGGCTTCCGTTGAATGTTCCAGACGCAGGTCTGTGGGGGGAACATTCAACTGCCAGCACGGTTCGGGTGCTGGTTGACGGACGGCCCAAGCGGAGACGGTCATGAGTGAACATATCGCAACAGATCTGGGCAGTCGCGACGACCACAAGCCAAGCGGCATCACCCGGTGGCTGTTCTCGACCAACCACAAGGACATCGGTACACTCTATCTGATCTTCGCTTTCCTCGCGGGCGTCATTGGTATGCTTTTGTCGGTGAGCATGCGGATTGAGCTGCAGCAACCCGGGATCCAGTTTTTCCCCGGACTGGCGTCGATGATCTACGGCTATCAAGGCGACGAGGCCATCGATGCGGGCAAGCAACTCTATAACGTCTTCACGACGGCCCACGCGCTGATCATGATCTTCTACACCGTAATGCCCGCCCTGATCGGCGGCTTCGCCAACTGGATGGTTCCGATCATGATCGGCGCCCCCGACATGGCGTTCCCACGTATGAACAACGTTTCGTTCTGGCTGCTGCCACCGGCATTCATGCTGCTTTTGTTGTCGATCTTCGTGCCCAGCGTGCCGGGCGGCTATGGCTCCGGGACCGGCTGGTTTCTCTACCCGCCACTGTCGACCTCCGGCCATCCCGGTCCCGCGGTCGATCTGGTTATCTTGTCGCTGCACATTGCGGGTGCCTCCTCTATACTGGGGGCTATCAATTTTATTACGACCATCTTCAACATGCGCGCGCCGGGGATGACGCTGCACAAGATGCCCCTGTTTGTGTGGTCGATCCTCATCACCGGCTTTCTGCTGCTGCTAGCTCTGCCGGTGTTGGCCGGCGCCATCACCATGCTCCTGACCGACCGCAATTTCGGAACCACGTTCTTCGCGCCGGACGGCGGAGGCGACCCGCTGCTTTACCAGCATCTCTTCTGGTTCTTCGGCCATCCGGAAGTGTACATCATGATCCTGCCCGCCTTCGGCATCGTAAGTCAGGTGATCTCGACTTTCTCGCGAAGGCCGATCTTCGGGTATCTCGGGATGGTATACGCAATCGTGGCGATCGGGGCGATCGGCTTCGTCGTCTGGGCACACCACATGTACACAAGCGGAATAGGCCTCGACACTCAGCGCTACTTCACCTTCGCGACAATGGTGATCGCAGTGCCGACCGGGATAAAAGTGTTCTCCTGGATCGCGACTATGTGGGGCGGTTCAGTCAGCCTGCGGACGCCGATGCTCTGGGCGCTCGGCTTCATATTCCTCTTTACTGTTGGCGGGGTGACGGGCGTCCAACTCGCAAATGCCGGCCTCGACCGTGAATTGCACGACACATATTTTGTCGTCGCGCATTTCCACTACATACTTTCACTCGGAGCGATCTTCGGCATATTCGCGGGCTGGTATTACTGGTTCCCGAAAATGACGGGATATCTGTACAACCCACTTGTAGCCGGAATCCATTTCTGGACGACCTTCGTCGGTGTCAACCTCGTCTTCTTCCCCCATCACTTCCTTGGCCTGGCGAGCATGCCGCGTCGCTATATCGACTATCCCGACGCATTCGCCGGCTGGAACATGATTTCATCGTACGGATCATATTTGTCGGCCGCGAGTGTCGTGGTTTTCCTCTTCGGCATCTTGGAGGCTTTCTCCCGGCGAAGGGCGGCCGGCATGAACCCATGGGGAGCAGGAGCCACCACATTGGAGTGGGAGTTGCCCTCTCCACCCCCTTTCCATCAATGGGACAAGCTCCCGAGAATCGAATGATGGCGGCTGCCGCGCGCGACAGGTGACGGGACGGTGCTGAGTTGGAAGGCGCGCCGCGCTGGCCGTGATCTTGAAGGGAGAACCTGCGCCTATCGGAAGCTGATCACGAGCACGGCGAAACAGCTGACGAGGGCTACCGCCCAGCAAAACAACCAGTTGGCGATCAGCAGAATCGATTTCAGCACGGTCGCGTGGCAGTAGTCTTCGATGATCGATTGCATGCCCAGCCGCATGTGGATGCAGTTGACCAAAATGAAGGCGATGAGGGCGGGTGCGACATAGATCGACCCGATGACGCGGACGACGACATCTCGAGGCTCTCCGATCAGCCTGATAACGACCGCGACGATGTAAATGACCAGGATCAACAGTGCAGTAGATGTCAGCCGTTCCAGTATGAACGCTTCGGTTCCATGTTTAGCCGATCCAAGGCCCCGCACTCGAGCCAGCGGAGTTCTGATTGAGCGCCTGTCAGCCATATTGCTTCCCGAAAATCACTTGGTGCGTTGCGCATAACCCAAGCCGTTGCTGTCCAACGCCCGATGGGTGCATAGGTTGCAAGCACGCTCTCAAGTCTAGCGAGGCGGGCTTTTTAGGCTGTTAGCTGATACCCTGAACGCCATTCCTGCGACTGCCAGCTTTCCACAACTCGCTTTCAAGCAGCGAGATGCTGAGGCGGACCCGCATCGGTCTGCTTGACCAGCGCGGCCTTCACCGGTTCGACTCTGCACGGCTGTAGTTCCGTTGCCACGGTGGCGCCAAACACAGGAATTTCAGCGAAACTTGGAATGGGGGAGGGGCATCGCCTGATGCGGACGGGCAAAACGAAACCGGGGTCTAGCCCGGAACAAATCATCGACGATCCGGTTCGGCAGGGTCCGACGATGCTCATTCCAAAGTCGGTCATGTTGGCAGACGAAGGGAAGCTGAAGATGTCGAAATCTCTCGACTGCGCCGTTCCGGACAAAGGCAAGATGGAAACCGGCCCGAAAACATCTCCGCAACAGGATCCTGTGGAAGGCTCGCGCGAGACAATCGATCGCGAACTTGAGCGGACTGACGACGAAAACAATTCCGACGAAGCGGAACGCTTGCGCCGAGATCTGCGAAAAGAGGTGGCGGAAGAGACCGACTTGCCCGAACGCGGCTCGGCCTGAGGATCGCCGGAACCTTGCCAAGAGACATTGCGGGCTACCGTGCCCCGATGCTTCCGACGCACAGAACGGCCACTCGACGGTCATGATCACGGCCTAGCCTGTTCTATCAACGTAGGGTCGCCGAGACCAACCCCCTCTGGGACACGACCTCTCGCGGGTCGCATGCCGCCACGGTTTCGGCAACTCTGTCAGGCTGCGCCGGCCTCCCGGCCGCGCTGCGAGCGGGCAAGGTCTCGGGCTACTGCAGCGCCTCGGGGAAAGCCGCTGCGATCGCTGTAGTCGCGTGGCTTAGTTCCGTTGCGTGAGTGGCGCCCGGTCACGCCTTTCGCACCGATGATGTCGAGCAGTGCAAGACCGGCGACCATGGCAAGCGCAAGGCCCACATTGTCGCGCTTTGGGTTGTCATCCCGATACGCCGTCAGCAATGTCGCGATGTCCAGGCCGTCGCCAGCCACCCGACTCCACAACCCGGCCTGCTTGTCCACCGAAAGCGAGAGTATGCCGCTGCTTATTTCTCGCGCCCCATACGCGCGGATCAGCCCTTCCTTGCCGCTCATGCCGAGCGCGCCGGCAATCCGCTCGGCGCCAACCACCTCGACGGCACCCAGCACGATGCTGAACCAGCCGAGCTTGCGGGCAAGGCCGTCGGAGGCGCCGACCACACTCGGCCCAGCCTTCAGCACTTTGGGATCGCCAGGCGATCGGGTGATGTTGGAACCTTTAGCAACCACGGTCATGACGATTTCCTACGGTTTCAGTACAACCTTGATGCAGCTGTCCTGCTTGTCGCGAAACGCCTTGTACATTTCGGGTCCCTGCTCAAGCCCGACGGTATGGGTGATGACGAAGGACGGGTCGATCTGGCCATCTTCGATGCGGCGTAACAGATCCTCGGTCCAACGGTTGACATGGGTCTGCCCCATGCGGAACGTGAGCCCCTTGTTCATTGCCGGTCCCATCGGGAGCTTGTCGACCAGCCCGCTGTAGACGCCGGGGATCGAGATCACGCCGGCCGGCCGGCAGACATAAATCATCTCACGCAGAACGTGCGGTCGATCATTTTCCATCAGCATCAACTGCTTTGCGCGATCGTAGAGGGTATCGGGCTGGGCCAGCGAGACGTGGCTTTCCATGCCGACGCAATCGATGCACTTCTCAGGACCCATCCCACCGGTGAGTTCCTGCAGCCGTTCAACGACACTTTCCTCGGCAAAATTGATGGCTATGGCACCGCCTGCCGCGGCCATCGACAGCCGTTCCGGCAGGCAATCGATCGCCACCACCTGTTTCGCGCCGAGCAGCAGGGCGCTGCGTATCGCCATCTGCCCAACTGGGCCGCAGCCCCACACCGCAACGGTATCGGTGGGCTCTATTTCGCACTGAGCCGCGGCTTGCCATCCTGTGGGAAAGATGTCGCCGAGGAAGAGGACCTGCTCGTCGGTAAGGCTGTCAGGCACCTTCACGTGCGTGGCGTCGGCGAACGGCACCCGCATGTACTCCGCCTGTCCCCCGGGATAGCCGCCGGTCAGATGAGTGTATCCAAACAGACCCGCGGTGGTGTGCCCGAACACCTTGTCACCGAGATTCTTCTTACGGTTCGTGCGTTCGCAAACCGAAAAGTTCTGTCGCTTGCACTGGTCGCACTCACCGCAGATTATGGTGAACGGCACGACGATCCGGTCGCCTTTCTTCAGAGCGCCGTTGACTCCCTTCCCGACCTCCACGACCTCCCCCATCATCTCGTGGCCCATGATGTCGCCGGGCAGCATGGCCGGCACAAAATTATGGTAGAGGTGAAGGTCGGAGCCGCAAATCGCACAACTCGTCACCCTGATGATGGCGTCACGCTCATCCACAATTTCCGGATCGGAAACCTGATCGCAGCGTATGTCTTCCTTGCCGTGCCAGACCAACGCCCGCATAGCTTGCTCCTCTGCCCGCAAGATCTAGGGGTGGGACCTCGCGCCTGTCGTAAGCGGGCCGATGCTTCTTTGGATCGACTGTGTCCGCTGCCTGTCGAACCGCAACGGCGGACCGATGTTCCGGTGCGTGGAGAGAATTTTGGAGCCATTCCAGAGACGATCAGTAACGAGCGCGGTGTCGCGTCCAAGTCGCCACAGCGGGAGCGCTTGGCTGCACACCTACTCAAGCTGTTCATGAACGGCTTAGCTGGGGAGTATGAATTGCTGGACGCCGAGAGAAACAGGGCTCGACATCAGGGCACGACTGTTCCGAAGATCTTTGACGGCGACATTGGGATCAGCGGAGCTGATTTGGCATGAGCCGCATCCATCGCGGTGACTGCTTGGCAATCCAGGGCGTGAACTTTCTTGAAACTACCGTGACACTCAAGACGCGCTTGAGCGTGAGGCAGGCAAGCAGATATTCGTGGACCAGCACCCTGATCAGCGAGCTTTTTGTGTGTTTCCTAGGGTTGAAATTGTCTGATCCTGACAGGCACGCCCTCATCGTGCCGGCTTCTGGCAATGCACCCAAAAATTTGCTCATAGCATCTTGGATGCGCCGCCAGTCTTGTCCGCCAGACAGACCAGCGCGTGGCCAGGTATTCGCGCGTGCAACCGCCTTCTGCGAAGATGGTAACGGGATGCGAGGGGGCGGCCGGCGCTTGCGCTTGAAGTCCTTAAGCGACGGCTCAGTGGAACATCCCGGTCTTCGAGTGGTTGGGCGCAGCGGTTAAGGAGACGAATGAATATGATCTCTGATGTGGACACCCTCGACCTGCAAGAGAAACTGCCGAAGCAACAGCAGCGTGCTCCGGGCCAGACGAACGCAATGTCCCCGCGGCCCGATCACGGGGAGCACAGTTACGAGGGGAGTGGCAAGCTTGAAGGCAAAACGGCTATTATCACGGGTGGGGACTCCGGGATCGGTCGCGCAGTGGCCATTGCTTTTGCCAGGGAGGGTGCCGATATTGTCTTGTCTTACCTGAATGAACACGACGACGCGCGCGAGACGGCCGACTGGGTGGAGAAAGCGGGCAGGCGTGCCGTTCTTGTTGCCGGCGACGTCGGGGACGAAAGGCATTGCGTAGACATAGTCGAGACGGCCATGCGTCAGTTGGGGCAAGTCGACATCCTGGTCAACAACGCTGCTCACCAAGCCACGCTTGACGATATTGCGGAGCTCTCTGCGGAAGAGCTGGATCAGACGTTCAGGACGAACATTTACAGCCAGTTCTTTTTGTCAAAAGCAGCATTGCGGCACATGGGCAATGGTGCCAGCATCATCAACACCGCGTCAATCCAGGCAGCCGATCCGTCCCCACAGCTCCTGGCCTACGCCGCCACCAAGGGCGCTATCGTGAATCTGACCAAGGGACTGTCTAAAATGGTCGCCAAGCGCGGCGTCCGTGTCAACGCCGTCGCCCCCGGCCCCGTCTGGACTCCCCTGATCCCTTCAACGATGCCACCGGAAAAGGTCGCCGAGTTCGGTCGCAACACGCCCATCGGACGCCCCGCCCATCCGGCCGAGTTGGCGGCCACCTACGTTCTGCTTGCCACGGCAGGCGCAAGCTATATCACCGGAGCTGTCATTGCGGTCACCGGTGGCCGCCTGATGTAGTCGGTGCAGCCGTCGCCAGCCCCGCCACCAGATGCTGAGTCAGGGGCGGCTCCCAGCGTGGACTCGGCAAAGAACAATCACGCTTGGCCATGGCGACGATGATCATCAAGAAGGCGAGCATGTGATCATACCCATCATGTCGTCACCAAAGTTTTTGGTGATGATGATCCTGCCGCCTATGCTAATTGCCGGGTATTCATACTGAGGTAAGAGATCTCACGTTTGGAACGTCAGCAGCCTTCCGTCTCCCATGGGCGACAGCGGCGCCGCCATTCAAGGACTCTCCGCCACAAATATGCTGAGCGGATCAGCTCACTATGTCGGTTGGCCAATTGCGCACCATGAGCCATATCCTTCCGGAACAAGTTGGATTAGCCGAAGTTCCACCCACAGGCGCCATACTCATGCTCCCCGCCCGTGGCGCACCGGCCCGCTGCTTTCCCCTCGTGGCAGCGGGCCATTTCATTGCTTGACAAGCTTTGTCGACAAAGCCAGTTTTTTACGCTGAGGGACAACGCGGGGGAGAGTTACCGTGAAGAAGGCCGATGAAAAGGCAGAACTGCAGAAGCGCGAACGCCTGGGTAGCATCGCTGCCCAGGTAGCCGTATCCGGCCTGAGCAACGTGTGATGTGAGAAGCCAGCGCTGATCAAGTGCGAGCGACTTTCGTCTGTACTGCCGGGTCGGCATGTCGTTGCCACCGCCCGCCTGATATCTGCTGAAGATCACGCCAGATTCTCCGCAGCCTCACGCCCGCGCCGCCGCCGTCCCCCTTGGTGGCCGACGGGTTCGGAACACACCACCACCGTTGCGACGGTATTGTTCAGAGACTTGCTGGCGAAGGTCACCATCGCGACTAACTGCAAGCTGGACTGTTGGTGGACTAATTTAGCTATGGAACATTTACCGGACACGAGTGTTCGGGATCGGGCCGTCCACTCCAGCGGCCTTCCCAAGTAACCCTTGCCCGCTGGCTCGGCCGGCGGGCTTTTTCCGTCGAGCCTCGCATGTACAATCAGAACTGGCCGGCATGCTATTTTTCGCCCAGAAGGAGTTTCGCCTCGCGAACGAACAAATTCCACTCTCTGCCCAGCAACAGGACAAGCTCTGTCGCTTGCGCCTCGCTATCCCGGTCTCTCGGATAAGCCTTTCGATGAGGTTGTCCTGCGGCGGCTTCTTACCTGTCATCGTCGCGTCCCGTTTCGGCGCTTCAGGGATTAACATATGATAATCGTGCCCCTTAAGCGATTGAAATTTTTCGGCGCCGGAGCGGGACAACATCCTTGCGTTTGAACTCTTCTCGCTAGAACTCTGTGCGGAGTGCATTGCAAGCAACCATGGCCGGTAAGTACCTGGACCATCTCCTGGAATGCCCATACTGCGGCACGATCCGCCTGCAGATTCCTGGAGACGCTCAACCTTCAACGCCGATCAACTGCGCCGAGTGCGGCCAGTATCTTGGCACATGGGACGAAATTCAGTCGGATTTCGAACGCCAAGGCGGGAACAGCGGGGCGTTCCACATCGAAAAGGGCCGGATCCAGAAGCTGGACTAAACTTAGCGCGGGTAAATCTCGGCCCACCAGCAGCGCCTTATGTCCTCAACAGTCCGGCACTGTAGAATCGAAGTTGTATGTCTTTTGTAATTGAAAGACAGATTTCAACGGACGTGTAGAAATGACGTTGCGCGTTGCCTTCAAGGGAGCTGTGATGGATGATGTTGTCGTGATGCTGAACGGCAAGGCTCTGCCTTGCATTGAAGTGTTCGAGGCCTGCGGAGAATGGTTCGTCCGCGTGCTTGAGAAAGACCGGGAACTCACCCGGTCATTTATACTGGAACCTTTTGCGCTGTCCTATGCGGAAGGCCAGCGGATACGCTTAAGGCTGGATAGGGTCGTTCGGATTTAGGCACTACCCAGCCGTAGGGGGCGGTAACAAAACCTCGACAGGCCTGACAGGCCACTCCATATGAGGGGTCCAGAAGCCAGGGCTGATCGAATGCGGGCGACCGTCGTCCGTGACTGGCTATTGGCTCGCACCAGTGGGCGTTTGCTTTTCTAATGCGAGATCAGGCTTTGCCGGCCTTGATCCTCGTCAGGTGCGCTCTTGCTTCGCCGACACGCCGCTGGGCGCCTCTTATTGTGTCGCAGAGGGCGAGATCGATGCCCACGCCATAGCGCTTGTCCGTTATCCGCTCGAGGCGTTTCAGGTCGGATTCAGCTTGGCTCACGCTCAGCCTGGCCTTAGCTAGCTCCAGTTCGAAATGTCCATCCATTGTGTCGCGTCCCTGGGAGCCCCCTTCCATTAGGAAATACTCATTCTCCGCTTTGGTTCCGGCCAGCTCGCGACTTGAAAACACTGCGCCGTAGACACACGCGCCAGCAGCCTCAGCCGGAACAATCGGAACTAACATTTGTTATAAAACATGGAAAGGCCAGTCCCCCCGAACCGACCCCGGACAGCGTTTTGCTGGCCGCTGCACGGCTGCAAGCCGCTCTCCAAAAGCGATCCAGCGAAGCAAAGGGAAGTGAGGCGGCCGCAGTGGGCGTCACTCCGCGGCCAGAAGGATGAGCGGAACCTAATACGTCCCGGCGACTTATGCCCGAATGAGCACGCGCGGCGTCATCTTTCTCGATCAATGGATCGCCAACAACGTCCCTGGGACCACCAACGCGGACGTGATCTCCGTTGACGAACTCACGCACAAGCTCATTGCCGATGCCAAGGCAGTCGGCATAAAGCGGGGGGAGATAGACGAGGAGGTCGACAGCCTCTATCAAACCATCCTTGATGCTATAGTGCATTCCAACCCGGTTTGACGAAGTAGTCGTCGCTCGCGGTCTCAGGGCGGCGTGGTCAGTTTCTCCACAGTGGCGATGATCGCTTTGGCGAGCGCCTCCGCCTCATCCCTCGGGGCCGGCCCATAGAGCGCATTGACCATCTCTCGGCTAGGCAGGACGCCGGCGGGACACGTTTGCTCGATCACCATTCTGATCAAGCCGAGGGCCGCGTCACAGTCCTCGGCAGAGATCATTATCGAGGGCAGAGTGCGCAGTCGCTCGAAGCTCTCGGCAGCTTGCGACTTGAAAAGACTGCGCCGTAGACACGCGCCAGCAGCCTCAGCCGGAACAATCGGGACTAACATTTGTTATAAAACATGGAAAAGGCCAATCCCCCCGAACCGACCCCGGACAGCGTTTTGCTGGCCGCTGCACGGCTGCAAGCCGCTCTCCAAAAGCGATCCAGCGAAGCAAAGGGAAGTGAGGCGGCCGCAGTGGGCGTCACTCCGCGGCCAGAAGGATGAGCGGAACCTAATACGTCCCGGCGACTTATGCCCGAATGAGCACGCGGGGCGTCAATTTCCTTGACAAGTGGATGAGCTGCAATGTGTCAGGTCTGGCAAGTTCGGACGTGATTTTCAGTTGCCGAGTCTATTCAGAAGCTTTTCGCCGACGCCAAGGCGATCGGGATCAGCAGCACGGAAATCGAGGAAGAGACCGGCAGCGTCTATGAAACGGTGCTCGATGCTATCGTCCACCACGATGCCGGGTTGGCGGACTGACTGGTCTTCCTTGTGGCGGATCGTCCACATCACTGTGTCAGCGCCGTCTCCGAGGGCCGCTTGTTGTAGTCGCATTTGCCGGTCACGTTGTAGAAGAAGTCGGCGTTGCTGACTGGCGCCGGGACCGAGTTGCCGCCATCTTCCCAAGCCTGGTAGGCTGTCGCGCCGCAAGGCACCACGCTGAAGATGTCGACAGGCTGGCCGGTGGCCGTCTCGGTCAAGGTGGTCGCGCTCAAACCGCTATAGAGCCGGTTGGACGTCGTTGGATCGTTTGAGATCAGCTTTTTCGGGTTGCCCGACGGTACGTCCATCTGCAAATAGAGGCCGCCCATCGCGCTGACGTCGATCGCCGCGCCGGCGCTGTTGGCCGGATACATCGTATCGACGCAGTAGTATTTCGTGCCGCTCGCATCGGTCTTGAGGGTCACGCCGCTTGGCGGATTGTTGCCGACGGTGCAGACCTGCTTCTGGACCAGCGTGGTGACGGTCTTGCCGGCTGAATCGGTGGTGAGGACGTTGACATTGGTCGTGCCGTAGCCCTTGGGATCCTTGGTGTTCCCATAGGTATAGTCGATCGTCATCAGCGGCTTGGCCACCGTCGCACCGAATTGCGTGCCGTAAAGCGTCATTGTCTTGTTCCAGTAACCCGAAACCCCGGAGACCTTGAAGGTAGCCGCAACCAGCGCGGGCGGCTTGCTGACCGCAGAGGCGACGGCGATCGGTACGGTGTTGATCCTGGCGATGCTCATGAAAACGGTCGGCATGGCGAAACTCGCCGTGGCCTGCGCCGTGGTGGCGGTGGCGGTATTGCCGGCCACGAAGTTGGTCAGCGTCGCGGTGCCTTGTCCACCGTTCGCGGCGAAGGAATCCTGCAGCAGCGTCTGGCGTTGCGCCAGCGTCGACGTGATGTCCATGGTCGTGATCGTCAGGATCGCGGCATCCAGCGCCTGCTGCTGGTTGGATTTGGTCTGGACCGCGCTTGTATAGTCGACCGAGAAGCCGATGACCGCGATCAGGGGCATCAGGCTCATCAGGAAGAGCGGCATCATCGACCCGCTGCGGGAGCGGGCAAAGCCGCGCAAAATCCTGAACATTTCAAACCCCCGACAGACATTAGCGAGCGTGCAATTACCACGAGCCGGCGAACCAAGCTCTAATGTGACCCATCAAAGTTTATGCATTCTTTGCCCGTAGGCGGTTCTTTCGATTCTTTTGCCGATCTCACCGTCCGCTGTTACGGCCTAAATCTCTTCGTCGAACAGGGTCACAGGCCCAACCGGCTAATCGAAGATCTGCCGTCAACGGCCCGCTGGCTCACGCCCGGCGGGCTTTGTTATTTCCGCTTTGGAAATTCTATCACCTTCGCCTCAGGCTCCAGCTCCAGCGGTTCATGACCAGGCCGCTCATGCCAGAAGACTTGGCGCAGATCCCGTTGGTCGACCCGCTGACCGCAGTGCGGGCAGTTGTAGAAGTGAAGATGCTCTTCAATGTGCTTCCCTCCATGCAGTTTGCCGGGAATCGGGGGGCCGAGGTCAGATAGCTTCGTCATGCGGGTGGCAACATCCGGCCACGCCAAACGTTCCGGAACTACTTTAGCTAAAGCTTATTGAATCGACGGTTTGCGTGAGTGAGTTGATGCGTCTGAAGTTCATTAAGCCAATGGAGCCCGAACTGGTCGACACCCCGCCACAGGGCGCCGAATGGCTCCACGAGATCAAGTTCGATGGGTACCGGACCCAAGTCACAAAGGACGACGACGGGATTCGGCTGATCACCAAGAATGGCTACGATTGGACAGGTCGCCATATCCAGCTTGCCGGCGAAGCAGCGGCGATCGAAGCGACGGATTTCATCATCGACGGTGAGGCGATCACCATCAATGAAGCTGGCCTGTCTGACTTCCATGCACTGCAATCAGCCGTCACGAGCCGCAATCCGTCGCGAGACCTCTATCTGGTGGCGTTCGATCTCCTGCACCTCAACGGCTACGATTTGCGCGACATGCCGGTGGAAGACCGCCGCGACATTCTCCAGGCATTGATCCCGACCGGTGGCCGCATCCAGTTCAGCGAAGCGATGCCTGGGACCGGCGATGCCGTCTATCACCTTGTCAACCAAGCCGGCCTGGAGGGCATAGTTTCCAAGCGCAAGAACAGCAAATATCGCAGCGGGACGACGATGAACTGGCGCAAGATCAAGTGCTATGCCGAAAAGGAAATGGACATCATTGGCGTTCAACGCGAGGCGGGCAAACCAGCCATGGTCCTCATGGCAGACAAGGGCCGCTATGCCGGCGGCGCCTTCGTCACGTTCAAGGCTGATAAGCGACAAGCGCTTTGGATCGTGTGCAACGGAAGGTCGGCGGGCCGGCTCCGATAGGCTTGGCCAAGGCAAAGGCAGAATGGCTCAAGCCCGGTCTGGTCGGCCGCGTGCGGTTCCTGAAGGGCGAGGAGAAGCTACGTCACGCCAAGCTGCTCGATTTCCGGGATAGGCAATAGCCAACGCTTGCCTGCCGTCAGAGAGGCGGAGGCTGTCGGCGAGGGCGGCGCGATCGAATAGCGGTCCCGAAGTAGACTCTTGCTTTTCGGGTCCCTATCTCTGGTGCATGTGCGGAC